>DASXZK010000092.1:0-101401 GCA_036501965.1 Solirubrobacteraceae bacterium
TCCTCCTCGAAGTCCTCGGACTCCAAGTCCTCGGACTCCTCCTCCAAGAGCCAGGCCAAAGCCGCCGACTGAGGCGGCTCGTGCTCAGGTAATCGTCAGCCCGCCGTCCACCGGAAGGGTCTGGCCGGTGATGTAGGCCGCGGCGGGAGAGGCAAGGAAGACGACGGCCGCCGCCAGCTCGTCGTCGGTGCCGACGCGCCCGGCGGGGACGCGGGCCATCATCGCCTCGATGTAGCCCGGCGCGTAGGCATCGGTCATCTCGCTGGGGAAGAAGCCAGGCGCAAGCGCATTGACCCGGATCCCCTTGCGGCCGGTCCACTGCTGGGCGAGATCACGGGTGAGGCCGATGATCCCAGCCTTCGAGGAGCTGTAGGCGGCCTGGGGGAGCCCTCCGGTGGTGATCCCGAGCACCGAGGAGATGTTGACGATGCTCGAACCCGGGGCCATCACCCTGCCGCACGCCTGCGCCATCCAGTAGCTGCCGTTGAGGTTGATGTCGATCACCTTCCGGAACTGCTCAGGTGTCTCGTGGGTCGCGGGGGCGGCGGTACCGATTCCGGCGTTGTTGACGAGCACGTCGACGCGCCCGAACCGCTCGATCGCCTCGCTGACCAGGCGGTTGCACTGCTGGGGGTTCGCGACGTCGGTCTGGACCGAGAGCGCCGCTCGACCCGCCGCCTCGACGAGCGCGGCGGTCTCGATGAGGCGATCGGCGCGACGGGCTCCGAGCACGACGTCGGCGCCCGCCTCGGCGAGCGCCCGCGCGAACGCCACGCCGAGGCCGCTCGAGGCGCCGGTGACGATCGCGACGCGGTCGTCGAGGCGGAACAGATCGGTGATGGGCACGCTCGTGTCCTTTCGGTCGATCAGCGGTGCAGGTGCTCGCGGGCGCCCTCGGCGCCGACGATCAGGATGATCTCAGCTGGTTCCTCCACGACCCCGAACCAGTGCGGGGTCCACGTCGAGAACTCGACCGCCTCGCCCGGGACGATGGTCAGGTCTGAGGTATCGAGGCAGAGCCGCATGCGCCCCTCGAGCACGTAGATCCAGTCGTGGCCCTCGTGGACTGGCAGCGGCGCGGGCGGCAGCGTGTTGCGGGTGGCGCCGATCCGCACGCGATAGGCATGCAGGCCGGCGGTCGTGCGCCTGGTGAGCGGCCAGATCGTCAGCCCTCCGTGGCGCTGGGGGCGCTCGCGCACCCGAGGATCGGCGTCCGGCCGGACCCCCAGCAGGTCGTCGGCGGTGACGCCGAGCGCGGCCGCGAGCGCGGGCACGTGGTCAAGCGCGATCCGGCGCTTGCCCGATTCCAGTCGGCTGAGCGTCGAGACGTCGATCGTGGCGCGCGAGGCGACCTCGGCGAGCGTCAGCCCCTGCTCGGTGCGCAGTTCCCGCAGCCGGCGCCGCACGCGGGCATCGATCGGCTCCTGAGTTGCCATATCAGCACGGCAGTTTGTCAGTTCCCGGTCATCAGGCGGTGGACCTCGGAGCGGACGTTCGCCGCGTTGGGGACGAGCACGTCAGCGCCGTTGTACGTGGAACTCGATTCCGAGAGCAGGCTCGGCTTGGCCGAGCCGCCCAGCTCGGCGGACAGGAACAGCTGCATCAGCGAGAAGCCGCCCATGTCGGTCTGGATCACGCCGGGGGCGTCCCAGGCGACCCAGGGCAGGTGGAAGAACGTGTGCACCGTGAGCAGCTGGGACTTGATCGAGTTGAGGATCTCCTGCTGCGCGGCCTCGCGGTTGAGGTCGGTGTAGGCGGCGTTGCACGAGTTGTCGCGCGTGCGGGCGAGCGTGAGCGCCTGGATACCCGAGAGGTGATGGGTGCCGGGCTTGAGGTTCAGGGTGAACCCGCCGTCGGCCTTGCCGCCTGAGATCTCCGAGCAGATCCGGCCGGTCTTCACGTTGACCCCGCCGATGTCGTTGATGAACTTCGGGAAGTTCGCCAGGTCCACCACAACGAGGTGGTTGATCGTGCGGATGCCGGTGAGCTGCTTGATCACCTTGAGGGTCAGCCCAGGCCCGCCGCACGACCAGGCCGCGTTGATCTTCTGCTCCCCGCAGCCCGGGATGTTGACGAGCGTGTCGCGCGGGATCGACAGCCGCCGTGAGACGCCGCCGCCGATCCTCCACAGCATGATCGAGTCGGTTCTGGCGTCCTTCTCGGTGGTCTGCGACGAGGTGAGGCCGCCCTCCTTCGAGCCGGCGCCGCTCGTCGGGCGGTTGTCGAGCCCGACGATCACGACGGTCTCAGGCGAGAACAGCATGGTCGCGCCGCCCGAGAGCTGGGACTTGGCTCCCGCCGGGAGCGAGCCGGTACGGCTCTCGGCGGAGATGAAGAACAGCAGCACCGACAGCACCACCCACGCGAGGATCAGCCCGACGACCCAGCGAACCACCCGCCACGGCGTGATCCCCCGCCGGCGACCGCGTCCCGGCCACCACCACCGACGGCGACCACCCTGCTCGCGCTCCCGCACCCGGGCCTCGCGTGAGGGACGGCCGACACCCCGCCGTGCATCCTCCTCGACCGCGTCCTGGGGGTCGCGCATGCGCTCTCGCAGACCGCGAGGAGTGGCCCGATAGGTGGTGTATGGCCGCTCCTCGCGGTCGGATGGCGTGCTGCTTCCGCTGCTCTGACGGGACTTCCCGCCTGCGCGGTAGACCCGATAGGGCGGGTCATCACGGCCATCCGGCGACGGGGACGACTTGCCGGATTCGTTCGACATACGGCTCTGCATATAGTGACGACATGGCGGCGCGACGCGTCATCGGCGTCGACCTCGGGGGAACGAAGCTACTGGCCGGGGTGGTCGATCCCGAGCTCGGCGTGCACCATCGCACACAGCGAACCGTCGTCGGGCTCGACCAGCGTGCGCTGATCGAAGTCGCGCTCGAGGCGGTCTCCGAGATGCGCGTCGCGACCGGCGGAATGACGATCGAAGCGGTCGGTTTCGGGCTTCCCGCTCTGATCGACCGCCGCGGCGGTTCGCCGACGGCCGTCGTCGGGGTCAACACCCCGATGCACGACCTGGCGTTCGCCGACGTCATGGCCGAGCGGCTGGGGCTCCCCGTGTTCATCGACAACGACGGCAATACCTCGGCGCTCGCCGAGCACCGGGCCGGCGCTGCGCGCGGGGCCTCCGACGCGATCGTGATCACGCTCGGAACCGGAATCGCCGGCGGGTTGATCCTCGGCGGCGAGATCTACCGGGGCGCGTTCGGTGCCGCCGGGGAGCTCGGGCACATGGTGATCGAGATCGACGGGCCGCGCTGCCACGGGAACTGTCCCAATCACGGCTGCGCCGAGGTCTACTGCAGTGGCACCGCGCTCGTCGAGGAGGCGCGCCGGCTGGGAGCGATCCGCCCGGGATCCGGCCTGGAGCGACTGCTCGACAACGCGACGCTGGCGGGTCCGCTCGTCACTGAGCTCGCCCACGACGGCGACGTGGCGGCGGGGGAGGCCGTCGCCCTGATCGGCGAGCGGCTCGGGGTCGTGGTGGCCAACGTGCTGAACATCTTCAACCCCGAGATCGTCGTGATCGGCGGCGGCGTGATCGCTGCCGGCGAGCTGCTGCTGGCGCCGGCGCGGGCGGTCATCGCCGAGCGCGTGCTTCCGTTCCTGCGCGAGGGGGTGCCGCTCGTGGCCGCCCGGTTCGGCGTCGAGGCCGGGATGGTCGGGGCGGCGGCGCTCGCCTACGACGAGCTCGCCAGGGCCGCGGAGGTGGCCTGAGCGCGTGCCCGGCCACCGGCGGTGAGCGCTTCAGGACGCGGCGCTGGGCGCCCGAGTCCAGCGTTCTGGGTCGCGAGTCGCGACGGCGGGGTCGCGCATCTGGAAGTCCGTGATGGCCGGCTTCATCGCCGCGGGCATGACCTCATCCTCGGCGAGGACCTCGCGGCGGTGGTGGCCCATCCCGATGGGCGCTGGATCTACGCCTCGGTGCGCTCGCTGCCCGGGATCGTGCGGCTGTCCGTCGATCCGGACACCGGCCAGGCCGAGCGCCAAGACGTGCTGCGCTATCCGGCGCGATTCGTGCACCTGTCGATCTCTCCGGCGGGCGACGCTCTGATCGGTGCCGACTACGCGGGGGAGGTCGCGATCTTCCCCCTGGCCGACGGGCGCCTTGACGATCGCTCGGCTGTCCGGCTGCGCCCCGGGCGGCACCCGCACGCCGCCGTAGCGGGCGCGGATAGGCTGTGGATCGGGCTGCTCGGCGAGGACGCCGTGCTCCAGGTTCCGCTCAAGGAGGCCCGCCCCGCGATCGCGGACGCGACCCGGACCCAGCTGCCGGAAGGATTCGGTCCCCGGCACATCGCGCTCACCGCTGCCGGCGCGGTCGTCATCGGGGAGCGCCAGGGCGCGCTCGCGCGGATACCGCGCGGCGCTCGGGAGCCCGATGCCATCTGGTCGATCCTCCCCGAGGGACTGGATCTCGCCCCCGGCATCGTGCGTGCGACCCCCGCGCCGGAGCCCACCCACGCACCGGACGGTCGCCCGCTCACCTGGGCCGCAGATCTCGCGGTCTCGGCAGATGGCCACACGGTCTACGCGAGCGAACGTCGCACCAGCCAGCTCTCGATCTCGCGTCTGGGACCGGGCGGCGGGCGGCTGGTGAGGAGCGTGGAGACCGAGCCTCGGCCGCGCGCCCTCGCCCTTGACCGCTCGGCGCGCTGGTTGCTCGTGAGCGGTGAGCTCGCGGACACCGTCACGCTCTACGATGCCGCTGACCACGACCTGCCCGTCGTCGACCGCTGCCCGGTCGCCCGCGGAGCGGTCTGGGTGCAGGGAGCCTGACCATGCCCGTCATCGAACGCGTCCGCATCACCCCCGTCGCGTTCGCCGATCCGCCGCTGCTCAACGCCGTTGGCGTCCACCAGCCCTACGCCCTGCGGGCGGTGCTCGAGCTCGAAACCGACGCCAGCCTGACTGGGCTCGGTGAGACCTACGCCGACGAGGCGCACCTGCGTCGCCTGCAGGACGCGGCCCGCGCCCTGGCGGGCTACGACGTGTTCGACGTCAACGGCATGTACGGGGCGGTCCGGGACGCGCTCGCCGGGGAGCGCGGAAGCGACGGCCACGGGCTCACCGGAATGATCACCACCTCATCGACGGTCGATCGCGTGTTCTCCCCGTTCGAGGTCGCGGCACTTGACGTCCAGGGACAGTCGATCGGCCGGCCGGTGAGCGACCTGCTCGGCGGGGCGGTCCGCGGGCAGGTGCCCTTCAGCGCCTACCTCTTCTACAAGTGGGCCGGCCACCCCGGGGCCGAGCCCGACGAGTGGGGCGAGGCGCTCAGCCCTTCGGCGATCGTCGCCCAGGCCGAGTGGATGACCGACGAGTACGGCTTCGGCGCGCTGAAGCTCAAGGGCGGCGTGATGGGTCCCGACGAGGAGATCGCGGCCGTGCGAGCGCTCCGTGAGCGCTTCCCGGAGCTGCCGATCCGCCTGGACCCGAACGCGGCCTGGACGGTCACCACGTCGCTTCGGGTCGCCTCCGAGCTCGCCGGAGTGCTCGAGTACCTGGAGGACCCGACTCGCGGTCAGGAGGGGATGGCGCAGGTTGCCGCCCGGGCGCCGATGCCGCTTGCCACGAACATGTGCGTGGTGGCGTTCGAGGAGATCGCCTCCGCCGCGAAGCTCGACGCCGTCTCGATCGTGCTCTCCGACCACCACTACTGGGGCGGTCTCGGCCGCTCGCGGCTGCTCGCCGGTATCTGCGAGACCCTCGGCTGGGGCCTGTCGATGCACTCCAACTCACATCTGGGGATCAGCCTCGGCGCAATGGTGCATCTCGCCGCCGCGACGCCCAACCTCACCTACGCCTGCGACACGCACTGGCCGTGGAAGACCGAGGACGTGGTGGCCGGCGAGCCGTTCAGGTTCCGGGACGGGGCGCTCGCGGTTCCCACCGACCCGGGTCTCGGCGTCCGTCTGGACCGCGACCGGCTCGGTGAGCTGCACGAGCAGTACCTGCGGTGCCCCATTCGCGACCGCGACGACACCGGATATCGCCAGTCGCTCGAGCCCGGCTACGCCCCCCGGACGTGGTGAGCGATATGAGCACGCGGGACTCGGCGCCGGGGCGGCTCATCGTCTGCCCGACGCCGATCGGCAACCTGGAGGACGTGACGCTGCGCGTTCTCCAGGCATTGCGCGAGAGCGACGTGATCGCGTGCGAGGACACGCGCCGGACGGGCGGGCTGCTCGCGCGCTACGGGGTCGAGACGCGGCTGCTCAGCTACCACGAGCACAACGAGCGCGCGCGCACCGAGCCGCTCCTTGCCCGCATGCGCGCGGGGGAGACGGTCGCGCTCGTCTCCGACGCGGGGATGCCGCTCGTCTCCGATCCCGGGCTCGTGCTGGTGCGGGCGTGCATCGAGGCCGGTCTCACGGTGGAGGTCCTCCCCGGACCCTCGGCGGCGCTGACTGCACTCGTGGTGAGTGGCCTGGCGAGCGAGCAATGGCGGTTCGTCGGGTTCCTGCCGCGCCAGCGAACGCGCCTCGCCGAGGTTCTCGCCACCCCCGAGGCGCTGGTCGCCTTCGAGTCCCCGCGGCGCCTGGCGGCGACGCTCCAGACGCTCGCGGAACACGATCCCGCCCGTCAGGCGGCGGTCTGCCGCGAGCTCACCAAGTTGTACGAGGAGGTCGTGCGGGGCACCGCGGCGGAACTGGCGGAGCGCTACGCCGGTGAGGAGGCGCGCGGCGAGATCGTGCTTGTGCTCGGCCCCGCATCGGCGGGGCCGGTGGACCTGAGCGGGCCGCTCGTCGCACTCGGCAGGCTCATCGAGGCCGGTGCCAAGCCGCGCGTGGCCGCCGGCGTGGTCGCCGAGCTCACCGGCACGAGCGCGAATGCGCTCTACCGCGCCCACACCGATCAGCGCGACTGAGCCTCGCCCGGGGCACGCGGGGCCGCCGTCGACTCGCGCACCACCAAGCTGGTGGCCAGCTCAATGCGCCGGCTGGGCTGCGCACCGGGTGGGTGGGGATCGCCATCCATGGCGATCAGTTGTCGTGCGGCCGTGGCGGCCATCTCGCTGAGGGGCTGGCGGATCGTGGTCAGCGGCGGACCGACCCAGCGCGCAAGGTGCAGGTCGTCGTAGCCCATCACCGACAGCTGTTCAGGGACTCGCAGGTCATGCGCCCGGGCGTACTCGTAGACACCGACCGCCTGCAGGTCGCTCCCGGCGAAGATCGCGGTCGGCGGCTGCGACAGGCTCATCAGCTCGGCGGTGCACCTGCGTCCGGCCTCGACGTGGAAGTCTCCGACTCGCAGTAGCTCGGGATCGAAGCCGATTCCGGCCCGCTCCAGCGCCGAGCGGTAGCCGTCGACGCGTGCGACCGAACAGAGCATGTCCTCGGGCCCGCTGATCATCGCGATCCGCGTGTGGCCGAGCTCGATGAGGTGCTCCGCGGCGGCGAGTCCTCCCGACCAGTTGGTCGAGCCGATCGATGCGACGTCTGGCCCGGGCTCACCGGCGGGGTCCATCACAACGACGTTGATCCCACGGCTGCGCAGCTTGTGCTGCTCGAGCGAGTCGAGATCGGAGAAGACGAGGATGACTCCGACGGGCCGGCGGCGCAGCACCCCCTCGATCCACGCGCTCCCCGGGCTGTGGCGATCGCCGCTCTCGGTGACGATCAGGCTGATACCGGCTCGCCGCGCGGTGCGCTCGACGGCGGGGATGATCTCCGCCGCCCACTCGCCGGTGATCTCATGGAAGACGAGCTCGAGCATCCGCTCGGCGCTCGGCTCACCGCCTCCGCGCCGCAGGTAGCCGTTGGCCTGCAGCAGGCGCTCCACGTGCGCCCGGGTCTGGCTGGCGACGTCGGGACGGCCGTTGAGCACCTTGGAGACCGTCGCCACCGAGACGCCTGCGTCGCGAGCGACGTCGGCCAACCGGACCCTGCCCGGCGGCTCCACCCCGCTCTCGCCCTGTACCTCGCTCATTGTGTCGCCCTTTTCTCGCAAACTTTCGCCCGGCCATCCATCCTACGCAGGCGACGGGCGCTTGCTCCTTGACATTCTCCGCGGGGCTGCGTTAGCCTCGCTCCCGAGAGTTTTCGAACTAGGCCCGAAAGTTTCGCACACCTGAGTCTGCAGGTCGAGCGAATTCTCCGGCCGGCAGGGAGAGAGAACATGGTTGGTGCCCGAAGGTGGCCGCGCCTCGTCGCGACGGCCGTTGCGATCCTCAGCGCCGCGCTCCTGGTGAGCGCGTGCGGCAGCTCAGGGCCGGCCGCGGCCGGCGGAGGCGGCGGAAAGGGCTCGTTCGAGGTCGCCGATTACGGCGACGCCAACGACGTGCTCGAGCAGACCGCAGTGAGCATGTACAACGCGACCCCCGAAGGACACAAGGTCAAGGCGGTGCTGCAGACGTTCCCCGGCGCCAACTACTCGCAGAAGCTGCAGACGGTGATCGGGACCAGCGAGGCACCGTCCGTGTTCTTCAACTGGGGCGCCGGGTCCATCCAGAGCTACGTGAAGGCCGGCCTCATCCAGCCGCTCAACAGCGACCTGCAGTCCAACCCGAAGCTGAAGTCGAGCTTCCTTCCGGTCGTGATGAACGCCGGGAAGATCGGCAGCAAGTTCTACGGGATCCCGATGCGGGGAACCCAGCCTGTCTTCCTCTTCTACAACAAGTCCGTCCTCGCCAAGTACCACCTGACGCCGCCGACCACGTGGTCGCAGCTGCTCTCCGAGGTGCAGACGCTCAAGGCCAAGGGCCTCATCCCGATCGCCCTCGGCGGGGGCGACCAGTGGCCGGAGCTGATGTGGATCGAGTACATCTACGACCGCGTCGCGGGCTCGCAGCTCATCACCCAGGCGCTCGGCGGCGATCACAGCGTGTGGAAGTCGGCGGCGAGTCAGAAGGCGCTCGCCGACATCGCCCAGCTGATCAAGAGCGGCGCCTTCGGCAAGAGCTATGACTCGGTGAAGTTCACCACCGAAGCCTCCACGAAGCTGCTCGCCACCGGCCGCTCGGCGTTCGAGCTCATGGGGTCCTGGGAGTACTCCACCGCTCAGGGCATCAGCCCCTCGTTCGCCAAGAACGACCTCGGGTACGTGACCTTCCCGACGATCCCGGGCGGCGCCGGCAGCGCGACTGATCTGGTCGGCAACACGCAGAACTACTACTCGGTGCTGAAGAGGGCCTCCCAGCAGAAGGCGATCGGCGAGTTCCTCTCGGAGATGTACAAGCCGAAGTTCGTCAAGAAGCTCGTCTCCAAGGGCTGGCTGCCGACGACCACCGACGCGAAGAGCTACATCACGTCCTCGCCGTCCCCGGGCTTCCTCAGCTGGCAGTTCGACCGGGTCAAGCAGGCCGGCCACTTCCAGGAATCCTGGGACCAGGCGTGGCCGCCGGCGCAGATCACGCCGATCCATGACGCCGTCGGCAATTTCTTCGACAACCAGAGCGCCTCGTCGTTCATCTCGGCGATGTCGGCGCTTCCGGCCGGCTGAGGCGGGGGAGGTCGGGTCGTATGGCCGTCGTCGCCCACGACGACCGCAGAGATCCCGGCGGCGTGAGCGGGCGGGTCGTCCACCGTCGGCGCTCGCGCTCCCGGGTTCGCAGGGCCGGGCGCCCGAGCATCGTCTGGGCAGTTCCTGCCGGCGTCTACTTCGCGCTGTTCGCGCTGCTGCCGCTCGGCGTGGTCGTCTGGCTGTCCTTCACCAGCTGGTCGGGCGTCGGATCCCCCCACTCGGTCGGTTTCGGCAACTGGACACACCTGTTCTCGGATCCGGTGATGCGCGAGAGCATCTGGCTGATGCTGCTGTTCACCGGGCTGGGTGTCGTCACCCAGACGCCGGTGAGCCTGCTGCTCGGGGTCTGGGCCGCCGGGAAGGGGCGCAGCCGCTCGGTGCTCACCGCCCTGTACTTCATCCCGCTGCTCATGTCATCGGCCGCGGTGGCGATCGTCTGGCGAGCGCTGCTGGACCCCAACTTCGGGTTGCCCCACCAGCTGCCGTGGCTGTTCGGATCGGGTGATCTGTTCGGCAACCCGGCCGACGCGATCGGAGTGCTCACCTTCGTCGGCCTGTGGCAGTGGACGCCGCTGTACACCCTCATCTATCAGGGGGCCACGCGGGCCATTCCGGTGAGCCTGTACGAGGCTGCGTCGATCGACGGTGCCGGGCCGGTCCGTCAGTTCTTCACCATCACCCTGCCGCAGCTGCGCAACACGATGATCACCACGATGATCCTGATGGTGATCGGCGGGATGACGACGTTCGAGACAATCCTCATCCTCACCCAAGGTCACCCCGGCAACTCGACGACCACCTCGGCGTACTACATGTACTCCCAGGCGTTCAACAGCTTCGACTTCGGCAAGGCGTCGGCGATCGCCGTCGTGCTCGTGGTAGTCGCCAGCGCGATCGGGATCGCGATCACCAAGTGGTCCGGCTACGACAAGATGACCAGCACGCAGGAGGGGGTGTAGGTGACTCGGCGACGCCCCAATTGGATCGCGATGGTGTTCGCGCTCGCGTGGGCTGTCGTGGTGCTCGCGCCCGTCTATGTGCTGGTCCTCGCCGCGATCCAGACCCAGCCCAACTACAACAGCCAGGGACCGCTGTCGCTGCCGAAGGCGCTCACCGGGTCGAACTTCTCCGCGGTCATCCACGCGGGCTTCCTGCACTACTTCCTCAACACGCTGATCGTCACCGTGGCAGTGGTCGCCATCGTCCTGGTCGCGGTGCCACCCCTGTCGTTCTCGATCGTCCGTGGTCGCAGCCTGCTTTCCCGGGGTGCCTTCCGCATGTTCCTGCTGGGGCTTGCCGTCCCCGCCCAGGCGGTGATCGTGCCGATGTTCTACCTGATGACCAAGCTCACTCTGTATGACACGTTTGCGGCGATCATCCTGCCGACCGCGGCATTCGTCTTCCCCGTGGCGACGCTGATCATGAGCGGCAGCATGCGCGACATCACCTCCGACCTGTACGAGGCGATGGCGCTCGATGGCGCGTCCAGCTGGCGCACGTTCCGTCAGCTCGTGCTGCCACTGTCCCGCGGCGGCCTGGCCACGATCGTCGTGTTCGCGGCGCTCACCGCCTGGAACGGATTCCTGTTCCCACTTGTGCTCACGCAGTCCTCGAGCGTGCGGGTGTTCACGCTCGGCCTGTTCAACTTCGAGACCACCTACGGCATCAACGTCCCGGAGATCTCCGCCGCGGTGATCATCTCGATGATCCCGATCCTGCTCGTCTACCTGTTTGCGCGGCGGTCGCTCGTCCAGGGTCTGATGGGCGTCGGGGGGAGGTAGGCGACGGTGACGACCCGATCGACTACCGGCTCAGGGGTGTCACCGTGGAACGACACCAGCCGATCCGCGACCGAGCGGGTGCAGGCGCTGCTCGCGCGGATGACACTGCGCGAGAAGGTCGCACAGCTCTATGCGCTGTGGATCGGAATCCCGGCGGGGGAGGGCGATGTCGCCCCCTCCCAGCACGAGCTCACCGAGGATGTCGACATCGACGGTGAGTTCGTCCATGGACTCGGGCAGCTGACCCGGACATTCGGCACCGTGCCCGTCGACCCGGCGGTCGGTGCGGCGCAGCTGGCGCGCATGCAGCGCCGCCTGATGCGGGCGGGCCGGTTCGGGTTACCGGCCGTCGCACACGAGGAGTGTCTGGCGGGATTCACCGCGCTTGATGCCACGGCCTACCCGGTCCCGCTGTCGTGGGGCGCGAGCTTCGATCCCTCGCTCGTCGAGACGATGGCTCGCCGTATCGGCGCGTCGCTGCGGGCGGTCGGTGCCCATCAGGGCCTCTCGCCGGTGCTCGACGTGGTGCGAGATCCTCGCTGGGGCCGCGTGGAGGAGACGATCGGCGAGGATCCATACCTCGTCGGCACGGTGGCCAGCGCCTACGTCCGCGGCCTGCAGGAGACCGGCGCCATCGCGACGGTCAAGCACCTGGCCGGGTATCCGGCCTCGCGCGGGGCGCGCAACATGGCACCTGTCTCACTCGGACCCCGCGAGTTCGCCGACATTCTGCTCGTGCCGTTCGAGATGGCGGTGTGCGAGGCGGGGGCGCGCAGCGTCATGCCGGCCTACACCGACATCGACGGGATCCCCGCGTCGGCGGACCCGGGGCTGCTCACCGAGCTGCTGCGCGAGCGGTGGGGGTTCGACGGCACGGTTGTCGCCGACTACTTCGCGGTCTCCTTCCTCAAGCTCCAGCACAGGCTCACCGACACCTTCGGCGGGGCCGCGGCGCTGGCCCTGCGCGCCGGTCTCGACGTCGAGCTGCCGAACGTGAAGTGCTACGGAGAGGAGCTCTTCGCCGAGGTCCAGAGCGGAGGGGTGGCCGAGGAGCTTGTCGACCGCGCCGTGCGCCGCGTGCTGCTGCAGAAGCTGTCGCTCGGGATGCTCGATCCGGGCTGGAGCCCGCTGCCCCCGGGCATGTGCGAGGAGGACCTGGAGGATCCCGAGGCGGTCCGCGGTCGCATCGACCTGGATCCCGCCGAGAACCGTGCCCTCGCGCGCCGGGTCGCCGAGGAGTCCGTGGTCGTGGCGGCCAACGACGGCACGCTGCCCCTGACCGCTGAGCGCGTCGCCCAGGGCCGCGTCCTGGTGGTCGGCCCCACCGCGGATGACCCGCTCACCCAGCTCGGCTGCTACTCGTTCCCCTCCCACGTGGGGGTTCAGCATCCCGACGTGACCGGCGGAATCGAGATCCCGACGATCCTTGACGGGCTGCGCGCGGAGTACCCGCAGGCGCGGATCGAGCATCTGCCCGGTGTGAGCGTCGACGGGACAGACGAGGAGGGCATCGCGCCCGCGGTGGCGGCCGCCCGTGACGCCGACTACGTGATCGTGTGTCTTGGCGACCGCTCGGGGCTGTTCGGACGGGGTACTTCGGGCGAGGGCTGTGACGTTGCGGACATGAGCCTCCCCGGCCGGCAGAGCGAGCTGCTGGAGGCGCTGCTCGGCACCGGAACCCCGGTCGTGGTCCTCGCGGTCGAGGGCCGACCCTACGCGCTCGGCTCGGCACCCGGTCGGGCGGCGGGGGTTCTCATCTCGTTCCTGCCCGGCGAGGAGGGTGGGGCGGCGGTCGCGGGAGTGCTGAGCGGCCGAGTGCAACCCGCCGGGCGCCTGCCGGTGAGCGTGCCCGCCGACGCCGGCGGTCAACCGTGGACCTACCTGACCGGCGCGCTCGGCGAGCGCAACGGCGGGTCGCGCATCGATCCCACGCCCGCCTATCCGTTCGGGCACGGCCTGTCATACACGACGTTTGAGTGGAGCGAGCTGGTGGTGGAGGGAGCGACCGCGCCGACCGACGGTGCGCTGGCGCTGTCGCTGTCGGTCGCCAACTGCGGCGAGCGGGACGGGGTGGAGGTCGTCCAGCTCTACCTGCACGACCCGGTTGCGACCGTCGTGCGGCCGCTCAACCGCCTGATCGGCTTCGCCAAGCTCCGGCTGGCGGCCGGGGAGCGGGCACGGGTCCGTTGTGTGGTCCCGGCCGACGTCACCTCGTTCACCGGCGCCGACGGCCGCCGCCGCGTCGAGCCGGGCGCCCTGGAACTGCGTCTCGGCGCCAGCAGCCGAGACATCCGGCTCACCGCATCGGTCGCGCTCACCGGGGAGACGCGGATCGTCGACCACACGCGGGCCATGCACTGCGAAATCGACACGGAAAGGGCCACGCGATGACATCCGTCGTCTTCGACAAAGCGACCAGGATCTACGAGGGGATGAGCGAGCCGGCCGTCGACGGGCTCAGCCTGGAGATCACCGACGGGGAGTTCCTGGTGCTCGTCGGTCCCTCAGGGTGCGGGAAGTCGACCTCCCTGCGGATGCTCGCCGGGCTCGAGGAGGTCGACGACGGGCACGTGTTCATCGGCGAGCGCGACGTCACCGACGTGCCGCCGGCCGACCGGGACGTGGCGATGGTCTTCCAGAACTACGCGCTCTACCCGCACATGACGGTCGCCCAGAACATGAGCTATGCACTGAGGATCCGCGGCGTCGCCAAGGAACAGCGTGAACGGCGGGTCCTCGAGTCCGCACGGATGCTCGACCTGGAGAAGCTGCTGGACCGCAAGCCCAAAGCGCTCTCCGGCGGCCAGCGCCAGCGCGTGGCGATGGGACGCGCGATCGTGCGCAACCCGCAGGTCTTCCTGATGGACGAGCCGCTGTCCAACCTCGACGCCAAGCTGCGCGTGCAGACCCGCGCGGAGATCAGCGCGCTCACCCGGCGACTGAACGTCACCACGGTCTACGTCACCCACGACCAGACCGAGGCGGTCACGATGGGCGACCGGATCGCCGTGCTCGATGGCGGGCTGTTGCAGCAGATCGGCACCCCGCGCGAGCTGTACGCCGCTCCGCGCAACGTGTTCGTCGCCGGCTTCATCGGCTCGCCGACGATGAACCTGCTGCATCTTGACGTCGGCGAGAGCGGCGTGGTGCTCGGCGAGGTGGCGATCGCGCTGGACCGCGAGACCCGCGCCGCGGCCGATGACGGCCGGATCGTGCTCGGCATCCGGCCCGAGCATCTGCGCCGCGCGGCGGACTCCGCGCCCGGGGTGCGGATGATCATCGAGATGGTGGAGGAGCTCGGTGCCGACACCTACGTCTATGGCCGCCTCGACGCGGACGGGGACAGCAGCCCGATCGTCGCTCGCCTTGGTGGGGGCGATGTGCCCGAGGTCGGCAGCGCCATTCGCCTGGCGGTCGACGACAAGCGGATGCATCTGTTCGCCGAGGGCTCGGGTGAGCGCATCAACGGCCCTGCCGCCGGCGAGCCGTTCGATCCGCGTACTCTCGCGAGCCCGGACGCCTGACCGGGTGGCTGTCGGGTCGGCTGCTTCGTGACCGCGCCAGTCGTCGACGGTCGCGCCGCGTGGCTGGGGCATGTGGCGCTTCCGCCCTCAGCGCGCCGGGAGGCGGTTCGCACCGCGTGCCCGCGGGTGACGGTGCTCGGCGGCTCGCCGACTCTGCGGGAGGCCGGCCGGGAGCTCCAGGACGGGCTGGAACGCTTGCTCGGCGGGGCGGTCGCGCTCTCCCACGGAGCTGAGCTGCTGAGCGGGCCAGGGATCTGGGTGGGGACCGCGGAGGCAGCGGAGCTCGGCGGTCTCGCGCCGCCCGGTCCCGAGGCGTTCGTGATATCCCCCCGCATGGGGCAGGAGGGCGTCGCGATCATCGGCGGTGACGAGCGCGGCTGTCTGTACGGCGCGTTCGCGCTGCTGCGCCGGATCGCCTGCGGCCAGGGCCTGCCAAGCGAGCCGGTGGAGGAGGCGCCCGTCGCCCCGCTGCGGATGCTCGACCACTGGGACAACCTGGACGGCACGATCGAGCGCGGCTACGCGGGACGCTCGATCTTCTTCGGTGGCGGCGAGGTGACCCGCGACCTCGCCCGCGTGCGCGAGTACGCGCGGCTGCTCGCGTCGGTCGGGATCAACGCGATCGCGCTCAACAACGTCAACGTCACCCGGGAGGCGGCCGAGCTCCTCACCGATCGCCATCTCGGCGCGGTCGCTGCTGTCGCGGCAACGCTGCGGCCGTTCGGGGTGCGGATCGCGCTGAGCGTCAACTTCGCCAGTCCGGTTCTTTTGGATGACCTTGCGACTGCCGATCCTGGCGAACGGTCGGTGCGGGAGTGGTGGCGGGCGGCGGCCGCTCGGGTCTTCCAGGCGGTTCCGGACCTGCTCGGCTTCGTCGTGAAGGCGAGCTCGGAGGGGCAGCCGGGGCCGCACAGCTACGGTCGCAGCCAGGCCGGAGGCGCGAACGTGATCGCCGCGGCGGTCGAGCCGTTCGGGGGCGTCGTGCTGTGGCGCGCGTTCGTCTACGACTGCGAGCAGGACTGGCGGGACACGACCACCGACCGGGCGAAGGCCGCCTACGAGGAGTTCGTCCCGCTCGACGGCGCGTTCGCCGCCAACGTCGCGGTGCAGGTCAAGAACGGCCCGATGGACTACCAGGTGCGTGAGCCGCCGTCGCCGCTCTTCGGCGCGGCGCCGGGCACGAGCAAGCTGCTCGAAGTCCAGCTCACCCAGGAGTACACCGGCCAGCAGGTCCACCTCTGTTACCTGGTTCCGATGTGGAAGGAGGTGCTCGAATTCGACACCCACGCGAGCGGCGAGGGATCGACGGTGTCGGAGCTGGTCGTCGCCGGCCGGGAAGAACGTGGGCCGGCGGAAGCGGTCGACCTGGCGGGAATGGTCGACCTGGCGGGAATGGTCGGCGTGGCCAACGTGGGCGATGAGCCCGGCTGGACGGGACACCTGCTCGCCCAGGCCAACCTGTATGGCTTCGGGCGCCTTGCCTGGCAGCCCGAGCTGACGGCGGAGGCGATTGCGCGCGAATGGGCGGCGCTCACGTTCGGGCTTGACGAGACGGTGGTTGAGGCCGTTGTCTCGATGCTCGTGAGGTCGCGGGAGGTGTACGAGTCCTACACCTCTCCGCTCGGCCTGGGGTGGATGGTCACGCCCGCGGTCCACTACGGCCCCGACCCGGAGGGCTACGAGTACTCGCGCTGGGGCACGTATATCCGAGCCGACCGCGAGGCCATCGGCGTCGATCGCGCCGCCGCCCACGGCACCGGCCTCACCGCGCAGTACCACGAGCCGTGGCGGTCGATCTTCGAGGATCGGGAGCGCTGCCCGCAGGAGCTGCTGCTGTTCTTCCACCGCGTTGGATACGCCGAGATGCTGCGTTCGGGGGTGACCCTCGCCCAGCATGTCTACGACAGCCACTTCGCCGGGGTCGAGGCGGTGGAGGGCTTCATCTCGGAGTGGAATCGCCTGGGCGACCGGATCGACCCGGTGCGCCACGGCACGGTGGCGCGGCGCCTCCAGGAGCAACGCGAGAGCGCCCTGCAGTGGCGGGATGTGATCAACGCCTACTTCCACCGCTACTCGGGCATCCCCGATGCCGCAGGGCGGACGCTGTACTGAGATGGCGACTTTGCAGTGCTCGCCGGGGCACGTCGCCGCGGGGTTCGAGCCCGCGCGTGAGGCATTCGCGGCGCAACTGGCGGCGGCCGCCGGTCACAGCGCGCACCTGGCGGCGACCGCGGGTCACAGCCGCGGCTGTGCGTCTACCGGCGTGGGAGGCCGTCGTCGACCTCGCCGGCGGTCCGTTGCTCGGCTCCGACGCCCACCGGCGTCTTCTCGGTGACGAAGGGCGTGGCCGCCGTCGCGCTCTGGGACGCTCGTGCGAGGAGACGCGCTGGCGCTCGAGGAACGCGTGGCGCGCTACTGGCCGGAGTTTGCGGCATGCGGCAAGGGCCAGATCACCGTCCGGGAGCTGCTCTCCCACCAGACCGATCCGCGACCGGAGCTGACGGGCCGCGTTGGCGGATGCGACAAAAGTGTCCTGCCAGGGCCGTTATCTCGCGCGCGGAGCACCTTATCCGCCGGGCACGAAGGGACGTGGGTCGTGTGAGTGTTGCTCGGCAACACGCAGACGACCCACCCCCGCAGATCTCAGCGACCGAGGCGCTTCCAGAGGCGCGTCTTGGCGGCGAACGCCGCCTTCATCGCCCGCTCGGCCGGTGAGCCGTCGGGCGGCATCAGGCCGACCGCCCGGGCGAACTGCATCTGGTCGAAGACGACGAAGTTCGAGACGACGTTGCCGTCACGGAGCACGAAGTGATCGATGCCGTCAAGTTCGACCCGCCGGTTTGTGGGGGCGATGCCCTGCCAGGCGGCGCCGGAGTGGGTCCCGGTGAGGTGCCACCGGACCATCACGTCGTCGCCGCTGGCGGCGAGTGTCTGGATCTCGATGTGGAAGTCCGGGAGGGCGGCGAAGGCGGCCTCGAAGTAGGCGGCGATGGCGTCGGCGCCGACGCACGTCTCGGTCGGGAAGCGCTCGACCGTCGTCGAGGTCCACATCGGGCGCACAGGCGACACGTCGTGGGTGTTCAGGACGTCGAACGCCCAGCGGATCAGCTCTTCGTTGGTGGCGGCTTCCGGCGGGGCGGGTGGGGAGGCGGTGGTCATTGAGCAAGCATCCCGCCGATCCGCTCCGGCCGCAACCTCGGCGGCGCGGAGGCGCAGGGGGGGTCGTTTTTCAGACGGGTGGTCTGGAGAACGACCAGGGTGGAGCGGGGGCGGGAGCGGGGGCGGGTTGCCGGGGCGGGTTGCCGGGGCGGGAGCCCGAGCGGGTCGGGTGGCTGCGGCGGGTGGTCGTTGTTCAGACGAGGGGTCTGGAGAACGACCACCCCCGGTCGATCGCGAGCGGGTGGGCGTGCTGCAGCGTTGGTCGTTGTTCAGACGAGGGGTCTGAAAATCGACCAGCGGCGACATCGGGCCGAGCGCGCGGCTGCGCCGCCGTCCCCGGGGGCGCGGCTGCGCCGCCGGGGCGACGACCTGAGATCGCCGGGGCGACCGTGCCCCGGCGAGCGAAAACCGTGATCGAAAACCGTGATGGTGCGTCAGGCGCTCGCCTGCGGCGGCGCTCAGTTCAACGACGCCCGCGGGTTCAACCCCGCGACGCCGTGGGTTCAACCCCGCGACGCCGCGGGCTCAACCCCCGACGCCGCGGGCTCAACCCCGCGACGCCCGCGGGCTCAACCCCGCGTCGCCTGCCGACTCAGTTGAACGCGGCCCGCAGGGATTCCTTGAGCGACGACGTCGACTTCAGGACGGCGGTCGGCTCGTAGCCGCAGTGGGCCATGCAGTTGTCGCAGCGAGGGTCCTTGCCGCGGCCGTAGGCGTCCCAGTCGGTCGTCTCGATCAGCTCCTTGTAGGTCGAGACGTAGCCGTCGCTCATCAGGTAGCAGGGCTTCTGCCAGCCGAACAGCGAGTAGCTGGGGATGCCCCAGGCGGTGCACTGCAGATCGACCTTGCCCTCGAGGAAGTCGAGGAACACGGGGGAGTGGTTCAGGCGCCAGCGCTTGCGCCGGCCGCCGGAGAAGGCCTCGCTGAAGAGCTCGCGGGTCTGGCGCACGCCGAGGAAGTGCTCCTGGTCAGGGGCCTTCTCGTAGGCGTAAGCCGGCGAGATCATCATCTGATCGACCTCGAGGTCGTCGTTGAGGAAGTCCAGGACCGAGCGGACCGTCTCGGGCGTATCGTGGGTGAAGAAGGTGGTGTTGGTCGTGACCCGGAAGCCGGCGGCCTTGGCAGCGCGAATCGCGGCGACGGCCTTATCGAAGACGCCCTCGCGGCAGACGGACTCGTCGTGGCGCTCGCGCAGGCCGTCCATGTGGATCGCCCAGGCGAAGTAGGGCGACGGCTTGAACAGGTCGAGCTTCTTCTCGAGCAGCAGCGCGTTCGTGCAGAGGTAGACGAACTTCTTGCGGGCGACCAGCTGGCGGACGATCTCGTCGATCTCGGGGTGGATGAGCGGCTCACCGCCCGCGATCGAGACCATCGGCGCTCCGCACTCGTCGATCGCCCCGATGGCCTGGTCGACCGGCATCCGCCGCCGCAGCTCGAGCTCGGGGTGCTGGATCTTGCCGCAGCCGTCGCAGGCGAGATTGCACTGGAACAGCGGCTCGAGCTCGACGATCAGCGGGTACTTGTCGTTGCCGCGCAGCTTCTGTTCCATCAAATACGCGCCCATGCGCGCGGCCTGCCTCATCGGGACCGGCATATCACTGACTCCTTTATCACGAGCCCCTTACCTCAGGCGGCAGCTTGAAGTGCATGTTCTCGGTGGCCACACGGCGTTCGCTCACCTTAACAGCGCCCAGACCCCCCAGCGCGCGGACGACGCGCTGGACCAGCGCCTCGGGCGCGGATGCGCCCGCCGTCACGCCGATGCGCTGGACGCCCGCCAGCGCCGCCGGCGGGATGTGCTCGGCCCCCTCCACGAGCAGGGCATCGCACCCGGCTCGCGTCGCGACCTCGACCAGCCGCCGTGAGTTCGACGAGTTCTCAGAGCCCACGACGAGGACGAGATCGCACTCGGCGGCCAGCGCACGGACTGCGTCCTGGCGGTTCTGGGTCGCGTAGCAGATGTCGGAGGAGGGGGGACCGACCGCGCCCGGGAAGCGGGCGCGGAGCGCGTCCACGACGCCGGCGGTCTCGTCGACCGCGAGCGTGGTCTGGGTGAGGTAGGCGACGCGGGTCGGATCGGCCACGTGCAAATCGGCCACGTCCGCCTCGGAGGCGATCACGCTGGTGCGCTCTGGTGCCTCGCCGAGCGTGCCCTCGATCTCCTCGTGGCCCTCGTGGCCGACGAGCACGATGTCGAACCCGGCCTGCGCGAATCGCCGCGCTTCGGCGTGGACCTTGCTCACCAGCGGGCACGTCGCGTCGATCACGTTCAGTCTCCGCCGTGCGGCGGTGGCGCGGACGGCGGGGGAGACCCCGTGGGCGGAGAACACGACGGTCGCCCCGTCGGGCACCGCGTCGAGCTCGTCGACGAACACCGCGCCGAGGCTCTCCAGGCGACCGACCACGTGAGCGTTGTGGACGATCTGCTTGCGGACGTAGACCGGGGCGCCGCGCTCGCGCAGGGCCGTCTCCACGATCTCGACGGCGCGGTCGACGCCTGCGCAGGATGCGCGCGGCGAGGCCAGAATCACCTCGCGGTCACCGAGCGCCCCGCTCCACTCCTCGGCGAGCTCGCAGGCACGGCGCAGCGAGCGGTAGGCGGTGGTGAAGCCGGTGAGCGTCTGCAGCGGCCGATGCAGCTCGCGGCTGGCGGTGTCCAGGACGACGCGCAAGGTGAGGAAGGGCCGGTCGAATCGAGCCCACCCACCCGCCAACCAGGCGGACTCCATATCGACGGCGAGCGCCCCCGTGCGCGAGAGCTCGCGGCGCCGCTCGCCGCGCACGAGCCGTTCACTTGAGGCGATCGGTCCCACGTGGACCCGGAGGCCGCCGCGGCGCAGCACGCCTGCCAGAATCGTCGGGTCGGCGGTCTCCACGGTGTCGCCGGCCGGGTCGCGCAGCTCGGAGGCGAGCACGATGTCGCCGGGCTCGAGGGAACCGTCAAGCGCGCCGCAGAAGCCGGCGACCAGCACGGCGCGGGTGGGTGGGAGCTCATTCACTCCGGCCGCCGAGCGCGCGGCGCGCCGGGGACCGATCCCGATCCGCTCGACCTGCGCCCACGGCGCCCCGGCGCGCACGGCGCGGGCCTCGACGGACATCGGCGCGAGCACAAGCACCGGCTCGGTCTCAGCTGGGTCGGCTCTGCGGGCCAGCACGCTCATGCGACGGCTCGCTCCTGAAGAACGGAGACCACCGGCCCGGCAGAGGACTGAAGCCAGTCGACCGTGGCCCGTGCGGCCGTCTGCCCGCTGCGCACGGCGCCCTCCATGGTCGCCGGCCAGCCGGTGTCGGTGTGCGCGCCCGCCAGGGCGAGTCCGGGCAGCACGGTCGCGGCGCCGGGACGGAGCGCCCGCTGGCCGGGGGCGGCGCGGAACGTCGCCGCGCGGTCGCGGGTGACGAACGAGCGGAGGACCTGGGCGCCGCGCTCGCCGACCGGCAGCAGCGCGGCGAGCGCCGACAGGTAGCGCTCGAGCACCGCCTCGTTGGTCATCGCGAGCTCGGCGCAGGCCGCCGACAGGGTGACGACCAGGTACTGGCCGCGCTCGGCCCCCGCGCTCTCGGTCCGATCGAATACCCACTGGACCGGCGTCCCCACCCCGGCGGCGAACTCCACGTCGAGCACGGGGCGGTCATAGACCACATGGACGTTGACGATCGGCGAGGCGCCGAGCGCGTGCAGCGACTCCGGCGCCACGCCCGCGCCCTCTGGGATCAGCCGGGCCATGCGCTCGGGCCCGACTGCCAGCACGGCGGCGTCCGCGGCGAGCGCCTCGGGGTCCGTGCCGCCGAGCCGCACAGTGAAACCATGCCCTGCCACGCCGGGCTCGATCGCGGCCACCCCGGCCCGAAGCCGCACCTGGACCCCGGCCCGTCGCAGCGCGGCGCCCGCGGCGACATCGTGGATCTGCGAGAGCGGAACGCGGGCGTGGCCGAGGTCGCCGGCCGAGGCGCCGGACAAAAGCCCCTCCTGGAAGACATACGCGGCCTGGGCGAGCGAGGCGTCCGCGGCGGCCAGATTGACGGTGGGGCGGGTGATGAGGTCCCACAGCGCCGCCACGGCGTTCGCGCCCTGGCCGTGAGCGGACAGCCAGTCGCCAAACGTGCATGCGTCGCTGGCCGGGTCCTCGACATCGACGCGCGCCAACGCGGACATCGCAACCGCCGCCGAAAGACGCTCCCTCCACGAGAGGAACGGGTAGCGCAGCAGCGCCCCCGCGAGGTGCAGCGGCGAGGGCAGGGCGGTGCGGTTCAGGCGACCACGGCGCCGCTGGCCGTCCTGGCGTCCCAGCACGGTGATGTCGAGCCGGTCCTGGAGCGTCACCATCTCGGCGGCGCCGACCCGCTCGACGAACGCGCGGTATTCGGTGCAGCAGCGCAGGAACACGTGCTGACCGTTGTCGGCGGTGAGCCCGTCGCGGTCGAACGAGTACGCCTGCCCGCCGAGCCGGCCGCGGGACTCCAGCAGCGTCACCGCGTGGCCCGCGGCGGCGCAGTCGAGCGCCGCGGTGATGCCCGCCAGGCCGCCGCCGACCACGATCACGGTCCGCGCACCGCTCATCGAGCCAGCACTCCCGTCGAAGTCACGAGGCTGCGGGCGGCGACCCACGCCTTCTCCCACGGCGCCAGCGAGACGCGCGTGCGCATCACCTGCCCCGGGTTGGCGACGATCCGGTCGAGGATCTCCCGGTAGATGCCGGTCATCGCCAGCACGCACGCGGCGCTGCGGCCGTCGAGGTGATCGGTGAGCTGCAGACCGCGGTCGAACCACTCCGCTGCCCGCGCGGCCTGGAAGCGGATCAGGCCCTCGCACGGCTCGATCGCGGTCCGGTCGGAGGGGACGCCGTCAGCGAGCGCGCAGCCGAACCGCTCCAGGTCCTCGGAGGGGAGATAGACGCGACCCATCTCCCGATCCTCGCGCACGTCCCGGATGATGTTGGTCAGCTGCATCGCGATCCCGAGGTCGTCGGCGAGCGCGTCGATCTGGTCGGTGACGTGGCCGTCGGTGAAGATCGCCACGCACAGCCGTCCGACCGCCCCGGCGACGCGCCGGCAATACGCGACCAGGTCACCGAACGTCTCGTAGCGCTCTCCACGCACGTCGAACTCCACGCCTTCCACGAGGAACTCCAGTGCCTCCACGGGCAGCGCGTAGCGCGCACACGCCCATTCGAGCGCGACCCACACCGGGTCCCCGACCGATCGGTTGCGACCCGCCCGCGGCTCCCCGAAGCTCTGCAGCATCGCCCGCTCGGTGGCGAGCGCCTCCAGCTGCTGCTCGGCGTCGAGCGAGCCGTCGTCGCCGATGTCGTCGACCCGACGCGCGAACGCATACACGGCGCTCATCGCGGCGCGCTTGTCGCGCGGCAGCAGGCGGATCCCGTAGTAGAAGTTGGCGGCCTCCTCGCGCGTGATCTCCTCACAGCGGCGGCAGCAGCGCTCGATCTCGATCGCGGGGGCGCTCATCGCCCGAGGAACGCTCGCGGGAAGGCGCCGGCGAGGGCGCGCTTCCGATCTCCGGGCCGCGCCCCGGCCCCACCGCGCCTGAGCAGCCCCGCAAGCGCGGCTCGTCCCCCCGCGACGAACCCAGCGACGGCGATCCGCGGCCGCAGCGCCAGCGTGCGGGCCAGCGGCGCGCCGGCGGACAGCAACTGCCCCGCGCGCGCGGCCTCGTAGGCGATCAGCCCGCGCAGCGGCCCGTCCGGCGTCCCGGCGCGTGCGAGCGACGATTCGTCGACCCCGAAGCGCTCCTGATCCTCGACCGGCAGGTAGACCCGACCGCGCCGGTGGTCCTCGGCGATGTCCTGCAGGTGCTCAACGACCTGCAAGCCCGAGCACACCTGATCCGACAGCGCGATCCGCTCCGCGGTCGCCGCTCCGAACACCCCGAGCACGAGCTCGCCGACCGGATTTGCCGACAGCGTGCAGTACTCCATGAGCTGGTTCCACGTCTCGTAGCGGGTGACCGTCTGATCCATGCGGTTGGCGGCGAGGAGCCGACGGAAGGGACCCTCCGGCAGCGAGCACGCGCGCACCGACGCCGCCAGCGAGCGCATCACCGGGTGCGCGGTGTCCCCACCGGCAAACACAGTCGAGAGCTCCTCCTCGACGACGTCGAGCAGCGCGTCACGGTCGCCGGGCGCCTCGTCGCCGACGTCGTCCACGAGCCGCGCGTAGCCGTAGATCGCCATCAGGTGCCGGCAGGTCTCGGCCCCGAGCAGCCGGTTGGCGACGGTGAAGTTCTCGCTGCCGGCCTGGCGCAGCAGCTCCTGCGCGCCAGGAAGGTCGTCCGCGGTGAGTGCCCGCGGCACGGTCGTCATCGCGTGCACCGGCCGAGTGCCATCACCGGGAAGATCTGGCGATACAGGTGGTAGTTGATGTAGAAGTCGCCCGGGAACCCGGTACCCGTGTGGTACGGCTCGTCCCAGCTGCCGTCCTCTCGCTGCGTCTCCGCAAGCCAGGACATTCCGCGCGCCACCGCCGGCGAGCGCTCGCCCGCGGCGTGCAGCGCGAGCAGTGCCCACGCGGTCTGAGAGGCGGTCGAGGCGCCGCGGCCGATCCAGGCGTCGTCGTCGTAGGAGCGCATGTCCTCGCCCCAGCCGCCGTCCTGGTTCTGCACCGACTCAAGGAAGCGCACCGCCCGGCGGACCGCCTGATGGCGGGTCGAGATGCCGGCGGCGACCAGTGCCGGCACGACCGCGCCGGTCCCGTAGACGTGGTTGGCCCCCCAGCGCCCGAACCACGAGCCGCCCGGCTCCTGGTGGTCGAGCAGCCAGCGCAGTCCGCGCTGGGGCGCCTGCTCGCCGGCGCGGCCGAGCAGCGCGAACATCTCAAGCACGTGAGCGGTGACGTCGGCGCTCGGCGGATCGATCACCTCGCCGAAATCGCAGAACGGCAGGTCGCGGACGAGCGCGCGGGTGTTGTCGACGTCGAACGCCGCCCAGCCGCCGTCGGAGCTCTGCATCCCCTCCAGCCAGACCACGCCGCGATCGATCGCGGCCCCTATCCGCGCAGAGTCGGGGTGGCGCACCGCGCGAAGCGCCATGATGACCTCGGCGGTGTCGTCGACGTCCGGGTAGTTCGCGTTGGCGAACTCGAACGCCCAGCCGCCGGGGGCCAGCTCCGGGCGCCGCACCGCCCAGTCCCCGCGGGCGAGGATCTGCTCGTCGAGCATCCAGTCAGCGGCCCGGACGATTGCCGGGTCGTCGGCGGGGACGCCCGCGTCGGTGAGCGCGATCAGCGACAGGCAGGTGTCCCACACCGGTGATTGGCAGGCCTCCAGGCGGCGCACCCCGTCCTCTTCGATCGTGAAGGTCTCCAGACCCGCGAGCCCGCGCTGCATCACGGGGTGATCGAGCTCGTAGCCGAGCAGGTTGAGCGCGATCAGGGAGTAGACCCACGGGGGCTGGATGCCGCCCCAGCCGCCGTCATCCTCCTGACGGTCGACGATCCAGCGCTCGATCCGCTTCAGCGACATCTGCCGCACGCGGTCCAGCGGGAAGCGCTGGTACTGCTGCAGGATCGCGTCGAGCGCGATGATCCCCTTGGCCAGCAGCGTCTCGCCGGGCGGCTGCTTGAACGGGTCAGGGCCGTCGAGCTCGGAGATCGAGAACGGCAGCGGACGCACCGGGCGCAGCGCCAGCACGACCGACAGCGCGACGACCGTCTGCCGCGCCCAGCAGGCGAAGTCATAGACGTTGAGCGGGAACCACTGCGGCAGCAGGATCTGCTCGGGCAGCAACGCCGGGACCTCGTTCCAGCTCCAGGCGCCGAACAGCGCCATCCAGATCCGCGTGAACACGCGCGCGTTCTGCAGCCCACCGGCCCCGCGCACGAACTCCGCGGCGCGCAGCATGTGGTCGGCCTGCGGATCGTCGCCGGCCAGCTTCAGGGCGACGTAGGCCTCGATCGTCGTGGACAGGTCGCCCGGGCCGCCGGCAAAGTTCGCCCACGTCCCGTCGGCGCGCTGCTGGGAGCGGATCCAGCGGGCCTGGCGGCCCGACACCTCGTCTGACCGGATCCCCAGGAACTGCCGCAGGAGCATGTCCTCGGCGTCCATCGTCACGTTCGTCTCGAGCTCGCCCTTCCACCAACCCTCGGGGCTCTGCAGCGCCAGCAGGTGCTCGCGCGCCAGCGCCAGAGTGTCCGTCGCCGAGGGTGGGGCCGTCGCGTCCCGCGAACCGGTCACCTCTGCCTCGACCGGCTCGATGTCCTCTCGTGTATCGCTCATCTCGTCCTTAACTCCATTCAAACACGTTGTGCAGTCAAGCTGCCGCCCAGGTGCGGTTTTCCGGACGAGTGGGCGGTTCGGCGATCACTCCAACTGGCCGACGCGTCAGGATGTACGAATGTCCTCTCCCGTGCGTCCCGACCTCGGCGACCTGATCGCC
This sequence comes from Solirubrobacteraceae bacterium, assembly GCA_036501965.1. Classification (GTDB taxonomy): domain Bacteria; phylum Actinomycetota; class Thermoleophilia; order Solirubrobacterales; family Solirubrobacteraceae; genus Palsa-465. The sequence continues at coordinate 26,329 of DASXZK010000092.1, forward strand.
GCTCGTGCGGGCGAGGCGATGGAGCTCAACCAGCGGTATCTCAACCGCCAGCTCGGACGGGTCGTCAAGACGCTCGGCTTCGACCGGGAGTGGGTGCACGGCCGCGGGGAGTTCCTGATCGACGCGGCCGGCGAGGAATACCTCGACCTCTATGCGGGCTACGGGGTGTTCTCGCTGGGGCGCAACCATCCCGTCGTCCGCAGCCAGTTGATGAGCGTGATGGCCGCCGAGCCGGCGAATCTGCCGCAGATCGGGGTGACGACGCTCGCGGGCGTGCTCGCCGAGGAGCTCGTCGGCCGCGCACCGGACCCGATCGACGCGTGCGTGCTCAATTCGAGCGGCACCGAGGCCGTCGAGACGGCGCTCAAGCTCGCCCGCGCGGCCACGGGGCGCTCGCGCGTCCTGCACTGCGAGCGCGCCTTCCATGGGCTGACGCTCGGCTCGCTGTCGGTCAACGGCAATGCGGAGTTCCGCGATCGCTTCGGGGATCTCCTGCCCGGGTTCGCCGCGGTGCCGTTCGGCGACCTGCGGGCGCTCGAGGCGGCGCTGGCCGGCGGGGATGTGGCCGCGTTCATCGTCGAGCCGATCCAGGGCAAGGGCGTGTTCGTCGCGCCCGACGGCTATCTGGCCGCGGCGGGAGAGCTGTGCCGCGCACACGGCGCGCTGCTGGTGGTCGACGAGGTCCAGACCGGCCTTGGGCGGACCGGATCGTTCCTGTGCCTGGAGCACTGGCCCGGCGTGCGGCCGGACATGGTGACCCTGTCCAAGGCCCTGTCGGGCGGGTTCGTCCCGGTCGGCGCGACGCTCTGCTCGCGCGCCGTGTTCGAGCGGACGTTCGACTCGATGGAGAACTCCGTGGTGCACGGCTCGACATTCGGGAACAACGACTTCGCCGCGGCGGCCGGTCTGGCCACGCTGCAGGTGCTCGACGACGAGCGGCTCGTCGACCGCGCACACGCGATTGGCAAGCTGCTGATGGAGCTCACGCAGCCGCTGGTCGACAAGTACGAGGCCGTGCGGGAGGTCCGGGGCCTCGGGATGATGTGGGGGATCGAGCTCGGGCCGCCGGCGGGCAAAGCGGCGCGCCGGCTGTGGGAGGCGATCGAGCGCCGCCAGCCGGGCATGTTCGCCCAGATGGTGACCGTCCCCCTGTTCCATGAGCACCGGATCCTCACCCAGGTGGCCGGCCATCACATGAACGTGATCAAGGCGCTGCCGCCGCTGGTCATCTCCGAGTCCGAGATCCGGCGCTTCGCGGCGGCGCTCGACACGGTCCTCGCCGAGGCGCAGGACCACCTGTTCCGCTCCTACGCCTCGCTCGGCGTGGGGCTGGGCCGGCGGACGCTCACCGCGCGGTGAGCGCGCCGGGTGGCGGCGGGTCGTCCGCGAGCCGGGCGTGCAGGTGCATGTCGTGCCAGCCGTCGCCGTGTTGCAACTCGGCACGCTTGATCCCCTCCAGCGGGAAGCCGGACCGCTCGGCGACCCGGCACGAGGGCTCGTTGTCAACGGAGTGGTCGAGCTCGAGCCGGTGCATGCCCTGGCGCTTGAACGCCCACTCGCACAACGCAGCGAGTGCGCGCGGCGCAACCCGGCGGCCGCGCGCCTCCGGCAGCACCCAGTAGGCGACCGCGCCGAGCCCTTTCTCGAACTCGAAGCGCGGGATCCCGAGACGGCCGAGGACCGAGTCTGTCTCATCCGTGATCGCCCATTCGACCGCGGTCCGGTTGCGCCACCGCTGTGCACGTCCGATTGCCCACTCGCGCGCCTCTCGCTCGTCCAGCGTGCGAACGTGCCAGCGCTGGATGTCCGGATCGGCGTAGGCGAGCACGAGCGCCGGCCAGTCGGAGTCGCGCCACGCGCGGAGCAGGAGTCCGTCGCCGCGCAGTTCCGGCTGGTCGCCGGCGAAGAACGTCGCTGGATCGAGGGCGGGGACGACCAGGTCCGGCATCGCTCGCGACGATACCCGCGGACCTGACGGTCGTCCCGGCCCTTCGACCGCTCAGCGCTCGACGAAGTAGGACCCCGACCCCTGGCCGCTTGAGAAGTAGCGGGTGGTGACGGTCTTCTTGCGGGTGTAGAAGTCGACCCCGTCGGTTCCGTGTGCGTGCGTGTCGCCGAAGAAGCTGTCTTTCCAGCCGCTGAACGGGAAGAACGCGACCGGGGCGGCGACGCCGATGTTGACGCCGATCATCCCGGCCTGGACCTCGTGGCGATAGCGGCGCACCGACGCACCGGACTCGGTGAAGATCGAGGTGCCGTTGCCGAAGCGGGAGGAGTTGACGATCTCGATCGCCTCGTCCAGCGACTCTGCGCGGATCACGCACAGCACCGGGCCGAACACCTCCTCCTGGGCGATGTCCATCTCCGGGCGGACCTCGTCGAGGATCGTCGGGCCCAGGTAGGCGCCGTCGCGGTTCAGGTTGCTTCCGTCGGCGTCCGTGACCCCGCGCCCGTCGAGCACGACCTTCGCGCCGTCGGCCTCGCCGCGACCGATCCACTCCGCGATTCGGTCGCGTGAGGCGCACGAGATCACCGGTCCGACATCCGAGCTCTCGACGATCCCGTCGCCGACGGTGAGCGCCTTCGCGGCCTCGGTCAGCGGTCCCATCAGCTGCTCGTGTGCGTCGCCGACGGTGACCACGACCGAACCGGCCATGCAGCGCTGCCCGGCCGCGCCGAACGCCGATCCGATCAGTCCGTCGACGGTCTGCTCGATCACCGCGTCGGGCATGACCACCATGTGGTTCTTGGCGCCGCCGAGCGCCTGAACGCGCTTGCCGTGCTTGGCCGCGCCCTCGTAGACGATCTTCGCCACCGGCGCGGAGCCGACGAACGAGACCGCGTCGATCCCGGGGTGCGAGAGGATGCCCTCGACGATCTCCCGGGAGCCGTTGACCAGATTGACCACACCCGCGGGCAGCCCGAGCGCGTCGAGCTCCTCGTAGGCGATCTGCTGGGTCAGCGGCACCTGCTCGGAGGGCTTGAGGATGAACGTGTTGCCGCACGCGATCGCGAACGGCAAAAACCAGAACGGGACCATCGCGGGGAAGTTGAACGGGGCGATCGCCGCGCACACCCCGACCGGCTGACGGATCGTCTCGGCGTCGATGTTGCGGCTGACGTCCTCCAGGATCCGGCCCTGCATCGTGGTCGGGATCGCGCACGCCGCCTCGACCATCTCGATCATGCGCGACACCTCGGCGCGCGCGTCGGCGATCGTCTTGCCCATCTCGGCGGTGACCGACCGGGCGAGGTCCTCGTGCCGCGCGAGGAGACGTTCGCGCAGCTCGAACAGCTTGCGCGCCCGGGCGATCGTCGAGACCGCACGCCACTCGGGCAGCGCCGCCCGGGCCGCGGTCACCGCGGCGTCCAGGTCGGCCGCGCCCGACAGGGGAACGCGCGCCAGAACCTCCGCCGAGGCAGGGTTGATGACGTCCAGTTCGCCAGTCGCTGCGATCGGCGCCGTCCAGGCCCCCGCGATGTAGTTGTCAAGCAGTCGCGCTGCGGTTGTGGTCATGGTCTAAGGAATCTCCTCGCTCGCGTCGATAAAGGGAGCAGCTGTGCCCTCGATGACGTTAGATCGCGCGTTCGCGCGCTCGGCGGGCGACCCGTCGCAACAACCGCCGAGCAGCAGGACGATGTGCGTGGGAGGATGGATATGAACGCTGTGATGACGCTCCAGAACCGGCGAATGGCTCCGATGACCGCGATCGCCGCTACAGCGATCGTGTGGTTGGCCCTTGCATCCACGGCGCTTGCCTCGGCCGGGCCGCTGTTCACGACCGCGACCCAGCCCGCCGTCCCGACGGGAGCCGCGGGCGGCGCCGGAGAATCGGCGAGCTTGACCTCGATCTCGTGCTCCTTGCCTGGCTGGTGCACGGCGGGAGGCAGCTACCGCAATTCAGCCGGCGGGCGTCAGGCGATGGTCGAGACCGAAGCGGACGGCACCTGGGAAGCGCCGCAGCCCGTCGCGCTGCCCGCCGGCGCGACCACGGCGGCCAAGAGCGAGTCGGCGACGATCACCTCGGTGTCGTGTGCGGCTGCGGACTTCTGTGTCGCAGTCGGCTCCTATCGCGGGTCGGGCAATGGCACGCTGATCGTGAACGAGGCGGGCGGGTTCTGGCAGACCGGCATCACGTTGCCCTCGGTGTCGGGCGAGACCACCAGTGGCGGTGTGCTCGACTCGGTTTCCTGCGCGAGCGTCGCCGACTGCGTAGCCGTGGGCACGAGCGCCACGAGCAAAGGGCTGGTCGAGCCGACGATCGCCATCGAGGCGGCCGGAGCGTGGTCCAAGCCTTCGCTGCTCACCCTGCCCGCCGGTGACCAGCAGACCGTGCCGACGTCGCTGTCGGTGAGCTGCCCGGCCGTGGCTGACTGCGTGATCGCGGGGACCGACTACCCCGCGTCCGGGCCGCAGTTGCCGCTGGTCATCGCCGAGAGCAACGGGCGCTGGCAGACCGCCGAGACGCTCGGCCCGCTGCCCGGCGCGCTCGCGGACCCCAACCAGGTGATCTCGCTTGGCGCGATCGACTGCGCGGCGGTCGGCCAGTGCACCGCGGTCGGCAACGACGCGACCTCCATCGGCGCTGCCGGATTCGCGCTCGTCGATTCGGGAGGCAGCTTCACCGAGGTCGGCCTGCCCTATCCGACGGGTACCGCCGGTTTCCTCACCAGCAGCGCCGATCTGGGGCTCGACGCCGTCGCCTGCGCGGATCCCGGCGACTGCGCGGCGGGCGGCGGATTCCCGACAGCCGGAACTCCCACCCAGCCGGACGCCGCCCCGATGACGGCAGTCGAAGGTGGAGGAGCCTGGTCGGCGCCGATCGCGTTCGCCGCGCCGGGCGACGCCGCGCCGGTCACCTCGGGCGTCGCAGCCCTCTCTGGGCTCAGCTGCCCAGCGGTGGCGCAGTGCCAGGGCGTCGGCGAGTATCAGACCGCTGCCGGAGCGCAGATCCCGATGGTGACGAACTCGGTGCCGGTGCTCACGGTGTTGAGCACGACCTTGCCGCCGGCACAGATCGGTCATCCGTACACGGCGCAGCTGACGTCCGGCGGCGGCTCCGGCGCCCCAACCTGGGCGGTGACCTCCGGAACCCTGCCCATCGGGCTGACCCTCGACCCCGCGACCGGCGTGATCTCCGGCACGCCACGGTTCGCCCAGAGCACGTCGTTCAGCGTCGCGGTCGCCGATGGGGGACCGCCCGCTCAGACCGCGAGCGCTTCGCTCGCCATCACCGTCTCCACGACCGGACCTCCGGCGCCACGGCTCAGCGGTTCCCGCGTGTCGCCACGTCGCGCCTCCGCCGCCGGCCGGCGGGTGGGACACCGCTGCGAGGCGGTCACCCATCGCAACCGCGACCGTCGCCACTGTCTGCGCACGGTGCGACTGACGGTGCGCTCGCATCTCACCGCCGACGCGACCGTGACGCTCACCGCCACGCGCGAGCGTCCGGGCCGCGAGGTTCGCCACGGCCTGGTGCTCCGCTGCCAGGCGCCGACGCACCGCAACCGTCACGACCGCCGCTGCATCCGCACCGCGCACGTTCGTGGGCACGTGACCCTCCAGCTCACCGCCGGAACGAACACGGTCCACGTCCTCGCGAAGTTGGGCGGGCATGCGCTGGCCCCGGGGACCTACCGCCTGCGGCTCGTGCCGTCGGCCGGTGGCCGGACGGGGCAGGCGGTGACCGCGACGGTCACGATCACCGGCTGACGCGCCGCCGGGCCACCCGGAGGGCCCCTCCGGTCACGCTATGTTGCGCTCAAGGACGAGTGGACAGGACGCGAGTGACCGACCGACCAATCTCCAGTCAGGTGACGCTCACCGTCAACGGCGGCGAGCGGGTGCTGGAGCTCGACAACCGCACGACGCTGCTCGACGCGCTGCGCGAGCATCTCGATCTCACCGGGACGAAGAAGGGGTGCGACCACGGCCAGTGCGGCGCCTGCACGGTGCTGCTCGACGGCGAGCGGGTCAACAGCTGCCTGCTGCTCGCGGTGATGGCCGACGGGCACGAGGTGCGCACGATCGAGGGGATCGCTGAGCTCGGCGAGACGCCAGGCTCGGACCCGTCCGGCCGCGAACTGCACCCGGTCCAGGGCGCGTTCCTGGACCACGACGGCCTGCAGTGCGGCTACTGCACGCCGGGCCAGATCTGCTCGGCGGTGGGGATGCTCGGGGAGGTGCAGCGTGGCTGGCCGAGCCGCGTCACTCCGGACATCGACGCCGGCCTGGCGGGCGCGGACGCACTTGACCCCGACGAGGTCGCCGAGCGGATGAGCGGAAATCTGTGCCGTTGCGGTGCGTACGTCGGCATCGTCGACGCGATCCTCCAGGCGGCCGGCGCGCCCCCGCGCGAGGCCGCGGAGCCCTCCGGCGACCCGAGCCACGCATGAGGGCGCTGGCGTACGAGCGCGCCTCCGACCCGCGCGCCGCTCAGCAGGCGGTCACCGGCGAGCCGGACACGATGTTCCTCGCAGGCGGCACGAACCTCGTCGACCTGATGAAGCTCGGGGTCCATCGCCCCGATCGCCTCATTGACATCACCGGCCTGGGGCTCGACGCGATCGAGCACCGCGCCGACGGGTCGGTGCTGATCGGCGCCACGGTGCGCAACTCGGCGCTCGCCGCGGATCCGGGGATCCGGTCGCGCTTCCCCGCGCTCAGCCAGGCGCTGCTCGCCGGCGCCTCCGGTCAGCTGCGCAACATGGCCACGACGGCCGGCAACCTGCTGCAGCGCACCCGCTGCGTCTACTTCCAGGACACGAGCAAGCCATGCAACAAGCGCGAGCCTGGGAGTGGGTGCTCGGCGATCGAGGGCGCGCACCGCGACCTTGCGCTGCTCGGGACGAGCGATCAGTGCGTCGCGTCGCATCCCTCCGACATGGCCGTGGCGCTCGCGGCGCTTGACGCCCGCGTGCACGTCCAACGCGCCGATGGCGCTCGCGACGTCCTTCCGTCGCTCGATGCGCTCTACCGCGAGCCGGGCGATGACCCGAGCCGCGATACGACGCTCCAGGCGGGCGACCTGATCACCGCCGTCGAGCTGCCCGCCCCCCCGGCCGGCACGCGCATGGCCTATCGCAAGGTGCGAGACCGCTGGTCATACGCATTTGCGCTCGTCTCGGTCGCCGTCCTCATCGTTGCCGACGAGGACGGCCGGCTGCGTGAGGCGCGGATCGCGCTCGGCGGCGTTGGCTCACGGCCCTGGCGCGCGCGTCGCGCCGAGGCGCTGCTGGCGGGCACCCGCCCCGATCCCGGCGCCGACACGATCCGCGCCGCGATCGGAGCCGAGTTCGACGACGCCCGCCCGCTCCCGGACAACGCGTTCAAGGCCGAGCTCGCGGCCGACACCGCCGCCGCCGTCGTCGCCGACCTGCTCTGGCCATGAGCGCGACCGACACAACCGTCGTCGGCGCGGGCATCGAGCGGGTCGACGGCGTCGACAAGGTCACCGGCGAGGCGCGCTACTCGTTCGAGCGCCGGCTGCCCGACCTCGCCTACGTCGTCCCCGTCCAGTCGACGGTCGCGCGCGGGCGCGTGCGCGCCGTCGATCCCCGGCGGGCACTCGCCGAACCGGGCGTGCTCGCGGTGCTCGACTCCGAGTCGGCGCCGCGTCTGGAGCGGCCCGACGGCACCCACGCCGAGCTGCTCGTGCTGCAGAGCGGCGAGGTCTTCTACCACGGCCAGATCGTCGCCGCGGTCGTCGCCACCACGCTCGAGTCCGCGCGCGAGGCGGCCGGGCTCGTCGACATCGACTACGAGGTCCACCCGCACGATGTCGAGCTGCGCGCCGACCACCCCGACCTGTACGTGCCCCAGAACGCCAACGCCGGCGTGCCCGGCGACTGGTCCGACGGCGATGTCGACGCGGCGCTCGCCCGCTCGGCCGCGGTGGTCGACGAGACCTATACGACCGCGATCGAGCACCACAACCCGATGGAGCCGCATGCCTGCACTGCCGTGTGGGAGCACGACGGGCTCACGCTCTACAACGCCGATCAGGGGCCCTACATGACCGCCGGCTCGGTCGCCGGCCTGTTCGGACTCGCGCCCGAGCAGGTACGCGTCGTCTCCGAGTACATCGGCGGCGGCTTCGGGTCCAAGGCGACGATGTCCCGGCCGCCGGCGGTGCTGGCGGCGATGGCCGCCAAGGTCGTCGGACGTCCGGTCAAGCTCGCGCTCACCCGCCAGCAGATGTTCGCGCTCGTCTCCTACCGGCCGCCCTCGATCCAGCGGGTTCGCCTCGGTGCGGGCGCCGACGGACGGCTCACGGCGATCGACCATGAGGCGATCACCTTGACCTCGCGGGTCCACGAGTACGTCGATCAGATCGGCGCCTCGACCCGGATCGTCTACGCCGCCCCGAACCGGCGCGTCGTTCACCGGGTGGTGCGGCTGGACCTCCCGACGCCAGGGTTCATGCGCGGTCCGGGCCACGCCTCGGGGATGTTCGCGGTCGAGGTCGCCGTCGACGAGCTCGCCGAGCAGCTCGGCGTCGACCCGGTGGCGCTGCGGATCACCAACGACACCGACGTCGAGCCGTGGAGCGGACGGGAGTTCTCCAGCCGCTCGCTCGTCGAGGCGTTGCAGGTGGGCGCCGAGCGGTTCGGCTGGGTGACCCGAGGAGCAGGCTCCCAGGGCGCGGACCGGCCGCGCCGGGAGGGCGGCTGGATCATCGGCGCCGGAGTCGCCTCCGCCCACCACCCCGACTACCGCTTCGGATCCACCGCCCGCGCCCGCGCGCTGCCGGAGGGCCGCTTCGAGGTGGAGATCGCGGCCTCGGACATCGGTACGGGCGCGCGCACCGCCCTGCTGCAGGTTGCCGCCGACGCGCTCGGTGTCGACCCGGAGCGGATCGCGCTCGCGGTCGGCCGCAGCGAGATCGGTCAGGCGATGATGGCGGGCGGTTCGATGGGCACCTCCTCGTGGAGCTGGCCGGTCGACATCGCCTGCCGGGAGCTGGCGGCGCAGCTTGCCGAACGGTCCGATGACGACCCGATCCCGCCCGACGGGATCGAGGTGCGCGCCGACTCCGCCGAGGCGGTCAAGGCGGCCGGCGATCTCGCCAGGCACACATTCGGCGCCCAGTTCGCCGAGGTCGCGGTGGACGCGAGGACCGGTGAGGTGCGCGTGCGGCGGATGGTCGGCGTGTTTGCGGCGGGAACGATCGTCAACGCGCGCACCGCCCGCTCGCAGTTCTACGGCGGGATGATCATGGCCCACGGCCAGGCGCTGCTCGAGCGCACCGAGGTCGATCCGGGGCCCGGCGACTTCGCCAACCACGACCTGGCCAGCTATCACGTGCCCGCGCACGCCGACATCGGGCGCTTGGAGGTCGTGATGCTCGACGAGCAGGACCGCTCCGGGCACCCCGTCGGGGTCAAGGGCATTGGCGAGCTCTCGATGATGGGCGGCGCCGCCGCCATCGCCAACGCGCTCTCGCACGCGACCGGCCACCGCTTCCGCGACGTGCCGATCCGGATAGAGGACGTGCGCGCGGCGCTGCGCAGCGAATAGCCTCTCGGGCGTGTCCTTCTACATCACCACCGCGATCGACTACGTGAACGGCGTGCCCCACGTCGGACACGCCTACGAGAAGATCGCCACCGACGTGATCGCCCGGCACATGCGCCAGCGTGGCGGTGACGTGTTCTTTCTCACCGGTGCCGACGAGCACGGCGAGCCGGTGGCCGACGCGGCCGCCGCCGAGGGGATCGCGCCCCAGGAGCTCGCCGACCGCAACGTCGCCCGCTTCAAGGCGCTGCTCCCGGCGCTCGAGATCTCCAACGACTTCTACGTGCGCACGACCGACGAGGGACATGAGCGGCGCGTCCAGGAGGTGATGCAGCGCATCCACGACAACGGCTACACGTACAAGTCGCTCTACGAGGGCTGGTACTGCCCGCGCTGCGCGGACTTCAAGGTCGAGAACGAGATCCTCGAGGGCAACCTCTGCCCGATCCACGAGAGTCCGCTGGTGCGCGAGTCCGAGGAGAACTGGTTCTTCAAGCTCTCCGAGTTCCAGGTGGAGCTGGAGGCGCTGTACTCCGACCACCCGTCGTTCGTGATGCCGCTGGCCCGGTACAACGAGGCGCTCTCGTTCATCCAGTCAGGGCTGCAGGACGTCTCGCTGAGCCGCGCACACCTGAAATGGGGGATCACCGTCCCCTGGGACACCGACCACGTCTTCTACGTGTGGTTCGACGCGCTGCTCAACTACTACACGGCGCTCGGCTACGCGCGCCCGGGCGAGGACCTCACCGACGTGTTCTGGCCCGCTCAGTTCCACGTCATCGGTAAGGACATCCTCAAGTTCCACACCGTCTTCTGGCCGGCGATGCTGATGGCCGCCGAGTTGCCGCTGCCCGAGCACGTCTTCGTCCACGGCTTCCTGCTCGGCGCCGACGGTCGCAAGATGTCCAAGTCGCTCGGCAACGTGCTCGATCCGTTCGAGGTGCTCGAGCGATTCGGTGCCGATGCGCTGCGCTTCTACCTGATGCGCGACGTCCAGTTCGGCGCCGACGGCGCGGTCGGGATGGACGCGCTCCAGGCGCGCTACGAGAACGAACTCGCCAACGAGTATGGGAACCTGGCCAGCCGCACGGTCGCGATGGTCCGCCGCTACCGCGACGGCGTCGTGCCCGAGGTCGAGCTCGACCCGGTGCTGCGCGGCGAGTTCGACGGCCTCGTCGATGAGATCTGGGACCTGATGGATGGCGCCGAGGTGACGGCGGCCCTGGACCGCGTCTGGCAGCGGGTGCGCCGCTGCAATCGCTACGTCGAGGAGCGCGCGCCGTGGGTGCTGGCCAAGCAGGACCGGCCGGAGGCCCACCACGAGCTGAACGTAGTGCTCGCCTCGCTGACCGAGGCGGTGCGGGTGATCAGCGTGCTGCTCTCGCCCTACCTGCCCGAGTCGACCGCGACGCTGCTGAAGGCACTCGGCGCGCCGGTGACCGCGATCGAGCAGGCGGCGTTCGCCGAGCGCGGTTCGGGATCGCTGGTCGAGGCGATCGAGCCGCTGTTCCCGCGCCGCTGAGCCTCGACCGGCTCAGCCGGGGGCGATCAGCTCGTCGATCGCGTTCGTCGCGTCCGCGATCTGGTCGATCACGGCGTTGAGCTCGCGCTCAGACGCGCCGGCCTCCTCGGTGTAGAGGTCAGCGAGGGCGCGCAGGTCGACGTACTCCGAGCTCAGCTGCAGGTCGTCGGAGAGCAGCCCCCGCTCGATCGCGGCCAGCTGGACGTCGAGCGCCCGCGCGAACGGAGCGAGCGCCGGCTGCGGCGGGCGATCCGGCGTGTCCTGGGCCTCCAGGCGCAGGGCGTGGATCGCGTGGACGAGCCGCAGCATCTCGTCAAGCACCCCGGAGCCGACCCGCGCATCGATCCGGCGCCGGGCGGGTTCGGACAGCGAGCGGGCGACCGCGGAGTCCGCCTGGGTTCGGAGCAGCCGGGCCTCGCGCGCGGCGGCGCCGATGTCCGGCGGAAGCGGGCCGCCGGTCACGAATGCGCCCAGCACCGACCCGACGTACCGGCGGATCGCGTCCGTGAGCTCGGACAGCAGCTCCTGCGCGGGCCGCCGCGACCATGTGGGCCAGGCCGCGAACACGGCCAGGCCCACGGCGCCGCCGATCAGCGTGTCGATGAGCCGGGCGGTCGCGGTCTGGGTCGTGTCCGGTGTGAGCGTGTTGAGCAGGAACACGACGAGCGCGGTGATGCAGGTGAAGCCGAGCGCGTAGCTGGCGGCGAACGAGGCCATTGCCGCCCACCCGAACAGGCCGACGAGCGCGATCGTGACCTCCTGGGAGGGATGCAGCAGCGCGGCCGCGATGCCCGCGACGGTGACCCCAAGGGCGGTGCCCCCGACACGTTCGAGGCCCCGGGTGAACGTCGCACCGAACTCGGGACGTAACGTCGCGGCGGCGGCCACCACCACCCAGTACCCGCGCTCGACGGGCAGCGCCCGCGCGAGCAGCTCGGTTCCCGGCACGATCACGGCGAGACGGAGCGCGTGCCGTGTGGCGGGGGAGTCGAGCGAGATGTTCGCCCGCAGCGCCATCAGGTCGGCGTACAGCGTCTGGAGTGGGTGAGCGGTGCGGTGGTAGGGGCGGCGGTCCCGCAGGCCCGAGCCGGCCGCCGCGTCGGGGACCAGTCGCGCGATCGCGCGCAACTGCCCCGAGAGCGCCGCCAGCCGCCGTCCGAGGACCGTCCACACCGCCTCGGGCACCTGCTCGGGGAGCGGTCCATGCCGGAGTCCGGAGACCGCGTCGCTCACCGCGGCGACGCGGTTGTCGAGGTCTCCGGCCGGGGCGCGGTGGCCCTCGATCGCTCCGGCCGCGTCGCGCAGCGACAGATAGGTGTCGGCGGCGATCGCGTGGACGGCTCCGGTCGCCTCGGGACTGCCGGCGATCTGCTCCGCGAGGCTGTTGAGCGCGGTGATCGCGATGCGCACGCGGCGGCCCTCGTTGACCAGGCTGCGCAGCGGGGCGATCGCGCTGGAGCCGAACAGAGTGCCTCCGGAGAGGGTGGCGCCGGCGTGGTCGAGCGCCTCCGCGGCGGGCGCGCCCGGCGTGTGCGCCTCACCGAGCGCGAGCTCGGCAAGCGCGCGGTACGCCTGTGCCGTGGCGCGGCGCTGACCCACGAGCGGAGGCGGCCAGCGCACGACCGCCTGGAAGGCCACCTGGGTGAGCCCGCCCGCGGCGACGAGCCCGGCGATTCCGGCGGCCGGGCCGATCGGCTCGGCGAAGCGGCCGAACACGACGACCGCGAGGATCGACTGGAAGCCGACGATCCCCGCCTGGCGGCCGACCCCGACGAGCAGGCCGCCCGTCAGCGAGAACAGCGCGAGCACGATCAGGTGGATCCACAGGATCTGGCCGGTGAGGCAGCCGGCGAGCGTCGCCAGCGCCATCATCAGCGCGTCGGTCGCCATCACCGCGAACGGCGGACGCCCGCCATTCACACGCCAGGCGATCCCGACGAACATCGCGCCGACCGCGGTCGTGACCCCGGCCACCGGCTGGCCGGCGGCGATCAGGCCGCCGAGCAGCGCGACGACTGGGATCGCCGCCAGCGCTCCCCCGGTCGGCGACACCGCGGAGCGGTTGAACTGCACCGCCTCGCGCGCGGCGGCGGTGAGCGTCGACGACGTCGTCTGAGTGGCGGACACGGGCCGACGGTACCCACGTGACGCGGCGTCCGCAGCTCTCGGGCCTGGTCTGGGCTTGTGGACGGCACCGCCCGCCCGGCCGGGTGTCGGCCGTCGGTGACTGATCGAGGCTCCATGGGCGCCCAGATCGGACAAATCCCGTTCGGCCCGGCGGCCGGGGTGATGGCCTGCGCGCTCACGCGGGCCGGGGCTAGCCTGAGCCGACGGTGATTGGATGATCGACAGCCACACCCACCTGCATCTGTGCGAGCCGCCCGACTCCGAGCTCGTCGAAGCGGCGGCCCTCGAGGGGGTGACCCGAATGGTGACCATCGGCACCGACGGGGAGTCCTGCCGAGCCGCGCTGGCGGCGGCCGAGTTGTTTCCGCAGGTCTACGCCGCGATCGGCCGCCACCCCAACTCGGCGACCGGCTTCGACGACGCGGACCTCGCCGAGCTCGAGGCGCTCGCCAGCCATGAGCGTTGCGTGGCGATCGGGGAGACGGGGCTGGATCACTATCGGGAGGGGGCGCCCGCGGAGGACCAGCGCCGCGCGTTCGTCGCCCAGATCGAGCTCGCCCGCCGGGTGGAGAAGCCGCTGGTCGTCCATACACGCGCCGCCGACGACGAGACGCTCGCGCTGCTCGACGAGCACGCCGGCGGGCTGCGCGTCATCCTCCACTGCTTCTCGATGGCCGGCCGCGTCGTCGAGTGCCTCGATCACCCCGACTGGTGGCTCTCGTTCGCCGGCAACTGCACCTATCCGAAGAACGCGCCGCTGCTGGACGCCGCGCTGCGGGTGCCGGCCGGGCGCCTGCTGGTGGAGACCGATGCTCCGTACCTCGCGCCACAGGGCAGGCGCGGACGGCCGAACTCGCCGGCGCAGGTCGCGATCACGGCGCGGGCAGTCGCGCTCGCCCGTCGGGTGCCCTACGAAGAGCTCGAGCGGGCGATCGACGCGAGCGCGGCCGACGTGTTCGGGTGGTGAGCGCGGTGAGCCGGGTGGGCCGGGTACGGTCGTCCGCGAGGCAGCGCGAGCTCGGGCAGAACTTCCTGATCGACCGCAACATCCTCGACGTGATCGAGCGGCTCGCCGAGGTCACGGTTGCGGACGTGGTGCTTGAGGTCGGCGGCGGCCCCGGGGTGCTCTCCGAGCGGCTGGCGGCGACTGCGGGCCACGTTCATGTGATCGAGAAGGACGAGCGCCTGCGCGAGACGCTGCTCGGGGTGGTGGGGGGCTTGACGAACGTCGACGTCGTGTTCGGCGACGCGCTCGCGGTCGACCTCGGCGCGCTCATACCCCCGCCGACCGCGATGATCGCCAACCTCCCCTACGGGATCGCCGCGACGCTGCTGATCCGCACGATCGACGAGCTGCCGTCGATCGGGCGCTGGGTGGTCATGGTCCAGCGCGAGGTCGGCGAGCGGTTCGCCGCGGCGCCCGGGACCGCCGCCTACGGCGTGCCGTCGGTGCTCGCCCAGCTGCGCTGCGAGGTGAAGGTGCTGCGGCCGGTGTCGCGGCACGTGTTCCGGCCGGTGCCGAACGTCGATTCGGTGCTGCTCGGGATGCGGCGGCGGGCGGACGGGGACGAGGAGATGGCGCGGGATGTCGCCGCCGTGGTGCACGGAGCCTTCGCCCACCGCCGTAAGGCGCTCGCCGGCTCGCTGGCGCTCTCGTTCCCCCGGCCGGCCGACGGCCCGGGCGTCCGTGAACGGGCCCGCGAGGCGCTGGTGGCTCTCGGGCATCCCGCCGACGCCCGCGCCGAGCGGCTGTCGCCGGCGGACTTCGTCGCGCTCACGCGGGCGCTCGGAGGGGAGGGCACGTGAGCCTCACCGTGATCGAGCAGGCATACGCGAAGGTCAACCTCTGCCTGTTCCTCGGCCCGGCCCGCGAGGACGGCCGCCACGAGCTCGTCACCGTGTTCGACTCGGTGCGGCTGACCGACGAGCTCGTCGTGAGCGAATCGGAGTCCGGCGACGACGAGGTCGTGTGCGACGGAGTCGAGGGACCCAACCTGGTCAGCGAAGCCCTGCGCGGGCTGCGCGGCGCCGGCTGGGCGGCGCCGCCGGTCCGCGTCGAGATCTGGAAGCGGATCCCGGTCGCGGCCGGGATGGGCGGCGGCTCGGCCGATGCGGCCGCGATGCTTCGCTGCGCGCGGCGCCTCTCGCCGACCGGCGACGACGCGGTGGCCCGGATCGCCGCCTCGCTCGGCGCCGATGTCCCGAGCCAGCTGCGGCCGGGGCCGTCGCTCGGCACGGGCGCGGGCGAGCAGATCGAGCCGCTCGCGACGCTCGAGTCCTACGGCGTGCTCGTGCTGCCCCAGCCGTTCGCGCTCTCGACGCCCGATGTGTACCGGGAGGCCGACCGGCTTGGCCTCGGGCGCATGGCGGACGAGCTCGCAGGGCTGCGGGCGCGGGTGGCCGAGCTGCTGCCGCCCGATGGCGCCGCCGGTGTCCCGGGCGCGCTCCCGGTCGAGCTCTGCGTCAACGACCTCCAGGCCGCCGCGCTCTCGCTGGCGCCGGAGCTCGCCGGCGTGCTCGGCGCCGCCCGTGAGGCCGGCGCGGATCACGCGATCGTGTGCGGATCGGGACCGACGGTGATCGGCCTCTTTCTCGGGCGCGAGGCCGGAGCACGCGCCCGGGCGGCCGCGGCCGACGGGGCGCTGCGGGAACGGTTTCCGCGGGCCGTCGTCGCCTCGCCGGTGCATTCGGCACAATCAAGGAGCCCTGTATGACGAACCAGACGATCACCTATCTGGTGGCCGCCGGCTGCGGCGCGATCGCCCTGATCGCGTTCACGACGCTTGTGCTCGTCCCCGTGCTCAGCTCCTACCGCGGCGTGGTGGGCCGGGTCGGCGCCTTCCTGCTGTCGCTGTACGTGCTCGCGGCGTTCGTCGGGGTCGGGGTCGTCGTCGGCGCCCTCATCATCGTCAAGTGGCCCGAGTGGTTCTAGTTCCGAGCGCCGCGCGGGCGCGCTGAGGTGGCGGGCGTGGCGGATCTCGGGGCATTTGCGGCGATCACCGATGCGGTTGAGGCGGGTGCGGGTCTCCCGGAGATCCTGCGGGGCGCCTCCCGCGCGCTCGACGCCAGCCTGATCCTCATCGATCGCTCCGCCAGCGTGCTCGCCGTCGCAGCGCGCTCGCCCGCCGATGAGCGCTCGCTGATGCGCGACACCGACGACGTTGTGACGCTCGAGCTGAAGGTCGCCGACGCGAGCGTCGGGCAGCTGCGCATGCGGACCCGCGGCGAGCCGCCGGACAGCGCTCTGCTGCGCCTCGTGACCACGCTCATCGCGTCCGAGGTGGAGCGCGTGCGCGCGCCGGCACGCGCCTCGGAGGAGGCGGCGACGAGCTTTCTGCGCGACGTGCTCGCGCGGCGGATCGGCGATCGCGAGGACCTGCTCGCCCGCGGCAAGGAACTCGGCACCGATCTCTCCGGCGGCGGTGCCGTGCTCGTCGTCCGCGCCCACGCCCGGTCCCCGACCGAGGACGACTGGCGCCGGCGGATGCACGCGGTCGTCGGCCGCGGTGCGCGGTCGATCGCCTCAGGCGCGATCACCGCGCCGACCGAGGCCGGCGACGGTGAGGTGGTCGTGCTCATCCCCGACCAGGACGGCGAGGCAGGACGCCGCGTCGCGAGCGCTGTCCTGCGCGAGCTCGAGTCCGGGCTGTCGGGGTTCGCGACCCGTCTCGGACGTAGCCGCCGGGCCGAGGACCCGCTCGATCTCCAGCGCGCCTACGACGAGGCGCTGCTGTCGCTCAACGTCGTCGAGGGCGATGCGGAACGGCGCGAGCTCGCATATGAGCAGACCGGCACCTACCAGCTGCTGCTGCCCTACATGCGCGACCCCGCCGAGCTCAAGCGGTTCTACCGAGAGACGGTGCGTCCGCTCGTCGCCTACGACGAGCAGTACGACACCGACCTGCTCGGCACGCTCGTCGCGTTCCTGGATTGCGATGCCAACGTCAACGCGACCGCGGCACGGCTCATCACCCACCGGCACACCATCCGCTACCGCTTTGAGCGGGTGCGGGAGCTGACCGGCCTGGACGTCTCCTCGACCGACGGGCGCGAGAAGCTGTCACTCGGGCTGAAGGCGATGCGCGTGCTCGGCATCGCCGCCCCGCGCGGGCCCTCGAGCGAGCCGGGCGCGGGCGGCGGGCGCGTCCCGCACTGAGCGGTCGCTTTCGTTCGGTTCGTGGCCCGAATCCTGTCCGAGTTGCCGGACCGGCCTTGACCGCCCGCGAAGGAGGGTGGTAGACCTACGGCGCCGCGCGCTGGGAGGCCGCGGACTTAGCGACAGACAGGGAGGAAGCGATGCGGCTTCGACGGTGGCTGGCGCCCCTTGCGGGTTCCGTCCTGGTGCTGGGCTCGATCATGGTCGGCGTGAGCGTCGGCGCGGACTCGGCGCCCGGTCGGGCCGCGACATCCGCGCACCCGAACGTCGCGCTCCGGGCGATGTCGCGAACGGAGCGTCGGGCGATTTCGCCGCACCTGGTGTACGCCCATCCGGGCGCCAAGCTGAGCTCGCGTCGCGCGCACGCTGTGCGGCACGTCTCCAGCGCCCAGTGCCCGTGGCTGAACGACAACCTCTCGGTCTCCACGCGCGTTTCGATGCTGCTCGCGCAGATGACCCTCGCCGACAAGCTCGACCTGATGGAGGGCCACAACGGCGATGCCTCCAACGGCGCGATCGGCGACACCCACGCCATCCCCAGCCTGTGCGTGCCGGAGGTGACCGAGGAGGACGGCCCCGCCGGGGTCGCCGACGGGGTGAGCGGGGCCACCCAGCTGCCGGCGCCGGTGAACGACGCCGCCACCTGGGATCCCTCGCAGACCCGGCAGTACGGCAAGGTGCTCGGCAACGAGGAATGGGCCAAGGGCAACGAGGTCGTCTACGCGCCCACGATCAACATCGACCGTGACCCGCGCTGGGGACGCAACTTCGAGTCGCTCAGCGAGGACCCGCTGCTCACGGGGACGCTGGCCACCGCCGAGATTCACGGGATCCAGTCCCAGGGGCCGATCGCCCAGGTCAAGCACTACGCCGTCTACAACGTCGAGACCAACCGCAACACCCCGCAGGACGACGACATCATCGACGCGCGCACGCTGCACGAGATCTACCTGCCGGCGTTCTATGACGCGACCATCGAGGGCAAGGCCGGCTCGGTGATGTGCAGCTACTCCAGCCCCAACGGGGTGTTTGCCTGCCAGAACCAGCCGCTGCTGTCGATCCTGGAGCAGCGTTGGGGCTACAAGGGCTTCGTCGGCTCCGACTACGGTGCCGTGCACTCGACGGTCGCCTCCGCCAACGCAGGACTGGACCAGGAGCAGGCGTCGAACTACTTCGGCCCGGCGCTGCAGGCCGCCGTCGAGGACGGGCAGGTGAGCATGGCGACGATCGACGAGGCCGTCACGCGGATCCTCACCGAGATGTTCCGCTTCAACCTGTTCGACAACCCGGCGACCGGCAACGAGTCGGTCGACGCCTCGACGCCCGCACACGTCGCCTTCGCACAGGAGAACTCCGAGCGCGGCACCGTGCTGCTGAAGAACTCCGGCGGTGCCCTGCCGCTCACTTCGTCGACGTCGTCGATTGCGGTGATCGGGCCTGACGGCACGACCGCTCCCGAGTCCGCAGGTGGCGGCAGCGCGGCGGTCAACCCGACCGGGCCGGTCATCTCGCCGCTCGCCGGGATCACGGCGAGGGCGGGGTCCGGCGTGAGCGTCTCGAGCTACTCGGGAACGACGCCGTCCGACGCGGCCGCAGCGGCGCGCAAGGCGCAGGTCGCGATCGTGTTCGCGAACAACTTCGAGAGCGAGGGCTCGGATCTGCCGAACATCAGCCTCCAGAACGACCAGAACGCGATGATCAGCGCGGTCGCGAAGGCCAACCCGAACACGATCGTCGTGCTCAACACCGGCGGACCGGTGACGATGCCGTGGATCTCCAAGGTCGCGGGCGTGCTCGAGGCCTGGTACCCCGGCCAGCAGGACGGCGCCGCGATCGCCTCGATCCTGTTCGGCGACAGCAACCCCTCCGGGCACCTGCCGGAGACCTTCCCGGCCTCGCTGTCACAGGCCCCGACCGCCAATCCGGCGCGGTTCCCGGGCCAGAACGGCGAGGTGCAGTACAGCGACAAGCTGCTGGTCGGCTACCGCTACTACGACACCAAGAACGTCACCCCGCTGTTCCCGTTCGGCTACGGGCTGTCGTATACGAGCTTCAGTTACTCGAACCTGCAGCTCTCGTCCACCACGGTGGGCAACACCGCCTCCGGTCCGAGCGGCGGCCAGGACGCCACGGAGCTGACCGCGACCGCGACGGTGACGAACACCGGGTCGCGCACCGGGGCCGACGTCGCCCAGCTGTACCTCGCCGATCCCGCGTCAGCGGGCGAGCCGGCACGCCAGCTCGAGGGCTATCAGCGGGTGTCACTACGCCCCGGCCAGTCCAAGCAGGTGACGTTCACGCTGACCGGCCACGAGCTGTCGTACTTCGACACCTCGGCCGACGGGTGGGTGCTGCCCGACGGCACGTTCACCGCGTATGTCGGCGACTCCTCGGCACTCGCCAACCTGCCGCTGCAGCAATCGTTCACGGTGAGCCAGAGCGTCGGTGCACGGACGGTCGCGGTCGATGCTCCGGCGAGCGTCGCCCCCGCCGCGCCGTTCACCGTGGCGGCGACGTTCCACAACGACGGTGACTACGCGCTCGACGCGGCCCACGCCGCACTGAGCGTCCCGGCCGGGTGGACGGTGAGCGCCCAGTCGCAGTCGCCCTCGACGGTGGCCGCCGGACAGTCGGTGACGGTCGCCTGGACGGTGAACGTGCCGGCGGGCGCGCAGAACTCCAACGCCGATCTCACCGCGCGGTTCACCGGCTCGACCGGCGGGGGCGCGCCGGGGGTCGCCGCGTCGGACTCGGCGCAGGTGACGGTTGAGCCGATCGCGTCAGTCCAGGCGCCCTCCACGCCGCCGCTGATCGACCCCGGGCAGAGTGTGGGCGAGACGGTTGCCCTCACCAACAACCTCGATCAGCCGATCCAGGTGACGCTCACCCCGCAGCCGCCGACCGGGGTGACGGTGAGTCCGGATCCGGACGTGGTCACTGTGCCCGCAAACGGCACGGTGAACGCGTCATTGGTGATTTCCGCAACCGCCGCCGGGGCGGGCAACCAGACGATCCCGCTCGAGGTCTCGGCGGCGGTGGGGAGCAAGTCCTACAACGAGTCGCCGACCGGCCTGCCGGTCAACGTCGCCTACCCGTCGCTGGCGGCCGCGTTCAACAACACCGGGATCTCCGACAACTCGGATCCGTCGTCGGCGAGCTTCGACACCGGAGGCGACAGCTTCTCCGAGCAGGAGCTCACCTCGGCCGGCTTCGGTCCGGGAGCGACGTTCACCCATGACGGGGTCCCGTACACCTGGCCCTCGGCGGCGGCCGGCTCCCCCGACAACGTGATCGGCTACGGCCAGGCGATCGCGATCTCGGGCAGCGGCTCGACGCTCGGGCTGCTCGGCGCCTCCAACAACGGAAGCGCGACTGGGCCGGTGACCGTCATCTACACCGACGGCACCTCGTCGACCACGACCGTGACGTTCGCCGACTGGTACAGCGGCGTCGCCGCACCCGGCGGGGACGTCCTGGTCACCACCCCCGACTGGAACCACCCGGCCAGCGAGGGCCCGCATCCGGTGAGCGTCTACGCCACCTCGGTGCCGCTCGATCCGAGCAAGACGGTCGCCGACGTGATCCTGCCCACGCAGAGTCAGCAGCCAACGAGCGGACCGGGGCCGTTCCACGTGTTCGCGATGGGGATCGGCTCGTAGGCGGCTTGGTCGGGACGCCCTCGGGCGGTGTGGTCGGTTTCATCGTGGGGCGCGATGAAACCGACCACACCCGGAGGTAGAGTCGCGCCGGGTGCGGATCGCGATCATCACGGGCTCGGGCACCCACGCTCTGCCTGGGTTCGCCGACGCGCGGCTTGAGGCGGTGGCGACCCCGTTCGGCGATGTGGAGGTGGTGCACGGACAGTTCGCCGGCGAGGAGGTTCTGCACGTCTCACGTCACGGCGCCGGTCATCGCCGGCTCTCTCACCAGGTGCCCCACCGCGCGAACATCTGGGCGCTGGCCGAGCTCGGCGCACAGGCGGTAATCGGCTGCACCGTGTGCGGCGCCGTCGACCCGTCGCTCGAGCTCGGCGCGCTGCTCGTGTTCGACGACCTCTGGTTCGTGTCCAACCGCCTGCCCGACGGCTCGCTGTGCACGTTCTTCGTGGAGGAGGGCGACCCGCGCCGCGGCCACTGGATCCTCCACGGCGGGCCGTTCTCTGCGGGGGTGCGGGCCGCGCTGGTGGGCGGGGCGGCTGACGCCGGCTGCGCGGTGCACGACGGCGGCACCTACGGGCAGGTCGACGGGCCGCGGTTCAACACGCCGACGGAGATCGCCCAGCTCGCGGCCTGCGGCGTCAGCGCCGTGAGCCAGACCGGCGGGCCGGAGACCGTGCTGTGCGGCGAGCTCGAGTTGCCCTACGCGCTGCTCGGCTACGTCACCGACCACGCCAACGAGGTCCGTCCGGGCGAGACGACACCCGTAGCGGTGCTGCAGGAGATGATGGCCGCCAGCACCGCCACGTTCGCGGGGGTGCTGGAGGCGGCGGTGCGGCGCCTGGCGGGTGGCGGGCCCTGCGCGCCGGCGGGGACGATGTACCGGCTCGAGCAGGCCTGACGGCCCGCGGCGGTGGCGGTGGTGGCGGCGATGGCGGCTTCGAGCGTGCGGGTGCTGGTGCTGGGGGCCGGCGCGGGTCCGGGGCAGGGGCTCGTCGAAGCGCTCGGCACCGAGCGGGCCGCGGCGGTCCGCGCGCTCCTGGTCAGGCGGGCGGGCGAGTGGGCCGAGGGTGCTTTTGGGGCGGAGGCGGTCGAGCTTGTGACCAGCGGATCGTTCGCCGCAGCGTTTGCGACAGATCCGGCGGGCCCGGGCGGCGGGGCAGGCCCGGGTGGGGAGGCGGGCCCGGGCGGCGCGGCAGGCCCGGCGGGGCACACGGTGGGCGGTCCCGTGGTCGCGATCGCGCCCGAGCTCCCGGTGTGGCACCCAGAGCTCGCCGCCGCGGGCCTCGGCGACCTCCAGGATGGCTGCGCGCTGGCGCTCGCCCCGATCTTCGACCGCGGTCTCTACCTGCTCGCGATCGCCGACCCGTCCGCCGACGGCATGGCGGCGCTCGCCACCCTGGACCTCGCCGGCCCGGGAGGCATGACCGACCTGATCGGACTCGCCCAGCGCGAGGGCTGGGAGGTCGGCCTGCTCCGTGCCGAGCGCGGACTGAGGCGCGAGCGGGACGTCCGGGCGCTGCTGGCCGACCCGCTCACCGACCCGGAGTTGCGGGCGCTGCTCGAGTAGCCTCAAACGTGTCTCGAACCAATGCACTGGGGAGTGGTGTAATGGCAACACGCACGCCTTTGGAGCGTTGCAATCCCGGTTCAAATCCGGGCTCCCCAATAAGAGCGTGCGAGGTCTGGTCCGCGGGCGGCGACCGATCGGGCATCCTCGCGACGTGGTGGCGGCGCTTGTGGGAAGAGGCCCGCTTCCATGCTCTCGACAGCGCAGGCGCGCGCAGTCGGTACGCCCATCGCCAGCCGTCCGGGCCACGCACGGCGGGAGCGGACCGGACGGCTGAGAGATGATGAGGGTTAAGAGGGAGGCGCGAAACCGGTCACGGGAGGGTTCCCGACGGTTGACGATTGGCGAGCAATGGGGTAGGACTTGAGGTGCGGACGCCCGGGGATGGCGCGCGCGAGAGCAGGTCACCACGTACTTAGGGGGTTTTGATGGGCCGTTCCATCACACGTCTCGGCGCGGGATGCGCCGGGGTTCTCGCAGGTCTCGCGCTCGCGGCGGCGCCGGCGCTCGCGGACTCATCCGCGCCGCCGAGCTACCAGCCGGCTGGGCCGCTGTCGATGCCGACGCGCCCGGCGGCGGTCACGAACGCTGGCGTCCAGAGCGCGTTCTTCGGCGGCTACGACGTGGTGCCGTCGGAGGGCATCTCGAGCGCCGGATCGACATTCAAGCTGCCGAAGTTCACCTGCCCGGTGGTCGGAGTGGACCAACTCGACGGGTTCGGCGAGTGGGTCAACAACGCCGCCGGCGACCTGTACCAGGACGGCGGTGCCACCGACGCATACGCGGTCGGATCGATCGTCTGCAACTTCGGCGTGCCGGGATACGAGATCAATGCCTCGACCGCCGGCGGGAAGGAGTCCGACCAGAGCGTCGACGTCAACCAGGGCGATCTCATCCAGACGCGGGTCGAGGAGCTGCCGTCCGGAGACGCGCTGGCGACCGTGACGGATCTCACCAGCGGACAGCAGGTGAGTTCGGAGGGCCCGTCCACCGCGGACGAGTCGCAGATCTATGAGGGCATCGTTCCGGATGTCTTCAACGAACAGTTCCAGAACAGCCTCACGATCCCGAAGTTCAAGACCGTCGCGTTCTCCCGCTCGCAGATCGGTGGCCTGCATCTGGCGCAGGTCGATCCGACCGCGACCTCGCTGGATCAGGACGGTCCGGTGATGGTCAAGCCGAGCGCAGTCACGGCAGCCCATCCCGGCGCGTTCACGTTGACCGAGAAGAACGACCAGTAGAGGTCCGGTCGGTGCGGGCTGTGCCGCCCGCACCGACCGGCCGATCATCCAGGGGGTTGATGACGATGAACGGGAAGTGGCGAGATGGGGCCGGTCGCGCCTGCGCGATCGTGGCGTCGGTGTGCGTCACCGCGGCGGTCGTGGCGACGACCGCGCGTGCGACGACGTACGGGCCGCCGCAGACGGTTGCCACCGGCTTCACCGATCCGCAGGGAGTGGCGGTCGACGGCTCCGGGGACGTGTTCGTCGCCGACCGGGATACGTCGACGGCCTACGAGATCACACCCGGAGGGCCCGTGACCACGATCGGCTCGGGCTTCGAGGACCCGGTGTCGGTTGCGGCCGACCCGAACGGGAACGTGTTCATCGGCGACGAGGGAACAGGACAGGTTGACGAGATCACCGCCGGTGGAGACCAGTCGACGATCACGTCGGCAAGCTCGCTTCCGTACGGTCTCGCGCTTGACCAGGCCAAGGACCTGTTCATCGCCGATAACGACGGAGACATCGACGAGGTGCCCCCGGGCGGCGCGGCCTCGGTCGTCGCGTCGGGGTTGACCGGCCAGTACGGATTGGCGGTCGATGGCGCGGGAGACCTGTTCGTCTCCTCGCCCGCGGACCAGCTGGTGAAGATCGCGCCGGACGGAACGCAGACGGCGGTCGGCACGGGCTTGGCCACCCCCTACGGTCTGGCGACCGATTCGGCAGGGGACCTGTTCATCGTCGACTCGGGACACAACCGGGTGGTCGAAGTCACGCCCGCCGGAGACCAGACGACGGTCGCGTCCGGGCTCGATTTTCCGTTCGGCGTCGCAGTCGACGCGCATGGGGACCTGTACGTGAGCGAGGAGGGTGGTAAGGACGTGATCGAGTTCCCGGCGCTTCACGGAACGGCCAAGGCGGTGACGACGGTGACCTGCGCCCACCCCACGGCCACACAACAGAAGAAGGTCGACCGCGGGCAGGCGATTGGGCTCAGCTGCACCGCCCGCATCACCCATCCGGCCAACCGATCGGCCCCACGCCCGTCAGGGACCGTGAGCTTCTCGGTCACGCCCTCGGGCGACCCTGGGGAGTCGCTGACCCCGTCCTCCTGCACCCTGCCCGCGACCGCGGCGGGCCCGAACCGATGCTCGGCGACGCTGATGACCGCGACTCCGGACACCTACAAGGTCGCCGCCGCGTACAGCGGCGATCAGCGATACCGCCAGGGCTCGGCGAGGACCACCGTCAAGGTGAAGTAGGGCCGCGGAACCATCGAAATTGCGGGATCCGGCGGCCGCCGGGACTCGCCGCCGCTCGTACCGCCCGAGCGATCTCCTACGATCGTCGCGTGGCCGGTCCGGTCGTCGTCATCCTCGCCGCAGGCCAGGGCACACGCATGCGCTCGGCCGTCCAGAAGCTGCTCCATCCCCTGTGTGGACGGCCGATCATCGCGTGGCCGATCGCCGCGGCGCGCGCGGCCGGCGCGGAGCGGGTCGTGCTCGTCGATTCACCGCAGGGCCGCCTCGACGCGTTCGCGGGGGACGATGTCGAGATCGCTGTACAGCCCGAGATGAACGGGACGGCGGGCGCGCTGCGGGCGGCCGTCGAGCAGCTCACCGCCGAGCGGGCGCTGCAGGACGACCAGACGGTGCTGGTGATGAACGGGGACGCCCCGCTCGTGAGCACCGAGACGCTCGCCGCGCTGGCGGCGGCCCACGGGCGGTCCGGCTCCGCGGCGACGATCGCGACCGTCACGCTCGATGACCCGAGCGGCTACGGCCGGGTCGTGCGCGCCCCCGACGGCACCGTCGAGCGCGTCGTCGAGACCAAGGCACCGGGCGACGCCTCCGAGCTGGAGCTGCGGATCCGGGAGATCAACACCGGCCTGTTCGCGTTCGACGCCGGGCCGCTGCGCGTCGCGCTCAGCGAGGTTCGTGCCGACAACGCGCAGGGCGAGCTCTACCTGCCAGACGTGCTGCCGATCCTGCGCGAGCACGAGCGGACCGTCGACAGCTTCGAGATCACCGACCTGGGAGAGCTGGCGGGGATCAACGACCGGGTCCAGCTGGCCGACGTCGTCGCCATCGCGCAGCGTCAGATCTGCGAGCGCCACATGCTCGCCGGAGTGACGATCGTCAACCCGGCGGCGACGGTGATCGACGTCGAGGTCGAGATCGGCCAGGACACGGTGATCGAGCCGTTCACGACGCTGCGCGGAACCACGCGGATCGGCGAGCGCAGCACCGTTGGGCCCGGGTCCACGCTGATCGACGCGACCGTCGGCGACGGTGCCACCGTGCTCCACGCCTACGTGACCGGCGCCACGATCGGGGACCGGGTGTCGGTCGGTCCGTTCTGCTACCTGCGGCCGGGCACGATCCTCCGAGAAGGGTCGAAGGCCGGGACGTTCGTCGAGATCAAGAACTCCGACATCGGCGCGGGGACGAAGGTCCCGCACCTGTCCTACATCGGCGACGCGACGGTGGGGGAGAAGACGAACCTCGGCGCGGCCACGATCACCGCCAACTACGACGGCTACACGAAGAACCGAACGACGATCGGCAGTGGCGTGAAGACGAGCGTCGACACGACGCTGATGGCCCCGGTCAGCATCGGAGACGGGGCGTTCACGGCCGCCGGGTCAGTGATCGGCCAGGACGTACCGCCGGGCGCGCTCGCGGGGTCCCCGGGCGTCGCGCGGGCCAACCAGAGGACCATCGAGGGCTATGCCGAGCGGCGTGCTGCGCGGGCCGCCGCGGACGCCGAATCCGACCCGGAGAAGAGCCAATGAGCCAGGCTGAAGCGACCGAGGACTGGCGTACACTCACGGCCGAGATGGACGCTGTCGAGCCGCAGACCACGCGGACCGTGATGCGCCGGGAGTACGACAAGCGCCTGATGCTGGTCACGGGACGGGCGAATCCGGCGCTCGCGGCGAGGATCGCCGACAAGCTCGGGGTCGAGCTGTCCGAGGTCAACACGAAGACCTTCGACAACGGCGAGGTCTACTGCCGCTACGGCGAGTCGGTCCGCGGTGCCGATGTCTTCATCGTGCAGCCGACGTGCGCCAACGCAAGCGAAGGCATGACGACGAACGACGCGCTGATGGAGCTGCTGGTCATGACCGATGCCGCAGTCGGCGGCTCCGCGCATCGCGTGATCGCGGTGACCCCCTGGTACGGGTACTCGCGACAGGACAAGAAGTCCGCGCCGCGGGAGCCGATCTCGGCCCGGCTGATCGCTCGCATGCTCGAGTCGGCGGGGATCGACCGGATTCTCACCATGGACCTGCACGCCGGCCAGATCCAGGGGTTCTTTCAGAAGCCCTGCGACCACATGACCGCGCTGATGATGCTCACCCAGTACTTCTCCGACCTGGCGCTCGAGGATCTGGTCGTCGTGGCTCCCGACGCCGGCCGGGTGAAGCTCAACAAGCAGTTCGCCGCGAAGATGGGCGCCGACCTGGCGATCCTCAACAAGGAGCGGCCTGCCCAGGAGGTCGCGGAGATCAGCTACGTGATCGGCAACGTCTCCGGGAAGACCGCGCTCCTGGTCGACGACATGATCACCACCGCCGGCACGCTCGCCGCGGCCGCCCAGGCGGTTCGGGACGCGGGCGCCAAACGGCTCTTCGTCGCCGCTACGCACGGGAACTTCTCCGGCAACGCCTGGGCGAACCTCGCCGCGGCCGGGTTCGAGCAGATCGTCGTCACCGACACGATCACCCTGCCCCCCGGCGCCCCGGACAACGTGGTCGTGCTCTCCTGCGCCGACCTGCTCACCAACTCGATCCGCCAGATCTTCACCGATGGCTCGGTGAGCGACGTGTTCGGCGGCGAGAACCAGCTGTTCTGACCTCCAGCGCGCCGAACCGGCCGGATCGCCCGTAACTATGGGGCTTCCGCCGGTTCAGGCGCTGGCGCTGTCAACGGATTGTCAACCCGCGCCGCGGCCACCACGGCCGCGGCCTCAGCGTCCGAGTTCGGGAGCAGGTGGGCGTTTGTCGCGAGGACCGTCTTCGGGTCGTCACCGATCCAAGCGGCCACGACGTGCAACGGAATCCGCTCAGTCAGTGCGATGGTGGACGCGGTGTGCCGCAGGACGTGCAGCGTGCCCGTGGTGACGCCTGCCGCCTTACGCGCCTTGCCGAACCACTCGCCGAGACGAGTCGGGTAGATCGGGCGCCCGAGCTCGTCGCAAAACACCAGATCCTGGTCCTCGTAGACCGTGCTGGCGAGGTCCCGCTCGAGCTGCTGGACGTCGCGGTGACGTCGCAGGGCGTCGACCGTTTCCCGATCGAGCGCGACTGTGCGCTCTGATCTGCGGGACTTCGGAGGACCGAACGTACAGCCGCCCTTCGTCGGCACCAGCTGCCGCTCGACGCGCAGACGACCACTGTCGCACGCTCGGCCGCGCCGGGCTGTGGAGGAGACTGTGGAGATGAGCGACGAGATCGAACGAGCCGTGCGGCAGTGGGCGCCTGAACTGGACCCCGAGAAGGTCCGGGAGTTCATGGAGGAGCACGACAAGCCTCAGCGGGAGCAGGACTCTCACGCCGTGTGGGCGGTGAAGGTGATGCGTCAGCTCGGTGAAGGCCAGTACGGCGAGGGTGCGCCGTTGGACACGGTCGCGGACGCGATGCGCGACCACGACGAGACGCAGCAGCAATAGGATGGCCGAGCCGCTCGTCAAGACCAAGACGCCAATCGGCGGCAAGCCGCGGCGTGGACCAACGAGAGCGCGTGTGTTGTCGTACATCTTCGGCCGCTTCGCTATGGCTCGGACGGCGTTCCGCAGGAAAAGGGCGTCGATGTCAACCTCGCGATCGGCGTCGTCGAACAAACGATTACGGCCAGCGGTGACGTCGCGATTCTGTTTTCGCACGATACGGACCTCCTTCCCGCAGTTGAAGCCGTTGCTCGCCTACGAGGTCCAAGTCACATCGAAACGGCGTCTTGGAAGAGCCAAGATTTCCACCAACGGCTCAGGACAAAGATCCGCGGCGTCTCTCACCACGAGATCTCTGAAAAGGTCTTCTCGCGCGTGGAGGCCCGGACCAACGATGCGAACCCGAGCCGTTAGCCGGGTCTTGTTGTCCACGTGATGTCAACGAACGCTGCCGAACTCACCAGCACCGACAAGTCTGTGGAGTGAGCGACGAGGCTCGAAATACCTGCAAAGAGGGGCCTTCTGCGGACTGACCGACACCTACCGTCACGGCGCGCAGAGACCAGCTGTTCTGAGCGGCCGGAGGCGGCGCGCCGCCCGGCTCAGCTGACGGCCGCCTTGGCGAGGGCGATGTCGAACACCAGTCGCCACCAGCCGTCGTCGAGGCGTGTGCCCTCGGGCGCGGGATTCGCCGGGTCTCCCTGCATCGGCTCGAACTCGCGGATCAGGGAGGGCTTGACGCCGAACACGGCGTCGTCGTCGAGGTGCGCGCTGGAGGCGGAGAACACGTGCGTGACCAGCGTCTGGTGGCCGGGGGCCGCGACCATGAAGTGGATGTGGGCGGGGCGCATCGGGCTGCGCCGGGTCGCCGACAGCAGCTCTCCGACCGGTCCGTCGTGCGGGATCGGGTAGGGCGCGGGCTTGACCGACCAGAACCCGTAGCGGCCCTCGCCGTCGGCGCGCAGACGCGCTCGGCCCGCGGTCCGGCCGTCGTCGTACTGGACGTCGTAGAGGCCGTCCTCGTCGGCCTCCCAGACCTCGAGCTCGGCCCCGGGGATGGGCGTGCCGTCGGTCGCGGTGACCCGGCCCTCGACCCAGCACGGTTCACCCGGGGCGCCCTGGGCGACATCGCCGCCGAAGCCGATCTCCGGCGCGTTGTGAACGAAGAACGGTCCGAACACCGTCGGCTCGGTCGCGTCGGGATCCTGAGGTGCGCTGATCCCGATCGTCAACATCGAGAGCCCGAGAACATCGGAGAGCAGGATGAACTCCTGGCGGCGCTCGTCGCTGATCTGGCCGGTCCGCGTGAGGAAGTCGATCGCCGCCGCCCACTCCGCCTCGGTGAGGCGTGCCGAGCGCGCGAAGTCGTGGAGGTGCCGCACGAGCTCCGTCAGCAGTTCGCGCAGCCGGGACGACGGCGTGTCGGCGAACCGCGCGAGCACCTCCTCGGTGAGCGCCAGCTCTCGCCCGGTCATGTCGCTGCTCGTCATCGATGCGCCTCCTCGAGATGGACCACCCGGGATGTGCGGGCGTTCATCTCCTCTGCCCGGCGAGGATCAAGCTTGGTGGGCCGCAGGCCAAAACGCAAATGCGCCGGGCGTGGCCGGTCGGCCACACCCCAACCGGCGCGATCGCCACGGGCTACGATCCCGACCCGGTGTTCGATCCCGCTCAGAGCGAGCGCGCCGCGCAGCTGATGGAGCTGCTTGGCCTCTCCGACGAGGAGCTGTGCGCGACGCTTGACGTCGATGCGCTCTCGCTGCTGTCCGGGCAGCTTGACCATCGGCCGGAGCTCTCGATCCTGCTCGCGCTGCTCGACGAGGCCGCGCAGCGCACCAGCCCGTCAGCGCTGCGTCGCTGGGTGCGGTCCTCCGGGCCTGCCGGACGGCCGATCGACGCCCTGGTCAGCCGTGATTTCAGCTCGTTTGAGACCGCCGTCGAAGCGCTGTCGGAGCGGGGGTTCGTGATCCGGGGCGGAGGCGGGGATGGCTGAGCAGATCACCGAAGCTGCGGATGGGGTGGACGCGGCGCCGGCGTTCTACGTCCATCGCCTACGCGTCCGCTACGCCGAATGCGACCCGCAGGGCGTCGTCTTCAACCCGCAGTACCTCGCGTTCGCCGACCACGCGCTCACCGAGCTGTGGCGCGAACTGTTCGGCGGATACATGGCGATGCTCGATCGCGGCGTCGACGTGGTGGTCGCGGAGGCACGACTGCGCTTCCGGGCGTCCGCGCGGTTCGACGAGGAGCTCGACGTCGCGGTCGACGTCGCCCATCTCGGCACGACCTCGATGACGTTCCACTACCTGATCACCCGGGCCGCGGACGGCGTCCGGCTCGCCGAGGTCGAGCTGCGCTACGTGTGGATGGACCGAGCCACAGGCGCCAAGACGCCGATCCCCGACTGGGCGCGCGGCAAGCTCGCGCCCTGAGCCGCCCGGGTCAGTCCTTCTGCTTCGGGGGCTTGCGCGGCCAGATGCCGAGCAGGTGATGGAACGAGCGCGCCAGCACTCGCTCGACCACCGCCGCCGAACCGGCCATGACCGCCGCCTGCAGCGCGTGGCCGCCGACCACCTTCGCCGTGCTTCCGCGGCCCTCGCCCGGCGCGGGCGGCGGTTCTTCGTCGATCCGCTCCCACACGGTGCGGAACACCTGGCGGCCCAGGATGCGGGCGAGGATCGAGCCAACGATGGCGAACGGGAAATACAGCAGCTTCCTCATCGGCCACGAGCCTACCCGGCCGAGGCCGTCGGGACCCCGCCGGTGGGACCCCAGCGAACGTGACATTCGCCTCAAGGTCCCGATGGCCGAACCGATCACTCCATCTGGAGCTGGAAAAACGACCGGTCCTCATGAGTTAATGGGGTGGGTCAGAGGACCAGCCGGACACGAAGGGAGCGAGCCGATGCTCGAGGAAGACGATGCAGGCCGGGACGCCGAAGAGCTGCTGAGATCCGCTCTGCTCGACGATTCCTCGGCGGTCGCCGTGTCGCTTCGCGTCGACGGCCTACCCCTCAGCGAGTCGCTGACCGTGATCTTCCACGGCCGCAGAGACCTCGGAACGCTGCAGACCTACGTCGCATGCGGCAGCCTCGGTGCGGGCACGCGGATCGGGGGAAGCGCGCTGCTGCGAGTGCCGTGCGACCTTGACCTGGCCGACGCCGGCGATCGCGCCGAGGCCGAGCAGCTCTACGTCGAGCAGGCCCAGACGATGCGCGACGCGCTCGTCGGCGCCGACACCGTCCTTGACGTCTGGCGCGAACCGCTGTCGGACATCGCTCACTCCCGCGTCAACATCGATCACTCGCCGCAGCTGGGGGTCCGGCTGCCGGCCCATCGGATGCTGCCGACCGCGCTCGTCGCCTCCGATTCCCAGATCGTGGTGACCCCGGTGTGCAACGCGCGGACGCTCGCCGACGGGTGGCCGCCGATGGGGATCGCCTGCGCTCAGCAGGAGTTCACGCGCGTCTACCCGCTCGCGGACGACCCTGAGCGGTGCGTCGAGGAGTTCCTGGAGCTCGCCGCCGAGCACGCACACGAGCTCGCCGACCGCCTCGCCCACCAGGAGGCGTCGGTCCAGCGGTTCATCGAGCTCAGCGACGGCTGATCAGCTGTCGGCGCGCACCGGCGGGCGGACCGGTTCACGAGTGGGACGGCGCTCGCGCGGAGGCAGATAGTCGCCGAGGCGGCCGGGCTCGCGCAGCCGCACCGTGGCCGGGACAGCGTCGGGCAGCGGCACCCCGCCCCGGGGTGGTGCCGGCGGCGCCGGCGGCGTTCCGGGGTCACGGCCCCAGCCGTCATCGCCCTCATCCCAGGGATCATTCGATGCGTCCGGATCCTCGCGCAGCGCCGGCAACATCAGCACCGCGACACAAACGAATCCAATCAGGTGTACCCCGGCGATCCAGAGCACAAGCTGCACTCCATCGGACATATCGACAGGTTAGCGCCAGGTGAGGGTGCTGACGAGCCACAACATCGCGCCACTGCACCGCTTCGGTGGCGCTACCATCGTACGCCGCTCATGGCCAGCTCCGACACGACAGCTCTCAAGGTCTCCCCGCGCGAGGCGGGGCACTCCCGCGCGACGCGCCGCCTGCGCCGCGCCGGCGAGGTTCCCGGCGTCGTCTACGGCGGCGGCGAGGACCCGGTCGCCTTCCAGGTCGGGGAGCGCACGCTGCGCCACGCCCTCCAGGACAGCGGCGCTGTCATGCAGCTCGAGGTCGAGGGCGGCTCGAGCAGCCCGGTTGTCGTCAAGGAGCTCGTCCGCCATCCCGTCACCGGCCTGACGATGCACCTGGACCTGTTGCGCGTCCGGATGGACGTCGCGATCCAGTCGACCACCACCCTCGAGCTCACCGGCTCCGAGGACGCCCCTGGCGTCCGCGAGGGCGGCGTGCTCGAGCTCGTCACCCGCGAGCTGGCGATCGAGGCGCTCCCGGGCTCGATCCCCGACACGATCACCTACGACGTCTCGAGCATGCAGATCGGCGACACGCTCACTCTCGAGCAGGTGAAGGCGCCCTCCGGCGTCACGCTCCTCGATGACCCAGAGACGGTGGTTGCGACGCTCACCCCGCCGCGCCTGCAGGCCGAGGCCGACGAGGGGATCGAGGCGGAGACCGAGGTCGTCGGCGAGGGCGAGGCTCCGGCCGAGGCCGAGGGCGACGAGTCCGGCGACGCCGGCTCTTCGGACGACGGCGACTCCGAGTAGCCGCTCGTGGAGCGCTCCGGCGCCCGCGTCGACTGGCTGATCGTCGGACTTGGAAACCCCGGCGCTGAGTACGCGCGCACCCGCCACAACGTCGGCTTCATGGTCGCCGACCGGCTGATCGAGCGCTGGGATCTTCCCAAGCCCAAAACGAAGTACCGCGGCCTGCTGAGCGAAGGGCGCATCGGCTCTCCGGGGGTCGATCTCACCCGCGTTGCGGTGCTGCAGCCGCAGACCTACATGAACGAGGCCGGACGGTCCGTCGGCCCCGCACGTGGCGCACTCGGCCCGGCGGACCTCGACCATGTCCTGGTCGTGCACGACGAGATCGACATCCGCTTCGGCGAGATCCGGGTGCGGCTCGGCGGGGGCCTGGCCGGTCACAACGGCCTGAAGTCGATCCGCACCGGCCTCGGCTCGACCGAGTTCGGCCGGGTACGGGTCGGCGTCGACCGCCCGCCGACCACGGACCCCGACCGCGTCGCCGCGTACGTGCTCGGCCGCTTCTCCGAGCCGAAGGCGGACGTCGAGGATCTGGTCGAGCGCGCCGCCGACGCCGTGGAGCAGGTGCTCAGGGACGGCTATCCGTGAGCACTCGCCTGTGCGCGACGGTCGTGGCGGGCATCATCGGCCTGGTGGCGCTGCTCGCGTGCAGCGCAAGCGCGTCGGCGGAGGCCAACGGCGTCGGTCGCACGCCGGTGATGGGCTGGAGCAGCTGGGACTTCCTGCGCCATGACCCGACCGAGGCGGCGGTCGAGGCCGAGGCGCAGGCGATGGTGACAAGCGGCCTTTCGTCCGTCGGCTACCGCTACGTGAACCTCGACGACGACTGGTACGCCTGCCCGGGACCGCAGGGCCCGGACGTGGACGGGTACGGGCGCTGGATCCCCGACGCCGCGCAGTTCCCCAACCAGGGCGCCGTCAACGGGATCGCCGCGACCGCCGCCTACGTCCACCACCTCGGGCTGAGGTTCGGGATCTACATCACCCCGGGGATCTCGCAGCAGGCGGTCGCGCAGCGGACGCCGATCGAGGGCACGCGGTACACCGCCAACCAGATCGCCACCACCACCCCGGAGCGCAACTACAACTGCCACGGGATGGTCGGGCTCGACTACTCAAAGCCCGGCGCCCAGGCGTTCATCGACTCCTGGGCCGACGAGCTCGCCGCCTGGGGCGTCGACTACGTCAAGCTCGACGGGGTCGGGCACTCGGACATCGGCGACGTCAAGGCCTGGTCGCAGGCACTGCGCCGGACCCATCGTCCGATCGGGCTCGAGCTCTCCAACAACCTGGCGATCTCCGACGCATCGGCGTGGCAGCAATACGCCAACGGATGGCGCACCGGGCCGGACATCGACTGCTACTGCTCGCGCACGAGCTATCCGCTCACCGACTGGACCAACGTCGAGCAGCGCTTCAACGAGGTCGCGGCCTGGGCTCCCTACGGCCATCCGGGGGCGTTCAACGACTACGACTCGATCGAGATCGGCAACGGCGCGCAGGACGGGCTGACGCCACCCGAGCGCCAGGCGCAGCTCAGCCTGTGGGCACTCGCTGCCGCGCCGCTGATCCTCGGCTCCGACCTCACGCATCTCGATCCGCTCGATCGCTCCTACCTGCTCGACCGCAGCGTGATCGCGGTCGACCAGGATGGGATCGACGCCCGCCGCATCGTCCGCACCTCGACGGCGCAGCTGTTCGCCAAGCGCGAACGCCCCGATCAGGGGGTGGTCGGGCTCTTCAACCTGACCTCCCGCCCGCGGTTGCTCACCGCCGACCAGGCTCAGCTCGACCTTCCGCGCACGGGCAGCGACCGCATCACCAACCTCTGGAGCGGAGCTGCGCGCCTGACCGGGGGCCGGTTCGGCGGGGTCGTCCCCGCCGACGGCGTCCTCCTGCTCCGCGTGACCGCGGTCCAAGCCGGCGGTGACTCTGGTGGGGGCGGCGCGCCCGCGCTCGCTGAGGGCGAGCCGTTGTCACCTTTCGGAGGCTGATCCTCCCGCTCGCACGCAGCCGGTTTGATGCTCGCGCCAGGTGGGAATAGCGAGCTTCGCCCGGGCATCCAGGCCGGGCAGGACCGACAGGAGGAACCATGGGCGAGATCGTGAGATGGCGCACGCTGGCGCGCATCGTGGTGGTGCTCTGCATCGCGGGGGTGGGCGCGGTGCCGGCCGCGCGCGCCGAGGACAACGGCGTCGGCGCCAAGCCGGCGATGGGGTGGAGCAGCTGGAGTTTCCTGCGCCACAGCCCGAGCGAGTCCTCGGTGGAGGCGCAGGCGAAGGCGATGGTGACCAGCGGGTTGAAGAGCGTCGGGTACAAGTACGTCAACCTCGACGACTTCTGGTACCAGTGCCCGGGCTCGCAGGGGCCGAACGTCGACCAGTACGGACGCTGGGTGATCGACGCCTCGAAGTTCCCCAGCCAGGGCTCGATGAACGGGATCGAGGCGACGGCCGACTACGTCCACAGCCTCGGGCTGAAGTTCGGCATCTACGTCACCCCCGGGATCTCGAGCCAGGCGGTCGCGCAGAACACGCAGATCAAGGGAACTCCCTACACGGCCGATCAGATCGCGACCACCGCCTCGGAGAACAACTACAACTGCGGCGGGATGGTCGGGATCGACTATTCCAAGCCGGGGGCGCAGGCGTTCATCGACTCCTGGGCCGACCAGTTCGCCAGCTGGCATGTCGACTACGTCAAGCTCGACGGCGTCGGGAGCTTCGACATCCCCGACGTCGAGGCGTGGTCGAACGCGCTGCGCCAGACCGGGCGCAAGATCCACCTCGAACTCTCCAACAGCCTCAACATCAACGACGCCTCGACCTGGGAGACGTACTCCAACGGGTGGCGGACCACGGGGGACATCGAGTGCTACTGCTCGGGCACCAGCTATCCGCTCACCGACTGGTCGAGCGTCGAGAGCCGGTTTGACTCGGTGGCCGCGTGGGCGCCCTACGGCGGACCGGGCGCGTTCAACGACTACGACTCGATCGAGGTCGGCAACGGTGCGGGCGACGGTCTCACGCCCGACGAGCGACAGACCCAGATGAGCCTGTGGGCGCTCGGCGCCTCGCCGTTCATCCTCGGGACCGATCTCACCAACCTGGACCCGCTCGACCTCTCCTACCTGAAGAACCGGGCGGTCATCTCCGTCGACCAGGATGCCGTCGACGCCCACCGCATCGTCAACGGGCAGGGCACTCAGGTCTTCACCAAGACCGAGCACTCGGGCGACGCGGCGACCGGCCTGTTCGACATCGGCATGAGTCCCAAGGTGATCACCACCTCGGCCTCGGCGCTGCGGCTCCCGAGCGCCACGGAGTACCTCGTCCACGATCTCTGGAA
The DNA here is from genome assembly GCA_036501965.1 of Solirubrobacteraceae bacterium. Classification (GTDB taxonomy): domain Bacteria; phylum Actinomycetota; class Thermoleophilia; order Solirubrobacterales; family Solirubrobacteraceae; genus Palsa-465. Next base: position 62,833 of record DASXZK010000092.1, read on the forward strand.
CAACACCGTGAGGGAGACCTCCGGCCAGATCAGCGAGCAGGTCGCCTCGCACGGGGTCTCCCTGCTGCGCGTGAAGCCGACGACCGGGAGCGGCGGCGCGCCTCCGCTCACCGCGCTGATCCCCTCGGGCGCGAGCCAGGTCCAGGGGGCTGACTCGTTCATCGAGAAGGTCGCCTTCACCGACGACGGCGTGCAGCCCGTCCAGCATCTGCGGTTGTCGCTCGCCGGTCCGTCGGGCTGGACGGTGACACCGACGACCCCACTGGGCGCCGCGACCGTCGCCCCCGGGCAGACGCTCACCGCGAAATTCAAGGTCACGGTCCCCGCGGCCACGCAGCCGTTCGAGTCAGGGGCGCTCACCGCGGGTGCCACCGATACGTGGCACGGAGCCAGGCAGCGGTCCTCGAGCCCGACGACCGTGACGGTCACCGGCGGGCCGGTGCAGTCGCCCTACCTCACGTACTCCTCGGCGACCGATGCGCCCGCCAGCTTCTCCCAGGTCGGCGACCAGTTCGGGATCGAGGGCGCGGGCGCTGATGTCTTCACCGGAGCCGACGACTACAGCGCGATCTACCAGCAGGGCGTCGTCGGGACCAGCGCGACGATCACCACCGAGCTGACCGGCGAGCAGAACCTCGCCGGCTACGCGAAGGCGGGGATCATGGTCCGCAACGACATCGCCGGCGCGGGGACCGCACCGGAGGGGGTGATCCTGTTCGACTCACCGTCCGGCGGGGTCCAGCTGGAGTACGACGACAACGGCGGGCAGTACATCGACAACGTCACGCCGCCGAACGGGACGATCCCGTCGACCGTGCCCGTGTACCTGAAGCTCGTCCGCAGCGGGGACAGCTACACCGGGTCCTACTCGACCGACGGCACGACCTGGCAGCCGGTCGGCAGCGCCACGGTGCCTGACCAGGCGACCACCCAGGACGCCGGCATGTTCGAGGTCTCCCACGCCGCGGGGGTGACCGGGATCGCGACGTTCGACGGCTTCTCCGTCAACTAAAGCGGCGGCGGGCGGATGCGTCGAGAGCGCTCCTAGACTGAAAGGAGCCGCTCTCGATGCTTCGCCCGCTCCTCGTTCACGCCGATGATGACCCGCAGACCGCCGCGCTCGCGCGCGACGGCGGGGAGGCGTTCGTCTCCCAGTCGCTGCGGCCGTACTTGATCGCGGCGCTGCTGGACCGCGACCCGGAGCGAGCCGCGATCGTCGTCGCCGGCGATGACCGCGCCGCCCGAGACCTCGCCTCGGGGTTGAAGACCTGGCTGGAACCGCGCTCGGTCCGTTATTACCCGAGCCGCGGCGTCACGTACGAGTCGCACCTTGCTCCGCCGGCGCACCTCGTCGGCCTGCGGATCGCCGCGCTGGATGCCCTCCTGGAGCCGCCGGTCGACGCAGACGCGCAGGCGCCGGTGATCGTCGTCTCGGCGGTCGCGTTGTCCGAGAAGGTGCCTGAGCGCGCCCTGCGCCCGCATCCGTTCGTGCTGCGCACCGGCGAGCTGATGGATCTCGACGAGACCGCGCTGGAGCTGGTCGCCTCCGGGTACGAGCGGGTGGACCAGGTGGAGGACCGTGGCCAGTTCGCGATTCGCGGCGGGCTGCTCGACCTGTTCCCGGCGACCGAGGACCGGGCGGTGCGGGTCGACCTGTTCGGCGACGAGATCGAGTCGCTGCGGTGGTTCTCCACGTTCACCCAGCGATCGCTCGGCGAGGCCGAATGCGTCGAGGTGGCTCCCGCCGCCGAGCTCGCGGCCGAGTACCGCGAGCTGGCCGAGATCGCCGCGCTGGAGGACCCTGAGGAGCGCCCGGATGTCGCCGAGCTGCTCCCGGTCGATCGCTTCCACCCGCTGCTCGAGCTGATCGGAGAGCAGGCGGCGGTGCTGATCGCGGGAGCCGAGGACCTGGCGCCCGCGCTCGCCGACCACTGGCAGGACGTCTCGGCGGCGCTCGCCGACCAGGACGCCCAGCACCTCTACGTCGATCCCGACGCGATCCTCTCGGAGCTCGCGACGCGGGTTCGCATCCGCCTGACGAGCATCGACCAGGACCAGGAGTTCGCGTTCCGCGCCCAGACCGCCGACATCGCCGCCCGCGGGCTCAAGGAGGCGGAGCCCGAGCTGGAGAAGCTGACCCGATCCGGCTATCGCACCGTGCTCGCGTTCGCCCAGCGGGGGATCGGGGAGCGGTTCGCCTACAACCTCGGGCGGCTGAAGGTCCGCTGGCTCGGCGATGAATCGGACCCCGCCCGCCCCACCGACGATTCGGCCCCCACCCGCCCGCTGCTGATGGTCCAGGCGCGGCTGGCTCAGGGATTCATCGCGCCCCAATTCCACCTGGCGGTCATCCCCGAGCAGCGGCTGTTCCAGCGCCGGCGCGGTGACCGCTCGACCGGGTCGGGCACTCGCCGCCGCGGCGTGCTCCGCTCGTTCGCCGACCTGCGCACCGGGGACATCGTCGTCCACGAGGACCACGGCATCGCCCGCTTCGCCGGCTTTGACACCAAGACCGTCGCCGACGTCACGCGCGACTATCTCTACCTCGAGTACGCGGGCTCGGACAAGGTGTTCGTGCCCGTCGACCAGCTCGCCAAGATCTCCCGCTACGTCGGCGGGGGCGGGGCGCATCCGCCGCTTTCCAAGCTCGGCGGCACCCGCTGGGAGACGATCAAGACCCGCGCCCGGCGGGCCGCCCAGGAGCTCGCCGGCGAGCTGCTCAACCTCTACGCCGAGCGCAAGCGCCGCGCCGGCCACGAGTTCCCGCCGGACACCGACTGGCAGGTCGAGTTCGAGAACGCCTTCCCCTACAACGAGACGCCCGACCAGCGGGACGCGATCGAGTTCGTCAAGTCAGACATGGAGGCGGCGCGCCCGATGGACCGCCTGATCTGCGGCGACGTCGGCTACGGCAAGACCGAGGTCGCGCTCCGCGCCGCGTTCAAGGCCGCCCAGGACGGTAAGCAGGTGATGCTGCTGGCGCCGACCACGATCCTCGCCCAGCAGCACTTCGGCACGTTCTCGGAGCGGCTGAAGGACTACCCGGTGACGATTGAGCACGTTTCGCGCTTCCGCTCGGCCGCCGAGCAGAAGGGCTCGATCGCCCGCTTCGCCGCGGGCGAGGTCGACATCCTGATCGGCACCCACCGGCTGCTCAGCCGTGACGTCCGCCCCAAGGACCTCGGACTGCTGATCGTCGACGAGGAGCAGCGCTTCGGGGTCAAGCAGAAGGAGCTGCTGCGCCAGCTGAAGCTGCGCGTCGACGTGATCGCCATGTCGGCCACCCCGATCCCGCGCACCCTGCAGATGTCGCTGGCCGGGGTGCGGGACATCAGCGTCATCGAGACGCCGCCCGAGGGCCGGCGGCCGGTGAAGACGTTCGTCGGCGAGTACGACGAGGAGCTCGTGCGCCGCGCCCTGCTGCGTGAGAAGGAGCGCCACGGCCAGGCGTTCTTCCTGCACAACCGCGTGGAGACGATCGAGGAGACGGCGGTGCGGTTGCGCGGCCTGTGCCCCGGGATGAAGTTCCTCGTCGCTCACGGGCAGATGGAGGACGGCCAGCTCGAGGAGCGGATGATGGCCTTCCTGCGCGGTGACGCGGACGTGCTGGTCTGCACCTCGATCGTCGAGTCGGGGATCGACATTCCCCAGGCGAACACCCTGGTCGTCGAGCGCGCCGACATGTTCGGGCTCTCGCAGCTCTACCAGATCCGTGGTCGCGTCGGGCGCTCGACCGAGCGCGCCTACGCCTACCTGCTGTATCCGAGCGCGGCGGCTCTCACGCCCGAGGCGGCGCAGCGGCTCTCAGCCTTGAGCGACTACACCGAGCTGGGTGCCGGCTTCAAGATCGCGATGCGCGACCTCGAGCTGCGCGGGGCCGGCAATCTGCTCGGCGACGAGCAGTCCGGACACGTCGCGGCGCTCGGCTTCGAGCTGTACATGCGAATGCTCGACGAGGCCGTCGAGTCGATGGAGGGCGAGGACGGCGGCGCGTCCGAGGATTGGGAGCCGGTGCGGCTCGACGTCAACGTCGACGCCTACGTCCCGGCCGACTACATCCCCTACGAGCAGGCAAAGGTCGACGTGCACCGCCGGATCGCCGGCGCTCGCGAGGTCGCCGACCTGATGGCGCTGCGCGACGAGTTGGAGGACCGCTTCGGTGAGCTGCCCGAGCCGATGTCGAACCTGATCGCGCTCCAGCAGGCGCGCATCAAGCTCGGACAGGCCGGCGCCCAGAACGTCGCCGTGCGCGGCGACCGGCTGGCGGTGACCCCGATCGAGATGGACTCGGTGCGCGCCAAGAAGATCCGCGCCGAGATCCCCGGTGCGCTGTATGAGTCGGGTAAGTCCCAGCTGTCGGTGCGGGTCTCCAAGGAGCCCGGCGAGCGTTTCCCGGAGATCGTGCACGCCGCCGACGTGCTGCTCGCGGTGATGCGCGATGCCGATGGGGACGGCAGCGCCGCCGAGCACCGCGTCGCCGCCGCCTGAGCCGCGCCGCTGGATAAGAGGCTGTGAAGTCTGCGGCCGGGTTCCGCGCGCGGCGCGAATTCGACGCTAGTATCGGCCGCCGATGAAGTCTCGTAGGTCGATTTCGGCGCTTGGCGCCTTTTTTGTGGCCGCGGCTCTGCTCGTCGCGGGCTGTGGCTCGAGCGGCGCCGTGCCCTCAGGCGCGGTCGCGTCGGTGGCCGGCAATTCGATCTCCACGCGCGCGCTGAACCACTGGATGTACCTGGTGGTCAAGTCGCAGTCCGCGCAGAGCCCGAACTCGCCGGTCATCGTCCCCAACGATCCGCCGGAGTTCACCTCCTGCATCAAGGAGGCGAAAGCCGGTTACCCGCAGCTGAAGAAGGAGACCGACGCCGCGGTCCGCAAGACCTGCCAGGGCGTCTTCACCCAGCTCTCCACCGAGGTCATGCAGTTCTTCATCGAGGGCTACTGGTACCAGGCCTACGCCCACAAGCTTGGGATCACGATCACGCAGGCCGAGATCAACAAGCAGCTTGACAAGGAGAAGAAGCAGCAGGGGATCAAGACGAACGCAGCGTTCGCCAAATTCCTCAAGCAGTACGGCTACACGACCGCCGACATCAACTGGCGCACCCGTGAGACGCTCGCGCTGCAGAAGCTCGAGGCCAAGTACCCAACGAAGGTCACCTCGGCCGACATCGCCGCCTACTACAAGGCGCACGCGTCGACCTTCGGCACGCCCGAGACCCGCGACATGCGGATCGTGCTCGCCAAGACCCAGGCGACGGCTCAGAAGGCGCTGTCGGCGCTGAAGAGCGGCCAGAGCTGGAAGACGGTCGCCAAGAAGTACTCGACCGACCCGACCACGAAGAACAACGGCGGGCTGCTGACGAACGTCTCCAAGGGCCAGCAGGACGCTGCGCTGTCGGCCGCTGCCTTCGCCGCCCCGCAGGGCAAGCTCGTCGGCCCGGTCAAGGGCTCGTTCGGCTACTACGTCGTGCAGGTGACCAAGATCACGCCCGCCACGCAGCAGTCGCTTGCCAAGGCGACGCCGCAGATCAAGACAACGCTGGCCAACCAGAAGACGACCAACGCCTCGGCCCAGGTCAACAAGAAGGCAAAGTCGCTGTACGGCAACCGCACTCTCTGCGCGAAGTACTACGTGATCCAGGACTGCAAGGGCTACAAGAAGCCCAAGACGACGAGCACCGCGGCTTCGACGGCTCCGTCGACCACGCCGTCGACCACCCCGGCGACGAGCAGCTCGACGACGACGGCCACGACCTCGAAGTGACCGAGGCCGCGCGGGCGCTGGAGCGCCTCGACGCGATCACTCACCGCCTGCGGCGCGACTGCCCGTGGGACCGCGAGCAGGATGAGCGCTCGATCGTCCCGCACACCGTCGAGGAGGCCTACGAGCTGGCCGATGCGGCGCGCTCGGGCGATGACCGCAAGCTGCTCGACGAGCTCGGCGACGTCCTCTTCCAGGTCCATTTCCTGGCGATGCTCCTCGAGGAGCGTGGTGCCGGCGACCTGGCCGCGGTGGCCGAGCACGTCACCGAGAAGCTGATCCGCCGCCATCCTCACGTGTTCGGCGAGACGGAGGTGGAGAACGCCGGGGAGGTGCTGCGCAACTGGGACCGGATCAAGCAGGACGAGCACGGCCGTGAGCCGGGGATCTTCGGCGAGGTCCCGGAGAACCTCCCGGGCCCGCTCTATGCGCGCAAGGTCCAGCGTCGGGCCGCCAGCTCCGGGTTTGACCCGGCCAAGGACGATCCCGCCCAGCCCCTGGAGGCGCTGCGCGCGGTCGTGGAGGGCGCCGCGGCCCCGGATGCGGGCGATCGGGAGATCGGCGACCTGCTGTTTGCCGCGGTCAATCTCGCCCGGGTGCGGAAAGTGGACCCCGAACTCGCGCTGCGCGATGCCAGCGGACGATTTCGGGATGTCGTGAGCGCGGCGGCCGAGCTCGCTGCAGCCGCGGGCGGAACTTGGGACGATCTGTCGTTCGAGGATCAGCTCTCGTACTACGCCCGCGCCGTCCACCACCGAGGAGACCGAACCGCCCCATGAGCCAGATCGAGCATGTGCACGCCCGCCAGATCCTGGACAGCCGCGGCAACCCGACCGTGGAGGTCGAGCTGTCGGTGGAGTCCGGAGCCTGGGGCCGCGCAGCCGTGCCGTCCGGCGCTTCGACGGGCGAGTTCGAGGCCACCGAGCTGCGCGACGGCGGCGAGGCGTGGATGGGCAAGGGCGTCTCCCGAGCGGTCGAGAACATCAACGGCGAGATCGCGACCCACATCCGCGGGATGGAGGCGGCCGCCCAGGCGGCGCTCGACCGCACGCTGATCTCGCTCGACGGCACCCCGAACAAGGCGCGGCTCGGCGCCAACGCGATCCTCGCCGTCTCGCTGGCGGCGGCGCACGCCTCGGCGGCCGAGGAGCGCCAGCCGCTGTGGCGCTACCTGGGCGGTGAGACCGCCAACGTGCTGCCGGTGCCGATGATGAACGTGCTCAACGGCGGTGCGCACGCCGACAACGCCGTCGACTTCCAGGAGTTCATGATCGTCCCGGTCGGCGCCTCGTCGTTCTCGGCGGCGCTGAAGATGGGCGCGGAGACCTTCCACGCGCTCAAGCAGACCCTGCACGAGCAGGGGCACGGCACGACCGTCGGCGACGAGGGCGGGTTCGCGCCCGACCTGGAGTCCAACGAGCAGGCGCTGGAGCTGCTCGTCGCCGGCATCAAGGCCGCCGGCTACGAGCCCGGCGAGCAGGTGGCGATCGCGCTGGATCCGGCGGTCTCCGAGCTGTTCAAGGAAGATGAGGGCTACGTCCTCGAGCACGAGGGCCGCACGCTGTCAGCCGACGAGCTGACGGCGTACTGGGCCGAACTGTGCGACCGCTACCCGATCGTCTCGATCGAGGACGGGATGGACGAGGAGGACTGGGCGGGGTGGAAGACGCTCACCGAGCGCCTCGGCGAGCACGTCCAGCTGGTGGGCGACGATCTGTTCGTCACCAACACCCAGCGGCTCAAGCGCGGCATCGACGAGGGCGTCGGCAACTCGATCCTGATCAAGGTCAACCAGATCGGGACCCTGACCGAGACGTTCGCCGCGATCCGCATGGCCAAGGAGGCGGGCTACTCGGCCGTCATGTCGCACCGGTCCGGGGAGACCGAGGACGTGACGATCGCCGACCTCGCGGTGGCGACCGGCTGCGGGCAGATCAAGACCGGCGCGCCCTCGCGCTCGGACCGCGTGGCCAAGTACAACCAGCTGCTGCGGATCGAGGAGGCGCTCGGCACCGAGGCGACCTACCCGGGGCGGTCGGCGTTCCGGGAGTGAGCGTCGTTTGCGGCGCGCCGTCCGGGCCGATGTGTCCGTTCGGGGCGGGCCTTCCGCCTCTTTCGTACACCTTTCGCACTGATGGGTGAGACCGTGCAGCAGGAAGGAAGGTGGCGTCGTCGAACGAAGCCGTTCAGGGATGCCGCCCGCTCGCTCCGCCTCGTCCGCCGCACGTGCCCGCTCGGGGTCGACCGCGCGTGCCCGTGCGGCCGAACGCCAGCAGGCGCGCGTGGCAGGCCGAGCCACCCCGCGTCACGTCCCGCTGCGATCGGCCGCGATCCGGGTCCGCTGGGAGCGGCTCGGGAGGGTGGCGCTCCTGGTCGTGCTGGGGGCGGTCGTCGCGGTCTACGCCGAACATGCGGTCTCCTACCTCTCCACACGGACACAGAACGCGCGCCAGAACGCGATCGTGCGCTCGCTGGAGCTCCGTCACGCGCAGCTGGAGCAGAGCGAGCGCACGCTCAACGACCCGACGACGATCATCCGCCGGGCGCGGCAGCTGGGCATGACCCGCGCGGGCGAGCAGCCCTACGTCCTCACCGGCCACTCGGGCCGCTGACCCCGGCGCGCGGGCGCGCGCGATGAGCACGCCGCGCTACGAGGATCTGATCGGCCTCTGGCAGGACGGCGGACGGCGCCTGGCCTCGCTGCAGGGTCGCGAGCGGACCGCGGCCGAGCGGGTCGTCGATGCACTCGCCTCCGAGCTCGCGCACCGGCTCGGCGGCCCGTTCAGCGTGCAGGAGCTCGCGGCGCTCTACATCGAGCAGGGCACCGACTGGTGTTTCGACATCGCGGTGCGGGTTGCGCCCTCAACGCCGGAGGCGTGGGACCTGACGACCGTCGCGGGGGCGGCCTTCGCCCGCTACGCACGGGGCGCGGTCGACTATGCGACCGGCCGGCGGATCACCGACCACGGCGACCCGGAGATCTAAAGACACACCGCGTCGCGATCGCGTGCCGGCGACTGACGCGTCCGGGCCCGCAGTGCGTGACCCGGACACAGTCACCGGACGTCAGTCGTCGTCGCCGTCGTCGCCGTCGTCTCCGTCATCGGAGTCGCCGGCGCGGCGGATGATGATCTGATCCTCTTCGATCGAGACCTCGACCGGGCGGTGTCCCGCCCAGTGCTCGGCATACACGGGGTCGTCCTGGACCGCGGGGTCGAGCCACAGTCCGTAGCCCTCCTCGCCGTGGTCGAAAGTCGCCTCGAGTGGCCCGGAGCGACGCCGGCTCCGGCCTCCACGGCCTCCGCGCCGGCCGCGGCGACGACGGGCGGGCTTCTCCGCCTCGTCCTCGTCCTCCTCGGCCTCGGCGCTCTCGGCCGCTGCGGCGTCAAGCTCGGCTGCGATCTGCGCGTCATCCTCCGCGCGCAGGTCGATCTCCGCGTCGAAATCCGGTGTGGTGCCGCTCTCGGCCTCATCAGAGGCCTCGAGCTGCTGGTCGCGTTTGAACGCCTGGATCTGCTGGACGGTGACTTCCAGCTGATGTGCGATCCAGGCGTCAGTCCGTCCCTGGCGGACCCACGCACGGATACGATTGAGTTCGGGTCTGAGTGAGCGTCTTGCCATTTGCGGACGGAGGGTAGTACAGCCGTCGATTACAACCCGGCTCCATCAGCGACGTGTGCAAAATCCGTCCTGTCCCTTGCGAGCCGTCAGACCCCACCGCTATCCTCAGCAAACCGAGAGGGAAGGCGCCACTCACCTCAGTGGTAGTACCCCCCGCCACGTCGTCCCCGCGACCGATTTCGAGCCGGGAGGCCCACAAAAGTGCTGGTGTTGACGCGCAAATCGAATCAGAGCATCATGATCGGGGACGACATCGAGGTTTCGGTGCTGGCGATCATGGGCGAGAAAGTCCGCATCGGGATCCAGGCTCCTCGCGACGTTCCTGTGTTTCGCAAGGAGGTTTACCTCGAAATTCAGGACGAGCAGTCGGTCGAGGACAAGGACGCCCGGCACGAGGTCGACGCCGCGTTGCGCAGTCTCGGCGACACCGAGCCCGAGAGCTGACCGTCCGCGCCGGGAGGCGCACCGGCTGAGCGACAGGTCAGCTCGGCAACGGGTCAGCTGAGCAGCAGATACAGCGACTCGAACATGCCCGCGGTGACCAGCAACGCCGTGAGCACCATGCTGAGTACGAGCACCCAGTAGCGCGTGGAGCCGCGTTTGCGCTCGCGCTGCACCGCGCGGACGCGTGAACGACGGACGGCCTGCTTGCGCAGCGACTCCTGCCGGCTGCGGTCGCGCTGCGTCTCGTGGAGGAACTCCTGCTCGATCTGAGCGAGGCTCTGGCGCATCTTCATGGCCATGGGTGTGGCCAGGCTACCACCGGTGCAAGAATTGATTCAGGGGCCGCTGGTCGCCGTTCGGACCTCCCCGATCCGGGGGGCTCACGAGGGTGTGCTCGGAATTCGCACCCGCACATCGTAGGCTTGCGCACTTCGATGGAGCATCGCTTCGAGGGACACGCGTATTCGCTGGGCATCGAGGAGGAGCTGATGATCCTCGACGCCGAGACGCACGACCTGGTCAACGCGATCGAGGCGATGCTCGACTCCTCGCCCCAGGGCCAGATCAAGCCCGAGCTGATGGAGTCGGTGCTGGAGATCTCCACCGATCCGTGCGCGAACATGACCGAGGCCGACGAGCAGTTGCGTGCGCTGCGCCGCCAGGTCTCCCAGATCGCGGCCGCCAAGGGGATGGCGATCGGCTCGGCCGGCACCCATCCGTTCGCGATGTGGGAGGACCAGCGGATCGTCGCCCGGCCGCGCTACCGCGACATCATCTCCGCGCTGCGCTTCGTCGCCCGCCAGGAGCTGATCTTCGGGATGCACGTGCACGTCGGGGTCGACGGCCCGGACAAGGCGATCCACGTCGCCAACGGGATGCGGGTTCACCTGCCGGTGTTGCTCGGCCTGTCGGCCAACTCGCCGTTCTGGCGCGCGCAGGCGACCGGCATGGCGTCGTTCCGGACGCCGATCTTCCGCGCGTTCCCGCGGGTCGGGATCCCACCGACCTATGACGACTGGGACGACTACGTGACGCGGATCGAGTTCATGACCCGGGCTGGTGTCATCCAGGACTACACCTACCTCTGGCATGACGTGCGCCCGCACGCGAACTTCGGCACCGTCGAGGTGCGCGTGATGGATTCCCAGACCCACATTGAGCACTCGCTCGGGCTCGCGGCGCTCGTGCAGGCGATGGTCAAGGAACTGGCGGAGCACTTCGACGCCGGCCAGAAGCTCTCGGAGTACCCGTACGAAATGCTCGACGAGAACAAGTGGCTGGCCGCTCGCCACGGGCTGGAGGGCGAGCTCGTCGATCTGCCGAGCTCGGACCGGGTGACCACTCGCGAGCTCGCGCGCCGGCTGCTCGATCGCATGCGCGAGCACTGCCAGGACCTTGGCTCGGAGTCCGAGCTGGATGCGGTCGAGGACCTGTTGACACGAGGCAATGGCGCCGCGCGGCAGGTCGTCGTCTACGAGGCGAACCACGACCTGGGCGAGGTCATGGCCGAGATCGTCACCGCCACCCGAGTCTGACCCACCACAACCGGCCTGGAGGGCCTCGGACCGGTTCTACAATCGATTTGTGGGCACTGGTGGTCCTGACCTCTTCGTCATCTGCAAGAACTGCGGTTCTGAGGTCAGCCCGTACATCACCGAGTGTCCGTACTGCGGCAACCGGCTGCGCAAGCGCGCGCCGAAGCTCGACCGCGACCAGCGCCCGGCCGAGAAGCGCTCGCGCCGTTCCAAGCGCCAGCCGGCGCCGCTGCTCAGCCGACTGCGTCCCGGCGAGATCCCCGGCATCCGCGGTGACCGGCGGCCCTACGCGACACTCGCGCTCGTGCTGGCCGGCCTTGTCGGCTGCCTGCTGTGGCGCACCAATCTCGGTGGCCAGGGCTCCAACCTGATCATTTCCGGCACCCCGAACCGGCAGTGGTGGCGCCTGGTGACGGCCGCGTTCGCATACGACAACACCGGCTACGCGTTCGTCGTGCTCGGGACGATCGCGCTGTTCGGCTGGTTGCTGGAGCGCCGGCATGGACCGCTGGTCCCGCTGGCGTTGTTCGTGATCGGCGGGATCGGCGGGCTCGCCGCGACGGTCGCCGTCCAGAGCTCGGCGATCGTGCTCGGCGCCGGGGGCGCTGCGCTGGCGATGGTGTGCGCCTGGGCCGTGCCGGACCTGATCGAGTTCTCGCGCAGCGGCGAGGTCGACGGCGACCTGATCGGGGCGGCGGTGATTGCGGTCGCGGTTGCGCTGATGCCGCTGGCCGACGCGCAGGCCAGCTGGATCTCCGACGTGGTCGGGGCCGGTGCGGGCTTCCTGCTCGGGCTGCCGCTCGCCCGCACCGCCACCGCTCGCTGACCGACCGCGCGATCCTCCCTGACCGCCCCGCCGCGCGGCACTCGCCGGCGACCTCGCGCCGCATATGATCGACGGCCGATGCCCTCCGAGCGCGCTTACACCGACGAGGAGCTCGACGCCGCGATCGAGCAGCTCACCGAGCCCGACCGGTTGCGGGCCGGCCAGGACCTGGTGATGCGGGCCGCGCCATCGTTGCAGCGAGTGCTCGCCGCGGCGCTCGCCGACGGCGGCTGGTTCGACGCGGCGCACGGTCAGGCGGTGCAGGAGGCGGTGGCCGCCGGCGACCACGAGGCTCGCCTGCGCGCGGTGCGGACGTTGATGGCCGAGGAGACCCGGCTCGGGATGCTCGTCGGCGTCGCGGTCGGCTTCGAGTTGCAACGGACGCTCGAGGGTATGCCGGGACCGCAGGATTCAGATCACGAACAGGAGGACTGACCCCATGGACATCCGCTTCCTCGGCCACGCCGCGTTCACGCTCACCGACGGTGACGCGGTCGTGCTGATCGACCCGTTCCTCAGCGGCAACCCGAAGGCGGCGGTCACCGCCGACGAGCTGAACCCGACGACGATCCTGCTCACCCACGGGCACGCCGACCATGTCGGCGACACGGTCGCGATCGCCAAGCGGACCGGCGCGCCGGTGGTGGCGACGACCGAGCTTGCCGGCGAGCTCGGCGAGGAGGGGATCAACACGATCGGCCCCAACTACGGGGGCAGCCACACCTTCGACTGGGGGACCGTCAAGTACTTCCCCGCCTGGCACGACTCCTCGACGCCCGCCGGCAAGGCCAACCATCCCGCCGGCATCCGGGTCGAGATCGGTGGCGCGGTCGTCTACCACGCCGGCGACACCTGCCTGTTCAGCGACCTGCAGCTGGTCGGGCGCGCCGGTCAGGTCGACGTGGCGATCGTGCCGATCGGCGGTCACTTCACGATGGACCGCCACGACGCGGTCATCGCGGCCGACTTCATCGGCGCCAAGACGATCATTCCGTGCCACTACGACACGTTCCCGGCGATCGAGACCGACGTGAACGCGTTTGCGACCGACATCGACAAGACGCTCGACGCGACGGCCGTCGTGCTCGAGCCGGGCGCCTCGCACACCGTATGACCCACGCGATCGTCCTCCTCCAGGCCGAGGCGTCCGTGCTCGGATCGCTCGGGGGCGAGCTTGCCGGCATCGACGGCGTCGCCGAGGCCTACTCGGTGACCGGCGAGTGGGACTTCGTCGCGATCCTGCGCCTCCGTGAGCAGGACCAGCTCGCCCAGGTCGTGACCGGCCGGCTCTCGCAGTTGCAGGGCGTGAAGCGCACCCAGACGATGGTCGCCTTCGAGGCGTACTCGCGCCACGACCTCGAGGCGCTTTTCTCGGTCGGTCAGTAGCCGCGGGATCGGCCGTGGCGTGCGGCGGCGGCATGGGCCGCCGCCGCGAACGCCGCCACATCCGCGCCTTCGCCCTCGGAGTCGAGCGCGCGGCTGCCGGCGGCGAGCGTGCCGCCCAACGCGGGGTCTGTGGCCAGCCGGGTGAGTGCTGCCGCGATCTCGTTCACGTCCTCGGGCTCGACGAGGATCGCATTGCGGCCCTCAACGGCGATGTCCCCGGCCGCACCCGCGCGGCGGCTGCAGATGATCGGCAGCCCCGCGGCGACCGCCTCACGCACGACAACGCCGAACGGCTCGAACGTGCTCACCAGCGCGAACGCGCCCGCCTGCGCGTAGAAGTCGCCCATCGCCGCGGGCGTGACCGCTCCGAGGAACTCGACCGCGACGCCGCGCTCGGTGGCGAGCGCCCGGAGCGCGCGCTCCTCGAAGCCGGTGCCCGCGATCCGCAGTGCCACCCGCTCGCCGGCCGGGTCGGCGCGGGCGGCGGCCTCGATCAGCGCTGCGAAGTTCTTATCGGGCACGAGGCGGCCTGCGCTGGCGACGATCAGCGGGGCGTTCGGGCCGCTGGGGCCGTCCGGGGCCCGTGCCGCGGCGGCTGCCCGGATCGGGGCGAGGTCCCCCTGCTGGGGCGCGAGCGCGATCCGGTCCGGCGCGACCCCGAAGGCCTCGAGCCGCCGGCGGCCGGCGGTGCTCACCACGATCATGTGGTCGGCGTGGCGGGCGAGCCGCCGGTGCAGCGCGAGCTGGCCGGGGGAGAGCAGCGGGTCGATTAGCGGGGTGCAGTCGCTGAAGATCACGAACCCGCGGCGGTGCAGGCGGCACCAGGCGAGCGCCCGCAGGGATGCCACCCCGTACTCGACGGCGATCACACAGTCCGGGTCGAACGCGCGCAGCGCTTTTTCGACGCCCGCCGGTACGACGATCGGGCTGCGTCCGGGCCGCGCCCGCTGGCGGGCGCGCAGGTGCTCGGCCGGGTAGGGGTGCTCGGTGGGAAAGAACCCGGGCGCGCCCTCCCAGTTGGCGGGCGCGCTCGACTGGTAGGTGACCCGGAGCTCGATGTCGTCTCTTGCCGCGAGCGCTTCGAACAGCGGCTCGCGGTAGGCGGCGGGGGCCGGCGGGAGGATCGCCGCCCGCACGACAGGTCGGTCGCCGGCCACGCCAGCCAGGGCCGGCTCAGCCGATCCGCGCGCCCGGCTCGGCGCCGCGGTCCGGTCGCAGGAGCACGACGGGGTGGGCGGGGTCGGATTCGTCGAGCGCTCCCAGCACGAGCACCTCGGACATGAACGGTCCGATCTGCCGCGGCGGGAAGTTGACGACCGCGGTGACGAGCGTGCCCTCGAGCTCGTCACGGTCGTAATGGGTGATCTGCGCCGACGAGCGCTTGACCCCGATCTCTGGCCCAAAGTCGATCGTCAGCTTCCACGCGGGCCTGCGTGCCTCGGGGAACTCCTCAACCGCGGTCACGCGGCCGATCCGCATGTCGACCTCCATGAAGTGGTCGAAATCGATCATCGCCGCGCGAGCTTAGCCGCCGGCCAGCGGGGTGGGCCGGGCGGCGATCCGGGGCGCGCGAGGTCCCATCGGGCGCGGCGGGTGTCCGTTCGGGGCGTGACGTCCGCCTTTTTCGTACACATCTGCGGCGAGGCGAGGCGAGACGAGGCGAGGCGAGGCGAGGCGGGCGGGCGCGCGGGGAGGGAGACGCGTCGTTGGCGGCGGCGGGTGTCCGTTCGGGGCTTGATAGGCGCCTTTTTCGTACACATCTGCCCACGGAGAGGCCGGCCGTGGGGCTTTCCGCGCACCCGTCGCCCTCGCGTTTGGCGTGTGCAGGGTTGAGTGGCGCCGCGGGTGTATATCCCGCACGCGCTCGGGGCCGCGGTCGCGAGTGCGCGATGAGGCCCGCGCTCAGCGCGCGTGTGACCCGACGAGCAGCCCGGCGGACCGCTTGCCGCGCGCGTGGACCCACGGCCGGGCCGGCTCTGTGACCGGTGCCGTCGCGGTCCCACCGCGCGCCGGCGAGGTTGCGGTGCCGCCACGCCCCGGCGAGGTCGCGGTCCCGCTGCGCGTCGGGGAGTTCGCGGTCCCGCTGCGCGTCGGGGAGTTCGCGGTCCCGCTGGGCGCCGGCGCGGTCGCCGCCGCTCCGGTCGTCGTCGTGGGCGCGGTCCCGGTCGTCGTCGGCGCGGTCGTGGTGGTCGGCGCCGTGGTGACGGGAGCGGTCGAGGTCGGGGTGGTCGTCCCGGGGGTGGTGGTCGGCTCGGTCGGCGTCGTCGGGGCCGACAGCGGCGGGGCGGGCGTTGTGGTCGTCGTCGGGACCGTCGTGGGGTCGGTCTGGGTCTGCGTCGTGCCCGGCGCCGTCGTCGTGGTGGTACCCGTCGTCGTGCCAGTCGTGCCAGTCGTGCCAGTCGTGCCAGTGGTCTCGGTCGTGCCAGTCGTCGGCGTCGTCGAGGTGGTGGGCGTGCTTGAAGTCGTGGTGGTCTTCGTGGTCGCCGTCGAGTGGTGCCCGGCAGCGGCTCCGCTCTTGCCCTGGGGCTGCTTCGGCGCGCGATGCTGGACCGTCACCGTCGAGGGGCGCTCGGAGTAGGACTGCACCGGCGCGATGTCCTGGCTGGCCTGGTGCACGGGCACCGAGGCGACCGGCTTGGCCGGATGGTGGGAGTGCTGCTGGTCGACCTCGACGGCGCCGGCGGTGACGATCACCGCGGCGGCGAGGCCGGCGGCCGCCTTGGTGGCGACCGCGCCCATCCCGGCCGAGACCATCGAACCGCCGCCGACCGCCGTGGAGGCTCCGATCGCCGCTCCCGCGCCTGCGCTGGCGGTTGAGCCCGCCGCGGTCGCGCCGGCGGTCGAGCCTGCGCCGTAGCCGGCCGAGTGCCCGAGGTGCAGGAACGCGAGCTTCTTGAACACGACGAGCGGGCCGACCGGCAGCAGCGCGGCGAGCGCCTTGTTGGTCGCCTTCAGCTGTGAGCGGAACGCGGAGCAGCGCTTGCAGTCCTTGAGGTGGCGACGGACGAGCGGGCTCGGTCGCTTCTGCAGCCCCTCGGCGATCGCCGCGAGCTCCATGCGGACCTCCTCGCAGCTGAGTAGCCGTGCCTCGGCCGCCTCGGTCAGCGACACGCGCGCGCGGACGAGCAGCGACTTGACGCTCGAGACCGTCGTCTCCATCGCCTCGGCGATCTGCTCGTAGGAGAGCGCGTCCATCTCGCGCAAGACGAGCGCGGTGCGCTGGGTCTCAGGCAGACCCTGGATGTCCCCGACGAGCATCCGGAACTCCTCGCGCTTGTGGGCCTTGTCGGCCGTCGAGGTGCCGTGCTCGGACAGATGGTGGTCCATCGAGTCGACGCCGATCGCCTGGATGCGCCGCAGGTGGTTGAGGCTCCGGTTGCGCGCGATCCGGTAGAGCCACGGCCGCACGTTGATCGGCCGGTTGTCGGCGACGATCGCGTTGAACGCGGCGGTCATCACCTCCTGCAGCACGTCCTCGGCGTCTTCGCGGGAGCCGAGCAGGTGGCGGCAGAAGGAGAGCAGCCGCGTCTCGTAGCGGCCCACCAGCACCTCGAACGCGGACGTGTTGCCGCGCCGCAGCAGCGTGATCAGCCGTTCGTCGGACTGCAGCCGCAGCAGCGGACTGCGGCTCGGGAGCCCGATTCCGGCGTGATATTTCAGCGCAGACGCTTCCATGAGCTCAGGTCGAGGTCCGGCGCAGTCGCCCGCCCCGCACCTCTAAAGCACACTAGCGGCGCAAAAGTTGCGCCAAATAAGGGAATACCCGGGGAGGGACTCGAACCCTCACGCCGCGAGGCAGTCGCTCTTAAGGCGACCGTGTCTGACCAATTCCACCACCCGGGCGGGCCCGGGACGTTACCGGGCCGGGAGGCCGGTCAGGAAGCGGCCGAGGCGAGCGGCTCGGCGGCGTCGTGACCGAGCGACAGCAGCTCGAGCACCGTTCCCCGGAGATCGGCCCGGCCGTCTCCCTCAAGACCGGTCCCGTCGGCCGTGGGGCTGAGCGCGCCGATCCACGCCTCGACCGTCCCGGACAGGGAGGCGTCGGCGTTGAACGGCTCGGCCGATTCCTCGATCGTCACTGCCTGTGAGGTGATCGAGAGCAGGGCATGCGCGCTGCCGTTTGCGCCGATGGCGGTCAGGGCGATGGTGCCGGATGCCACCGTGCCGGGGCGCACCATGCCCGGCAGCAGCCGGAAGATCGCGCCGACATCGACATGCTCGCTCGGCCGCGGCGCTCCCCAAGCCCACTCGTATCCCCAGCGCGCAAGCTCACCGAGCACGGGAGCGAGGTCCCGGGCGCGTTCGGTCAGCTCGTAGTCGACCCGCGGCGGGACTTCCCGGTAGCGCTGGCGGGTGAGCATCCCGTCGGCGACCATCCGGTTCAGGCGCGAGCGCAGCTGCTCGGTTGAGATCCCCGGAAGCACACGCTGCAGCTCGACGAACCGGCGAGGGCCGGAGATCAGGTCGCGGATGATCAGCAGCGTCCACTTGTCGCCCACGAGGTCGAGCGCTCGGGCGTCGGGAGACCACTGGTCATACGGATGACGTTTCGCTGGCGGGACCTGGGACATGTCCAACTCCTTGGACGAATGGGTCGTCTCCGGGAACCGGAGCATAAACGACCTAAAGGCGGTGCACGGCAGTTTGCGCCAGTTTTTTGCCGGCTGCGCGTTTCAAGACGGCGAAATGTCGAAATGGCTGATCCAGAGATGTGACCGCCGCGTAGCTCCGAAGCGAGGCCCCCGTGGGTGAACTACTCCATTTCCCGGTCGAGCGCGCGCACGCACGCGAGGGGCGAGAGGTTCCCGCGGCCGCGTTCTTCTTCGACGTGACCTGCCCGCTCTCGTACCTTGCCGCCGAGCGCGTCGAGCGGCGCCTGCCCGGCGCGGAGTGGGTACCGGTCGATGGGGCCGCGCTCGCCCCGGCCGCCGAGGACGGAGACGAGCTTGCGCAGATGCGGGCTCGGGCGGAGACGCGGGCCCGGGCGCTTCGGCTGCCGCTGATGTGGCCCGAGGAGTTCCCGCTGTGCGCTCCGTGCGCCCAGCGCGCCGCCGCGTTTGCCTGCGAGCTCGGGGCTGGCCCAGCGTTCGCGCTGGCCGCCAGCCGGCTCGCGTTCTGCGGAGGCTTCGCGCTCGACGACCCGGAGACGATCGCCGAGGCGGCCGCGGCGGCGGCCGTGCCGCTCGGCGCGTGCCTGGAGGCGGCGGGGGAGAGTTGGCGCGACGAGGAGATCGGCGAGGTCAGCGCGGCGCTGCGCAGCGCCGGCATCGACCGGTTGCCCGCGTTTCAGATCGGCTCACATTGGTTGCAGGGCGAGGACGCGCTCGGCGCGGCTTCGGCCATGATGGTCCGAGGCCAGCTTGCGCAGGGGCCGCTCGCGCCTGCGGGCTGAGCGGTCCCCGCGCGCGTCACCTCGGAGAACCCCGTCGCTGCGGACCGCCGCCGCTGGCAGACTGTCGTGCGATGAAGGACCCCGTCGACCGGGCGATACGGGCGATCGCGCGCCGCAACTCCTTCGCGCTCGTCTGGGCGCAGTTCGGGGTTGCGCACCTGGTCACGCTCGCGGGTCTGGGACTTCTGCGGCTCTATCAGCCGATGAGCCTTGCCCACTTCCTCACGATCATTGGGGTCTCGCAGGCGCTCGTCGCGCTCGACAACGTCGTCTCGATCAAACTCACGCGCATGCTGTGGTCGCCGGTGCGCACCTGGGAGCGCGCGCCCGCGGCCGAGCGCACCCCGGAGCTCACGATCGCCGCCTGGCGAGCGATCGTCACGCTGCCCACGGAATACCTGCGGCGCGTACGGGCGTATCCGTTCACGTTGTTCTACCTGCCGTTCATCGCGTTCACCACGTGGCTGCTGGGGCTGCCGTGGTACTCGTTCTTCATCATTGCCGCGGCCGGAACCGCGGTCATCGCCTACGAGCTGATCGCGCGCTACTTCGTGATCGAGGTGGTGACACGCCCGGTACTGGAGCCGCTCGCTGCGTCGCTTCCGCCGGAATTCCAGATCGACATCGGAGGGCTGCCGCTGCGCTGGCGACTGCTCGCGATCGCGCCCGTCATCAACGTCATCACCGGGATCGTCGTCGCGAGCCTGTCCAACCAGGGTCACCACGTCGATCTCGCCGACCTCGGCTTCTCGTGGTTGGTGGCGGTCGCGGTCTCGTTCACGATCTCGCTCGAGCTCGTCGTGCTCGTCGCGCGCTCGCTGTCGGCGGCGATCGGCGATCTGCACGCGGCGACCGAGCGAGTCATGGCGGGCGATCTCGGCGCTCGGGTGCCGCTCGTGACCACCGACGAGACCGGACGCCTCGCGCAGTCGTTCAACACGATGATCGAGGGGCTGGACGAGCGCGAGCGGTTGCACAGCGCGTTCGGCGCCTACGTCGACCCGGGCCTCGCCGAGCGGGTGCTCGCCGAGGGTGCGGACCTCGCCGGCGAGGAGGTCGAGGTGAGCGTCCTGTTCCTCGACGTGCGGGACTTCACCTCGTTCGCCGAGGCGGCGCGCCCACGAGAGGTGGTGGCGCTGCTCAACGACCTCTGGGAGGTGGCGGTGCCGGTGCTGCTCCGTCACGGAGGGCACGCCAACAAGTTCATCGGCGATGGGCTGCTCGGCGTGTTCGGTGCGCCCGAGCCGCTGCCCGATCACGGCGAGCGCGCGGTCGCGGCGGCGCTTGAGATCGCCGCCCGGGTGCGCGCCGAGTTCGCCGGCCGCGTCTCGGTCGGGATCGGCGTCAACTCCGGGCCGGTGATCGCGGGCACCGTCGGCGGCGGCGGCCGCGTCGAGTACGCGGTGATCGGCGACACGGTCAACACCGCCTCGCGAGTGGAGGCGGCGACGCGGCTGACCGGCGACCCGGTGCTCATCACCGAGGCGACGCGCGCCCTGCTGCCACCGACCTGGTCGGTGGCGATGGCCGAGCGCACGGACGTCGCGCTGCGCGGCAAGCAGGCTGCGGTCCGGCTGTGGGCCCCGACCGTTGAGAGCGCCGCCGCGACGGAGACCAGGGCTGAGTCGGTGGCGGATTGATCAGACGGCTCGTGCCCCGGCCGATCCGGCGCTTCTTCCGGATCGCGTATCAGTCGAACCTCACCGGGCTCTCTTCAATGGTGGCCTACAACATGATCCTCGGGGTCATCCCGCTGGCGTTCGTCGCGCTGTTCGCTTCCGGCCGCGTGCTCGCCTCCACGAGCGTGCAGGCGCGCGTGATCGTCGACCTCCGCGAGGTGTTCCCGGGAACCGCCGACCACACGCTCGAGTCGCTGCTCAGGCAGGTCCAGCAGCGGTCGACCTCGACCGGGATCCTGGCCATCGCCACGAGCCTGTGGCTCGGGTCCTCGCTGTGGAGCGCGCTCGACACCGCGTTCAGCCGCATCTACGGCGGCGAGCCGCGATCGTGGCTGCGCCAGAAGCGGTTCGCGCTCTCGATGGTCGGGGTGGTGCTGCTGTTCATGCTCGCGACCGTGTCGGTGCCGACGCTTCAGGCGATCCTCAACTCGGGGGTGCACGCACTTCCGTTCGATCTCTCGCACGTCACAATCGTCGTCTACGCCGCCACGCTCGCGTTCGGCCTGGTGCTGCTGTTCATCTGCCTCACCATCATCTACTTCCGGGTGCCGCATTTCCGGGTGCCGTGGCGGGCGGTGTGGCCCGGAGCGCTCGGCGCCACGCTGGCGATCGGGATCGTCGACTACGGCTTTCCCGAGTACCTGTCGCACATCTCGACGATCGCCCGCTTCAGCTCCTCGATCGTGTTCATCGTGATCCTGCTCGGCTGGTTCTACGTGATCGCGATCATCATCCTCGGGGGCGCGGTGGTCAACGCGCTGCGGATGCGGCCCCCCGGGCCCGAGGACTGACCGCAAAGGGGCAGCTGGGCATCAAACGCAGGCAGGGCCGTCGTTTGATGCACCGGCCGGGTAGGGTGCGCGCCGTGGGCGAGGAGTCAGAACAGCACGGCGGGCGGCTGCTCGCCCGGGCGCTGCGGGCGGCCGGCGTCCGGACGCTGTTCACGCTCTCCGGCGGCCATCTGTTCTCGCTGTACGACGGCTGCCGGGAGGAGGGGATCGCGCTCGTTGACACCCGCCATGAGCAGAGCAGCGCATTTGCCGCCGAGGGCTGGGCGAAGGTCACGCGCGAGGTCGGCGTGTGCGCGCTCACCGCCGGCCCCGGGGTGACCAACGGGATCAGCGCGATCGCCTCCGCCTCGATGAACCACTCGCCGATGCTCGTGCTCGGCGGCCGAGCGCCGGAGTTCCGCTGGGGCCAGGGGTCGCTGCAAGAGCTTGACCACGTCCCGCTGATCGCGCCGCTCGCGCGGCTCGCGCAGACCGCTCGCGCCACCGCCGAGATCCCGGGCCTGGTGGGCGAGGCGCTGCGGGCCGCGGCAGGACCGCACGGTGGGCCGGCGTTCGTCGACCTCCCGCTCGACGTCGTGTTCGGCGGCGCGGAGCCGCCCGCCGCGTTCGCCGCGGCGCAGCGGCCCTGGGAGGCACCGGGCGCCGATTCGGTGGCCCTCGCCCGCGCCGCGGCGGCGCTGCGGAGCGCCGAGCGGCCGGTGATCATGGCCGGCAGCGATCTCTACTGGGGGCGTGGCGAGCAGGCCCTGCGCGCGCTCGCCGAGGCGCACTCCATCCCGGTCTTCCAGAACGGCCTGGCCCGCGGCTGCGTCGCGGCCGACCACCCGCTCGCGTTCTCCCGCGCGCGCTCCAAGGGCCTCGGCGAGGCCGACGTCGCGCTCGTGATCGGGGTGCCGCTCGACTTCCGGCTCGGCTTCGGCGCCGCCTTTTCGGAGTCCGCAACCGTCGTCGGGATCGACACGGCGCCGCCCGACCACAAGTCTCCGCGTGACTTGGAGCACACGCTGATCGGCGGCCTGGATCAGACGCTGCGCGCGCTGTCGGACGCGGCCGCCCCGGTGGAGCTCGAGCGTCGCGCCGCCCGCGAGGCGTGGGTCGCGGCCCTGCGAGCGGTCGAGGATGAGCGCCGCGGCGCGGAGCGGGCCGAGCTCGCCGACCCGCGCGCACCGCTGCACCCGATGCGGATCTACGGCGAGCTCGCCGGGATGCTCGACCGCGACGCGATCGTCGTCGGTGACGGCGGCGACTTCGTCTCCTATGCCGGGCGCGTCGTCGATTCGCTGGCGCCGGGCTGCTGGGTCGACCCCGGTCCCTACGGCTGCCTCGGCTCGGGGCCGGGCTACGCGCTCGCCGCCAAGCTCGCCCATCCGGACCGCCAGGTCGTGCTCCTGCTCGGCGACGGCGCGTTCGGATTCTCGGGCATGGAGTTCGACACGCTCGCGCGCCACGGCGTCGCGGCCGTGGCGATCATCGGCAACAACGGCATCTGGGCACTGGAGAAGCACCCGATGGAGGCGCTCTACGGCTATTCAGTCGTCGCCGAGCTCCGGCCCGCGACGCGCTACGACGAGGTCGCAGCCGCGCTCGGCTGCCACGGCGAGCTGGTGTCGACCCCCGGCGAGCTGCGTCCGGCGCTTGAGCGGGCGTTCGCGGCCGGAACGCCGGCGGTCGTCAATGTGCTCACCGATCCGGCGGTCGCGTACCCGCGGCGCTCCAACCTCGCCTGAGTGCGAGCAACCCACCCGTCAGCGCAGACAGAAACCGCCCGCACAAGTGCGGGCGGCTTCCGATCCAGGTTGGCCCAATCGGGACGGGCAGGGGTACGTGCCTGAAAGGGCCATTTGGGTTGATCCGGACGGCGGGAGGCGCCGATGTCTGCGGCTTCGCCCGGATCTATGTATGGGGTGGTATCGCCCGAAGGTCCTACGCGCCCCACGCGAAATATGACCTATTTGTCGGATTCGTGCAAGACATCATTGATCGATTCTTAGCCAACGCTTGGTTGTCCCCGCAAATTCGCACCTATTTGTTCGAACGGCGAGTCAGCTTTCGGGCCGCTCCGCGCAGGATGTCGTGCTCTGAAACCTCGATCTCAGGCAGGTCGAACAGCCTCAGAACCTCGCGGAAGATGAGCACCCCGGCGATGATCGTCGGCGCCCGGTCGGGATGCAGGCCGGCGACCTGCCGCCGCTGCGTGAGGGACATCGCCGACAGGCGGTCGAGGATCCGCTCGCACTCGGCGCGGGTCACCCGGAAGCCCTCAACGCGGTCGGGGTCGTAGGGCTCGAGCGACTGCGCGATCGCCGCCAGCGAGGTCGCGGTGCCCGCCACGGCGATCCCCTGGCTGATGTGCTCGCGCTCGTCCTGCGGGACCGCGCCGGCGATGATCTGCGCAACGTCGGCGATGAGGGCGTCGACCTGCCGCGCGGTCGGCGGGTCATCGGCGAGGTGGCGCTCGGTCTGGCGAACGACCCCGGCCTGGGTGGAGACGTGGAAGCGGACCTCGCGGCCCTCGCCGATCACCATCTCGGTGGAGCCGCCGCCGATGTCGAGCACGAGCGTTGGCGTGCGATCCATCGGATTTCGCTCGCTGGTCGCTCCGAGGTACGTGAGCTGTGCCTCCTCGTCGCCGGAGAGGATGTGGGGCTCGATGGAGTAGCGCTCATGGATCTCCGCGGCGAACTGCTCGCCGTTGGCGGAGTCCCGGACCGCGCTGGTCAGCACCGCGACCGCGCTCTCGCACTGGTGGTCCTCGAGCTCCTCGCGGTATCCGTCGAGCACGTCATAGACGCGTTGCATCGCGTCGTCGGCCAGCCGCCCCTCGCGGTCGACGCCCGCGCCGAGACGGGTCACGTTCGAATGGCGGACGAGCTCGGTGATCGCGTCGCCGTCCATCTCGGCGATGAGCAGCCGGGTCGAGTTGGAGCCGATGTCGACGACGGCGACGTTCATGACGCCTCCCGTACCCGTGCCGCGGGCGCCGACACCGGGTGGGGCATCGGTTGGCCGTCGAGTGCGGCGAGCGTGTTCTCGACCGCGAGCCGGGTCATCGCCTCACGCGCCGACACCGTTGCCGATCCGACGTGGGGCAGGACGATCAGGTGGGGCGCGCGTAGCAGCGGATGGTCGGCCGGCAGTGGCTCGGGGTCGGTGACGTCGAGCGCCGCCCCCGCGATCTGCCCGTCGTGCAGCGCCCGCGCGAGCGCGTCCTGATCGACGACCCCGCCGCGGCTCGTGTTGACCAGGATCGCGCTGCGCTTCATGCGCGCCAACGCCCCGTCGTCGATCAGGTGCCGGGTCTCCTCGGTGAGCGGGCAGTGCAGCGAGACGAAGTCGCTGCACTCGATCAACTCCTCAAACGACAGCTCGGTGCTGCGGGAGTGGATGAGCACGGTCATCTCAAAGCCTGCGGCACGCCGCGCGACGGCCGCGCCGATACGCCCGCCGCCGACGATCCCGAGCGTCGCTCCGCAGACGGCGACGCCGAGCTCGCGGCTCGGCTCCCAGGTGACCCACCGGCCGTCTCGGACCAGCGCGATCCCCTCGGGCAGTCGCCGGGCGGCGGCGAGCAGCAGCGCGAATGCGAGATCGGCGGTGGCGTCGGTGAGCACGTCGGGCGTGTTGCCGATCGCGATCCCCCGCGCGGCCGCCGCGGCCACGTCGATGTTGTCGTAGCCGACCGCGTAGTTGGCGATCGCCCGCAGACGCGGTGCCGCGTCGAGCGCTGCAGCGTCGATCCGGTCAGACACGGTGCAGATGAGTGCCTCGGGATCGACCGCCGCCAGCTGGGCCCGGAGCTCCTCCGGCGTCGGGGGCAGATCCCCGGGCCAGATCGTGGTCGCGTGGTGCTCGGCCAGGCGCTCGAGGGCAGGCCCCGGGAGGGCGCGGGTGACGAAGCAGACGGACACGGATGCATTGTGGCTGCTGGCGTGCGGTGAGGTAAATCTGCACAAACCTTCACAACTTCGGTACGCTCGGCGCGCCGAATCGTCGGCCGGGGCGCAACGGCGGATCTGTAATCCGGGGAAAGGACAACAGAATGCGGGCACGCATTGCGGCCTGTGCGGTGACCTGTACCGCGGTCATCGCAAGTATGGGAGTGGCAGCCAGCGCTGCCACCGGACCACCGACGCTGAGGACACACGGCGGCGCCACGGCGACGCTGTACGCCACAGGGTTGATGAACCCCACCTCGTTCGCCTGGGGCGACGGCGCGATGTTCGCCGGCGACTCCGGCGGCGAGGGAAGCACGCCGAACGGCGGGCTGTACATCATCGCCAATGGGACCGCGACCGAGATCCCGAACGGGCCGGTGTTTGTCGGCGGCCTCGCGTGGCACAAAGGGGCGCTCTTCATGAGCGCGGCGTTCATCGTCAACGGAGCGCCGAGCTTCCAGATCGTGAGGTGGAGCGGATTCACCGGCTCGGACTTCTCGGTCCGCAAGACGGTCTACACGGCCCCGCAGGGGTTCCAGGGCTTCAACGGCATTGCCTTTACGCCGGGCGGACGGCTTCTCGTCGGGGTCGACGCCGGCCTGCTCAACAACAACGACCACGGAAAGGCGTCGACGTCGCCGTTCCTGTACGACATCCTGTCCATGAAGACGAGTGGCAAGGACGTCAAGGTCTTCGCCTCGGGGATCCGGCAGCCGTGGCAGATGGCGTTCGCGCCCGGAGCCAAGGCGCCGTTCGTCTCGGACCTCGGTCAGGACGGCCCGCCGAAGGTCGCCAAGGTCGGTCCGCCCGACTTCCTGCTCAAGGTGCACAGGGGCGACAACTACGGCTTCCCGAGGTGTAGTCACACGTCGATCGGCACCTGCAAGGGCGACACGAAGCCGTTCAAGATGTTCAGCCCGCACAGCGACATCATGGGCGTCACGGTTCTCGGCAAGACGCTCTACTTCGGCTCGTTCCTCGGGCCGCAGGGCAAGGGCGGTGCGCTGTACAGGATGAGCATCCGCGGCGGCGCGGCCAGGCCGGTGGTGACGGGCTTCCCGCTCGCGACCGACGCGCTGGCCAAGCACGACGGAATGCTCTACGTCGGCGGCTCCGGCAAGACGACCGGCGGAGAGATCTACCAGGTCAAGCCGTAACGCAGTAGTCAGGTTCCGGCGCTCGCCCCGGTCACGCCTCGAGCGCGACCGGGGCGCCGTCGGCCTTTGCCGCGGCGACCGCCGATGTGCGAGGCAGCGCCACGGCGAGTGCGGCGCCGGCAAGGGCGAGGGCGGCGGCGATCAGGAACGCCAGATGGAACCCGTCGGTGAGCGCGGCGCGCGCGGCGAGGCCCGCATGGGCGTCGGCCCGTGTGTGTGAGGAGGCGAGCGTCGCCAGGACCGCGAGACCCAGCGCCCCGCCGAACATGCGCGAGGTGTTGACCAGGCCCGACGCCAGCCCCGCCTCGTGGGCGGAGACACCCGCGACACCGGTGATCGCGGCGGGGGTGAACGACAGGCCGATGCCGATCGCCGCGAGGAGCGACGGTCCGAACATCGAGACCCAGAACGAGCCGCCGACCGGCAGCCGGGCGAACAGCGCGAGGCCGCCGGCAAGCGCGTTCATCCCGGCGATCAGCAGCGTGCGCGCCCCGACCCGGTGCACCAGCCGCGAGGCGATCGTCGAACCGACCACGATGCAGGCGGTCATCGGCAGGAACGCCAGGCCGGTGGCGATCGGCGAGTCGTGGCGCACCTCCTGCAGATACAGGGAGAGGAAGAACCACATCGCGAAGCTCGCCGCGCCGAGCGCCAGCACGACCGCATTGGCCGACCGCAGCGTCGCCGAGGCCCAGATTCGCAGCGGCATCAGTGGATGGCGGGCGACGAGCCCCTCGATCGCGACGAACGCGCCGAGCAGGGCGAGCCCGACGGCGATGATGAGCAGCGTCGAGGTCGCGCCCCAGCCGGTCTGATCGGTGCGCACGATGCCGAGGACGACCAGTGAGAGCCCGAGGGTCGCGGTGAGCGCGCCCGCGAGGTCGAAGCCCTTGCGGCTGTCGCCTGCCAGCTTGGAGTCCGCGGTGATGTAGTGCAGCGCGAGCAGGGCGCCCGCGATCCCGATCGGGACGTTGACGAAGAAGATCCATCGCCAGGAGAGCTCGGTGAGCACGCCGCCCAGGATCACGCCCGCGGCGCCGCCGGCGCCGCCCATCGCGCCCCAGATCCCGACCGCGCGGTTGCGCTCCCGGCCCTCGCCGAATGTCGTGGTGATGATCGACAGCGAGGCCGGGGCGATCACCGCTCCGCCAAGGCCCTGGGCGACCCGCGCGGCGAGCAGCAGCGTCTGGCTCCCGGCGAATCCGCCGGCGAGCGAGGCGAGCGTGAACAGCCCGAGGCCCCAGACGAACACGCGCCGGCGGCCGAGCAGGTCCGCGGCGCGACCGCCGAGCAGCATGAAGCCCGCGAAGGTGACCGTGTAGGCATTGACGACCCACTGCAGGTCGACCTCGGAGAAGTGCAGCCCGGTGCCGATCGAGGGCAGCGCGACGTTGACGACGGAGATGTCGAGGATGACCATGAACTGCGCCAGGCAGGCGAGCAGCAGCGTCGCGCTCAGATGCGGGCGGGCGGGGCTCTGGGTGCTGGTGCTCATGGCGACCTCCATGCGTCGTCGTCGTTCGAGGACCGCCGTACACACTAGTACGGTGGTTGTCGTACAAGCGTGAACGTCGTGTGTTCGACGCGAGGAGGCCGGGGATCGTGAGATCCGGTCGGTTCTGCGCTCCGCAGGCCGTCAGCGCAGCAGCGAGGCGAAGCGCAGCAGCCCCTCGTGCACGTCGGCGAACCGCGTGGTGAGGGGGGAGAGGCCGATCCGGACCACGTCGGGCTCCCGGAAGTCCGGGATCACGCTCACGTCGATCAGCCTCTCGGACAGCTGCCTGGCGTCCGGGTGGGTGAGCGACACGTGTCCGCCGCGGCGAGCCGGATCCCGAGGGGAGCCGATCCCGACGCCGTGCGGCGCGAGCAGCTCGTCGGCGAGCTCGACAGCGAACTCGGTGAGCTGGATCGATTTGGCGCGGATCGCCGCGATCGTCGCCTGGGCCGAGAGCTCGATCCCCTCTCGCGCGGCGGTGAGCCCGAGCACCTGGGGGGTGCCGGACAGCATCTGCGCGATGCCGTCGCCGGCGAGATATCCGGGCGCCATCGCGAACGGGTCGTGGCGGCCGATCCAGCCCCAGATCGGCTGGGCGAGCTCCTGGTGGAGCTTCTGGTTGACGTACAGGAAGGCGGGGGCGCCGGGGCCGCCGTTCAGGTACTTGTAGGTGCAGCCGACCGCGAGGTCGACGTCGTCCTCGTCGAGGCTCACCGGCACGGCGCCGGCGCTGTGGGACAGATCCCACAGCACGAGCGCGCCGCAGGAATGGGCGAGCTCGGTGATCCGCTTCATGTCGGCGATATGGGCCGAGCGGTAGGCGACATGCGAGAAGGTGACGAGCGCCGTCTCCTCGCTGAGCATCGGCTCGACAGCGTCAGGCTCGGGACCACCGGCCGGGTCCGTCGTCAGCCAGTCGATCTGCATGTGGTGGTTCAGCGCGAGCGACTCGACGACGTAGCGGTCGGTGGGGAAGTTGGCGTGATCGGTGAGGATCCGGTTGCGGCCCGGACGCGACTGCAGCGCGGCGGAGGCGAGCTTGAAGAAGTTGACCGTGGTCGAGTCGGCGAGCACGATCTGCCCGGGCGCCGCGTCGAGCAGGTGCATGCCGAGCGTGTCGCCGGTGGCGAACGGCAGATCCATCCAGCCCTCGCTCCAGCTGCGGATCAGCCGCTGCGCCCACTCCGTGTCGACCGCGCGGTGCAGCGCCTCGCGCGTCGCGTAGGGGAGCTGGCCGAGCGAATTGCCGTCGAAGTAGATGACGCCGGCGGGCGGCGGGGCGAATCGCTCCAGGAACGGCGCCAGCGGGTCGGCTGCGTCGAGTTCGGTGGCGCGATCGCGATTGGGGGTAGACACAACACAAGTATGAATGCGAAATCCGAATCAGAGCCGCTGGTCTCGCCGATCGAGACGACCGACCAGCCGCCGCCCTCCGGGCCCGCCGTATCGAAGGGCCGCCGCGGCGGCCGCAACATGTTGCCCGAGCGCGATCGCCGCCCATGGCCCGAGCGGCTGCTCGTCCGTCTGATCGCCACCTGCGGGATCGTCGGGATCGGCGTCGCGATCGCCGCGATCATGCACTCCTCCGGCTCGCAGGGGTGGATGATCGGGCTTGTGGTCTCGATCGTGAGCGTGGTGCTCGCCGCGGTGCTCTGGTCCTCGCGGGTGCTCTGACCCGAGCTTGCGCCCCGGCTTGGGCGGGGGCGCGTTATTCCGGTTCGGGGGCGAGTCCCTCGTCGGCGGCGAGCGAGGCGCCGATCCGGGCGGCGAGCCCCGGGGTGGCGAGGATGATCACGAGGCCGACGAGGAGCCAGGCAGCAACGACGATCCAGAATCGGCTGTAGGGGAACGTCACCCCGACGACGTTCTTGTCGATCGTGTAGCCGAGGAAGATGATCCCGATGATCGGGAACACGATCTCCCAGAGCGGCGCGCGTCGGGCGACGATGAACAGGTGCCGGACCGCGCCCAGGTTGGTGACGATGTAGGCGACGAGCAGGCTCAGCACACCGAGCGTGCCGGGGTAGAAGAACGCGTTCACGGCGTTGACCCCCGCGATCCGCTGGCCGACGATCGCGCCGATGCCGACGAGCAGGGCGACGGTGAGGGCGCCGGCCGGTGCGCCGGTCCGCGTCGAGGTCGTGCCGAGGAACCGCCGCAGCGGCGTATCGCGGCTGAGCGCGAACAGGATGCGGCCGGCGGCGGTGGCGGCGGCGAGGCCGCTGGCGAACGCGCTGAGCGTCGCGCCCGCGTTGATGCAGTCGCTCATCGCCTTGCCGACGTAGAGCTGGGCGAGCTGGCCGAGCGGCGCGCCGGAGGTGGAGAACGCCTTGACGCCGGCGGCGCCGGTGCCGAACCCCCAGGTCTGCACGAGGATGCAGAGGATGTAGAAGATGCCGGTGCCGATCACCGCGTTGCGGATCGCGCGCGGGATCTCCTTTCGTGGGTTGTCCGTCTCCTCGCCGAGCGAGGCGGCGCCTTCGAATCCCGCGAACGAGAGGAACCCGAACGTGGCGGCGAACGCCACCGTCGAGAACGTCGTGCCGTGGGGGAGTGAGAACACGTCGGCGTTGATGTGCTGATGGCTCGGCGCCGAGCCGGCGAGCAGCTTGATCACGATCACGATCATCAGCGCGATGATCAGCAGCACGGAGATCCCCTCGAAGCCGAGCAGCGACCGGGTCGCGACCTTGATGTCTCCGAAGGCGAGGATCGCGATGATCACTCCGGCGATCAGCGCGATCACGACGTAGTCGGCGTTCTGGGCGATGTTCGTCGATTTCAGGAACGCGACGCCGAACGTGCCGGCCTCGGCGGTCGAGGCGCAGGTGAAGGCGAAGTAGGTCCCCATCAGCGCCCAGCCGGAGAAGAACCCGGCCCGCGGTCCCAGGGTCACGCCGCTGAACGCGAACACCGAGCCCGCGTGGCTGTAGTAGCGAGACAGGCGGATGAAGGCGTAGGAGACGAACGCCACACCGAGCGTCGCGAAGATGAACGCCAGCGGCACGGCATGGCCGATCAGGCCGGCCGGCGCGGTGCCGTTGAGCGCCATCGCGGCCGTGGGGGCCATGATCGCGATCGAGAGTGCGATCGTCTCCCAGAAGCGGAGCTCGCGGCGGAGCCCGCCGGTGTGCTGCGGTGTGTCGGACGCGGTGGTCTGGTCGCTCATGTGGTGAAGATCGCCTCCGGAAGCCAGCAGCCGACGACCCAGTTGGGGACGTCGACGAGTTCGTGGATCTTGAGGTCGCAGGCGACGGATGCGATCGCGTACGCCTCCTCTCGCGTGCGGTCGTGCATCTCGACGATGTGCTCGACCATCGCTCTGGTGGCCTGCCGGGAGGCCTCCATCAGGTCAGGCGCGACGCCGGTGGTCACGTGGTAGGCGGACTGCTCGGTCCGCGCAAGCTCGCCCTTGGGGACCCTGAACTGGGGAGCCGGGAGGTTGGCGTGCTTGACCGTGGTGAGGCGCACGGTGATGTCCATCGCGCACTCGACGGCGGTGCCACAGACCTCCGCGTCGCCCATCGCTGCGTGGGTGTCGCCGACGCTGAACAGGGCACCGGTGACGCCGACCGGGAGCAGCAGGGTCGTCCCGGGGCGCAGGTGCTTGATGTCGAGGTTGCCGCCCCACGTGGACGGGGGGAGGATGGGGTGGGGGCCCGGTTGTGCGGGTGCGACCCCGATCGTTCCCGGGAACGGCTCGAACGGGAGCATGACGCCCGGCAGGAACTCCACCCGGTCGGTCGGTGGATCGACGCGGCTGATGTTCAGCCACGGCTCGGGGAACTCGTCGGCGAGCAGCCCGAAACCGGGGATGAGCGCGGTCCAGCCCCACGCCTGCGGGTCGAGCTCGATGATCTCGACGGCGAGCGCGTCGCCGGGCTCCGCGCCCTTGACGAACACCGGGCCGGTGACCGGGTTGACCTTGCCCATGTCCATCTTCTCGACGTCCTGAGCGGTCGAGTTCTGGTCGAGCTGGCCGCCTGAGGCGTCGACCGTCTGCAGCTCGACGACGGCGCCGGACTCGACCTCGAGCACCGGCTCGGCCGCGTTGTTCCATTCCGTCTGCGTGTGGTCCTTATGGACGCTGTGAATGCTGTGTGATGTGTTACTGAGCTCTGGCAAGGTGCGGGAACACTATCGCCGGGGTCAAGCTCGGTGAAGTTCGGCGGGGAGGGGGGCGAAAGTCGGCGCGTCTGAGGCTCTTAAGGACATGACCGATCACGTTTCCCCTCCACCCCCGGACGCCCTCGACGACTTCGTCACGCAGCTGCTCGAATGCGGCGGCGTCCTCAGCCAGATCATCTCCGGGATGGTCGAATTCCAGTCCAGCGGCCGGTCCGCTCCCGACGCCGCGCCGATCCCCGAGGTCGCCCACACGCTGATCCGCTCCGTGATCGAGGACTTCGGCACGCGGTTCTCCAAGCGCGACGTCAAGGTGGCCGCGCGGATCGTCCGCGAGGCGACCCAGTTGATGTGCAGCGACCTGTACGTGCTCGGGCCGGAACTGAACTGACAGCTCGACGAGCGCGGTACTGCTTGACTCCGGCGAGGCTGGGGCCTGGGCGACGGCTCAGCTGGACAGGAGTGGGCTCGCCGGCCCTGACCTCCTGCTCCACGAGACGGCGAACATCCTGCGCCGTCACGAGCTCGCCCAGCTGATCAGCCCCGATCAGGCCGCGCAGTCACACGCGGATCTGCTTGACCTCGCGATCGAACTCTGGCCCTACGAACTGCTCGCTGCTCGCGCCTGGGAACTACGCCACAATCTCTCGATCTATGACGCTGGCTACGTTGCCCTGGCCGAGCGGCTGCACGCGACACTCGTGACCTTGGACGCGCGTATTGCCGGCGCACCTGCCCTGAAGTGCTCGGTCGCGACCCCGCCGTCGGTCCCTGATCTCGAGGAGAAATGTGCCCTATGCCCCTGCCCGATGACCTGCTTGAGCTGCTGCGCGCACCGAGCCCGTGCTTTCTGACCACGCTGATGAGCGACGGATCGCCCCAGATCACCGAGGTCTGGGTCGACACCGACGGCGAGCACGTCGTCGTCAACACGTGGGAGGGGGCGCTGAAGCTGCGCAACGTGCGGCGCGATCCGCGGGTGGCGGTGGCAGTCGCCGATCCCGAGGACTTCCGGCGGTACTTCTCGGTCCGAGGCGAGGTCGTCACGATGACGACCGTGGGTGCCAACGATCACATCAACGAGCTTTCCCAGAAGTACATCGGGACGGACTATCCAGGCTTCGGGCCTGACGTGCAGCGGATCAGGCTGGTGATCAAGGCGGATCGGGTCGGAGGCGTCGCCGCGCGCTGACCCGGTGCCGCGGCGGTTTCGGCCGCTCAGGCTGAGGTAACCATGATCCCATCGTCGAGTCGGGAGGCTTGTGATGCGGTGGATGCGGTGGATGCGGTGGATGCGGTCGGTGGTTGGTGGGGTCGTGATGGCCTGCGTGCTGCTCGGTGTGGGGTGCACGCTGGCCGGGAGGGCATGGGCGCATGCCTCTGGACCGGTCGCCGCGACGGCGAGCGGCAAGGTCCGCGGCCTCGTCGCGGGAGGCACCGATGAGTTCCTCGGCATCCCGTACGCCGCGCCACCAGTCGGCAAGCTGCGCTGGCAGCCGCCCGAGCCCGCGGCGCCGTGGAGCGGGGTGCGCGCGGTGACGAAGCTGCCGCCGCGCTGCCCGCAGTCAAAGAACGGCAACGGCCCGATGTCGGTCGACGAGAACTGCCTCTATCTCTCGATCTACCGGCCGCACGGGACGACCGCGCGGGATCGCCTGCCGGTGCTGTTCTGGATCCACGGCGGCGGGCTGACCACCGGGTCAGGCGATCAGCACAACGGCTCGCTGTTCGCTGACACCGACCACATCGAGGTTGTCTCGATCAACTACCGGCTGGGGGTGCTCGGCTTCTTCGATCTGCCCGGGTTGCCAGGTGGCTCGGCAGCGGCGGGCAACTACGGCCTGCTTGACCAGGAGGCGGCGCTGCAGTGGACGCACTCGGATATCGCTCACTTCGGCGGCAACCCCAAGCGGATCACGATTGCGGGAGAGTCTGCAGGTGGCTATTCGGTGTGCGCGCTGCTTGCCTCCACGCGCGTCCGGAGCATGTTCAGCCGGGCGATCATCCAGAGCGGCAGCTGTCAGACCACGCCGCCGGTGGTGGCTCGGCGCAGCGCGGTGGCGTTCGCACGGGTGGCGGGATGTCGTCGAAAGGCCACGATGGTGCGCTGCCTGCACGGCAAGTCGGTGCGGTCACTGTTGCGCAACCGGCAGTACCCGGGCGGCGATCTGCCGATCGCCGGCGGAGGGGCGCTGCCGGTGGCGCCGGCCGAGCAGATCGCCCGCGGCGACTTCGCCCACGTGCCGGTCCTGATCGGCACCAACCACAACGAGGGGCGCACGTTCTCCGAGGGGCTGGCCAAGGCCCCCGAGTCGACGTTTGTGAACATGATCCGCTCCGAGTACGGCCGCAGCGCGTCGAAGGTGCTGGCGCAGTACCCGTGGGCGAGTTTCCCGGCGCCATATCAGACCGCCTACGCGCTCGGCGCGGTGTGGACCGACAGTGGCTTCGAGGTCGGCATCGGCGGGTGCGCCGAGCAGCAACTGGCCGATGAGCTGGCGCGTCGCACGCCGACCTACTTCTACGAGTTCAACGATCTGACCGCGCCGGGATTGAACCGTCAGGTGCCCGGCTATCAGTGGGGCGCCGGTCACGCGATGGAGCTCGCCTACATGTGGCCGAGCTTCAACAACGGCTACTCGCTCTACAAGCTGCTCACCCCCGCCCAGCTCGAGCTCTCGCAGTGGATGGTCCGCTACTGGGGCGCGTTCGTGCGCGCGGGCAACCCGAACGTGGCCGGCCAGGCGATGTGGCCGACGTTGGGGTCGTCCCGCTCGTTCATGTCACTGCAGGAGGGAACCGCCTCGGCGGCGGAGCCGTTGGCGCAGTTCGGCGCCGAGCACAACTGCTCGTTCTGGGATGCGCTGCCGGGGGAACCGGGGTGAGTCAGTCGACCGCGACGACGGAGTAGACGGGCGGCAGCCGGCTGGCGGCCGTCGCCCACGTCGCGCCGGCGTCGCCCGAGCAGAAGATCTCGCCGGTCGTCGTCCCGAAGTACAGCTCGAGCTGCTCGGCCTGGCCGGCGCGACAGAACGCCTGGCGCAGCACCGTCACATATGCGTGTTCGGCCGGCAGCCCGTCGCCGCGGGCGGCCCAGGTCTCCCCGGCGTCCCGTGTCTCATAGACGCGAACGCGGCCGTCGGGGGTGACGCGGTCCATGTCGGCGACCAGCGGGATGAGGTAGGCGCTGTCAGGGTCGGCGGGATCGACCATCAGTGGGAAGCCGAAATCCGACGGCAGCCCGCCGCCCGCGATGTCGGTCCAGCTGGCGCCCGCATCATCGGAGCGGTAGACGCCGCCGTGGAACTGCATGAACATCCGCTCGGGCTTTTGAGGGGCGCGCTCGACGTGGTGGACGCAGCGTCCTGCGTTCGGGTTGGCCAGGGCCTCGTCGGGGAGGTAGCGCGGGTTGAGGCCGACGTTGCCGCGCTCCCAGGTCTTGCCTTGGTCTTCGGTGAGCCACATCCCGGCGGCCGAGATCGCGAGCGCGAGCTTCTGAGGGTCTCCCGGCCAGGGGCAGATCGAGTGCAGGCAGAGGCCGCCCCCGCCGGGCTGCCAGTCGCTGCGCGACGGCTGGCCCCACAGACCCTCGTTCGGCTGCCAGCTGACCCCACCGTTGTGGCTTTCGAACAGCACGCCCGGGTCGCCGCCGGCGTACACGGTTCCCGGTGCCTCGCCCGGGGTGATCACCCAGATGCGCTCGAGTGCCTGCTCGCCGCCCTCGGGGAGCGCGACGCCCTCGGCCTGCTCCCACTCGCCGGCGGCGTCGGCGTCGGTCGTGTGGAAGATCTTGGGGCCGTAGAAGGGGGAGGTGGTGGCCGCCAGCCAGCGGCCGGTGCCGGGCTCTCGGGTCGCGAAGTCGACGGGCTCCCCGGCGAAGGCGCGGGTCGTGATCTGGAAGTCTCCGTCGCCGGGGTCGCCGTCGAGGATGAACAGCCCCTTCTTCGTCCCGACCGCAAGCCTCGACACGCTCAGCCTCCTGTGATCGCCGGGACGATCTCGACGCGGTCCTCAGGCGCGACCGCCGTCTGCTCCGCCCCGCGTTCGCCGTTGACGAACACGTTGATATGTCGTCGGACGAGCCCTCGCTCGTCGAGGATCCACCCGTTCAGCGAGGGATGGCCCTCCTCGAGCATGCGCAGCAGCTCGACCACGGTGGCGCCCGTCAGGGTGTGCTCGCCGCACCCTCCGGCAAGGGTTCGCAGAGGTCCGCGCAGCCTGACCACGCCCATGGCGGCATCCTAACCCGGCGACGACGGGATGCCGATGCCGTGCTCAGTCGTTGATGTCCAGCACCGGCGTGATGTCGGGCAGCTGCTGGTTCGCATCGGCGTGCTCGTTGGGCACGACCGCGGTGCCGATCGCGAAGAACTCGATCACGTGGCTGCCCCAGCCGTGGCTGTTCTCCTTCAGCTTGACCTCGACGATCCCGAGCACGCCGTCGCCGATCGCCTCGGCCTCCTTCTGCATCCGCTCCATCGCGAGCTCGCGCGCGTCGTAGAGCGATTGGGTGTACTGCTCGAGCTCGACGTTGCGCCCGGTCTGGCGCATCGACTGCATCATCCCCCGGTGGGCGACGTGGTAGACGCAGTTGCCCATCACCATGCCGACCGGCCGCTTGCCGGTCTGCATCAGGGTCCAGAACGCCTGGCCGGACAGGTCGCTGGTGAACGGCCGGCCGTTGGGGGCGCGGTGGACCTTGCCGCCCTTGTGCCTGATCGCGGTGCCGATCGCGATGAACTCGGCCATGTCCGCGCCCCACTCGTAGCGCCCGATCTCGAGCCGCACGCCGACGATCCCGTCCGCGTTCAGCTGGTCGGCCTCCTCCTCCATGCGGGTCATCGCCAGGTCGCGCGCGTGGTACATCGCCTGGCTGAGCACGTCCATCTCCTGGCTGGCCTTCCAGCTCGACTGCTGGTAGCCGATGTGGTAGATGCTCGAGCCGACGACGAGTCCGACCGGCTCAAAGCCCGCCTTCTCGACGCACAGGTATTCGTTGACCGACAGGTCGGAGGTGAACAGCCCGCGGGCGTTCATCTGCAGGCGCTCGCTGGCGTGCTGCGCGAGCCCCTCGGTGCTCCCGGCTTCGTAGCTCGACATCTAGGCGCTCTCCTGGTTGGTCACGGTCACTGGTCCCCGAGGTTGATCGACATCATCGGCATACCGAGCTCGGCGGGATGGGGCTTGTGGGCGCCGAGTCGAACCGCGGTTGCGAGCACATGCATCGAGACGATGAAGAAGTGACGCGCGTAGCCGCCGGACTCGTATTCGCGGTGGTGGATCTGGTGCCTGAGCGTCGAGACCACCATGTCGTTGGCGCCGGCTCGGGCACCCTGCCGGCGGATCTCATCCATGGCAAGGTGGCGCGCCGCATACACGCCCTCGGTGATCTCGGTCATCTCCTGGTTGCCCCACCAGCTTCTCATCTGCTGATTCGAATATGGGCTGAGCGCGACGCACACCACCGAGGTATGGCCGATCACGTCGATCGTCTCGGCCCCGATCCGGCGCAGCTTGTCGACATCCTGGGCCGACAGGGCACACATCCTCGGCCCTTCGTGTGCCTGGCGTTTGCCCGGAGAGTGCGTCGTCTCCCGAACCGCAGTGCCGAACACGGCGAACTCGACGTTCCCCGGCTCACCCAGGAACGCCTTCTCGCTCATCTCGATCCCGATCACCGCATCCGCGCCGGCGAACGCGGCCTCCTGCCTCAGGCGTTCGAAGGAGCGCGTGCGGGAGAGGTTCCAAGGTTCGGCGAAGGACCGCATCTCCTGCATCCCGCCGCTGTAGCTCTGCCAGCCGTAGTTCTGCCAGCCGTGCTGCACGACCGACGAGCCCATCACCTGTGCGATCGGCTGCAGCCCCGAGGCCTGAGCGATCGCGTACTCCTTCGCGCTCAGATCGCTGCTGAAGACGGGCGCGTCCTGGTGGGCGAGCTCTGTGAGCCGCTGCTCGGCGCCAAGCGGAATGCCGCCCTCGGCGATCCGGTCGACGTCGACCGCGGCCGCCTCACGTTCGGCGTCGCTGGGTGGGTCAGGCCGCTTTCCGAAGAGAGGCAAGGACCCCATCTTCGCACGGCTTGTCGGTGCTTTGGTGTGGTTCGGATCTGGGTGGACGGACGGGCGACCGCGATGGTCGCGCTTTGCGAGCTTTGGGGCGTGCGTTGGTGGCGGGCGTGCTACCTTTAGTGGTCCGCCGCGGGGTGGAGCAGTCTGGTAGCTCGTCGGGCTCATAACCCGAAGGTCGCAGGTTCGAATCCTGCCCCCGCTACTCGTGGAAAGGTCCGCTTTTGCGGGCTTTTTCTGTTTTCCGGTGCGTGAAGCGCACAAGAGTGGTGGAGGTGGAGTACCACTCTGGAGTACCAGACCGGTCGCGAGAACGGCGCGATCGGAGGCCCAATGCCGAGCCTTTTGGCAGGCAGGATT
>DASXZK010000093.1:0-35419 GCA_036501965.1 Solirubrobacteraceae bacterium
GAGGCTGGGGGCGGGCCGGGCACGCCCAACAGTGTGCCCGCCATGCGGCGGGACCGGTGGTCGCCTAGGGACGGGCCGCGCCGCGGCGATGGGCGACGAGCTGGCGCGTGAAGGCGTGGACGAAGCGCGGGTTGTAACGGAAATAGCGGCCGGCGAGGCGACGCGGCTCGTGCGCGAGCCGGTAGGCCCACTCGAGGCCGAAGTCCTGGATCCGGGCGGGCGCCTGGGGCACCAATCCGGCGTGGAAGTCGAACGCCGCGCCGACGCCGACCAGGACGGGCGCGTCGAGGTCCTGGCGCATCTCCGCCATCCACTTCTCCTGCTTGGGCACGCCGATCCCCACCCACACGACGTCGGCGCGCGAGCCGTTGATCTCCTTGATCACCGCGGTGCGCTCCTCAGAGCTGAGGGGGCGGTGAGGCGGTGAGTAGCCGCCGACGATGCGCACACCCGGGTAGCGCTGGCGCAGGTTGAGCGCGAGCTGGACCAGCGCCCCCTGGTTGCGTCCCCCGTACAGGTACATGCGCTGGCCCGAGGCCACCGCCCGCGCGCACGAGCGAGCCATGAGCTCGGGGCCGTAGACGCGGTCCTCGAGTGACTGGCCCAGCAGGTTGAGCGCCCATACCAACGGCTGGCCGTCGGGAACGTTCAGGGACGAGCCCAGCAGCGCCGAGCGCAGCGCGGGGTCCTCGGCGGACGCCATCACGGCGTGCACGTTGCACACGCAGACATAGCCGCGCTGGCGTGCCCCGACCATGTCGTCGATCCAGTTCAGAGCGGCGTCGTAGTCGGTCAGGCCCAAGGGCACACCCAGGACGTCCACGGTGTCAGGCGCCGGCACGGGCGCCGTGAAATCCGGCTCTATCGAACCCTGGGGGTGCATGTATGTGGTCAGATCTCCTCGCATACGAGACTGGACTTCTCAGAGGTTAGGCGTAGTAACGGGGATTGGGCTGTGAAGTTACGGTCTTGCCGCATTGAGTGGACAAACGTCAGAAAAGTTGCAAAAGACACGAGATTCCTCGCCATTCCCTGCGAAACCGCCGCCAGGACCTCCGCCGCACAGCCGCTCATACCCCGCACTTCGTAATCTCCACCGCCTATGGACTGCGTGGTCACCGGCGGTGCCGGCTTCATCGGCTCGAACATCGTCGACGCGCTCATCGCCCGCGGCGACGGCGTCACGGTCATCGACAACCTCTCGACCGGGAAGCGCGAGAACCTCGAGGGCGCGATCGCGGCGGGCGCCGAGCTGGTCGTCGCCGACGTGCGCGACGCAGACAAGGTCGAGGAGGTGTTCGGGGCGAAGTCGCCGGAGCTCGTGTTCCATCTCGCCGCCCAGATCGACGTCCGCTCCTCGGTGCTCGATCCGGTCAACGATGCTCGCACGAACGTTCTCGGCGCGATCAACGTCCTGGAGGCTGCGCGGCGGCATGGAGCGCGACGGCTGGTGAACACGTCGACCGGCGGCGGCCTGTACGGCGACGCCGACGTGCTGCCGACGCCCGAGGATCACCCGATCCACGCGCTCGCCCCGTATGGCACGAGCAAGCAGGCTGCGGAGGGCTACGTCGAGCTCTACGACCGCCTGCACGGCCTCTCGACGGTGTCGCTGCGTTACGGCAACGTCTACGGCCCTCGCCAGGACGTGCATGGCGAGGCGGGCGTGGTCGCGATCTTCTGCGGACTGGCGATGAGCGGCGGCGCACCCACGGTGTTCGGCACCGGGCGGCAGACGCGCGACTGGGTCGAAGTGTCGGACGTCGTGGCGGCGAACCTGCTCGCCGCCGGCAGCGACGTCACCGGGCCCGTGAACATCGGTCACGGCCAGGAGACCTCGGTGCTGGCGCTGATCGAGGCGCTCAACGACGTCGCGATCCCGGGACTCGGTGAGACCGTGTTCGCGGACGCCCGCGCGGGCGAGGTCGACCGCAGCTGCCTCGATGTCAGCCGGGCCCGCGAGGTGCTCGGCTGGGAGGCGCAGGTGACGCTGCGTCAGGGGCTCGTGCGGATCTTCGAATGGCTCGGGGCGGAGTACCGCGACCCGGCGGCGGGCTGAGCGGAACGGTCAGCTGCCGCCGCCGGCAGCCGCCAGGCCGGCGTCCGCCAGGCGGCGGTGCAGTGCCAGGTTCTCCGCGCGGTCGGTGGTGATCTCGATCAGGGTCACGCGGCCCGACCCGGCCGCCGCGTCCAGCGCCGCGTGGAACTGCTCCTCGGCCCCCGCCCCCATGTAGTCGAGTTCGAACAGTGCCGCGACCCGCTCGAGCGAGACGCCGTGCGGCGTCGCGACGTGCTCCTCGAACGCCGCACCCTCGCCGCTCACCGGCAGGAAGTGAAAGATCCCGCCGCCGTCGTTGTTGAGCGCGACGATCGTCAGCTCGATCCCGAGCCGCCGCGCAGCGAGGAGCCCGCCGAGGTCGTGCAGGAGCGCCACGTCCCCGATCAGCAGCACGACCGGAT
Organism: Solirubrobacteraceae bacterium; assembly: GCA_036501965.1. Classification (GTDB taxonomy): domain Bacteria; phylum Actinomycetota; class Thermoleophilia; order Solirubrobacterales; family Solirubrobacteraceae; genus Palsa-465. The sequence goes on from DASXZK010000093.1 coordinate 2,461, forward strand.
GCTCGGGCTGGGCGGCGGCCGCTCCGAAGGCCGCGGAGATCGTGCCGTCGATGCCGTTGGCGCCGCGGTTGGAGAGCACGCGCGGGAGCGGCACCCGCGCCGGCAGATACAGCTCGGCGTCGCGGATCGGCATCGAGGAGGCGACGAACAGGGTCGAGTCGGCGTCAAGCCACTCGCCGAGACGGCGAGCGATGAGAGGCTCGGACAGGCCCCCTTCGGATTCGAGCGTCGTTTGGAGCGCAGCAGCGGCCGCCTGGTCGGCGTCGCGCCAGGCGGCGAGCCACGCAGGATCTGGCGCGCCATCGAGCGCGCGCAGCAGCGGCGCGGGCTGCGCTGGAGATATCCGGTCGACCACTCCCGCGGGGTCCTGCCAGCCGGCGTATGGATCGACGAGCGTCTGCTCGACGTCGGGGGGGAGCGTCGCCAGCCAGGCGCGCAGCGGCTTGGAGGTGGGCAGCTCGCCGATCCGGATCACGTGCTCAGGGGCGAGACGTGCGGCAAGCGCCGGGTCGCGGAGCAGCAGGTCGTAGGTCGCGATCGCGGTCGCACCCTCACGGGCCTTCGTCTGCGGATCGGCGAGCACCGGCACGCCGAGACGCTCGGCGAACGCGGCGATCTCGGGGGCGACGTGCTCGTCGTCCTCGACGCGGCCGGCGACGAGGACCGTCCGCGCCGGCGTGGGGGAGGTCTGGTGCGGAGCGGCGCCCTCGTGGGGGGCGCCGTACCCGACCCACGGTCGCCCGCGGGGCCGGCCGGCGAGTTCCGGTGGCTCAGGCGCCAGCGGCTCGCCGAGCACCAGCGGCTCGCGCAGCGGCACGTTGAGATGGACGGGGCCCGGGCGGCCTTCGAGCGCCGTCCAGTACGCGCGGCAGGCGAGCTGCCGGATCCAGCGCATCGCTGCGGCGTCGAGCACCGGCGGGAACTCGAGCTCGCAGAACCACTTGGCGTGATCGCCATACAGCTTGAGCTGATCGATCGCCTGCCCCGCGCCGACGTCGCGCAGGGCGGCCGGCCGGTCGGCGGTGAGCACGATCAGCGGAACCCGGCCCCAGTGGGCCTCGACGACGGCGGGCATCAGCTCCGCCGCGGCCGTCCCCGACGTACACGTGACCGCGACCGGCCGCCCGCCGGCCCGCGCGGCACCGACGGCGAAGAACCCTGCGCAACGCTCGTCGATGTGCGAGAAGCAGCGCACCCGTGGCTCGCGGACGAGCGAGAGCACGATCGGTGTGTTGCGCGACCCGGGCGAGGTGCACGCCTCGCGCATCCCACAGCGCGCCAGCTCGTCGGCGAACGCGCGCAGCATCCGGTGCTGGTCGACGGAGTGGCTCGGGTCCGGCACGGCGGCGATGCTAGTCCCGGACCGCGCCGACCCGAGCCCGAGCGCGGGTCGCCTCGGGGACGGTCAGGCCTATCGTGCTCGCCATGACCGAGCTGGTCCTGCTGCACGGCTTCACCAACACCGGGGCGAGCTGGGACGGCGTCATCCAGGCGCTGCCCCACAGCTATCGCGTCCAGGCCCCGGACATCCGCGGCCACGGTTCGGCCTCGGGTGCCCGCCCGGTGACACTCGACAGCGTGCTCGCCGAGGTCGATGCGCTCGCGCCGGGCCGTTTCACGCTCGGCGGCTACTCCCAGGGCGGGCGGATCGCGCTGCACGCGGCGCTCGCCATGCCCGGCCGGGTCGAACGGCTCGTCCTGATCGGCGCGAGCCCGGGACTCGCGCATCCCGCCGAGCGCGAGGAGCGCCGCCGCGCGGATGAGGCGCTCGCCGCCTGGGCCGAGACGGTGACGATCGATCAGTTCGTCAGCCGCTGGTCCCAGACGCCGGTGCTCGCCGACCAGCCGCCCGAGGTCCGTGCGGCGGTGATGGCCGACCGCCTGCGCAACACGACCGACGGGCTCGCCGCCGCCCTGCGCGGCCTCGGCACCGGCACCCTTCCGTCGTTGTGGGACCGACTCGGCGAGCTGGTCATCCCAGTCGAGCTGCTCGTCGGTGAGCGCGACCGCAAGTTCCGGCGGACAGCGGAGCGGATGGTCGAGGCGTTGCCCGACGCGCGGTTGCACGTCGTGCCGGAGGCGGGGCATGCGGTGCACTTGGAGCAGCCGTGGGCGGTGGCGGGGTTGGTGGTGGCCACGGGGTGAGGGTTGGCCGCGGGGTGCGGGTTGGCCGTGGGGTGCGGGGTCGATGTGCTGCGTGGCGTCGTGATGTGGCACGTCGTGACGCCGGCCGTCAAGCATCGCCCGCAGTCTTTTGGTCTGCCGTGTGGGTGGGTGGCGCTGCTTGACTGCCGTCGCCCCGTCATGCCCTTGGCAATGACGTCGGTGCCCACTTCGTGTGCCCGACGACGGGCCAAACATCACTCTCGAAGGGCCGGCGGCGGGACGGTGCGCGATCGTAACCCCTGGGCGGGGCGCCTCACGCACTCGCCACTGCGGGAGCGGGCGGTTGGGTGATCTGCTCCGCGGAGGGCGCCGGATCACCCTCACGGTCTCCGAGGCTGCGGTGAGTGGGTGAAAGATGCCGCTTCCGCCCTCGGCCCCCTGATGACGCCCGCCGGGGCCGGTTGATCGCCGAAGGATGTCCGATCCGGGCGACATGCCCGCCCAAAACGTACAAATGACCGCCCGGGCCCCACGGAGAGCAGACACCAGTCCAAGTGCGGGTCGCACTTGTGCGACCCCCAAACGCCCAGGCTCAGAGGTACCAGTCGACCAACCCCGCCCCGAGCCCCACTCCTCCCGGCAACGCAACCACCCCGTCCCGCGCCGGCAGCGGATCCACAACCCCCTCGAACAGCCCGAGCGTCGCCAGCCCGCACGCCCGTTCGGGTCGTAGCGCGGCGGCCGCGTGCAGCGCGGCGGCGATCCCGAGGGGCCCGTCGAGCGTCGAGGCCAGGAACACCTCGTAGCCGGCTCCCCGGGCGTCCGCGGCCGCGGCGAGCAGGCCGCTGATGCCGCCGCAGCGGGCGATCTTCAGGCAGGCGAGCTCCGCGGACGCCGGCGCGGTGAAGGCGAGCGGGTCGGCCGCCGTTTCGTCGAGAGCGAGTGGTATCCCGCACCCCCGCAGCGCCGCGATCTCCGCGAGGCCATGGACGGGTTCCTCGCAGAGCTCGATGCCGACCGGCTCCAGGGCAGCCAACACAGCGGCCGCTTCCTCGACCGTCCACGCGCCGTTGGCGTCGATCCGGATCGCCATCTGCGGCCCGGCGAAGGCCCTCACCGCGGCGAGGCGACCGGCGTCATCGCCGATCCCGACCTTCACCTTCACGGTGCGAAAGCCCGCAGCTCGCGCCTCGGCCGCCTCGCTGGCGGCGCCTGAGCGGTCTGGCGCATCGATCGTTGCGTTGACCTGGACCGGCGCACCGTCGCCGGCGCCGAGCAGACGCCACAGCGGCTCGGAGACACGCTGCCCCGCGAGGTCCCAGAGCGCGAGGTCGATCGCCGCCAGCGCCTGGGCGACGATCGTCCGCTCCCCGCAGCGGGCGATGACGTCTGCCACGGGCGCGTGGCCCGGGTAGTCGTCCAGCACCGGCCGGCAGTCCTCGAGCGCCTCGATCACCTCGGCGACCCCGACCCCGTCGTAGGCGGGCAGCGGCGCGGCCTCGCCGTGGCCGGTGAGCCCGTCGCCCGCCTCCAGGGAGACGAGCACGAGCTCGCGCTCGCTCACCGTTCCGTGCGCCGCGCGGTGCCCGCTGCCGCGAAGGGTGCTGCGCACGGTGCGAAGGCTGAGCTTCACCGGCTCAGGAGCACGCCCGCGGAGAGCAGCACGCAGAACACGAGTTGCAGCATGCCCGAGCGGGCGAGCGCACCGTTGAGCGTCGGCCCGTCCGTGTGGGTGGCGACCGTCCGGACGAGCGCGACGGCGAGCGGCGCCGCCAGCCAGCAGAGCGCCACCCAGGGACCGAGCGGACCGAACACCCAGGTGACGAGAGCGAGCACGAAGGCGAGCCCGAGCATCGCTGCGAACATCACGCGCGTGCGCTCGCGGCCGAGCCGGACGGCCAGCGTGCGCTTGCCGGCCCGACGGTCGGAGTCGATGTCACGAACGTTGTTGACGACGAGGATCGCTGCGGCGAGCAGACCGACGGGAACCGAGAGGGCGAACGCCTCCCAGTCGAGGTGGCGGACCTGGACGAAGTAGGAGCCGGCCACCGCGACGACGCCGAAGAAGAGGAACACGAACACCTCGCCGAGCCCCTCGTAGCCATACGGACGCGGGCCGCCGGTGTAGAGCACGCCGGCGATGATCGAGGCGACCCCGATGACGAGCAGCAGCCATCCGGCGACGACGATCAGGTAGATTCCGGCGAGGATCGCAAGGCCGAACGAGACGTAGGTGGCGATCAGCACCTGGCGAGGGGGGACCAGACCGCCGGCGGTGACCCGCACGGGCCCCAGGCGGTCCTCGGCGTCGGCGCCACGGCGCGCGTCGGAGTAGTCGTTGGAGAGGTTGGTTCCGACCTGGATGAAGATCGCCCCGAGCAGCGCGGCGAGCAGCCGCAGCGGATGGTCGATGTGCTGAAAGCCCGCCAGCGCGGTGCCGACGAGCACCGGGGCGATCGCCGCCGGCAGCGTCCGCAGCCGCGCGGCCATCAGCCAGATCCGCACTCCGCTCATCTCCGCCGCCTCGGTGGTCGCTACGCCCGGCGCGGGAAGCGGTCGAAATCGGTCGGCCGCTTCTCCAGGAACGCGTTGCGGCCCTCCTGCGCCTCCTCACTCATGTAGAAGAGGTAGTTGGCGTCGTGGGCGAGCTGCTGCAGCCCGGCCATCCCGTCCTCCTCGGCGTGGAAGCTCGCCTTCATCATCCGCAGCGCGAACGGGGAGAGCGCGAGCATCTCGCGGCACCAGCGGACGGTCTCGGCCTCGAGCTCGGCGAGCGGCACGACGGTGTTGACGAGCCCCATCTCGAGCGCCTGCTGCGCGTCGTACTGACGGCACAGGAACCAGATCTCCTTGGCCTTCTTGGGCCCCACCAGCCGCGCGAGCTCCGAAGCGCCGAAGCCGCCGTCAAACGAGCCGACCTTGGGACCGACCTGGCCGAAGCGGGCGTTGTCGGCGGCGATCGTCAGGTCGCACACGACGTGCAGGACATGGCCGCCGCCGATCGCCCAGCCGGCGACCATCGCCACGATCGGCTTGGGCAGGCGTCGCATCTGGACATGCAGGTCGGTGACGTGGAAGCGCCCCACCGCCTGCTGGGCGCCGGCGTTCGCCGGGTCGGCGTCGGTGACGTAGCCGCCCCGATTCCCGCGGACGCGCTGGTCCCCGCCTGAACAGAACGCGTCCTCGCCCTCACCGGTGAGGATGATCGCGCCGACCCGCGGGTCCTCCCGGGCGCGGTCGAAGGCATCGCACAGCTCGATGATCGTCTCGGGGCGGAACGCGTTGTGAACCTCGGGCCGGTTGATCGTCAGCTTTGCGATGCGAGCCCGGGCCGGCTCAGGCTCCTCGGACAGCTCGTAGCGAATGTCGGTGTACTCGCCGGCCGGCGTCCATTGAAAGCTCACGCGTTCACTCCTATCGTGCATGCCACTGGCCGGGGCACTCTAGTTGACGTGAATCGCACCTCGGATGGGTGCAGACTGCGTTTATGGAGCCGGCCGTGGGTAATAGGGACTTCACGAGGTTTGGTCAGGAATCGGGCGCGATCTCTTGATTTATCGAGCACCGTTCAACTATCGTGGAGTGGAGTCCACGGACGGGACCGGATCAGGAGGGCAAGGATGACGCAGGGACCGAAGCAGGGAGGGGAGTCGTTCCGGCGGCTTGCGGTGATGTACGAGGAGGGGGCCTTTTCGCCGTTCGAGATCAAGGAGGCGGCGCGGGGGCTGTGTGAGCTCGTGTGGGTGATCGGATGGTCCTCGCGCTTGGACCGCGCGCTTGCCCGGCTGCTTCCGCGTCTGGGCACGGTGCTCGATGTCGCGGGGCTCGGCCACGACGACATCGTCGCCAGGCTGGGCGAGGCCGAGGTCGACGGCATCGTCGTCTTCAGCGACGTCGGCCAGCAACCGGCGGCGGAGATCGCGGCCGCGCTCGGTCTGCCGTTCCACAGCCCGCGGACCGCGCTCCTGCTCCGCGACAAGTTCGAGCAGCGCCTCGCCCTGCAGGCGGGCGGGCTCCCGGTCCCGGCGGTGATCTCCGTGTGCCCCGGGTCGGTGCGCTCCCGTGAGGCGGCCGAGGATCTCGAGATGACCTGGCCGGCGGTACTCAAGCCCAGGCGAGGATCCGGAGGGCGGGAGACCTTCCTGGTGGCCGGCCCAGAGGAGCTGGTCTCGATCCTCGACGACGCCTCGGAGCAGGAGCAGTTCATCCTCGAGGAATACCTGCCCGACCGCGACGATCGGATCGGCGGGCAAGTCGCCGCGATGGTCTCCGTCGAGCTCATCGTCGTCGACGGCGTCGCCGATCACATCGCGGTCAGCGGCCGCTTCCCGATCGTCCCGCCCCTGCGCGAGAACGGCGGCTTCCTGCCTTCCCACCTCAACGCCGAGGAGTCCACGGAGGTGATCGACGTCGCCAAGCGCGCGGCGACGGCGCTCGGCGTGGAGCGAGGCGTGCTCCACATCGAGATCAAGCAGACCCCGGTCGGGCCCCGGATCATCGAGGTCAACGGCCGCGTCGGCGGCGTCGTCCCCACGCTGCTGGCGGGGGTCGGCGGACCGCCGTTGCTCAGCTGGGCGCTCCGGGTCGCGCTCGGGCTCGACATCCCGGCGTTCACTCCGATCGTCGGCGGCTCCCGGGTCGCGTTCTACTACGCGTGGCTCCCGCCCGTCGGTGAATACGTCGTGCGCGAGGTCGAGTCCTTCGATGCGGTCCGGGCGATTCCCCAGGTCGACCGGGCCTGGCTGAACCGTGAGCCGGGCGATCGCGTGAGCTCGCGCGAGGGGGGCATGTTCGGCCACCTGGCGGCCGCATACGGCGCCGTGGACACGCACGAGGAGTTGTGGCCGCTCGCCGACGAGCTGCAACGCCTTCCGGTGTTCACGCTCGACGCCTCGCCTGCGCCCTTGACCGTCTGAACCCGCCGGCGCCCGGGCGCCGGGCCCGGCCGAGAGCCTAAGCTCGACCGATGGAGCCGTGGCTGAGCCGCGCCGCGCGCGTGCATCCCGATCGGGCCGCGCTGGTCACCCCGGGACATACGTGGAGCTATCGCGAGCTGCACGCCGCCGCGGGCGCGGTCGCGGGCGCGCTGCACGAATGGGGGATCGGCCACGGTGACCGCGTCGCGCTGGCGCTGCCGAGCGACGAGATGATCGTCGCCCTGCACGCGTGTCTCTCGATCGGCGTCGCCGCGGTCCCGATCGATCTGCGCCTCACCGTTGCAGAGCGGGCCCAGCGCCTCGACGGCGTCGCCCGCACACTCACCGAACTTCCGGCCGGCCCCGTGGTGGCCGAGCGGCCGCTCGAGCTCTCCGACATCGCGACCGTGATGTATACGTCGGGCACCACCGCCGGCCCCAAACGGGTTGAGCTGTCGCTCTCGAACTGGCTGTGGAATGCGATCGGCTCGGCGGTCGCCCTCGGGCTTGACCCGGCGGAGCGGTGGCTGTGCCCGATGCCGCTGGCGCACGTCGGCGGCCTGTCCATCGCGCTGCGCTCGGCCATCTACGGCACCACCGTCCTGTTGCACGAGCGCTTCGACACCGACCGGGTACGCGACGCACTGCTCGATCCTGAGGAGCGGGTCACGCTGGTTTCGCTCGTGCCGACGATGCTCGGCCGCCTGCTCGATGGGGGCCTGCGCGAGCCGCCCGCCCTGCGGCGGGTGCTGCTCGGAGGGGGCCCGATCGCACCCGCGCTGCTCGCGCGCGCCCAGGAGGCCTCGATCGTCGTCGCCCCGTCGTTCGGGATGACCGAGAGCTGCTCGCAGATCGCGACCGACGGCGTGGCGCTGCTCGGGGCGGAGCTGACCCTCTCCGATGCGGGCGAGCTGCTCGTGCGCGGCCCGAGCGTCGCGCATGGCGCGATCTCGGGCGACGGGTGGCTGCACACGGGGGACCTTGGGCGGTTCGACGAGTCCGGGCGCCTGGAGATCGTTGGGCGGACCGCCGACACGATCGTCTCCGGCGGCGAGAACGTCGCGCCGACGGAGATCGAGGCGGTGCTGGTGGAGCACGACGCGATCTCTGACGCGGCCGTCGTGGGGCGGCCGGACCCGGAGTGGGGGGAGGTTGTCGTCGCGCTCATCGTGCCGCGGCTCGGATTGATTTCCCCCCATCCGGACGGCGCGGCGATCGACGGCATCATGGCGGAGGACCTGCGGCAGTTCTGCGGCGCCCGGCTGGCGGGGTTCAAGGTGCCCAAGCACTTCGAACTCGTCGAGGCGTTGCCGCGCAGCTCGACCGGAAAGCTCCGGCGACGCGAGCTGCACTGAATCGTCGATGTCACATCAGTCGATGTCACATCGGCCACCGGTACCATCTGGGCGCGTGTCCGCCGAGCTCACCATCGAGCAGCTCGCCGCCGCGTCCGGCATGTCGGTGCGCAATATCCGCGCCCACCAGGCCCGCGGGCTGCTCGACCCGCCCGAGGTCCGAGTGCGCATCGGGTACTACGGCGAGGAGCACATCGCGCAGCTGAAGCTGATCCGCGACCTGCAGGCAGATGGGTTCAACCTGGCCGGGATCAAGCGGCTGCTGGAGGACGGACGCGGGACAGCGGAACGGCTGGCGCGTGTGCGCAAGGTGCTGTCGGCGACGAGCGCCGCGGAGACGCCCGAGACGCTCACTCGCTCCGAGCTCGGGCACCGCTTCGAGGTCGAGGCCGACCGAGCTCCTGAGGTGCTCGCCCGGGCGGAGCGGCTCGGGATCCTGCTTCCCGCCGGTCCCGATCGCTTCCTCGCGCCGAGCCCGTCGCTGCTCGCCGTCGCCGAGCGCGTCGTCGGGCGCGGCGTCTCCCTCGACGGGGCGCTGGCGGTGTTCGAGCAGGTGGAGCAACACTGCGACGCCGTCTCCGCTGCGTTCGTCCGGCTGTTCATGGACCAGGTGTGGCGGCCGTTCGAGGAGGCCGGCATGCCCGAGGAGCGCTGGGAGGAGATGGACGCCTCGGTCAAAGCGCTGCGGCCGCTCGCCGCCGAGGCGCTGCACGCGATCCTGGAGCAGCGGATGAGCGCGCAGATCGAGACGGCGTTCGGAGAGCTCACACGACGCCTGGGCGACGCGGCTCAATAGTCTGTCCCCGGTGAGCCCGCTCGACTCAGACGAGTTCCGCGTCGACAGCCGTGAGGGCTGGGAGCGCGCAGCCGCCGGCTGGGGCAAGGTCGCCGACCGCGTCCACGACTGGGCGGTCGGTGTGTCGGCGACGATGGTCGACGCGCTCGCCCCGCAGCCCGGCGACCGAGTGCTCGAGCTCGCCGCCGGCCCGGGGGATACCGGGTTCATGGCCGCCGAGTTGATCGCTCCCGGCGGCGCGCTGATCTCCAGCGACGGCGCGGCGGCGATGCTCGAGGTGGCGCGAGCGCGCGCCGCAGCGCAGCACATCTCGAACGTCGAGTTCCGCCAGTTGGAGCTTGAGTGGATCGACCTCGACACCGCGTCCGTCGACGGCGTGCTCTGCCGCTGGGGGATCATGCTGATCGCCGACCCCGAGTCCGCCGCACGGGAGATCCGCCGGGTGCTCAAGCCGGGCGGACGCGCCGCGCTCGCCGTGTGGGACACCCCGGAGAGCAACCCGTGGGCGACGATCCCGCGCCAGGCGCTGATCGCGCTCGGGCACATCGAGCCTCCTGATCCGGCGACCCCCAACCAGTTCTCGCTTGCCGGCGACGGCCAGCTCGAGGAACTGCTCGGCGGTGCGGGGTTCCTCGAGGTGAAGGTGGCACCGGTCGCGATGCAGCGCGCCTTTGACTCACTCGATCAGTATCTGGCGGAGACGCTCGAGATGTCGCCGTCGCTGGGCGCCACGACCGCGCAGCTGAGCGACTCCGAGCGTGCGGCGATCCGCGAGCGCGTCGCCGATCTGGCGCGGCCGTTCACCGACGACGACGGCTCGCTCGTTTTGCCGGGCAGCTCGCTGGTCTGCAGCGCGAGCGCCTGAGCGGCCGCCGACCCGCCGCGTGAAAGCGGGGTTGCACCGGTTGCCGCAGCGAGCGTTGCCCGCGAGCCTGAACGGCGATGCGATATCTGATCCGCCTGCTTCCGCTCGTGGCCGCCGCCGTGCTCGCCCTGCCGGCCGCCGCCTTCGCCAACGTCACCCACACCGTGCGCCGCGGGGAGACACTCACCTCGATCGCCGCCGCCGACGGGCTGTCGGTGGCGCGCCTGGCCGCCGCCAACGGCTTCTCGATCGATGCACAGCTGGCCGCCGGCTCGCAGATCCAGATCCCACCGCAGGCCGGACCGGTGGAGGCGGCGAGCACCGCGACGGCGCCCAGCTCGTCCGCCTCCGGTGGCTACATGGTGCGCCCCGGCGACACGCTGAGCGGGATCGCCGCGCGCTACGGAACCCGCGCGGCTGCCCTGGCGGCGGAGAACGGGATGTCGGTGGGCGGTGTGCTGCTTGCCGGCCGCACCCTCACCGTCCCCGGCACGAGCACCTCAAGCGGGGTGAGCTCTGAGGATGTCTCGGCGCCGGTGAGCTCGTCCGGTGGATACACCGTCCGCCCAGGCGACACGCTGAGCGGGGTCGCCGCGCGCTACGGGACCACCCCGGCGGCGCTCGCGGCGGCCAACGGGATGTCGGTGGGCGGTCTGTTGCTCGCCGGCCGAACCCTTTCCGTTCCCGGCAAGAGCGCGTCGGGCACCACGTCCGCGCCTGCCGTTGCGAGCTCATCGGGGGCCCATCCGGTCGCCGAGTACGTGTCCTCAGGCGACGTCGGCGCGATCGCCGCGGCGGATGGGGTCCCGGCACCGCTTGCCGAGGCGATCGCCGACCAGGAGAGCGGCTTCAACGACGCCGAGGTCTCATCCAGCGGGGCGGTCGGCGTCATGCAGCTGGAACCGGCCACCTGGAACGACCTCACTCGGGTCGACGGCCTCAGCCTGTCGCCCGATTCCGCCCTCGACAACGTCCGGGGCGGGGTCGCGGTGCTGCGGTCGCTGCTGCTCGCGACCGGCGAGAACCAGCACGAGACGATCGCGGCCTACTACCAGGGACTCGAGTCGGTGCGGACGCGGGGCATGTTGCCCTCGACGCGCCGCTACGTGCGCGATGTGCTGGCGCTCGAGATCCGGTTCGGAGGCTAGGCGTTCAGGCCCGATCGGACCCGGCCCTGCGCTGTGTAGGCTCGGGCCATGTTCTACGACGACGACGCTGATCTCTCCAAGCTCGACGGCAAGACCGTCGCCATCATCGGCTACGGCTCCCAGGGCCACGCCCACGCGCTCAACCTCAAGGACTCCGGCGTCGACGTCGTCGTAGGACTACGCGGGGGCTCCGCCAGCCGCGCCAAGGCTGAGAGCCACGGACTGCGGGTGCTCGAGCCCGCCGACGCGGCCAGCGAGGGCGACATCGTGATGCTGCTCGCCCCCGACGAGCTGCACGGACAGATCTGGGAGGACGGTCTCAAGGACGGGATCGCGCCGGGCAACCTGCTGCTGTTCGGCCATGGCTTCTCGATCCACTACGGCGAGATCGTGCCCCCGCCCGATGTCGACGTCGCGCTCGTCGCCCCCAAGGGCCCGGGACATCTCGTGCGCCGTCAATACACCGAGGGCTCCGGCGTGCCGTGCCTGGTGGCGGTGCACCAGGATGCCTCCGGCGACGCGCTCGGCGTCGCGCTCGCCTACGCCAAGGGGATCGGCGGCACCCGCGGCGGCGTGATCGAGACGACGTTCAAGGACGAGACGGAGACCGATCTGTTCGGCGAGCAGGCGGTGCTCTGCGGCGGCGTCACCGAGCTCGTGCGCGCGGGCTACGAGACGCTCACCGACGCCGGCTATGACGAGCGGCTGGCCTACTTCGAGGTCCTCCACGAGTTGAAGCTGATCGTCGACCTCATGTACGAGAAGGGCATCTCCGGGATGCGGTACTCGATCTCCAACACCGCCGAATACGGCGATATGACCCGCGGAAGCCGGATCATCGGCGAGGAGACCCGCGCGGCGATGAAGCAGGTGCTCTCAGAGATCCAGTCCGGCGACTTCGCCCGCGAGTGGATCGCCGAGAACCGCGCCGGGCAGGAGAACTTCCTGCGGATGCGCTCCGAGCAGGCCGGCCACCAGGTCGAGACGGTCGGCAAGGAACTGCGCCAGCAGATGGCCTGGATCAACGACACCGACTGGCAGGAGTAGCGCGAGTCCTCGACCCGGGAGCGCCGGCGGCGCTCCCGGGGTCGCCGATGTGGCCAAGGCGTAACCGCCACGGCGCCTGGGTATGATCGCCATGCCGTCGTGACTGGCGCGAGAAGGTGGAGGCGACCACCGGGGAGCGACGGCGCTCAACTGCCGCGCGCCTGGGCACGCTCACCATCCGACCCCTCTCCTGTGGAGCGCCCCATGACCGAGATCACCTCCGTCGAGATTCCCGACGACCTCAAGCCGGCCGACGGCCGCTTCGGCTCAGGCCCGTCCCGAGTCCGTCACGCCCAGCTCGAGTACCTGAGCAGGGCGGGCGGGGGCGAATTTCCCGTGATGGGCACCTCGCACCGTCAGAAGCCCGTCAAATCGCTCGTCGGCCGGGTCCGCGCCGGCATCTCGACGCTGTTCTCGCTGCCCGACGGCTATGAGGTGGTGCTCGGCAACGGCGGCACGACCGCGCTGTGGGACGGGCTCACCTGCGGTGTCGTGCGCCAGCGCGCGCTGCACCTCACCTACGGGGAGTTCTCCTCGAAGTTCGCCGCGTGCACGAAGGGTGCGCCGTTCCTCGCCGATCCGATCGTCGTCGACGCGCCCGGCGGCGACGCGCCCGAGCCCCGCGCCGACCCGTCGGCCGACGCCATCACCTGGGCGCACAACGAGACCTCGACCGGCGTGATGGTCCCGGTGGCGCGGCCCGACGGGTCCGACGGGTCGCTGGTGCTCATCGATGCCACCTCCGGCGCTGCCGGCCTGCCCGTCGACGTCACCCAGGCTGACGTCTACTACTTCGCCCCCCAGAAGGGGTTCGCCTCCGACGGCGGCCTGTGGCTCGCGGTGTGCAGCCCGGCGGCGATCGAGCGGATCGAGGAGATCGAGCGCGACCGGCCCACGACCGGCGCGCCCCGCTGGATCCCGGACTTCCTGTCGCTGTCCACGGCGCTCGACAACTCGCGCAAGGACCAGACGTACAACACGCCGGCGATCGCCACGCTGTTGCTGCTCGCCGACCAGCTGGACTGGATGCTCGAGCAGGGCGGGCTGCCCGCGATGGTCGCGCGCACATCGGCCGCGAGCTCACACCTGTACCAGTGGGCCGAGGCGCATCCCCACGCCACGCCGTTCGTCACCGACCCGGCCAAGCGCTCGCTGGTCGTCGGCACGATCGACTTCGACGAGGAGATCGACGCGGCGGCCGTGGCGGCGACGCTGCGCGCCAACGGCATCGTCGACGTCGAGCCCTACCGCAAGCTCGGGCGAAACCAGCTTCGCGTCGCGATGTTCCCGGCGACCGACCTCGCCGACGTCACAGCACTCACGACATGCATCGACTACGTCCTGGAGCAGCAGTCATGACCAAGGTTCTCGTCGCCGAGAAGATCGGCCAGTCCGGCATCTCCCTTCTGCAGGAGCACTTCGACGTCGACGTCGACACTGGGCTCTCGCGGGAGGAGCTCTCCGAGCGCCTGGGGAGCTACGAGGGCATCCTGATCCGCTCGGCCACGAAGCTCGACGCGGAACTGCTCTCGCACGCTGGTGCTCTGCGGGCGGTCGGGCGCGCCGGGGTCGGCGTCGACAACGTCGACGTGGGGGAGGCGACCAAGCGCGGGATCGTCGTCGCCAACGCACCGGAGTCGAACGTCGTCACCGCCGCCGAGCACACGATGGCGCTGCTGCTCGCCCTCGCGCGCAACGTGCCGCAGGCGCACGCCTCGCTCGTGGCCGGCCGCTGGGATCGCTCGAAGTACTCCGGCACCGAGCTGTTCGAGAAGACGCTCGGCGTGCTCGGCTTCGGCCGCATCGGGCAGCTCGTCGCTCAGCGGGCGCGCGGCTTCGGCATGCGCGTGGTCGGATATGACCCGTACGTTTCGGCCGATCGCTATCGCGAGCTGGGGGCCGAGCGCGCCGAGACCCCGGATGAGGTCTACGCGGAGGCGGACTTCCTCACCATCCACCTGCCCAAGACGCCCGAGACCGAGGGCTGGCTGAACGCCGAGGTGTTCGCCAAGTGCAAGGACGGCGTGCGCGTGCTCAACGTGGCGCGCGGTCCGCTCGTCGTCGACGAGGACCTCCAGGCCGCGCTGGACTCCGGCAAGGTCGGAGGCGCGGCGCTCGACGTCTTCCGCTCCGAGCCGGTGACCGAGCACCCGCTGTTCGAGTATCCGAACGTGATCGTCACCCCGCACCTGGGGGCATCGACCGCCGAGGCGACCGACCGGGCCGGCTACCAGGCCGCCGAGCAGGTGGTGGCCGCGCTCACCGGCGGCGTGGTCACGAGCGCGGTCAACGTCCCGGCGGTCCCCGCCGAGGACTTCGAGGTGATGGGCCCATTCCTGCCGCTGTGCCGCTCGCTCGGCCGGATCGCCACTGAGCTCGCCGTCGCCGGCGGCGGATCGCTCGACGAGATCCAGATCGACGTGCTCGGACGCCTCGCCGACCGCGACACCCGCCTGCTCGCCATCGAGGTCCTGCTCGGCGCCCTGCGCGGACGCACCGAGGAGGAGGTCAACGCGGTCAACGCGCCCGCGATCGCGGAGGAGCGCGGCATCGACGTCGTCGAGGCCAAGCACACGACCGCGCACGACTACAACGACCTGGTCCGGGTCGCCGTCAGCTCGGGCGAGAACGCGGTGCGGGTCGCCGGCACGTTGATCGGCCGCCAGAACCGCCCGCACCTGCTCGAGGCGTGGGGCCAGCGGTTCGACATCCAGCTCGAGGAGCACGTGACGCTGTTCCGCTACCGCGACCTGCCGGGGATGCTCGGACGGGTCGGGACCGCGTTCGGCGCGGCCGGCGTGAACATCATCTCGGCGGCAGTCGGGCGCCTGCCCGAGGGCGTGGAGAGTGCCGAGGGGTTGGCCGCGATGGCGATCACCACGAGCGAGCCGGTGCCGCAGGCGGTCGTCGACCAGATCGCCTCCAGCGAGGAGTTCGTGCTCGGCGTGACCGTCGCGCTCATCTAGCGAACGGACGCTCGGACACGAGCGAGACGGGACGTCATCTTCGCGTCTGCGCTTGGTACTCTGTGCGGCGAGATGGCGTTCCGCCTCGACCTCGCACTGCTTCTCCTCCTCCCCCTTCGGGGGGAATAGCGCGCCGGCGGCCGCACGTAGCCGCGAACCAGCTGAAGCAGACCGAGGATCGAGACCGACACGAAAGGCGCCACCAATGAGCACCGAGCCCGACCCCGCGCGGGTCATCCTGTTCGACACCACGCTGCGAGACGGCGAGCAGTCGCCGGGCATCTCGCTGAACCCATCCGAGAAGCTGGAGATCGCCCAGCAGCTGGCGAGACTCGGCGTCGACGTGATCGAGGCCGGATTCCCGATCGCCTCGCCGGGTGACTTCGAGGCCGTGGAGACGATCTCGCGTCAGGTCGAGGGTCCGGTCATCTGCGCGCTCGCACGCGCGCAGGCCCCCGATGTCGACCGGGCCTGGGGCGCCATCAAGGACGCCACGCGCCCGCGCATCCACACGTTCATCTCGACCTCGGACATCCACATCGTCCACCAGTTCAACTCCACCCGCGAAGACGTCAAGGGGCAGGCGCGGGCCGCGGTCGCCCAGGCCCGGGCGCTGTGCGAGGACGTCGAGTTCTCGCCGATGGACGCGACGCGTGCCGACGTCGAGTACACCGCCGAGGTGCTCCAGGTCGCGATCGACGAGGGCGCGAGCACGATCAACATCCCGGACACCGTCGGCTACGCGGTCCCGCACGAGTACGCGGCGTTCCTCACGCGGCTGTACGAGCTGGTTCCGGACCTGCACAACGTCGTGCTGTCGGTCCATTGCCACGACGACCTCGGTCTGGCGGTGGCCAACTCGCTGGCCGGGATCCGCGCCGGTGCGCGCCAGGTCGAGTGCGCGGTCAACGGCATCGGCGAGCGCGCCGGCAACACCTCCCTGGAGGAGATCATCATGCTGCTGCGCACGCGTGAGGCCGACCTCGGCTTCACCACGGGCGCCGTGCCCAAGGAGATCGCGCGCGCCTCGCGGCTGGTCTCGCGCCTGTCCGGGTACGTGGTCCAGCCCAACAAGGCGATCGTCGGGCGCAACGCGTTTGCCCACGAGGCGGGGATCCACCAGGACGGCGTCCTCAAGGAGCGCTCCACCTACGAGATCATGGACGCTCGTGAGGTCGGGCTCGACGGCTCGGGCTCGCTGGTGCTCGGCAAGCACTCCGGCCGACATGCGCTGGCGCAGGCGATGTCGGAGCTCGGCTTCGAGCTCAAGGGCCAGGCGCTCAACGTCGCCTTCCGCCGGTTCAAGGAGATCGCCGACAAGAAGAAGCAGGTGACCGCGATGGACCTCGAGGCGCTCGTCGCCGACGAGCTCCGTGAGGAGATCGCCGGCTACACCCTTCAGTGGTTCGAAGTCGAGGCATCCTCCCGCCGGCCGCCCCACGCCACGGTCGCGGTGACCGGACCCGACGGCGAGGAGCTCACCGGCTCCTTCACCGGCGACGGACCGATCGACGCCGTCTTTCACGCCGTCAACGCGGCGACGTCGGTCGACGCCAAGCTGCGTGACTTCCGGATCGAGGCGGTGACCGGCGGCCAGGACGCGCTCGGCGAGACCTCGGTCGTCGTCGAGGTCGGAGGGGTCGCCGGCTCCGGACAGGGCGTCTCCACCGACATCCTCGAAGCGGCCGCCCAGGCCTACGTCCGGGCGCTCTCGAACGCCGTCCGGCGCCGAGCTGTCGCCGACGGGAGCCTCGAGCCCCAGCGCGAGGTCGTCCGGGCGCCCTGAGCGGCCCCGACGCGGGAGTGTTGTTCGGCCTGAGGTCGAAGAACCTTCCCCGCGCCACCGGAGGCGTCAATCGGGGGTGGCGATCCGCAGCCCCTGCCGGTGGGCCGCGGACAGCACCCGCATGCGCGGCTCGGTGGCCATGAAGTTGGCGCCCATCGCGGCCGCGCACTCGGCGTTTGGCGCGATTGTGCGGACGCGGGCGCCGCGGCCGCGCAGCGCGAGGCTCTCGACCGATGCCGCGGAGCGCGCGACGGTGCGCATCATCGTCATCAGCGGGTGATTGGCGGCCAGCGACGCCGTCGGGTTCAGGCACAGCACGTGCGTGTCGCGCCCGACCGGGGCGGCATCGAGATTCGTCGGGCTCCACACGCCACCGTCGACGTAGTCGCGACCGCCGATGCGGACCGGCGCGAACAGCCAGGGGACCGCGCACGAGGCCTCGACCGCCTCGGCGACCTCCGCGCGGGGCGCACCCGGACCGCCGAACATCACCCGCCGCCCGCTCTGGCGATCGACCGCCGAGACCCGCAGCCGGCCGTCGAACCGGGCGCCACTGGCGGCGACCGCCTGTCGTAGCGAGGCGAGCGTGTCGTCGGGGTGACGGACCCCACGCAACATGAGCCCGCGCACGAGTGCGCCGCCGGGCGCCGCGAAGCCGAGCGCAAGCGGAGCGAACGCGGCGCTGGCCGTGATCGCGGTCGAGCCCGCGCGCCGGGCCGCACCGACCGCGACCGTCGCCAGTCCGGCGACCGCTCCCGGGTAACCGCCCCCACCCACCCGGCCGACCGCGCTCGCCACCGAGACCTCGGTCGAGAGGGAGGAGGGCCGGCGCGGCGGGTTGCCCGCGGCCAGGTGGGCACAGACGATCGCCCCGGCCGAGGTGCCGACGAACGCCTCGCAGTCGCGGAGATCGATACCGGCGCCGTCCTCGACGCCCGCGAGCACCCCCATGATCCACGCCTCTCCGAGCACGCCACCACCGCCGAGCACGAGCACGTCGGGGCGGGAGCGCATCGTCGCAGCGTATTCGGCCGACCGCTCGAGCCTCGGCGGAATACGGCAGACACTTGTACGTGATAACGTACAAGCGGTGGCGATCACCGACGGTCACCTGACCTCACCGGTCGTGCTCGGGGCGCGGGTCCGGTCGCTGCGCGAGGCGATGAACCTGTCGCTCCGGGAGCTCGCCGAGCGCTCCGGAGTGAGCGCGCCGATGCTCTCCCAGGTCGAGCGCGGGGAGACGAGCCCGACGCTGCACACCGCCCACCGGATCGCCCATGGGCTGGAGCTTCGCCTCTCCCAGCTGCTGCGCCTCGACGAGGAGGGAGCGGTCTCGATCGTCCGCGCGGGGGAGCGGCGTGGGGGGCCGACCATCCGCGGCGACGGCGGGCACGCTTACGAGATCCTGACCCCGCCGCTGCCCGGCCAGCGCGCCGAGCTCTCGCGCCACACGCTCGCCCCGGGCGCCGTCACCGGCGGACCGGGCGACCCGCCGATGCATGAGCCGGGCAGTCGCGAGTCGGCACTCGTCCAATCGGGCACGGTCGTGCTCCACTGCGACGGTGCCGGCCACGAGTTGCACGCCGGGGACTGCGTGACGTTCGACGCCGACCTGCCCCACCACTTCGAGAACCCGTCGGCCGACGCCGAGGCCGTCCTGCTCGCCGTCGTGAGCGCCGGACTGCGGCGAAGCTGACCCCGTCCAGAGGAGACCCAGACGATGCCCACGAGCCTGTTCGACAAGATCTGGGATGCGCATGAAGTCGCTCCCGGCTTGCTGTTCATCGACCTGCATCTGGTCCACGAGGTGACGAGCCCGCAGGCGTTCGACGGCCTGCGCCTCGCCCGGCGCAAGGTCCGCCGCCCGGATCGCACGCTCGCCACCGCGGACCACAACACGCCGACCGACGGAACCCCGACCGCCGACCGGATCAAGGACGAGCTCAGCCGCGTGCAGGTCCAGACCCTCGAGCGCAACTGTGCCGAGTTCGACGTCCCGATCTACTCGCTCGGCTCCGACCGTCAGGGGATCGTCCACGTGATCGGTCCCGAGCTCGGTGTCACCCAGCCGGCGATGACGATCGTCTGCGGCGACTCGCACACCGCCACCCATGGCGCGTTCGGCGCGCTCGCGTTCGGCATCGGCACCAGCGAGGTGGAGCACGTGCTCGCCACCCAGTGCCTCGTGCAGACCAAGCCGAAGTCGATGCGGATCTCCTACGAGGGTGAGCTCGGGTTCGGCGTCACCGCCAAGGACCTGATCCTGGCCACGATCGGACAGATCGGCGTCGCCGGCGCAACCGGGCACGTCGTCGAGTACGCCGGGCACGCGATCGAGAAGCTCTCGATGGAGGGACGGATGACGATCTGCAACATGACGATCGAGGGTGGCGGCCGCGCCGGGATGATCGCCCCTGACGAGACGACCTTCGAGTACGTCATCGGCCGCGGTGCGGCTCCGGCTGAGGTCCCCGATGCCTGGCGAGAGCTGCGAACGGACGCGGGCGCGTCCTTCGACACCGAGATCACCGTCGACGCGGCGGCGGTGAGCCCGATGGTCACCTGGGGGACGAACCCCGAGATGGTGGTCGGGGTGGGCCAGACCGTTCCCCAGCCCGAGGACGAGGGCGACGAGCGCGCCCTGCACTACATGGGCCTCGAGGCGGGCACGCCGATCCAGGAGATCGCACTGGACCGGGTCTTCATCGGGTCGTGCACGAACTCGCGGATCGGTGACCTGCGGGCCGCCGCCTCGATGATCGACGGCCGCCGGGTCGCCGACGGCGTCTACGCGATGGTCGTCCCCGGCTCCCAGCAGGTGAAGGCCGAGGCCGAGGCCGAGGGCCTGGACGAGGTGTTCCGCGCGGCGGGCTTCGACTGGCGCGTGGCCGGATGCTCGATGTGCCTGGGGATGAACCCCGACATCGCCGCGCCCGGCGAGCGGGTCGCATCGACGTCGAATCGCAACTTCGAGGGGCGACAGGGACGCGGCGCCCGCTCACATCTCGTCTCACCCGAGATGGCCGCCGCGGCGGCGATCGAGGGGCATTTCGTCGACATCAGGAATTGGAATCCCACCCACCACCCCTACAACTGATGCGAGCCATCGAAACGATCACCGGCAAGGTCTCGGTCCTCAACCGCGACGACGTCGACACCGACCAGATCATGCCCAAGCAGTTCCTGAAGCGGGTCGAGCGCACCGGCTTCGGCGAGTTCCTCTTCTACGACTGGGCAAAGGAGCCCGACTGGAGCCTGCCGAAGAACCCGATCCTGGTCGCCGGGCGCAACTTCGGCTGCGGCTCCAGCCGGGAGCACGCCCCCTGGGGGCTGGAGGACTACGGGTTTCAGGCGATCATCGCGCCGAGCTTCGCCGACATCTTCCGCAACAACTGCACGAAGATCGGGCTGCTGCCCGTGGTCCTCGACGAGGCATCGGTCGCCGCGATCCGGGAGGCGGGCGAGGCACAGGTCGATCTCGCCGCCCAGGAGGTCCGCTGGCCGGGGGGTTCGGCCTCGTTCGAGATCGATCCGCAGACCAAGCACCGACTCCTGAACGGCCTCGATGACATCGCGCTCACCCTGCAGCAGGACGACGCGATCGCCGCCTACGAGGCCGGCCGGGAGCGACCCGGCCCGGTCACGAGCGCACTGTGAGCGCGGGGGAGGCGATGTCCGAGCCATCCGCGCGCGACTGGGACGCGGCCACCTATGACCGGATCTCGACCCCGCAGCAGCGGTGGGCGGCCGAGCAGCTCGACCACCTGGAGCTCGCCGGCGACGAGTCCGTGCTCGACGCGGGCTGCGGCTCGGGCCGGGTCACGCTCGAGCTCTGCGACCGCGTGCCACGCGGAAGGGTGTACGCGGTCGACGCCGCGCCGGACATGGTCGCTCACGCCACCGCGACGCTTGCCGGACGCGCGACCGTGCTGCACCAGGACATCGCCGAGCTCTCGCTGCCCGAGCCCGTCGACCTGATCTTCTCCAACGCGACCTTTCACTGGGTGCCCGACCACGACGCGCTGTTTGCCGCGCTGCACCGCAACCTCAAGCCCGGCGGGCGGCTCGTCGCCCAGTGCGGCGGGCGGGGCAACATCGAGCCGGTGCGCGCTGCCGCCGAGCGCACGATGTCCCACGAGCCATTCGCAGCGCACTTCGCGGGCTGGCCGTGGCCGTGGACCTATGAGGCCGCCGAGGAGACCGCCGAGCGCCTGCAGCACGCAGGGTTCACCGCAATCGACACCTGGCTGGAGGATCGCCCGACGCCGATGGAGGACGGCCGGGGGTTCCTGGAGACCGTGATCCTGGTGCGTCACCTCGACCCGCTCCCGTCACCGCTGCACGCCCCGTTCGTCGACGACGTCCTCGGCCAGCTCTCCGAGCCGCTCGTGCTCGACTACGTCCGCCTCAATATGCGCGCCCGGCGCGCCTGACGCTACGGTTCCGCGACGATGAGCGAGCGCGTCATCCTGCTGCCGGGCGACGGCATCGGACCCGAGATCATCCCCCCGGCGCTCGAGGTGCTGGATGCGGTCGGTGCCGGGTTCGACTATGAGGAGCATCTGTTCGGCGGCGCCGCGATCGACGCCCACGGCACCGCACTCACCGACGAGACGCTCGCGGCCTGCCGCGGTGCCGATGCGGTGCTGCTGGCCGCCGTCGGCGGGCCTAAGTGGGACACCACCGACCCGAATGCCCCGCGCCCGGAGCAGGGCCTGCTCGGGCTGCGCAAGGGTCTCGGGCTGTTCGCCAACCTGCGGCCGGTCACCCCGCTGCCGGCGCTCTACGACTCCAGCCCGCTGCGGCGCGAGGTGATCGAGGGGACCGACCTGCTGGTCGTGCGCGAGCTGACCGGTGGGATCTACTTCGGCGAGAAGACCCGGACCGCGGACAGCGCGACCGACGTCTGCACGTACACGCGGGAGGAGATCGAACGGATCGCCCGGGTCGCGTTCGCGTCAGCCAGGCGACGGGTGACGAGCGTCGACAAGGCCAACGTGCTCGAGACCAGCCGGCTGTGGCGGGAGGTCGTGCGCGAGCTGCACGTCCGTGAATTCGGCGAGATCGAACTGGAGCACGTGCTCGTCGACAATGCCGCCATGCAGCTCGTCTCCAACCCGTCGCGGTTCGACGTGATCGTCACCGAGAACATGTTCGGCGACATCCTCTCCGACGAGGCCGCGATGCTCACCGGCTCGCTGGGCATGCTCCCGAGCGCCTCGCTGGGTGGCGCGGCCGGCGGGGATCGAAATCCTGGGGTGTTCGAGCCGGTGCACGGCTCAGCGCCCGACATCGCGGGTCGCGGTGTCGCCAATCCGCTCGCGATGTTCCTCTCGGCGGCGCTCATGTTGCGCCACGGATTCGGGATGGATCGAGAGGCCGCGGCGGTAGAATCGGCGGTCAATTCGGCGCTCGCCGACGGTCTTCGCACGCCCGATCTGGGCGGCGAGGCGACCACCGCGCAGGCCACCCAGGCCGTGCTGCATCACCTCTAAGGACAAGGAGCCGACGTGGAACAAGCGGACCTCATCTGGCACAACGGAGAGCTCGTTGCCTGGGAGGACGCGAAGATCCACGTACTCACGCACGGCCTGCACTACGGCACGAGCGTGTTTGAGGGCGAGCGCGCCTACGACACGCCGCACGGCACCGGCATCTTCCGGCATGTCGACCACCTGCGGCGGCTGCATGCCTCGGCGAAGCTCTACTACATGGATCTGCCCTACAGCGTCGAGGAGCTGCGGGCGGCCACCCATGAACTGATCGCCGCCAATGGGCTGCGCGAGTGCTACATCCGGCCGGTCGCGTTCCGCGGCTACGGCCAGATGGGGATCAACCCGCTCGAATGCGAGGTCTCGGTCTCGATCGCCGTGTGGCCGTGGGGCGCCTATCTCGGCGAGGCGGCCAAGCAGGAGGGCGTGCGCGCCAAGGTCTCCAGCTGGCGGCGCATCGACGGCGGCTCGCTGATTCCGCACGCCAAGGCCGGCGGCCAGTACCTCAACAGCGTGCTCGCCAAGATCGAGTCGCTGAAGGCCGGCTATCAGGAGGCGATCCTGCTCGACTCCCGCGGATTCGTGTGCGAGGGCACCGGCGAGAACATCTACATCGTGCGCGACGGCGAGATCATCACCCCGCCGCAGACCGCGGCGATCCTCGACGGGATCAGCCGCCGCTCGATCTTCACCATCGCCCGGGATCTCGGATACACCGTCACCGAGCGGGATCTGGCGCGCGCCGAGCTCACGCTCGCCGATGAGGTGTTCCTGTCCGGGACGGCGGCCGAGCTCGTCGCGGTCGCCGAGGTCGACGACCACACGATCGGCGCCGGCGGCACCGGACCGGTGACCGCCGAGATCCAGCGCGTCTACGAGGACGCGCTGCACGGGCGTGACGAGCGTTACCTGGAGTGGCTCGACTTCGTGCCCGCCCGGACGCCCTCCGCACCCGCGAGCGCGGGGTAGGGATGTCTCGGATCGAGCTGTATGACACGACCCTGCGCGACGGGATGCAGGGGGAGGGGATGTCGCTCTCGGCCGGCGAGAAGCTGCGCGTCGCCCATCGCCTCGACGAGCTCGGCATCGACCTGATCGAGGCCGGGTTCCCGAGCTCCAACCCCAAGGAGCTCGAGCTGTTCGGCCTGCTCGCGCACGAGACGTTCACCCACTCCCAGCTCGCCGCGTTCGGGATGACCCGGCGGCGGGGCGCGCAGGCCGACCAGGACCCGGCGCTTCGAGTTCTCGCCGACTGCGTCGCCCCGGTATGCACGATCGTCGGCAAGACCTGGTCGCTGCACCTGGAGAAGGTGGTCAGGGTCTCCCGCGCCGAGAACCTCGCGATGATCGCCGAGTCGGTCGCCTTCCTGCGCGGCGAGGGCAAGCGCGTGATCTATGACGCCGAGCACTTCTTCGACGGCTACGCCGACGACCCCGGTTACGCGCTCGACTGCCTGCGCGCCGCGGCCGGCGCCGGCGCCGAGACGGTCGTGTGCTGTGACACCAACGGCGGGACGCTGCCGCACGCGCTCAGCGCGGCGATGTCCGACGTGGTGGCGGTGCTGGCAATCGGCCCCCACCCGCCCGTGCAGGTCGGGATCCACACCCACGACGACGCCGGCTGCGGCGTCGCCTGTGCGCTGGCCGGCGTGCTCGCCGGGGCCACGCACGTGCAGGGCACGATGAACGGCTACGGCGAGCGGTGCGGCAACGCGAACCTGATCTCGATCATCCCCAACCTGCAGCTGAAGCTCGGGCACGAGTGCATCACCGACGAGCAGCTCGCCTCGCTGCATTCGGCGTCCGCGTACGTCGCCGAGCTGCTCAATCTGCCGCCCGATCCCGATGCCCCGTACGTGGGACGCAACGCGTTCGCGCACAAGGGCGGCCTGCACGTCGCCGGGGTGAGCGCGGATCCGGCGACGTTCGAGCACATCGCCCCCGAGCTCGTCGGCAACCGGCGCGAGGTACTCGTCTCCGAGCTCTCGGGCCGCGGCACGATCCAGTCCCGGGCGCAGGAGGCCGGGATCGAGCTCGACGACGAGGCCGCCGCGCGTCTGATCGAGCGCGTCAAGGACCTCGAGCATCAGGGCTACCAGTTCGAGGCCGCCGACGGCTCGTTCGAGCTGCTGATGCGCCGTGAGACCGGAGCGCTCGAGGAGCTGTTCACGCTCGAGTCCTGGCGGGTGATCGTCGAGCGACGGCCCGACGGACAGCTCGTCACCGAGGCGACGATAAAAATTTGGGTCCCACCCGGGCCAGAGGGAGAGCGCTTCGTGCGCACCGCCGAGGGCAACGGCCCGGTCAACGCCCTGGACCGCGCGCTGCGCGAGGCGCTGTCGGCGATCCACCCGCACCTGGCCGACATCGACCTGGTCAACTTCAAGGTCCGCATCCTCGACGAGACCAAGGGCACCGACGCGGTCACGCGGGTGCTGCTCGACGCCTCCGACGGCGACCGCGAGTGGGGCTCGATCGGCGTCTCGGAGAACGTGATCGAGTCCTCGTGGGAGGCGCTCGTCGACTCGCTGCAGTACGGCATGGAGCTGAGCCGCGCGCCGCGGCACCAGGCGGCCCGGGACTCCTCGGTGGGGCTCCCCGACCGCCCATGACGGTCGCCGGCTCCCCTGAGCAGATTCCACTCGCCCAGCCGGTGCTCGGCCCCGAGGAGGAGGCCCGGGTCCTCGACGTGCTGCGCTCCGGCCGGCTGTCGCTGGGCCCCGTGGGCCCTGAATTCGAGGGGGTGTTCGCGCGGGCGGTCGGCGCGCGGTGCGCCTCGGCGGTGTCGAGCGGCACCGCCGGCCTGCACCTCGCACTGCGAGCGGTCGGCGTCAGCGACGGCGACGAGGTCGTCACCAGCCCGTTCTCGTTCGTCGCCTCCGCGAACGTGGCGCTGTTCGAGCGGGCGCGGCCGGTGTTCGCCGACATCGACGAGCGCACGCTCAACCTCGATCCCGCCGCCGCGGCGGCCGCCGTCACCGATCGCACCGCGGCGCTGCTTCCGGTGCATGTCTTCGGCTACCCGGCCGACATGGAGGCGCTCGAGGCGCTCGATCTGCCGATCGTCGAGGACGCGTGTGAGGCGCTCGGCGCGACCTACTCCGACGGACGCCCGGTCGGCTCGCGCGGCCACCCCGCGGTGTTCGCGTTCTACGCCAACAAGCAGATCACCACGGGCGAGGGCGGGATGGTCGTCTGCGCCGAGGAGCAGATGAAGTCGCGGATGGACTCCGAGCGCAACCAGGGGCGCGCACCCGACATGGACTGGCTCGACCACGACCGGCTCGGCTTCAACTACCGCCTCTCCGACATCAACGCCGCCCTCGGGATCGCCCAGCTCGAGCGCCTCGAGGAGCTGCTGGCCGGGCGCGCCCGGGTGGCCGCGCTGTACGCGGAGGCGCTGGCCGGCGTGGAAGGGGTCCGGCTGCCGTGCGAGGATCGCGGCCTTGAGCGTCGTGGCTGGTTCGTCTACGTCGTGCAGCTGCCCCGCGGCATCGACCGTGACGACACGGTGCGCGCGCTCGGCGAGCGGGGCGTGCCGGCCAAGCCGTACTTCCCGGCGATCCACCTCATGACCTTCTACCGCGAGCGATTCGGTCACCGCGAGGGCGAGTTCCCGATGTGCGAGGACATCGCTGCGCGATCGATCGCGCTGCCGTTCTTCCCCGCGATGAGCGAAGGGCAGGTCGGCCGCGTCGCCGCCGAGCTGGCGGCCGTGCTCGGCCAGGGCGGTGGCGCGGGAGGCGGGCGGTGAGCGTCGCCCGCAGCGCGGGCCGGTTCGCCGAGCCGTCGGCCGACGCGTTCCGGCAGCTCAACGACTCGATCGGCTACGACTGGCGGCTGGCGCCGTACGACGTCGACCAGTCGGTTGCCCATGCGGCGATGCTCGCCGAGCGGGGGATCATCACCGAAGGCGATCGTGATGAGCTGCATCGCGGCCTGGAGCAGGTGCGGGCGGAGCTGGCCGACGGCTCCTTCCCGTTCGATGCCTCCGACGAGGACATCCACATGGCCGTCGAGCGGCGGCTCACCGAGATCGTCGGACCGGTCGGCGGCAAGCTGCACACCGCGCGCTCGCGCAACGACCAGGTCGCCACCGACGTCGCGATGTTCGTCCGCGCGCATGCACACGAGGCCCGGCGCCGGATCGAGCAGCTGGCGGCGGCGCTCATCGAGCAGGCCGAGGCACACCTCGACTGGCCGATGCCCGGCTACACGCACCTGCAGCGCGCTCAGCCGATCTACCTCAGCCATCACCTCCTCGCGTACGTCTGGATGCTGATTCGCGACCGCGAGCGGTTCGCGGGCGTGCTCGCCGCGTGCGGGCGCCTGCCGCTCGGCGCGGGCGCGCTCGCCGGAGTCAACTTCGACACCGACCGCCGTGCGGTTGCCGAAGCGCTCGGGTTCTCGGGCGTCGCCGAGAACTCGGTCGACGCGGTCTCCAACCGCGATTTCGTGCTCGACTACCTGTCGGCGGCCGCGACCTGCGCCACGCACCTCTCGCGCCTGGGCGCGGAGATCGTCCTCTGGTCCTCGGAGGAGTTCGGCTTCTGCGAGGTCTCCGACGCGTGGGCCTCCGGGTCCTCGATCATGCCCCAGAAGAAGAACCCCGATGCGGCCGAACTGCTGCGCGCCAAGGCGCCGCGGCTGGTCGCCAACCTGTCGGCGTTGCACGGCGTGATGCACGGGCTGCCGCTCACCTACAACAAGGACATGCAGGAGGACAAGGAGCGGCTGTTCGACTCCTGCGACACGCTCGAGCTCTGCCTGGAGGCCGCCGCCGGCATGATCTCGACGCTTCGGTTCGACCGGGAGGCGCTCGCCGGTGCGGCCTCTGACGAGATGCTCGCGGCGACCGACGTCGCCGACCTGCTCGTCCGCCGCGGGATGCCGTTCCGCGAGGCACACGGCGTGGTCGGCGCCATCGTCCGCACGGCACTGGAACGCGGCAAGGTGCTCTCCGAGCTCACGCCCGTCGAGCTCGCCGAGCTCTCACCGCTGCTCGACGAGGAATTCCACCGGCTGCTCCGGAGCGGCGCCTGGCTCGAGACCAAGGTGTCCGAGGGCGGGACGAGCCTGGCACGGGTCCGTGAGCAGCTCGGGCGCGCTCGCGCCGAGCTGGCCTGAGCCCGCGCATGGAGGTCCAGCTGGGGCCCGCGCTGGCCGCAGCGTTCTACGAGCGACCGGTGCTCGAGGTCGCGTCGGATCTCGTGGGCTGCGTCGTCTCCCACGGCGAGACGGCGGGGGTGATCGTGGAGGACGAGGCCTATCACCAGTCCGAGCCGGCCTGCCACGCCTACGTCGGAGTGACGCCCCGCACCGAGACGATATTCGGCCCGCCCGGCCATGCCTACGTGTACCGCTCCTATGGGATCCACGCGATGCTCAACGCGGTGTGCGAGCCCGATGGAGTGGGGGCGGCGGTCCTGATCCGGGCGCTTGAGCCGATCTCCGGTCACGAGCTGATGCGCGCGCGCCGTGGCGGACTGCCCGACCGACAGCTCTGCTCGGGGCCCGGCAAGCTCACGATCGCGCTCGGGATCGAGCTCGACCTCAATCGCTCGAGCCTGGTCGACGGACCGGTCCGGATACATGGACGTCCGCCGGAGTGGCGGGAGGTCCAGATCGATACCGACCGCCGGATCGGGATCACCAAGGCGCCGGAGCTGCCGTGGCGCTTCACCGCGCGCGGGAATCGGTGGCTGTCCCGGCCGCTGGCGCGCGTCTGAGCGGCGGGTCAGCCGCCGGGGAGGCCGGCGCCGCCGGTGCCGCCGGTCGTGTTGCCCGGCGTCGTGGAGCCACCCGTCGCCGGCGTCGTCGCGCCGCCTCCGCCGGTTGCCGGCGTCGTCGCCGCGCCGCCGCCCGTCGTGTCGGTGCCCGTCGGCGCGGGCGTCGTGGCCGGGGTGGTCGGGCTGGGACTCGTCGCGGTCACGCCGGTGGTCGGCGTCGTCACCGGGGCAGTCGCGGTCGTCGCCGGGGTGGTGTCGATCGGAGTGGTGAGCGACGAGGTGGTGACCGTCGTCTTCCCACCGTGCTCGTGGGCCGCCTGCTCCGTGGTCTCGATGTGGATCGCCTGCTCGGTGAACGACTTCCAGATCTCGGCCGGGAACGTGCCGCCGGTCACCGGATTGCCGTTGTACTGGGTGAGCATCGGTTCCAGCTTGTTCGGGAAGCCGACCCACACGGCGGTGGTGATCTGTGGGGTCCAGCCGACGAACCATGCGTCGCCCTCGTTGTTCGTCGTGCCGGTCTTGCCGACCATGTCGACGCCCGGGATGTTCGCGGACATCCCGGTGCCGTCGTGGACGACGCCCTCCAGCAGGTCGTGCACCTCGGCGGCGACCGGAGCGGGCATCACCCGCCGGTAGTGCGGGGCGGCGATGAGCTTGCGCTTGCCGCGGCACTTGACGAGCGGGCAGTAGATCTCGCTGATCCCCACCGGCCCCTGGCCGGACGATCCGAGCACCGGGTTATAAACGCGCCGGCCGCCCTCGGCGAACGTCTCGTAGGCGTGGGCCATCTCCAGCGGCGAGACCCCGGTCTTAAGACCGCCGATGATCATCGAACAGTTCCGCGAGACCGGCGTCTGGATGCCCGCGGCCCGCGCCATCTTCGCGATCCGCGTGGTGCCAACGTTGGGCGACATCCCGAGCTGAGTGAACACCGAGTTGTCCGACTGGGCGGTCGCGGTCGCCAGCGAGACGACCCCCTCGTACTCGTTGTCATAGTTGCGCGGCTCGTAGTTGGCCTGACCGCAGACCTTCGGATCCTTGAAGTCGACGGGCTTTGAGTCAAACAGCGAGTCGGCGCCGTAGCCGTGCTCGAGCGCCACCGCGAGCGTGAACGGCTTGAACGCCGACCCCGGCTGGCGCCGCGCCTCGGTGGCCAGGTTGAACGGGTACTTGTCGTAGTTCTCCTGCAAGCCGTCGCTCCCATCGACGAGCGGCCCGCCGACCATCGCGCGGATCTGGCCGGTGCGGTTGTCGATCGCCACGAGAGACGCGTTCGGCTCGTCGGTGCCGGTCGGGAGCATCTCGGCGATCGCCCGCTCGGCCGCCTGCTGCATCTGCAGGTCGATCGTCGTGTGGATCCGCAGCCCGCCGTAGTAGGCGCGGAACTCGGCGACCTTCGCCGACACGCCGTGGCCCAGGCCCATCGCGGAGAGGATCTGAGGCGCGAGCCAGCTCGTGAAGTAGGGCGCTCCGCTCGGCTCGGTCGGCGTCTGGATGTCAGTGGATTTCGGCAGCGGCCAGTTCTGGAACTTGTCGTATTGGGTCTCGCTGATCTTGCCCTGGTGGAGCATGTCCTGGAGGACGAGGTCGCGGCGCGCCTTGGCGGGGCCAGGGTGATAGATCGGGTTGAACGCGCTCGGGTTGGCGACCATCCCCGCCAGCAGCGCCGCCTGGGCGGGGTTCAATCGGATCGCGCAGGTGTGCAGCTGCGAGTTCTTGGCCTTGTTTCCGCACCTGCCCTCGGCCGGAGCGGCGGCGTCGTAACCGAGCTGCTTGCCGAAGTACACGCGCGCGGCTGACTCCACCCCGTAGGCGCCGTTGCCGAAGTAGATCGAGTTCAGGTACTCGGTGAGGATCTTCTGGCGCGGCCATTCGTGGACGAGATGGAACGCGAGCGTCGCCTCACGCAGCTTCTCGAAGATCGTGCGGTTGTCTTCCTCGGCGAGCGCGTTCTTGATGAACTGCTGCGCGATCGTGGAGGCTCCCTGCGTCGAGTGGCCGGTCGCGTCGGCGGCGAGCGCGCGCAGCGTCGAGCGCAGGTCGATCCCCTGGTCGTGCCAGAAGTCCTTGTCCTCGACGGCCACGATCGCTTCGCGCATGTTCTGCCCCAGGCCCTGGAAGTTGTCGATCACCTCAGGGTCCGGCGGCGAGAAGAGCCCGATCAGGTGACCCTGGTCGTCATACAGATAGGAGTTCGCCTCCGGCCCGTACTGGCGCTTGTTCTCCAGCTGGGGCAGGTTCGAGGCGACCGCCATCATCATCCCGAACACCAGCGACGCGATCGCGATCGTGCCGAGGCCGAAGACCACCGACAGCAGCCTGAGCTTCTTGATCTTCGGCCGCGCCGCCCGTCCGTCCGCGCGCCGGCGCAGGCGCCGCTTCGGCGGGGCGAACGGTATCGGCGCCGGCGGCTCGGGGCGGGATGGGGATTGAACGTCGTCGTCGCTCATGCGATCGCTTCGGGAGGGCCTTCGAGAGGTCGTCGGCCGCGGCTCTCCGGCCGCGGCGGGCGGTCTGCCTCACGTGCTTCCAGGGGTGCGAGAGAGGCGTCCCGGCGGCGGCGTCAGTCTAGTACAGGAACCCGTTTCTCACGCCGAGCTTTGGTGAGCGTTTCTCCAGCCGCGGAGCCTCGCTCGCCCCGGTTCCGCCCGCACCCGCAGGGCGGGGACACCCGCAGGGCGAGCGCCACGGCCTCGAGGCGTTCGCGATAAATGTGCACCGACAGAACCCAAAGTTCGACCGTCCGCCGACACCGTGAAGCCGCGCCCCCAGGCGCCGGCCCGCGCTGCCACGGCACCGCCTCCCGCCCGACCGACGTCTACGATGGCCGAGTGTCCCGCCCCACGCCCACGATCGTCCCCGCGCGACCGTGACGGCGGCCGGTGGCGAGGGGCCCAGCGAGCAGGCCTTGGAGCAGGCGGCCTGGCTCGCCCGCAACGCGGTCGACTGCCTGCCGGAGGGCGCGCTCGCGGCCAAGCTGTCGCTCGGGCGCCCGCTCCGGATCAAGTTCGGGGTCGACCCGACGGCGCCCGACATCCACGTCGGGCACACGGTCGTCTTCCAGAAGCTCCGCGAGTTCCAGGATCTGGGGCATCGAGCGGTGCTGATCATCGGCGACTACACGGCGCGGGTCGGGGACCCGAGCGGCCGATCGACGCTGCGGCCGATGCTGGCGCCCGCCGAGATCGACGCGAACGCGCAGACCTATCAGGAGCAGGCGCTGAAGATCCTCGACCTCGATCCCGAGCGGCTCGAGGTGCGCTTCAACGGCGAATGGCTCGACATGTCGATGGAGTCGCTGTTCGCGCTCGTGCGCACGACCACCGTCGGCCAGCTGCTGGAGCGCGACGACTTTGCCAAGCGCTACGCCGCGCACGAGCCGATCTCGGTGCTCGAGCTGCTCTACCCGCTGATCCAGGGCTACGACTCGGTCGCGGTGCGCTCCGACGTCGAGCTCGGCGGCACCGACCAGAAGTTCAACTTCCTGCTCGCGCGGGACATCCAGCGCGCGTACGGCTGCGCGCAGCAGGTGGCGCTCACGATGCCGCTGCTCACCGGGATCGACGGCAAGCTCAAGATGTCGAAGTCCTACAACAACCACGTCGGCATCACGGATCCGCCCGACGAGATGTACGGACGCACGCTGTCGATCCCCGACCAGTCGCTGTCGACCTGGTACGACCTGCTCCTCAGCACCCGCCTGGATCCCGCGCTCGCCCCGCGCGACGCCAAGCGCTCCCTGGCGCGCGCGCTGGTGACGCGATTCCATGGCGAGCAGGCCGCCGGCGAGGCAGAGGAGCGCTTCGACGCGGTCCACGTCCGGCACGAGGTCCCTCAAGACGTGCCGGATGTCGAGTTTGCTCTGGACGGCGACTCCGGGCTGGTGCATCTGCCCGCGCTGCTGCGCGCTGCCTTCGGCGTCTCGAGCTCGGAGGCGCGGCGCTCGCTCGGACAGGGCGCGGTCCGCATCGACGGCGAGCCCGTCGAGGAGGGGATGCTCGATGTGGAGCCCGAGGCGATCGACGGTCGTGTGCTGCAGCTCGGCAAGCGCCGGTTCGCACGCATCAGGCTCACGCGCTGAATCGGCGCCCACGGAAGGTCGCAGCGAGCGGGGTTTCGCGGTCCGGCAGCGGTCTCACAAGCACCGCCGGCGACGCAAGGGCCGTGGGGCGGCTATATTGGTCCGCCCCTGAGAGGTTCGGCTGGCCGGCTCGCAGAATTTGCGAACGGCGTCCAGCTCGAGCGCTATACTCTTCGGCCCAGTCTGGCGCCGGTTTGCGGCTCCAGGCGCATCTCTGAAGAGGAACCCCCTCCAGAAGCGGTGCGGCGGTCTTTGAAAACTCAACAGCATGCACACTCTTCGATCGATTCCTCGATCGAGATTGTGTGTCCAGGTTCGACGCCGTCGCCCGGAAGGATCCCTTGGGATCCGGACAGACGACGGTGCCAAGATTGACCCCGTCTTGCGCCCGGCAGCTCCCTGTGTACTTGGAGCGGCCATGTAGTAGGCGCAAGGGTCCGCATCCCACCAGGGACGGACCCGGGACCTGATCGTCGCCGGCGGCGGGCATAGTCCCGTCTTCGACTACGGCGATCTGAATTCCTGACGACTCTTTGTGAAGTTCTTCACGGAGAGTTTGATCCTGGCTCAGGACGAACGCTGGCGGCGTGCCTAACACATGCAAGTGGAGCGACGAACCGGGCTTCGGCCCGGGGCAAAGCCGCGAACGGGTGAGTAACACGTGGGTAA
>DASXZK010000094.1:0-55944 GCA_036501965.1 Solirubrobacteraceae bacterium
CTAGCGCAGGGCGAGGATCAGCTGGAACCCGTCGGGATCGGCGAACGCGATCCCGTGGACGCGCCAGTACGGGTTCTCAGGCGTCACGGGAGGCTCCGCGATCCGCGCCGCCAGTGCCGCGCGCTCAGCTTCGTCGGTGCAGTAGAGAACCAGCAGGGACTCGGGGTGAGGCGGCGGGGCCGCGAGCCCGCCGCCGCTGGTCAGCTCCAGCTCCGCGTCCGCCCCCGGGATCTCGAGGAACACGCCGTCGTAGCCGTCGTGATCTGTGAACCGCCCGATCTCGCGCAGCCCGACGCGGTCGCGGTAGAAGGAGACCGTCGCGGCGAGCCGGTCGGTGTGGCGGGCGACGCGGAGCCTCATGACCGTCCCGGGCGTTTGATGCGCGAGGTCCAGCGCCGAAGCTCCGCCGCCGGGTCGCGGTATCCCCGCCACAGCCGGTATGCCAAGCGTCTGGCCTTGGGAAGCTGCTCGGGAAAATCGCGCAGTGGGCGCGGCACCTGCTGCAGCCTGCGGCGGTTCAGCGGAGCGTCGTGCCAGAGCAGGCGGTCGCAGCCGGACAGGTGCAGGCGTCCGTCATAGGTCTGGTAGAGCCAGGTCACGAGCGAGAGGTCGGTCCGCAGGGCCGAGGGGGAGTCGTCGGCGACGCCGAAGCGGTCGAAGTAACGCTCGTCGACGAACACGCCGTTGAGCGTTGTCGCGTGGACGAGGCGATAGCCCTTCTCGCGGGCGAGACGGGCGATCGCGGTCAGCGACGCGCCCTGGCGGACCGCCGGGGCACGTGGCTGGACGAAGTCGACCTCGTTGGGGATCGTCGGGTTGAACTCGATCACCACGAGCTTGGGGCGGTACTCGCGCACCGCCTCCCAGGCGTGGTAGTCGTTGCCGTCGATGTCGATCGACAACAGGTCGAAGTCGATCGGTGCGGGGGTGTCGGCCAGCAACCGATCAAGACTGTCCTCCCCGTCGAACCCCACCATCCGCTGAAGTGTGTGCACGGCCGGTCGATCGCGATGGGTCGCACGAAGAGAGGCGAAGCGAACCGGATCGCTCTCGATCAGCACGGCGCTGTAGCCGTGGGAGGCGATCAGCGAGTAGGTGTTGCTCGCCTCGCGGCCATCGAATGCGCCGAACTCCACGCACCATCCGTCGCGCTCCCCGAGCAGCTCGAGGGCGCGGGCGATCACCCCGTCCTCTCCCGCCTGGGACGTCACGTTCGCCTCGAACGGTTTGAGCGGCGGCTCGGCCATAGCCGGAGACTAGGTCTCCGTACTCCCCGGCGGCGTGCCCCGCGGTCAGCGCGACGTCGACGGCGCCGCGGACCGCACCGTGACGACCTTGCCCGAGGCCGTCACCCGCAGCCGCGGCAGCCCACCCCGGACCGAGGCGACGAGCGTGCCGCCCGGTAGCCTGCCATCCGGCGCGACCGCCCGCGCCGTGCCGGTGAGGTTGCCGTCGACCTGCCAGGCGACGATGTGGCGGCCGGCCATCACCGGCGTCAACGCCCACCGGAATCGCACCGACCGGCCCGGCGCCAACCGGCCGAGTGCCCACGTGTTCGTGCTCGCGGTCACGCCGCCGCCGGCGCCGCCCCCGGCCGCGTTGCACTGGAAGTGGCAGGCGCCGGGGCCCCGGTCGACGATCCACAGTGGCCGTGAGGGGTCGGCCGTGTTCGCCGCCGGGGAGATGTCGTCGCCGAACGCCTGTGCCGCCGTGCCCTGGTTCATCCGCGCGCTCGCGGCGCACGACTTCTCGCAGATCGTGACCGCCACGTCGGGCAGCGCCTTCCGGCCGGTGTTGCGCACGGTGATCACGAGCGTGGTGTGCTGGGCGAGCTGCTGCACCTTGGCGAAGTGGGCGGTGACCGACACCGGAAAGCGGCCGTGAACCGAGCCGGGGCCGGCTGCGTCGCCGGAGGAGCCACCGCATGCGCTCGCCGCCAGCGCCACGCAGGCCCCGGCGAGCACCACCCGGGCGCCACGCCAAGCGTTCGCGAGCTCTCGAGCGTTCACCAGAGGCCGCAAGGGTACACGCGTGGACCACGGCGCGGGTCGGTGGCGTAGCCTGTGGCGCCCGTGCTGAAAGCCGTCGCCGATCGCACCTTTGCGCCGACCCGGTCGTTCCTCGACGAGGTCGGCCAGATGGTCACGCTCACCGGCCGCACGATCTTCTCAGCCGTCGTTCCGCCGTACCCGTACGGATCGGAGTTCGTCGGGCAGTTCCTGTTCGCGATGCGGCTGTGCTGGTTCCCACTGCTCATCTCAACGATCGCCTTCGGCTACGAGGCGCCGGGGCTGCAGGGCGCCAACTTCCTGGTGCTGTTCGGCGCGATCGACCGGCTCGGCGGCTTCTTCGTGCTCTCCTCGGTGCGAGAGTTCGCTCCGTTCGTCGACGCGATCGTGCTCGCGGGCGTCGCCGGCACGGCGATCACCGCCGACCTCGGCGCCCGCAAGATTCGCGAGGAGCTCGAGGCGCTCGAGGTGCTCGGCGTCGACCCGATCAAGAACCTCGTCGTGCCGCGATTCCTCGCGCTGATGCTGCTGACCGGCCTGTTCGACGTGTACGCGCTGATCTTCGGCGTGATCGGCGGCATCATGGCGACGCTCGTCAACCACGCGCCGCTCGGGCCGTTCTTCGCGACGTTCTTCAACAACGCCGAGACGACGGACCTGTGGGGCTCGGTGGTCAAGACGACGCTGTTCGGCGCGATCATCGCGATCGTCTGCTGTTACAAGGGGATGACCGCCTCCGGCGGCGCCGAGGGGGTCGGCCGGGCGGTCAACCAGGCCGTCGTGATCGCGTTCCTCGGCGTGTTCGCGTTCAACTACGCGTTCACGCAGACGCTGCTGGCCACCCATCCCGAGATCACGACGATCATCAAATGATCACGTGAACGAGCTGATCCAGACACCGCGCGGCTGGCTCGAGGCGTTCGGCGAGATGGTGACATTCGGCGCGCGCATGGTCGCCGAGATCGCGACCCTGCGCGTGTTCCGCTTCTTCGGCGAGGCGCTGCGCCAGGCCGGGATCCTGATCATCTCCTCGACGCTCGTGATCTGGGGCCTGGTGTTCATCATCGGGCTCGAGTGCGGGATCGAGGGCGGGTACTTCACCTACCAGGAGGCGACGCCCGCGTACTCCGGGGTGTTCGCGGCATGGTGCGACCTGCGCGAGCTCGTGCCGCTGGTGTTCGGCTACATGATGGCCGCCAAGGTGGGCACCGGGATCGTCGCCGAGCTCGGCTCGATGCGCATCTCCGACGAGATCGACGC
Source organism: Solirubrobacteraceae bacterium (assembly GCA_036501965.1). Lineage (GTDB taxonomy): Bacteria > Actinomycetota > Thermoleophilia > Solirubrobacterales > Solirubrobacteraceae > Palsa-465. The sequence continues at coordinate 3,270 of DASXZK010000094.1, forward strand.
GCTCGAGGTGATGGGCATCAGCGGCATGCGCTTCCTCTGCGCGACGCGGCTGCTGGCCGCGATGATCGTGCTGCCGTTCGTCTACCTGTGCTCGATCGCCGCGGGGTTCTTCGCCAGCTACCTGGCGGTGGTCCAGGAGCTCGGCTACGTCTCGGCCGGCGGGTACTTCCTCGTCTTCTGGCAGTTCCAGAATCCCACGGACGTCTTATTCAGCTTGATAAAGGCGATGACGATGGCGTTCGTCATCGTGATCGTCGGCTGCTATTACGGCTACACCGCCAGCGGCGGCCCGGTCGGCGTGGGCACCGCGACCGCCAAGTCGATGGTCGTCAACCTCGTCTCGGTCCACCTGATCGGGATGCTCGGCACCCAGCTGTTCTGGGGCGCGAATCCGCGCGCGCCGATCGGAGGCTGAGGTCGTGCAACCGGCGACCGAACACGGTGTTCTGAATTACACTGGGCGCCAGGAGGAGAGCAGATGAGCGACGACGCGACACCGGACCGGTCCGAGCAGCCGCAGGACACGCCCCAGGCGGCGGCCCCGCCGCGCCGGGCCGCGCCCACCAACGGCTCCGAAGAGGAGTACCGCTTCCACACCTACAAGGTCTATCCCTCCGGCCGCCCCGACGCGGTCGAGTTCAAGGACACCTACAAGTCGTTCGGCCGCTCGCACATCCTCCAGGGCCTGAACATGGGCCTCCCCGAGGGGATGGTGTCGATGATCCTCGGGCCGTCGGGCACCGGCAAGTCGGTCTGCATCAAGCACATGGTGGGCCTGCTGTACCCGGACTCCGGCGACGTGCTCGTGCACGGTCAGTCGGTCCCCGACCTCCCCGACAACGACCTGTTCGAGATGCGCAAGAAGTTCGGCCTGCTGTTTCAGGACGGCGCGCTGTTCGGCTCGATGAACCTGTACGACAACGTCGCCTTCCCGCTGCGCCAGCACACCGAGAAGGGCGAGGACGAGGTCGAGCACATCGTCATGCGGCGTCTGGACGAGGTCGGCCTCGGTGCGTCCTCCACGAAGATGCCCAACGAGCTGTCAGGCGGCATGCGCAAGCGGGCCGGGTTCGCTCGCGCGCTCGTCCTCGAGCCTGACATCGTGCTCTTCGATGAGCCGGACTCGGGGCTTGACCCTGTGCGCACCGCGCTGCTCGGCGAGCTGATCCTCGAGATCCACCGCGACATGATGGACGAGGCCAAGGAGAACCAGAAGGCGCACCTGCCGACCTTCTGCGTGGTCACCCACGACATCATGAGCGCCCGCCGCGTCGCCGACTACATCAACGTGCTGTGGAAGGGCCGGATCGTCGAGGCCGGCCCTGCCGAGGACATGCTGAACTCGGAGAACCCGTTCATCCGCCAGTTCCTCTCGGGCGAGTCCGAGGGTCCACTCACGATGGACTGACGGCCGCCTCGTGGGGCGGCCGCATCGTGCCATGAGGAGGATCGCCGACCGATTGTCGGGGTTTCCGGAGGCGGCCGCGCGGCGGCCGCTGCTCCCAATCGCGATCGTCGCCATCCTGGCGCTCGCCGGCGGGGCGCTCGCGCTCCGGCTGAAGCCCTCGGCGGCCACGGACACGTTCGTCTCCGCGTCCTCGCCCGGCTATCGAGCGACCGTGCAGGAGGAGCGGCACTTCGGCTCAGACGCGGTGGCGGTGCTCGTGCGCGCGCCGCTCGGCGAGCTGCTGAAGCCCGCCCAGCTCACCGCGCTGACCCAGCTCGAGGCGTGCCTCGCCGGCCAGTACGTGGCGCGCAGCGCGACCCTCCGGGCCGACGTGCCGGCGCGCGCCGGCAGTCACGCGGCATACGGCGGTCCGGGCAGCCCCTGCGGCGCGCTCATGCGCCACCGGCCGGCGCTCGTCGTCTACGGCCCCGGCACGTTCATCAACCGGGCGGTCGCGGCGATCAACGGTTCACTGGCGGGAGCGCTCGCCGGCGTCCGCGCGGACGGAAACCGCGCCGCGGCCGCGGCCGAGCGGCTCGCCCGCGCGCGGGGGCTCGACCACCGGACCGTGCTCGCCGACGGCGCCGCCGCGCGCGAGGACGAGGAGCTCTCCCAGCTCGAGTCGCTCGAGCGGGCGGCCGGCGGGACGGGCCTGAACGCGGTGCCGTCGATCACCGACGAGTCGTTCATCCGCCGCATCGTGTTCGGCTCGCGAGGGACGACCCCGCGCTCGCGCCTGAGATATCTGTTCCCGAACGGCGGCGCCGCGCTGATCCAGGTCCGCCTGCGCGCATCGCTGACCAGTGCCCAGCAGACGCAGGCGATCCGCTGGATCCGGGAGGCGGTGCGGATGCCCGAGTTCCGGCTGCCTGCCGGCGGCAGCTACGTCGTCAGTGGCGTGCCGGTCGTCGTCTCCGACCTCGCGGGCCAGATCAGCGGCGCGATCGGGCTCCTGCTGATCGTGGCCCTCGGCGTGATGGCGCTCGTGCTCTCGCTGCTGTTCGGGCGCCGCCCGCGGCTGTTGGCGCTCGCGGTCGCCCTGGCCGCCACCGGGATCACGTTCGGTGCGCTCGCGCTGGCCGGGGTTGCGCTCACGCTCGCGTCGGTTGCGGTGCTTCCGGTGTTGATCGGGCTCGCGGTCGACTACGGCGTCCAGCTGCAGTCGCGCGCCCAACAGGATGGGGTACGCGCGGCGGTGCCGGCGATCACGACGGCGGCGCTGGCGACCGCCGCGGGGTTTGCGGTGCTCGAGCTCTCCCCGGTCCCGATGGTTCGCGGGTTCGGGCTGGTGCTCGTCGTGGGCGTCGCCATCGCGCTTGTCTGCACGTTCGCGGTCGTGCCCGCGGCGCTCGCGCTGGGGCGCTCGGGCGGCGGCCTCGTCGGCGCCTCGCTGCGTGGCGCCGGCGAGCTGCTCGCGCCGGTGACGGGGCTCGCCACCCGGACCCGAGTCGCCGCCGGGGCATCGCTGCGGGGCGCGGGTGACATCCTCGGCCTGACTCGGGCACGACTCGGGAGCCCCGAGCGGCTGCTGAGCGCCCTGGCCCGCCACCCTGTGCGGGTGCTTGCAGTCGGGCTCGTGCTGGCCGCCGGCGGCTGGGTCGCCGACGGCCACACGCCGGTGCAATCGGACATCACCAAGCTCGTACCGCAGTCGACCCCCGCGATCCACGATCTGCGCACGCTCGAGGCGGCGACCGGGGTCTCGGGCGAGATCGACGTCGCCGTGCGCGCGCGCGACGTCGCGACGCCGGCGGTCGTCGGCTGGATGAGCAGTTATGAGGCCGAGCTCCTGCGACGGTTCGGGGGCACTGACTGCGCTCGCGCCACGCTGTGCCCGGCGCTCTCGCTGCCCGACCTGTTCAGCACGTCCGCCAGCGGCTCGTCGCATCCCACCAGCCACCAGATCGACGCGCTGCTGAACGCGGTCCCCGCCTACTTCTCCTCGGCGGTCATCACCCGCGACCGGCGAGAGGCCACGCTCGCGTTCGGGATCCGGCTGATGCCGCTCTCGCGTCAGCAGCGCGTGATCGCCTCCATGCGCGCCGCCCTGGACCCGCCCGCCGGCGTCCACGCCGCGCTCACGGGGTTGCCGGTGCTCGCCGCCCAGGCCGACGCCGAGCTCTCCTCGCCCGGGCGGCGCCTGCTCACCGTCGTCGCCGGCCTGCTCGCGGTCGCACTCGTGCTGCTCGTGGTGCTCCGCCGCCCCGGTCGAGCGCTCGTGCCGATGATCCCGATCGTGCTCGCCACCGGCTGGTCGGCGCTCGTGCTCTACCTGCTCGGGATCGCCCTGAACCCGATGTCGGCGACGCTGGGCGCGCTGGTCATCGCGATCTCCACCGAGTTCAGCGTGCTCCTGTCGGAGCGGGTGCGCCAGGAGCGCGCTGCGGGGCGGACCGCGAGTGCGGCGCTCGCGTACGCCTACCGGTCGACCGGCGGCGCGGTGCTCGTCTCGGGGATCACCGCGATCGCGGGCTTCGGCGTGCTCGCCGTCTCCGACATCGCGATGCTCCGCGACTTCGGGCTGGTCACGCTCGTCGATCTCACGGTCTCGCTCGGCGGGGTGCTGCTCGTGCTCCCCGCCGCGCTCGCGCTCTCCTCCTCGTTCGGCGAGGGCGCGCGGCGCCCCGCACCCCGTGGGCGCCGGCGCCGGCGGGCAACGGCGGCATGAACGAGGACTCGGAGCCGGCAGCGGAGCCCGAGCCGCCCCCCGAGCTCACGCGACTTGACCCGGACGCGGCCCCGGGGTCCGGCGCCGAGCATGCCGGGGAGGCCGTCGGCGAGCCTGCCGGCGGGCCGGGGCGCGCAGGCCCGGCGCCCGCCCCGGCGTCCGTCATCGACGTGCGTCCCTACCGGTGGGCGATCGGGATCATCGGGCTGACGCTGGTCGTGGTCGTCGGGGTCATCCAGTTCGTCACCCACGGCCGCGCCACGACCGGCGTCCCGCCCGGCAAGCGGCTGCATTGGTTCGCCGCGGCGCGGGCGGACACGAGCCTGCGTGGCGATGCCAACCTGCACCCGACCTGCAGCCTGACCGATCACGACCCGCGGGCGCTCAACCTGTGCATCGACGCCCACCGCTCCCCGGTCGTCGTCTCGTTCTTCGTCACCAGCTCGACGAGATGCGTCGCCCAGGTCGACGCGCTGCAGTCGCTCTCAAGCCGCTATCGCTCGGTGCAGTTCCTCGCCGTCGCCGTTCACGCGACACGCCCAGCGACGCTCCGGCTCGTCCGAGCCCACCACTGGACGATCCCGGTCGCGGACGATCCCGACGGCGCGGTCGGGCAGCAGTACGGGGTCGTGGTCTGCCCAATGGCCGAGCTCGCCGCCCGTGGGGGAATCGTTCGCGACCGCCTGATCGGCAATCGCTGGGCGACGGCGGCCGCGCTCGCTCCACGCGTCGCCGCGCTGGTGCGGTGAGCGGCGCCGAGCCGCGCCGGGGCGCGGTCGACGCGCAGGTCGCGGCCGAGCTGCCCGGACTCGGCCTCTGGTGGCTGCGCATGCCCGGAGCGACGGGGCCGGTCGGAGAGGCGCTGGAGTGGCGGATGCGCTCCCTGTCCGACCGCCTGCGAGGCAGCGACGCGGTCACGCTCCGCACCCGCCCGGTGGTGCGGTCCTATCGGGCGTTCGCGCGCCAGATCGGTCTCGATCCCGACCGTGACCGCGTGCCCGCGGAGCGCGTGGCGCTCGCGCGGCTGATGCATGGCGGCCTGTCCGCGCGTGACCGGATCGAGGCGGCGTGTCTGGTCGCCGTGGTGGAGACCGGTGTCGGCGTGTGGGCGCTCGACGCGGCCGCGGTCGCGTCCAGCGGCCCGGAGCTCCGGGCCGGTGACGGCGCGCTGCTCGTGGCCGATCCGGGTCGCGTCCACGCGCCGCTGCTCGGCGATCCATTGCCCGGCTCGGCGACCGGCCCTCGGACGCGGGCGGTCGTGTTGTTCGCGGTGGGCGTCCCCGGCGTTCCGGAGGTGCATCTGCACGAGGCGCTCTGGCAGGCGCAGGATGGACTTGGGGCCGGCGACGCTTGATACTGTCGGCACGAATGGCTGAGGCAGTGGTCTCGGAGGTGGTGATCGCCTCGACGGCGCCGCTCGACTCCTCGGAGCGGGTAGGCAGGTCGGGCGAGCAAGCGGCGCGGATCACGCTGCGCCGTCAGATCGCCCACCTCGAGGCCGAGCTGTCTCGGACGGTCGTCCGCGCCTTCGAGATGCGCGGCGCCGCCGAGGAGGGCCGCCCCCGCTCCGGCGGCCGCGTCCACGGTCCGCGGCTGCTCGATCTCGGGGAGCTCGAGCGGATCCGGGACGAGCTCGCGACGCGGCTGCGCGAGGCCGAGACGGCCGGCGATGAGCTCGCCGAGCGTCAGGCAGCCGCTCGCACTCTGCTCTCGCAGATGCTGCTCGAGCCCGGTCACCATCGTTTCACGCGCATCCCGTTGCGGGAGCTCGGGGAGCCCGGCTGCGGCGTCTGGCACGTCCGCCCGCGGCTCGGTCTGATCGGCATGCTCGCGGGCTGGTGGCAGGTCAAGCTCTCCTCGGGCTGTCCGTTAGCCACCTGCGATGCGCGCACTGCTGCGCACCGGCACCGGCGCCGTCGTCCTGCTCTCGATCATGGTCCTCGGCTCGATCGTGCTCTGGGTCGGCACGCCCCTGCTGTGGCTGTGGATCGGGTCGCAGGTCCAGGGGCGCACGCAATCGCTCGGTGACGCGCTCGCCGTCGCGTTCGTCGGCGTCGTGATCACGATCGTGCTGCTCGCCTCGGTGCTCTCCCGGCTGTCCGACGTCTATCGCGCCAACTGCCTGGCCCGGGGGCGCGGGGACCCCGGCCATGTCGCGCTGGAGGCGGTGCTCGTCGTCAGCGCGGCGGTCACGATGTCGGCGTTCGCCGTCTGGTTCTTCTTCTTCGCCGGCGCGGCACCGGCGCCGATCGGCATCCAGGTCTGAGCGTCCGCCGCGCCCGCGGCCATCGCCATGAACGGCCGGGACGCATGCCGTCGTCCCCGGAGGGCGACATGCGTCCCGGCGTTCACGGCTCTGGATCCGTCAGGCCGCGAGCTCCATGACGCGTCCGGCCGAGACGGGCTCACTCAGCGAGCCGGCGAGCATGTGCCGCTGACGCTCGGTGAGCGTGCCGATCGGCTTGGTCTCGGTGATCTGGTTGCGCGCCAGGAACTTACGGCACCTCATCGCGCCCCACCGGCGCTGGCTCATCAAGAGCTCGCCGACCGGCCATGTGTCGGCGGCGTCGGGGCACTCGAGGATGACTTCCGCTGCAGAGACCTCGCCGAGGGCGATCCGTCGCTTGATCGCTGCGCGCGCGAGCCGAATCTCGTTGGCTCGTTCGAGCGCGCGCAGGCGCTGCGGCTCGGAGGTCTTCGTGGCGGTCTGCCTCATGTGGCGCTCTCACTTCCCTGGGTGTTGCTGTCCGTTGTATGCGGACGTTGGCGTTCGCCGATCGCAGCGGTTACCTGAGCATCCGCCGTCGATCGACCCTATGTACGTGGTGATTGGGACGGCGGGCGTCCCCCGGACACTCGGTTCCCGAGGTCCGTCTCCTGTGCGGTGTCTCGACCCACCCGGTCGACCCCGCACCTGCGACGTCCCGAAACCTAGAACACCGACCAGGTCACAGCAATGTCACAGCCTGAACACATGCGCTCAGAGCGCGTTTTTTCTGTGTATGGCTCCCCGGACGACGGCCGCGGACGCCGCCGGCTGGGATCAGGTCTGCCCAGCCGCGCCCGGCAGCGGGCCGTGCTCGGCCTCGAATGCGCGCTTGACCGCGCCGAAACGCTCAAGCGCCAGGTCGAGGGTCTGCTCGTCGTGGCTGGCCATCACGCTCGTGCGCAGCAGCGCGCCGGCAGGCCCGACCGCGGGATGAACCGCGACGTTGACGAACACGCCGGCGTCGTAGAGCGCGCGCCACAGGAGCGCCGCCTTCCAATCCTCGCCGACGACCACCGGGACCACGGTCGTGACCACCTCGGTGCCGTCCGCCAGTCGCGTCGGGCTCACCAAGTCGAAGCCGAGGCCGGCGAGGCCGGCGTGGAGGTAGCGCGCGTTCGCGAGCGTCCGTCCCATCAGCTCGCGGCCCTCGTCCGAGCGGCAGATCCGGACCGCGGCGAGCGTGGCGGCGACCGCGGCGGGCACGGCCGAGGCGGTGAAGATGAACGACCGCGCGTTGAGTCGCAGGTATTCGATCACGTCGGCGGTGCCGGCGATCACGCCACCGGCGGATGCCAGCGACTTCGAGAACGTCGCCATCCGCAGGTCGACGCGGTTCTCGACGCCGAGCAGCTCGCAGGTACCCGCGCCGCGCGCGCCGAGCACGCCGAGTGCGTGTGCCTCGTCGACCATCAGCCGCGCGCCGTACTCCTCGCAGAGATCGGCGATCTCGGGCAGCGGGGCGATGTCGCCCTCCATCGAGAACACGCCGTCGACGACCACGAGCACGCCGCCACCGTCGGTGCGGGCCGCCTCCAGGCGCTTGCGCAGCAGATCCAGGCGGTTGTGGCGGAACGGGCGGATCTTCGCGCGGGACAGCAGGCAGCCGTCCAGGATCGACGCGTGGTCGGTCGCATCGGCGATGACCGTGTCCGCGGGCCCGAGGATCGTGCCCAGCGCGCCGAGATTGGCCTGGTGGCCGGTCGTGAACACGATCGCGGCCTCCGTGCCCATCCACTCCGCCAGCTCTCGCTCGAGCTCGACGTGCAGATCGATCGTGCCGTTGAGGAAGCGCGAGCCGGTGAGCCCGGTTCCGTAGCGGCGGACCGCGTCGATCGCCGCCTCACGGACGCGCTCGTTGCCGGTGAGGCCGAGATAGTTGTTGGAGCCGAGCATGATCCGCGCGGCGCCCTCCATCTCCACCACCGGGCCGGTCGCGCCCTCCAGCACGTGGAAGTACGGGAACACGTCCGCCTGGCGGGCGGCCTCGAGCAGCTCGCGCCGCTCGTCCTCGTGGACCTTGGCGAAGACGTCGGTCATCGTGGGCACAGGGGCACTGTAGAACCTCGTGAGGACCGCACGGGGAACCGCTCAGGACCGCACGTTGCGAGCTTTGGTCCCCGAGCCGGCGTCAGCCGACCGACGGCGCTGTCACCATTGCAGGCGTGAGTTCACATCCAAGCTTTGATCCGCTCCACGAGACGACCGCGGTGGAAGCGGTTGTCGCCGACGACGTGCTCGACGGGGCTGTCGACGGAGAGCCCGTGCTCGACGACGAGGAAGCCGACCAGGACCACAGCCTCGCGCCTTCGCTCGGGGCGGCGCTCGCGCCAGTCGCCGCGCCTGCCGTGCAGGCGGTCGCCGCCGCGGCCACGGGCTTCGTGGCCGGCGCCGCGACACTCGCGATCGCGCGTCGGGCATCGGCGCGCCGAGTCAACCGCACGGCGCTCGGCCGCCGCGCCGACGCCCTGCCGGTGCTCGGGACCCGGAGCTTCCTGATCGACATCCACATGCTCCGTCCCGGGGGGTGAGCGCGCCCGCGGCACCGCCGCGCGCAGCCCACGGCCGCCGGCCCGCGCAACCGCAGCGACGGAGCTCGGGCGCCTACGCGGTCGAGGTGCGCGTCGAGGTTCGGCCGCGCTGGGTCTTCCGGCTCTCACGGGTGAACGGCATGGACGGCCTGCACCGCGTGCGGGGCGGGGTACTGCACCGTCTGCTGCACCGGGACGGGGCCCCGGTGTGGTTGCGGATCGCACAGACGGCGCCTGATTGCGTGCTGTTCGGCGCACGCGCGGCCGACCGCGAGCTCGCCGAGTGGGGGATCGAGCGGATGCGCCTGTCGACCGGCATCGACCAGGACCTCGCCCCGTTCTACGAGCGCTTCCGCGACGACCCGTTGATCGGCGCGTCCGTGCGCCGCTCCCCCGGGCTGCGGGTCTCGGGTCGCCCCGACCCGTTCGAAGCTCTCGCCTGGGCGGTCTGCGAGCAGCTGATCGAGTACGAGCGCGCGGCGGCGATCGAGCGGCGGCTGGTCGCGCGATTCGGACGCCGCTGTCCGGAGTCGGGCCTCGCCGACTGCCCACCGGCCGCGGTCATCGCCGCCCAGGCACCGGCGCTGCTCGCTTCGCTCGATCTCTCCCAGGGGCGGGCGATCACGCTCATCCGCGCCGCGCGTGAGGTCGCGAGCGGGCGGGTCGATCTCTCGGCCGCGCCACACGAGCCGGGCTGGCGCCGGCTGCGCTCGATCCGTGGGATCGGTGCGTGGACCGTGGAGTGTCTGGCGCTGCACGGCCAGCAGCGGCTCGATCAGCTCCCCGCCGGCGACCTCTCCTACATCAAGCTCGTCGGCCGCATCGTCCACGGCCATCCTTGGGGCCGCGCGGAACCGGCGGAGGTCGAGGCGTTCTTCGCGCCCTACGCGCCGTGGGCGGGCCTGGCGGGCGCCCACGCTCTCCGAGGCGCCGTCAGCGCCGCAGCGGGGCGCATGGCGGCCTGAGCGGGCGCCTCAGGGCTCGGCCGGCGCGGGGATCAGCCAGAAGCGCACCGTCTCCCAGGGCGCTCCGGCGAGCGCCGCGTGCAGCGCGTCCTCGCTCGCGTAGGTGTCCACCAGCCGCCGGCCCTCGGTCTCGACCGTCACTCCGGCCGGGTCGTCGAACGGCCAGGGGGACAGCGAGAGCGTGACGAGGCCGTCGCGCTCGGGAACGGCGCGCACGACGATGTCGACCCGCGAGCGGCCCGCGGCCGGGACTGACCGCAGCGTGTGGGGGGCCCAGTCGAGCAGCAGCGCGAGCGACAGCCCGTCCCATGTCCACACGAGGTCGCTGTTGCGGGTGACGAGCTCCGGGTCGGCCTGCAGCGAGCCGGCGAGCTCGGACTCGAGCTCCCGGAACTCCTCGCGCAGCGTGCGCACCGAACCGGCCGCTCGCTCGTCGAGCGCATCGACGTCGCGCAGCTCCGAGAGGCGGCGGCCGTGCATCGTGGCCAGCAGCGCCGCCCAGCGGCTCTGGGCGATCAGCCGCGGCGGGCCATGGCGCCAGAGCTCGGCGGCGAGGCCGGGGTCGAGCTCCAGGAACGAGACCGGGAGGCCGGTATCCGGGTTGAGGGCGGGCGCGAGGTCCCAGTCGGCCCAGGCGAGGTCATGCTGCTCAGCGCCGAGCGCCACCTCCTCCAGGGGCTCGATCGCTCCGAACCGGTCATTGCCCCACCGGCGGGCGAACTGGCCGCACAGGCGCGCGTGCGCCGGCTGCCCGACGGCGAGCATGCCGGCGGCATCCCGGCGCAGGACCATCAGGGCCCCTGACCTGCCAACAGCTGGTTGACCGACGCTCTCTCCCAGGCGCCCGGGGCGCTGATCACCTCCTGGGAGGTGAGGAAGCGGCCGAACGCGTTCCACGCGTTCTGGTTCTGCCAACCCCAGGGGTGGCCCGCGGCGGGGAACAGTTCGGGCAGCGTGGTCGTGAGCACCGAGCTCGCGAGCGCCGGGTCCAGGCCGGACCGTGCCGCCTGCAGCGCCTGGACGCCCGCGGACGGGTCCGCGCGCACCGCCTCGTACCCGCGGCCGATCGCCTGCACGAACCGTCGCAGCAGCGTCAGGTGCGGCGCGTAGTAGAAGATCCGCGTCGCGAACACCAGCCCGTCGTAGCGCAGGAGGCCGAGCTTGTCGGCAGGGACCACCTCGACCCCCTTGTGCCGTGAGCGCAGCGCGGCGGCCACCGCGGAGGCGTCGTCGCCGTAGTAGGCGTCGACCCGGCCCGACAACAGCGCGGCTGCGGGATTGGCGCTCACGTCGACGCGTTTGACCCGTCCGGAGGGGACGCCCGCGCGCCTCAGCATCGTCGAGAGCAGTGCCGACTCCGAGGCCAGGCCGCTGACCCCGACGTGCGCGCCCCGGAGGTCCCTCACCGAGGCGATCGCTCGGTGCTTGCGGCGCTTGATCGAGACGATCGTCGCCTGCGGGCCCTGGGTGATCGCCGCGAACGAGAGCACCTTGTCGTGCCGGTTGCGGGCGAGCATCACCTCGGGCTCGGTGGCGATCGCGACATCGACCTTGCCGGCCTCGACCTCGTCCAGCGCCTGCTCGCTACTGGACGCCGTCGTGACCTGCAGATCGATGCCGGCGCGGGTCAGCGCTCCGTCAGAGCGGGCGAGGAAGATCCCGGCCTGGGTCGCGTTGGCGGGCCCGTCGAGGGCGAGCGTCAGCGGCTGCGCCTGAGAGGCGACGGGATCGATCCGCGTCTTGATCTCGCCGCAGGCGCTCAGCGCCAGGGCCGCGCCGAGCAGGCAGGCGGCCGCGGGCAGGGTCCGTCTCATCGGGAATCGGGCTCACTTCCGATCGGTTGCCGTGACCAGGGTAGGGCGATCCGCTCGAGTAGGCCGATCCCGGTGAACAGCAGGATGGCGAACGCCGACAGGATCACCACTGTGGCGAACGCCCGCGCGGTGAGCAGTTGGGCGACCGACTGCGTGAACACGTAACCGAGGCCGGAGTTGGCCCCGGCCTGCTCGGCGAAGACCGCGCCGAGCACCGCGATGATGACGGCGATGCGCGCGCCGGTGAAGACGCCGGGCAGCGCCGAGGGCAGCTCGACCGAGAGGAACACCCGCCGCCGCGAGGCCCCGAAGGTACGCATGAGCTTGGTCAGCTCGGGGTCGACGGCCGCGAACCCCGCGAGCGTGGTGACGACGATCGAGAAGAACGAGACGAGGCCGACGACGATCAGCTTCGGCGCCAGGCCGAACCCCAGCCACAGGACCAGGATCGGCGCGAGCATCGGGATCGGGATCGTCTGGGAGGCGATCAGCAGCGGGTACACCGAGCTGCGCACGATCTGCGAGAAATGCATCGCGGTGGCGAGCACGAGCGCTGCGGCGGCCGCCAGCACGATGCCCAGCAGCACCTCCTCCGCAGTGACCAGGAAGTTCGACCACAGCAGCGAGCGGTCGCGGTACAGGGCGACCGCGATCGCGTGCGGCGCGGGCAGGATCAGCGGGCTGACGCCGCCGACGTCGACGTATAGCTCCCAGGCGCCCGCCAGCAGGAGCAGCAGCACGAGCGCGTGTAGCAGCGACCAGCGCGCGCCGGGCAGGGCCACCACCCTCACGCCGGTGCTCCCAGGGTGAGGAGCACCCGCTCGCGCAGCGCGATCAACTCGGGATCGGTGCGGTGGCGGGGTCGCGGCGCCGGGTTGGCGATCTCGGCGAGCACCCGCCCCGGCCGCGCCGAGAGCACCGCGATCCGATCGGCGAGCAGTACCGCCTCCTCGACGTCGTGGGTGACGAGTACGACCGTCCGCGGCTCGGCCGCGAGCGCCTCGGCAAGCCACGCCTGGCCCTCCGAGCGGGTGATCGCGTCCAGCGACGCGAACGGCTCGTCGAGCGCCAGCACGTCCTTGCCGGCGAGCAGCGAGCGCACGAACGAGATCCGCTGTCGCATCCCGCCCGAGAGCTCGGCGGGCCGCGCGCCGGCGAACTCGGCGAGGCCGAGCCGCTCCAGCCAGGGCGCGGCCTGGTTGCGTGCCTGCGCCCGGGACAGGCCCTGGACACGGAGGGCCAGGCCCGCGTTGTCCAGCGCGCTCGCCCACGGCAGCAGCAGGTCCCGCTGGGGCATGAGCACCGCCGGCTCTGACCGGACCGTGCCCTGGTCCGGCCGCTGCAGGCCGCAGATCAGCTCGAGCAGCGTCGACTTGCCGCATCCGCTCGGCCCGACCACCGCGAGGATCCCGCCGCGAGCGAGCTCCAGGCTGACGTCCTGGAGCGCGGTCACGGCACCGCGCCGACCGACGTACCGGCGGGTCACGTGCTCCAGGCGGACCGCCGGGACCGTGCCGTCTCGCCGGCTCGGCGGTCCCGCCGCAACAACCTCACCCGCAGGGTTCATCTACACCGCTGTCGGCTGGGTGAGCGCCTTGACGAAGTCCTCGAGCTGATCGGTGCGCCAGCACTCGAATGCGGTGCAGTACTGCGCGTAGGCGGAGATCACCGAGTCGCCGTAATTCCAGTACAGCCGCGGCTCGGGGTTCAGCCAGAACGTGCGCCCGGCCTTCTCGCAGATCGCCGCGAACACCTCCTCGCGCGGCGGGCGGCCGTTGGTGCGCGCGTCGCCGAGCACGATCACGGTCGCCCGGGGATGCAGCTCGTCCTCGATCTCGGTGAGGAACTCGGTCCACACGCGGCCGTAGTCCGTGTACCCGGAGATGTCGGCCACGCCCGCGTCCTGGGAGATCTTCTCCGACGCGGTGCGGAAGTCGCGCTCCTTCTCGAACACCTCGGTGACCTCGCTGATCCGCTCGATGAACACGAACGAGCGGAGCTTGCGGAACGAGTCGTGCAGCGCATGCAGGACGCTCAGGAAGAACGTCGAGGCGCTGGTGACGCTCGTCGAGACATCGCACAGGACGAAGATCTCGGGTCTGCGAGGCCGCTTGGGGCGGAACTTGAGTTCGATCGGGACGCCGCCGGACTGCAGCGAGGCGCGCATCGTCCGCCGCACGTCGACGTGCGCGTGGTGCTTGTGCCCGCGTTGCTCATGGCCCTGGGAGGCGAGCCGACGCTTCAGCTGGGCGACGACGCGATGCACCTGGGCCAGGTCCTGGGCAGGGCCGGTCGGGAGCGCGCGGTCGAGCTCGGACAACGGCCGCTTGGGCGGCAGCGAGCGGGTGCGCTGGATCACGCCGCGCTCGAGCTCGCGGCGGAGCTGCTGCTCGAAGCGGCGCAGCTGCTCACGCGGGACGCCCTCGCGCCGCGGGTCCTCGAGCGGCAGGTCGGGCTGTGGCTCGGTGCGCAGCCCGAGCGCGCGGCGGATCCGCTGGACGTCGACCCCGAGCACCCCGGATCCCTCGCCGCGGCCGAACGCCGCAATCGCCAGCCGCGCGAGGTCGCGCAGCGTGGCCTCGTCGCCGTCCTTGAGCGCCTGGGCGATCTGCCGGCGGAGCGCCTCCAGGTCGAGCGCCATCTCGTCGCAGCCGCCGGCCGTCCCCGCGGGCGATTCGCTGATCTCGTGGCGGGCGGCCTGGGCCTCGGCGGCGCGGAAGAAGAAGCGCTCGAACACCAGCTCGAACACGCGCCGGTCCTCTGGGGACTTGGCGAGGGTCGCGGCCATCGCCTCGCGGAACTGCGCCTGCTCGTTCCAGGCGACGTGCTCCAGCGCCGCGAAGGCATCGAGCAGCTCGGAGGTCCCGAGCGCCATCCCCTCCTCCCGGAGCTCCTCGCCGAAGGCGAGCAGCTGGCCGGCGAAGCCGCCCGGATCCTCGGCCGAGATCGAGGCGTAGCTGCGCGGGGTGGGGGTGGGGTCGGCGGCCACGGCGGGGTGGGCGGGGTAGGCGGGGGTGGGCGGGCGGGTCCCTATCCCGCTCAGGCCGCGTCGACGGCGGGCTCGGCGAGCTTGGCGCCGACCCGCGCGGCGACCGTGTCGAGGTCGGAGCGGTGCTTGATGATCACGCTCATCGTCTCGCGGAAGATCTCGGCGTCGATCTCCCGGGCACCGAGCAGTAGCAGCGCGCGCGCCCAGTCGATCGACTCCGCGATCGACGGCGGTTTCTTCAGGTCGAGCTCCCGGACCTGCTCGATGATCTCCACCAGCCGGTGGGCGATGCGCTCGTCGAGCTCGGGCGTGTGCAGGCGGACGATCTCGAGCTCCTGGTCGTGCTCGGGATAGTCGAGCCACAGGTACAGGCAGCGGCGCTTGAGCGCCTCGGTGAGCTCGCGCGTGTTGTTGGAGGTGAGCAGCACGACCGGCCGGCTGCGCGCTTCGATCCGTCCCAGTTCGGGGATCGAGATCTGGAAGTCGGAGAGCAGCTCGAGCAGCATCGCCTCGAACTCCTGGTCGGTCTTGTCGATCTCGTCGATCAGCAGCACGACCGGACGCTCGGAGGCGATCGCGGTCATCAGCGGCCGCGCGAGCAGGAACTCCTCGCCGAAGATGTCCTCCTGGACCTCGCCCCAGTCCGCCTCAGGCCCGCCCGAGGTCCCCGCCTGAATGCGCAGCAGCTGCTTGCGGTAGTTCCACTCATACAGCGCCTTGGCCTCGTCCAGTCCCTCGTAGCACTGCAGGCGGATGAGGTCGCGGCCCAGATACGCCGCCAACGCCTTGGCCAGCTCGGTCTTGCCGACACCGGCGGGTCCCTCCACCAGCACCGGCTTGCCGAGCTTGGCGGCGAGGTAGGAGACGAGTGCGGTCGAACTGCCCGGCAGGTATCCGACCCCGCGCAGACCGGCTGCGACGTCGTCGACGGACTGTGGCTCGGGGCGGGCGTCGTTCATGGCCTTCCGTCAAATATAGGGTTGTGCTCCGCCGATGAACCTGATCGCCGCCTCGCAGCAGTCCCAGCTGCACATCACCTTCGCCGTGCTGGTGGCCGGCGTGGTGATCGGCTGCTTCGGTCACATCACGCGTTTGCGCTGGCTGATCGTGCTCGGGATCTTCATGATCGGCGCCGACAGCCTGGTGTTCTGGCTCTGGCTGAGGCCCGGCGCCGGCTGAACCGGCCGGAGCGGGTCGGCCGGCGCCCTGGTGCGACGGTCACGCAGGCTCCGCCCGGCGGCAGCGATCATCTGCACGCCGAGTGCGGTGAGCACCGCCGCGATGGCGAGCGTGAGCAGCACGCCCCAGCGCACGCCGGTATGGATGCTCACCGCGACCGCTCCCGCCGCGATCGACGGTGGCGCGAGTGCGGTGGACAGCAGCATCACGACGCAGAGCAGGCCGGCGGCGGCGATCAGCGCGCCGTCGACGCGTGTGCGGGCGGCGCGGCGCGCCTCCGCGCCGAGGCCGGAGACCCGCAGAACCGCCCTGAGGACGATCAGCGCGCAGACGGCGGCGGCGACGATCACGCAGACGATGGCGGATGTGGACAGCTCGTCCCAGCCGGTCAGCTGCTGGGCGAAGCCGTGGATGCCGCGGGCGCTGACGTGCAGCGTGTACCAGGGCGCGAGCATCGAGATCGGCAGCGCGATCGCGGCGAGCACCGCGGCCCGCCGCCGTCGTGCGCCGGCCGGATCGGTTGCATTCGCCTCAGGCGAAGGGGTGGGGTCGGCTGTCGCGCGGTGCCTCACAGGGTGGCGATTCTAGGTTGTGGGTCGGGCGGGATCGGGTCTGAGACCTCGCTCAGAGGATCGGGATGTCCTGCACCTCGGCGGGCGGCGCCGAGCGGCGCTCGGCTCGCTCGACGCACCAGTCGATCAGCGCCCGCAACGCGAGCAGCAACTCACGAAGCGCCGCCACCACCCGTCGCTCGAGCTCGGGCGGGACCCGCTCGCGTAGCTCGGCGAGCACGGTGAGCAGCAGTCGCGCGTCCTCGGGGTCGATCCAGCCGCCGAGCGCGGGCTCGTCCGCCTCGCCCTCTGCGCGGCGCTGCCAGCCTCGCGGAGGCGCGCCGCTCTCGCTGTTCTCCGCGGGCGGCTCCCGTGCCTCGGCGAGCAGTCGCTCGGCGGTGCGCGTGGCACGCTCGAGCCGCTCTTCGAGCGTGCGGAGCGCGTCCGCATCGGTTCGTGCTGCCGGATCAGGCATCGAAGTCGATCTGCAGCTCGCCGTCCTCGAACCGGGCCGCCCCCGCGCGCATCCGGGCCATCGCCGGCGGGAGCGAGATCGTCCGCCGCTGGCCGTCGACGGCCACCACCAGCTCGGAGCCGATCTTCTTCAGCGAGATCCGGCCCTTGTCGGCGAGCGGCAGCGCCAGCCGCAGCGACGCGTCGCCCGCCTCGGAGACGGTGAGCTGCTGGGACATGCCGGAGAACAGCACCGCGCCCGGATCGCCGTCGGCGAACACCGACCGCGCCAGCCGATCGAGCATCTGCTCGCCGATGACCTCCTGCTCGAAGTACGGCGCGGTGAGCACCGGCACCGGCTCGAACGCCTCGCGCACGAGCGCCATGTGCTCCTGCTGCGTCTGCCGCCACGCGGCGAAATAGTCGCCGACCCCCTCTCCGAACAGCCGGTTGACGATCACCGCGTCGCACAGGTAGCCGTAGAGGCCGAGATAGGTGAAGGTGCGCATCGCCTCCCCGATCACCATCCGGTCCGGGTTCATCACCAGGCGGATCGAGCAATGGTCACGGTCGCGGAGGATGGCGTTCATCGCGATCAGCTTCTCCGACAGCCGCTGGACATCGGCGAACACCGCCTGGTCAGGGAGCGGGATGTCGAGCAGCGTGCGGGCCAGCGGCCGGGCCGCCGCCAGGATCTGGCGCTCGAACGGGAAGACCTTCTCGATCCACCAGCGCGCGACGTCCGGGAACGAGAGCAGTCGCAGGGTCTCGCCGGTCGGCGCGCAGTCGACCACGATCGCGTCGAACTCTCCCGAGGCGTGGTGCTCACGCAGCACCAGCAGCGAGAACAGCTCGTCCATGCCCGGAGGAACGGTGAGCTCCTCGGCCGAGATCCGGTCCACGCCCCGCTCGGCGAGCAGCTCACCCATCCAGTCGCGCACCCCGGACCAGTGCGCCTGCATCTCCTCCTGCGCGCTGATCTGCTGGCCCCACAGCTCCGGGCCGACCGCGGACGGCTCGCTCCCGAGCTCGGTGCCGAGCGACTCGGCGAGGCTGTGCGCCGGGTCGGTGGAGATGACCAGCGTGCGACGGCCGCCCGCGGCGAGCGCTCGGGCGCTCGCTGCGGCAACTGAGGTCTTGCCGACCCCGCCCTTGCCGGTGTAGAGGATTGTCCGCGGCGCCACGGTCGGCCGAGTCTACGGGCGGCGCGAGGGGGCTCAGTGGGTGACGGTGAGCGGCGAGGCGGGGTTCGCCGTGTAGTTACCGGCCAGATCGGTCGCGTTGAGCGTGACCGTGTAGGCGCCCGCCGAGAGCTTGGGGATGGAGAACGAGTGGACGCCGTAGGGGAAGGTCGCGCTCGTCGCCTCCACAACCGTCGTGCCCCGGCGGATCGTGATCCCGACCTTGGAGATCTTCGAGAGGTGGAAGCGCAGCGCGAACGGCAGCTTGGCCCGGGTACGGGCGGTGAGGTCGGCGACCTGAGGCGGCGTCTTCAGATCCGCGGTGAATGCGGTCGCGGTCGTGCAGTAGACGGACGCGCGGGTCAGCGTGCAGAGCTTCTGCAGGAAGCTCGTCACGAGCTCGTGGTAGCTCAGATCGTCCTCCTCGCCCGGCTGGTAGAGCGACCACGCGCCGGTGTTGAAGCGTGGCACCTCCCACAGCGCCTCCGCGTTGCCCTCCTTGAAGAGCTGGGCAGCGGTCGCGTTGCCACTCACCGTCGCGAAGGTGTCCAGGCCGATCAGGCTCTGCAAGAACGCGTTGAGGATCGATGTCTGCGGGGTGAACGTGTACTGCACGAAGCGCACGCCCCGCGGCGTCGGGACCATCACGCCGCCCTGTGCGGGAGTCTTGGTGAAGATCGACAGCGCCTTGGAGGCGATCGTCAGGTAGTACGAGTTGTGGGTCACCTGGTAGGCGTGGCTGAGCGCCTGCAGCGCGGTCGCCTGCGACATCGCGCTGGTCCACGGCGGGGCGCCCCCCTCCCAGGTGAAGTAGTACTCCCAGGTGAGCCCGCCACCACGGTCGGAGGCGAGCGGGATCAGCTCGGAGAGTAGCTGCGTCAACTGGGTGTCCTGTCCGGCCTGCCACATGCCGTTCGCGGCGCCGAAGGACCCGAGTACCTGCAGCTGGATGCCCTGTCCGGGGTAGTACTCCCACTCGAGCTCGGAGCCCGTGAACATCACGCGCTGGCCGTAAGCGAGCAGCGATCCATGCGCCCACCAATCGCGGTTGGCGTTCAGCGTCGCGTCGACCATCGGCAGCCGCGAGGGCCACAGCTCGCCGTCGACGGCGAGGTTGTGGACGGTCGTGGTGACGGCTGCCAGCTCGGCGCGGCGCGTGCCGCCGAGGTGCCTCTCGGCGGCGAGGGCCCCGTTGAACGCGGCGTTGCCCTGCTGTTGCTCGGCGGCCGTGATCTGGCCGCGCTTGACCATTGCCGCCAGGGTGGAGGCGAACGTCACCGGCGGCTTCTTCTTCTTCGCCGTGCCCTTGGACGTCGCCGGCGGGTTGGGCTTGGTCGTCGTCGTCGTGGTCGTGGTCGTGGTCGTCGTCGACGTGGTGCCGGTCCCGGAGACGCCCGCCCCGCCGGTGGAGCCGCCGGCGAAGAACGACAACGCGTCGGCGCTCGGGGCGGGCGTGAGCGCCGGTCCGTTCAGGTACGGATCGTTGCGAACGCTCACCCGGCCGTGACGGCCGAGCACGAGCACCGGAGCTGCGAATGCGCTGGCGGGAACGGTGAGGACAGCGGCAACCGCGAGCAGGATGACCACTGTCCTGCGCACCGCTCCGATGCTACATTCGCGATTGGGTGAGGGCGACAGCTGACAAGGACGTTGCATGCTGAGACGCGTGGCACCGCTCGTGACCGCGGGCGCGCTCGTGCTCGGGGTGAGCGCCTGTGGGTCCTCCGGCTCGCATGGCTCCGGCTCAGGCGGCTCCGCCGGCCCGGCCGCCTCGAGCAACCCGACGACGCTGCTGCGCCAGACGTTCGCCTCGACGCACTCGATCAAGAGCGGCGTGCTCGGCGTGAGCATCGTGATCACCCCGAAGGGCTCCTCGGAGCTGACGGCGCCTCTGTCGCTGACGCTCGGAGGACCGTTCCAGAGCAGCGGCGGGGGGCAGACCGCCCAGTCCGCGCTGACGATCGCCTTCTCGGGCCTCGGCAAGCACGGCTCGCTCGGCGTGACGACGACCGGATCGGCGGGCTACGTCACCCTCGAGGGCACCAGCTACAAGCTCCCCAGCGCCGACTTCAAGAAGCTGCAGAACTCGCTCGGCACGCACTCCGGCACGGGCTCGGAGCCCGGTCTCTCCTCATTCGGGATCAACCCCCAGGATTGGGTGACTCAGCCGCGCATCGTCGGCACCGCGACCGTCGACGGCGCGGTCACCGAGCATCTGCACGCCGACGTCAACGTGCGTGCATTCGTGCTCAGCCTCAACAAGGTGCTGGCCAAGGAGTCCTCCACGCTGCGCTCGGCCGGCTCCGCCGCGGCGAAGGTCCCCACCCACATCACCTCCGCCGAGGCCTCGAAGGTCGCGGCTGCGATTCATCAGCCGACCGTCGACGTCTACACCGACAAGAACGACTCCTCGCTCCGCCGTCTCGTGATCGACGCCACGCTGCCGGTGCACGGCTCCCTCTCCACTCAGCTCGGTGGGCTCACCTCGGCGTCGATCCACCTGACCGTCGACTACTCGCACCTGAACGAGCCGCAGACGATCACCGCCCCGGCCCACGCGCAGAACTTCACCGCGCTGCGGTCAAAGCTCGAGGCGCTCGGTCAGGGACTCACCGGAAGTGGCCTGGGCAGCACGGGATCCTCGAGCAGCGGATCCTCGGCGAAGGTCTCCAAGTACGCCAAGTGCGTCCAGAAGGCGAGCGGCGACGTCGGCAAGATGCAGAAGTGCGCGGCGCTGCTGCAGAACGCGGGCTGACCCTCCGCCCGCGGCGCGCTGAGCGCCGGTCCTCGTCCTAGTCCAGACCGTCGTCGGGATCGACGTCCGCGTCGGGCTCGAGGTCGTCCTCGTCGTCCTCGACGTCGTCGTCATCAGGGCCGTCGCCTGCGGCGCGACGCTCCAGTCGTACCTGGAAGGCCTCGAGCAGCTCATCACGCGCGTGCTCGTCAACCGGGACCTCATCGGAGATGAGCACCCACTCGGCGTCCTCGTGGCCGTCGTCGGAGGAGTCGAAGATCTCGGCGTCGAGCGTGGCCGAGTCATCGACCACGACCAGGATCTCGGTCGTGGGGTGGAAGTAGGTTCCCGGGCGGTTTGCGAGCTCGTCGAGTTCGAAGCGGCGTGGATCGGCCATGGGCGGCAGGCTACCCGTTCAGCCGGGCGATCTGCCGTGCGATCTCGGCCTCCACGTCGAGCGGTGGCTCGCCACGGCGAGCGCGCCGGTGGTTGCGGGCGAGCACCAGCTGGCGGATCTCCGCCAGCAGTTCCTCGTCGAGGCCCTCGCCCGGATGTGCGATGGGGGCGAGCGCGGCGGGCGGTGCGCTCGTGAGCCGCGCGAGTTCGGCCTCGACGTCGAGCTGCGGTTGCCCGTGGCGCCGCCGGCGGCGGTTGCGGGCATCGAGCATCTGACGGATCTCCTCATCGCGCTCGGCGACCGCCGCCGGGTCGGATCGACCGGCCGTGCGAGCGGCCGGCGAAGGGCGCGGATGTGGGGCACGGGGATCACCCAGATCGGACTCCATCAGCAGCCGGTCGCGGCCGAGCGAGTCCCAGGTGCCGCGGCTGACGAGCAGCGCGACCAGCGCGCCGAGGACCCCGACGATTCCCACGACCAGGACGACGATCACGAAGGCGTGCTCCACTCTTCGTCCAGTCTTCCACCGCGCCGGGTTGCGGACGCCGCCGCGGGCGGTATCCTTACGTACCAGAGCGGTTGACTGACCAGTCAATCGGGACGTGTCATAAGGAGATCGAACGTGGTTGACTTCACGCTCACCGACGAGCAGAAGAGCATGCGCGAGATGGCGCACGACTTCGCCGAGAAGGAGATTCGGCCGGTCGCCTGGGACTACGACCGGGACAGCACGTGGCCCGGCGAGATCCTGGAGAAGGCCTGGGAGCTCGGACTGATGAACAACCACCTCCCGGTCGAATACGGCGGCGCCGGCCTGGACACGCTCGACGGTTGCATCATCGAGGAGGAGATCGCCTGGGGCTGTTCGGGCATCGGCACCTCGCTGTCGTGCAACGGACTGGCCAGCGCTCCGGTGCAGATCGCCGCCTCCGAGAAGCTCAAGAAGGAGTACCTCGGCCGGCTCGCCGAGGCGCCGCTGCTCGCCTCCTTCTGCCTCACCGAGCCCGACGCGGGCTCCGACGTCTCGGGGATGAAGACGACCGCGGTCAGGAAGGGCGACACGTGGGTCATCAACGGCTCCAAGTGCTTCATCACCAATGGCGAGTACGCCAACTGGTACACGGTCTACGCGAAGACCGACAAGGAGGCCGGGCACCGCGGCATCTCCTGCTTCATCGTCCCGCGTGACGCGGGCGTGGTCGTCGACGGGCACGAGGACAAGATGGGCCAGCGCGCCTCCAACACGGCGACGATCTCCTTCAACGACGTCGAGATCCCCGCGGATCACCTCGTCGGCGAGGAGAACAAGGGCTTCAAGATCGCGATGATGACGCTCGACCGCACCCGCCCGGGCGTCGCGGCGATGGGTGTCGGCGTCGCCCGAGCGGCGATGGAGTTCGCCGTCGAATACTCCAAGCAGCGCGTCCAGTTCGGCGTGCCGATCGCGATGCACGAGGCGATCCAGTTCATCATCGCCGACATGGCGACGAAGGTGCACCTCTCTCGCCTGGCGACCTGGAACTCGGCGGTGCTGCTCGACCAGGGCAAGCGCAACACGATCGAGTCCTCCCACGCCAAACGGTTCGCTGCCGACTCGGCGATGGAGGTCACGACGGACGCCGTCCAGGTGTTCGGCGGCTACGGCTTCATCAAGGAGTACAAGGTCGAGAAGCTGATGCGCGACGCAAAGATCCTCCAGCTCTACGAGGGCACCGCCCAGATCCAGCGGCTCGTGATCGCCCGTGAGACGCTGCTTCCCCGCCGCGTCGAGGAGAAGCAGCCCGCCGCCGCCTGACCCGGGCGACGCTGATGCCGGGTGCCGGACGGCTCCCTCCGCGGCCGAGGGCGTAGGCTGGGCTCGCCCATGACCTCGATCCAGCCGCAGCTGTGGGTGGAACCGGCCACCGCCGCGATCGCCTTCTACGAGACTGCGTTCGGGGCACGCGTGCTGCACCGGGTGGGGGAGGGCGAGGACATCGTGGCCCAACTCGCCGTCGGTGAGGCGGCGTTCTGGATCGCGACCGCGTCCCCGAGCGACGGCCGGCTCGATCCGCGCCACCTGGGGGGCGCGACCGGGCGGACGCTGCTCGTCGTCACGGATCCTGACGCCACCTACGCGGCCGCGGTTGCCGCCGGGGCCAATGCGACGAGTCCGCCTGCCGACGAGCACGGCTGGCGCCTGGGGCGGATCGTCGATCCGTTCGGCCACGAGTGGGAGATCGGTCACCCGCTCGGGAGCTGGCCACCCGCCTGAGCGCGGCCTGCTCGGTCCTCCACCGTGAACCTGAGCGTGGCCTGTGCGTCGCCGGTCAGTTCCCGTCCGACACGCTGGCCGCCGCATCCGGGCCGATCCAGCCCTTGCGGCGGAAGAAGATCCAGAAGCCGATCGTCGAGGCCACGAGCAGGCCGATCCCGAACACCCAGAACGTCCAGTCCTGGTTGATGACCTGGCCCGTGAGATAGCTGAAGTTCTGGCCGAAGAAGCCGGTGAAGAACGACAGCGGCAGGAAGATCGTGGCGATGATCGTCAGCTGGCGGTTGACCTCGCCCTGGCGGTTGGCGACCGTCGAGAGATACAGGTCGGTCGTGCCGGACAGCAGATCTCGGTAGGCGTCGACCATCTCCGCGATGCGGATCAACTCGTCGTAGAGGTCGCGGAAGTAGAGCTTGTCGTCGGTCGTGAACCCCGGCAGCTCGGCGATGTGGTCGGCGCGGCGCAGGAACATGTCGCGCATCGGGGTCAGCACCCGTCGCATCGCGACCAGATCGCGCTTGAGCGAGAAGATCCGCTGCAGGTCCTGCTCGCGAGGCAGTTTGAGGACCTGCTCCTCGATGTCGTCGATGTCGTCGTCGACGCGCGAGAGAACCGGAATGAACGACGAGATCACGGTGTCGAGGATCTCGTAGGTCAGGAACTGCTCGGAGCGCGCGGGCTGCTTGTCATAGCGGGCCCGCAGTGCGTCGAGGCCGGCGTGCGGATGGCGATGCGTGGTCACCACGACATCGCCGGAGATGATCATGTGGACCTCGCGCAGGATCCGCCCGCCCGAATCGGTGTCAGCATCCACCCCGAAGACGACGAGGAAGACGTAGTTGTCGTAGTCCTCGATCTTGGGGCGCTGGCGGAAGGTGTGCGCGTCCTCCACCGTCAGCGGATGCAGCTTCAGGTGCTTGGAGATCTCGGCGAGATCCTCCTCGCTAGGACCCTCCAGGTCGATCCACACGAACTGCTTGCTCGTGAGGTGGAACGCCACCTCGTGGCTTGAGGGATTGTGCAGGCAGGGAACCTGGATCGGCCCCGCCTTCCGAGCCGCCGGTGCGGCACCGCCGTCGCCCTCACTCACAGACCGAACGCTACCAGTGGGGGCGGCGCCGCCCCCCCGATAGAGCTAGCTGGATGGGGTCTCGCCGCCGGCCCGGCAGATGAGCACCGGGCACGGCGCGTGCGAGGCGCACTCCTGGCCGACCGACCCAAGTAGCAGGCCCCCGAATCCGCCCCGGCCTCGGGAACCGAGCACGAGCATCTCAGCGTCCGTCCGCCTGCAGGCCTCGATCAAGCTTGTGCTCGGGTCGCCCTGGGCGACGACCCGGTGGACCGTGACGCCGTTGCCATTCGGCTGGCCGCCCAGTTGGTCGTTGAGGAACTTCATCCCCTCCGCCTCGAGCTCGTCGCGGTCGAACGCGCCCGGGATGCCGATCATCGGCAGCTCCCAGGCGAAGATCGCGGTGACCTCGGCGTTGCGGACCTTTGCCTCGTCCAGCGCCCAGCGATAGGCGTTGATGCTGTCGTCCGAGCCGTCGACGCCGACGATGATGTGTGCGCTCATGTGATCGCTCCTTTACCGGTTCTCGACGGTCTCAGGCCGGCACGGGAACAAGGGACGCGGTCGGGTCATAGGCGTCTCGTTCGAGTTCCTCGAGCGTCTTGCCCTTGGGCTCGGGCAGGAAGGCAGCGGTGACGATGATGCCCAGGCAGGCCACGCCTCCCGCGACGCCCTCGGCGCCTCGGATGCCCCACGAGTTCAGCATGTCGGTGAACAGGTACGTACCGGCGAACCCGCCCATCTTTCCGAGCGCGGCGGCGATCCCGTGGCTCGTCGTCCGCACCTCGGTGGGGAAGATCTCCGCCGGATAGATGAACGTCGTCGTGTTCGGTCCGAATTCGGTGAAGAAGTAGCTGACCCCGAAGATGATCACGAACGGCGCCACCGTGGTGGACACGCTCGGGATGACCGCGATCAGCCCGTAGGTCAGCGCCATCATCGCGAAGCCCATCAACTGGATCGTCTTGCGACCCATCGTGTCGATGTATCTGATCGCCACGAAGTACCCGGGCAACGCGAAGACGACGAAGATGCCGAGCTGGATCAAGGTCCCGTGGGTGAGCGAGGCGGTCGGCGACAGCAATCCGATGATCGTCGGGCTGGCGATCGTGTTGCCGTAGTAGGCGAAGTCGAGGAAGCACCAGGCCAGGGAGGCGCCGATCACCCACCGCAACAGCCGCCGGTTGCGCGCCAGCGTCACCCAGCCCTGGGTGAAGGACTGCTTGGTGGCCGCCTTGGATTCGCCCTTCGGGCCTGACGAGGCCGCGGCGACACCCGTCGCCTCGGCGATCGCCGCCTCCGCTTCGTCGTGCGCACCGCCCGCCGTCGCGAAGCGTGGCGTCTCGTGGATCTGACGGCGCAGGTAGAAGACGGCGAGGCCGGGGATGGCGCCGAGTCCGAGCAGCAGGCGCCAGGTGAGGTTGTGATCGACACCGGCCGCCAGCAGGATGACCGCCACCAGCGGACCGACGATGAGGCCGGCCGCCTGCATCGCGAACACGAGTCCAACCAGCTTGCCGCGGCTCGCCTTGCCGGCGTACTCGCTCATGATCGTCGCGCTCACCGGATAGTCCCCGCCGATGCCGATGCCCAGGATGACCCGGAAGATCAGCAGCCAGGTGATGTTCGGCGAGAAGGCGGAGGCGATCGCGCCGGCGGCGAGGATCAGCACCTCGAATCCGTACATCTTCTTGCGACCGACCATGTCCGCGACGCGGCCGAACAGAAGCGCACCGACGGCGGAAGCGGCCAGCGTCAATGACGACAGCAGCGAGATCTGCGTGGCGCTCAGGTGCCACTGATCGGTGAGGATCTTGACGACGATCCCGATCACGAACAGGTCGTACGCGTCGGTGAAGAAGCCCATGCCCGAGACGAACATGATCTTCATCTGGAAGCGATTGACTTTGGCGTCGTCGAGCGCGGCGAACGCGCTCGGCTGGGAAGGGGAGGTCGCAGACATGCGTCCAGCATCGTGGCGACGCCCGACCGTCGTGTTGCCAGGATGTGAACACCCGGTCACAACCTCGTGGCCGGGCTTCGCGACTACTCGGTGGCGCTGAACTCCCAGATCGCGACGCCCAGCATGACCAGGCCGAGCACGACGATCACGCCGGCCTCGAGCAGCGTCGGGACGCGGTAGCCCCACCACTTCACGCCCGGATCCAGGGCACGACGGGCGAGCGGCGAGAGATGCAGGTGGCTGAACACGATCCGCCGCATGGGGTCAACCGCGTAGGTGAGCGGGTCGATCCGGTTCAGGACCGTGAGCCATCCGGGCAGCCCGGAAGCGGGGAACAGCGCGCCGGAGATGAAGAACATCGGCGTGATCACCATCTGCATGACGCCCATGAACGACTGCATCTGCTTGATGCGCACGGCGAGCATTACGCCGAACGCCGTGACGCTGAACGCGAGCAGCAGCTGTAGGACGAGGATCTCGACGATCATCACCGGGTTGTAGGGGACGTGGACGACGCCCGCCAGGCAGAGCACGATCACGCCCTGAGCGCCGGCGACGGTCGCCCCGCCGAAGCACTTTCCGATCACGATCGAGCTGCGGCGCACCGGCGCGACCATCATCTCGCGCAGGAAGCCGAACTCCCGGTCCCACACGATCGAGGCGGCCGAGAACATCGCGGTGAACAGCACCGAGATCGCCAGGATGCCCGGGAAGATGAACGTCTTCAGGTCGATGCCGTGGGTGCCGGCGCTCGAGAGCTGCTGAAGGCCCGAGCCGAGCACGAACAGGAACAGGAGCGGCTGCACGAGCGTGGTCACGATCCGCAGCCGGTCTGAGCCGTAACGGATCACCTCCCGGCGCCAGACGATCTTGATCGCGCGGAGCTCCGAGGCGAAGCTTCGCTCGGGCACGCGGACCCGGACGACGGGCGCCCGGGCCCTGGAGACGGGCTCGCTCGGCGTGGGGGAGGGCTGGACCGTGCTCATCGGCGGTTCATCATCTGCATCATCACGCGGTTGCGGTGCTTGGACTGGTCCTCTTCCGCATCGCGGATCGTCGAGCCGGTGTAGGACATGAAGACGTCGTCGAGCGTCGGTCGCGAGATCGCCACCGAGCGGATCGGCACGCGGAACTCGGCGAACAGCCGCGGGACGAACGCCTCGCCGGCGGGGACTCCAAACACGATCGCGCCTTCGACGACGTGTGCCTCGACGCCGAACTGCTCGGCAAGCGCGGCGATCGCCGCCTCATCGTCGTCGGTGTGGATCGTGATCCGGTCGGTGCCGACGGTCGCCTTGAGCGCCTCGGGCGGGTCGAGCGCGACGATCTCGCCGTGATCCATGATCGCGATGCGATCGCACCACTCGGCCTCGTCCATGTAGTGGGTGGTCATGAAGATCGTGATCTCCTCACGCTCCTGCAGCTCCCGGATGTAGCTCCAGATCGAGCGGCGGGTCTGCGGATCGAGGCCGATCGTCGGCTCGTCGAGGAACAGCACGCGCGGCGAGTGCATGAGGCCGCGGGCGATCTCCAGCCGTCGGCGCATTCCTCCGGAGAATGTGGCGACGACGCCGTCACGCCGTTCCCAGAGGCCGACCATCTCCATCACCTGCTCCATGCGCGGGCGCACCAGATCGGACTGCACCCCATAGAGCTCGGCGTGGAGCTTGAGGTTCTGGGCGGCGGTGAGATAGCCGTCGAGGGTCGGGTCCTGAAAGACCAGGCCGATGTTGCGACGGACGTCGTCGCGCTCGGTGACGACGTCATGCCCGGCAACGCTCGCCCGGCCGGATGTCGGCTTGGCGAGCGTGCAGAGCATGTTGATCGTGGTCGACTTGCCCGCCCCGTTGGGGCCGAGGAAGCCGAACACCTCGCCGGCCGCGACCTGGAAGGTCACCCCGCGCACCGCCCTGACCTCGCCATATGTCTTGACGAGGTCCGTGACGGCGATCGCCGGGCCGGTGATGGGCTCCTGCACCGAGCTGTCGGCGGTCAGCGACATGCGTGCCGGAGGTTAGTCCTCGGGCGTGCCGGCCTCGCCGGACGCCTCGGGCTGGTCGGTGTCGTCGGCCTCGACGGCGTCCTCGGCGAGGATCCCGTAGAGCCGGCGCCGGGTCTCGGCGAGCAGCTCGGCGGCACTCGTTCGCTGGCTCTCGTCGCCGACCGAGGCGACCTGCCAGACCGCCTTGCCGATGCCGAGAACGAGCGGCCCGAGCTCGCTCATCGCGTGAGCGTCTGCGTCCTGCTGCGGCGCCCAGGGATCGGGCTCACCGGCCCGCTCCTCGAGGGCCTCTCGGCCTGCATCGGTGATCTCGAAGCGCCGCGCGCCGTCGGCTTCGGCCGAGAGGATCAGACCCTCGTCCTCCAGCTGGGACAGCGTGGGGTACATCGAGCCCGGGCTGGGGCGCCACTGGCCCTCCGAGCGCTCCTCGATCGTCTGCATCAGCTGGTAGCCGTTGCGCGGCTCCTCGGAGAGCAGCCGCAGCACCGCCAGGCGGACGTCGCCGCGGCGACGTCGCCCACGGCCACGCGGACCGCCGCGGCCGAACGGCCCAGGACCTCCGCGCATCCCGCGCAGCGCCATCAGCGCCTCGATCTGCTCCGGGGTCGGTCCGTGGTGACCGTGCCGGCCCGGACCGCCGTGTCCGCCACCGCCGCGGGCCATCGCCCAGTCGGCGAGTGCCTCGAGCGGGAAGCCCGGGCCCTGTCCGCGGCCATGCCGGCCGCCGCCGTGGCGTCCACCGCCAAGGCGACCGCGGCCGCCGCCGTATCCGCCGCGCGGGTCGTCCTCGCGCATCTCGCGGCCGTAGCCGCCGCGCGGGCCCTCGTACCGGCCCCGGCCGCGGCGACCGCGGGGCTCGTCGTCCTGCGGGCCGCAGCCGCGGCCCCACTGCTCGGCCCAGGCGCCTTGCCCGGGCCAGTTGAGTGCGTATGCACCTGTCATTGATGACTCCTTGAAGTGGTGTCCTTGGTTGTCCGCCGAATGTCGTATGGCTATCGGCGATGCGTCAAAGATATATCGAAACTATTCCGTTGTCAAGGGCGGCGCCCGAAAGTGCCCACGCGATCGTCACACCCGAGGCCGTGTGGGACGTCCCGGCGGCTGGAACGCCGACGCTGCCCACGCGAGGTCATGGCCGGCGCGCGCGGGACGTTCCGGCGGCTGGAACGCCGTGACTGCCAGCGCGCCGCCGCCGCTGTCGGGATGCGCGGGAGGTTCCGGTCGCTATTCGCCGCGCTTGCGCAGCCAGTCGGCGACCTGAGAGCTGACGCTCCCCATCTGGTCGCCGAGCGAGGTGACGTTCTCGCCGAGCTCGCGGAACAGCGCGCGGAATCGCTCCGCGTAGAACTCGAACGCGTCGCCGGCCTCCTCACGCACGTCGGTTTCCTCGTCGCGTTTGCGGTACTCGCCACGCTGGATGCGGTCGTACTCGCCGCTCTGCACCCAGCGCATGATCTCCGAGACGCGCCGCACCGCATTGGCGTGGGTCGCGCTCAGCTCGTTGAAGAAGCGCCGCACGCGGTCGTGCCCGTCATCCCAGTTCTCGTACTCCATCGCCTGGGCCATGAACGCGTCGAGGTCGAGCTCGGAGGCGGGCATGCCGCCGGCGAGGACCATCAGCGCGCGGCACACGATCCGCGGGTCCCGCACGGCGAGCGTTGCCGCGCGGTCACAGGAGAGCTCGGCCGCGCGAACCCATTCCAGCAGCACCGCGCGCACGGCTCGCACGGGGAGCCCGAGCCCGAGCGGCAGGCCGCTGCCGGCCGCGAGCAGGATGTTCAGCGCCGTCGTGTAGAGCACATGGTCCGACAGCACGTGCCCGAGCTCGTGTGCGATCACCGCGCGCTGCTCGCCCGGACCGAGCCGCTGCAGCAGGTCTGAGGCGATCACGATCATCGGCCGCTTGGACCCGATCGTCAGCGCGTTCCACTGCACCGAGGAGGTTACGTAGACGTCGTTGTCCGGCTCCATGTCGAGAATGTGGGCCACTCCGCGATACGCCGACCACACCGCCGGAAGCTGGTGCTCGCCGACCCGCACCGAGTTGCCCAGGAACGATTGGCGCAGCGCGCGCTCGTAGCTGAACTCGACGAGCCGGCGCACGACCGTGTCGAGCATCGGCACCGCGTGCAGAGCTGCCGTCGCGGCGCGATCGGCGGGATGCTCGTAGGCCTTGGATGAGATCCCGGGATACGGGTCGACGGTGTCTGGCAGCCTCTCGATGAGCGAAGCCTATTCGACTTCACTCACCCGCGAGCCGGGCGCGCAACGCCGCCTCGAGCATTCCGAGGGTCTCCGCGACCTCTCGCTGCGCTGCGGGCGACGGAGTGCCGGTGAGCGCCGCCTGGGCGGCGGCGGCGGTCGACGAGCGTCGCTCCCGCAGCCCGGCGATGCGCTCGGAGAGGGCGGGGGAGAGTGCGGCCAGCTCGGCGATCCCGGCATCGAGCGCGACGAGCAGCTGCAGGGCCGCCTCGCGCGGGCGCTCGGAGTCGAGGTCGAGCCGGGCGCGGAGTGCGAGCTCTTCGGCGGCGAGCGGCCGCTCAGCCCCGGCGAGTAGTGAGGCGAGGCGGGCCTCGGAGCCCCCGAGCGCCCGCCGGCGGCGCGGCCCAGGCACCGGTCCGGCCGGCTCGATGAACTCGCGGGCCGTCGTCCACCGTCCGTCGGCGACCTGCTCACCTGCGCCAAAGCCGAGCCGTGCGGCGATCAGACGGTCGCGGGAGACGGGTGGGAGCCACGGATCGGCGGTGGCGATGCGGTGGGCGTGGAGCAACCGCGCGAGCACGTCGAGGCCGTCCGCGAGCTCCGGCTCGCCCGCTGCGTCCAGCCAGGTGCGCGCGGCCGCCTCATCCGGGAAGTGGTCACGCACCGAGATCACGGTGGCCCGGCCGCTTGTCACCGAGGCCGGGCCGGACTCGGGCTCCGCCGGACGGGTGCGCCCGCGCCCGCGGAGCGCGACGCCTCGCCGCGGCGCGTCGAGCGAGGCGAGTACGACGACGTGGCTGATCGGGCGGGCCTGCGCCCCCTGCGGCGCGCCGCCGGCGCGGAGCACGTGGCGACCGTCCGGCGGCCCGAGCGGCCATGCCAGCTCGACCTGGGCGAATCGGAACAGCGCGCCGGCGGTGGCGCTCAGCGCTTGACCGCGTAGCGGCTGGTGGTGAGCGGCACCGACGGCTCGGAGATGGTGCCGATCTGGTTGATCAGCTTCGTCCACTGAGCGGGCTTCAGGTACGCCTGTGCCTGCTCGGACTGCTTGCGGTCCGCGCCGTAGTACGGCGTGAAGCTGACCTGGATGCGATTTGTGTGGTCGGGCAGCGCGAGTACGGTGCTCTGGCCCTTGAACGGCGTGTCGCTCACGATGTTGTCCGGTGCCATCAGGCCCTGGAGCGAGAGCAGGCGACGGATCGCCACCGCGGTGACCGAGTCGACACCCTGATGGCCGGAGACGGGGGTCCCGTTGATTGCGCTGATGTCGACGCTCTCACCGGTCTTGCCGGTGCCGTCGATCGAGCCCTGTCCCGCGCCGCACACGAGGCCGGAGACCGTCGGACTGAGCCCTGAGTCGGCGAGGAACTCGAGCACGGCGAGCACGCGCCGGTCGACGAGCCCGGCGCCGACGTCACGGCGTCCGCAGGCGTAAATGTGGACGTGCGGGTCGGACAGCACGCGCTCGATCAGCTGCTGCTTGGACATCAGCAGCACCTGGCCGACGCTCGGGTTGCGGGCGGAGGAGGAGTAGAACGCGTCGGCGTCCTTATCACGGTAGATATCGGTCGCCTGCAGCAGCTTCCAGCCATCGAGGATCGGCGCCGGGTCGATGTCGGGCGAGCGGCGGCCCGCGGGCTGGATCTGGAACCACAGGTGCGGAGCGACGCCGTGGCTCCGGGCGCCGATGTGGCCGAGGATCGTGCCGGCGACGACGATCGAGCCGACGCGCAGGCGGCGCAGCGTGTACTGGCCGCGCGCGAGGTGCAGCGTCGAGTCGGCGAAGTAGTTGTCGAAGTTGGTCAGCGTGGCGGTGTGGTGCAGCTGCAGCCGGCCGCCGGCGGCGTAGGACGCGCGCCGTGTCGGGTGGGCGAACAGGCGCTCCTTGACCGTTCCGGATGCCGCCGGGACGTGGTGCGTCGCGACGTGATGCGAGGCGACATGCTCCGAGGCGGCCGTCGTGTGCGTCGAGTCGGCGATGAGCGCGGAGTCGGCGGTCGGCGTGATCGTGTTCCCCGAGACCCGCACCGCGGACTGTGTGCCCGCGCTCGCGGCCTGGGAGGGCGCCTTGATCTTCGGGACCGACAGTTCCTTGGCGATGTCGAGCGCGCTGATCTTCACCGCCTTGGGAGCGGCGTAGTGCGTGGCGACGCGACCGAGGTGGGCGTAGGTGTAGGTGTTGCCGGTCGCGTCCTGCAGGCGGATGTAGCGGCCGAGCGTCTTGGATTCGCCGAGCCCGACGATCTTGCCGTCGTTGACGGCGATCACCGGGGAGTTCTGACGAGTGAGGATCGTGGTTCCCGTCGCGTCGCCGCTCGACACCGTGGTCGACGCTTCCGCCGTCCGGCGGCGCCGGCTGGCCTTGGAGATCACGTTGTCCGAGCTCCACCGTGAACGCGCCGCCACCGGGAAGCGCCCCTCGACGAGGTCGGAGAGCGAGGTGACCAGCCCGTCCGGGATGCCGGCGATCAGCTTGGCCCGGAGCAGCACGGACTGGACGTACCAGTTCGCGTGGTTGTAAGCGAAGATCGCGCGGGAGAGATCGGCTGAGCCGCCTGCGGCGTGCAGGTAGCGCGCCGCCGAGAAGATCGCGTCGACCGGGTTGTACGGGTCGGCCACGCCGTCACCGGTGGCGTCCACGCCCCACTGCTTCCACGTCGAGGGCATGAACTGCATCCAGCCGACCGCGCCGGCGGTCGAGACCGACAGATCGCGCCCGTAATCGGTCTCGATCTGATTGATCGCAGCGAGCACCGACCACGGCACCTGGTACTGGATGCCGGCGGCCTGGTAGATCGGCAGCAGGAAGGGCGGGATCTCGAACGAGTCGATGAAGAAGTTCGGGACGGTCGTGCTGGTGCCCTCGAGCTTCAACGAACCGGCGTTGATCGCCTTCAGCAGCGGGTTGCCGGTGGACTGCTTCTGGTGACCCCGGGTCGCGGGCTGCTTGGGCGCCTTCGTGTGTGCGCGCGTGGTCGATGGGGTCGTCGTCGACGTCGCCACCGAGGAGGTGCCCTCCGATCCCGAACGCGTCGGGGAGGCGGTCGTCGTGGAACTCGTCGTCGATGAGCTGGTCGTGCTCGAGGTCGAGGTCGTACGCGACGGCGTGGTCAACCCTGAGGTTGTGGTCGAGGTACTGGGTGGCGCGCTGAAGGTGATCGTGGTCGATGTCGTCGGCGTCGAGCTGGTGGACGTCGAGCTCGTGGTGCTCGACGACGATGTCGAGGTGGAGGTCGAGCTGGTCGTCGACGTCGTGGTGACATCGGGCACGCAGCTCGCCGACAGCGAGACCTGGGTCAGGTCGAGCGAACCCGGCGTCACGAAACCGCCGCTCACGAGCGCATCGAGGTAATCCTGCTGGCCCGTCAGGCCATCGGTCATCGAGACATTCTGGTAGACGGTCTGGACGCCGGTGGCGATGTCCAGGACCGTGATCGAGCACGTGTCCGTCGAGGCGGCGCTCAGCGCCGGGGCGCCGAACAGCAAGGCCATCGCCCCCGCCAGCGACAGCACAAAATGACGCACGCGTCGTGGCGTGATGCTGTTGACGAACGGCATGGATGTGGTTCCCCAGATGTTCTTCACGACAACTGCACTAATCGGCACGCTACACGTCGATCTGGAGCGGTGCAATTTGGAGGGGGTTTTTTGTCACAGATTCGCTACACATTCGTCACAGCTCACCCTCGAGTCGAGGTTGAGGGCGGACGTTTCTGCGCGGTCCGCCTGCGTACCACAGATAGAGTCTCGCGCACATGCCCGACGACAGCCTCAAAGGCCGCATGACCCGCCAGGGCGAGGAGACGATCGGGCGCCTCGCGCAGGAGCTGCTCGAAAACCCCATCGTGAGCGGCGCCCTCAGCCGCGCGTTCGAGACCCGGGAGCGCGCGATGCGCGCTCAGGAGCTCGCGATGGGAGCGCTCAACCTGCCCTCGGCCGGCGATCTGGAACGTCTGACCCGTCGCGTCCGGAGCGTCTCCCAGCGTCTGGAATCGATCGAGGACGGCCTTGACCGGCTGGAGGGCCGGCTATCAGGCGCCGATGGGTCCGCTTCCGAGCGGCGGCTCGACGAGCGGTTGGCGAAGATCGAGGCGCTGCTCGAGCGGCTGGAGTCCGAGCGGGCCGATCCCTCGCCCGCCCCGGCGCGGCGGTCCGCCAAGCAGGCTCGACCCGCGAAGGCGTCCGCGACCACTCCCCGCGCGCCCGCGAGGCCGCGGTCCAAGCGCTCGGGTCCCACGGCCGGCTGAGCGCCGGCCTCACTCCCGGGCGAGAGCCCGCATCGCGCTCTCGCCGAGGCGCTGCTCGGTTGCCTCCAGGGTGGCCGCGTCGATCCGGCGCCGATCCGGAAGCACGAGATCGGAGACGATCAGCAGGCAGCCGGTCGCCAGGTCTCGCCGCGCGCCGAGCGCGAACAGCGTCGCGGTCTCCATCTCCACAACGGACGCTCCGGCCGCCGCCCATGCGTGCCCAGCCGCCGGAGGGCTGTCGTAGAAGAGGTCGGTGGTCACCGCGACCACGTCGCGGGCGGGCGCAGGGAGCGTGGCCAGCAACCGCGCCAACAGCTCCGGGTCGCCGGCGACCCGTTCAGCGGCGCCGAGCGCCCGGCTGGTGCCGTCGGCGCCGATCGCCTCGCGCACGGCGACGAGATCGGCCAGTTCGAGGTCCGGTGCGATCGAGCCACACGTGCCGACCCTGACCATCGTTCGCGCGCCAAGGTCGGCGAGCTCGGAGATCACGATTGCGGCGCTGGGGCCACCCATGCCCGTCGATTGGATCGTGAGCGGCCGGTCGTCGAGGACCGCGTCGCCGCTGTAACCCCACAGGCCGCGGTTGTGGTTGAACATCCGCGGTTCGCGCAGCAGCGACTGGGCGAGACGCAACGCTCGGCCCGGGTCGCCCGGCAGCAGCACTCGTTCGGCGAGCGGCGCGGTCGGCCGGATGTGGATCGTCTCGGGCACAGCGGGCGGCAGCGTAGATGGTCCATAGACTTCGCGCGGATGGCCCGGGTACCGATCGATCGCGCGTCTTCGCAGGCGTCGCCGGGCGCGCGCCGGGCCGCCGCGCGGCTCGCGGCGGCGGACTCGCGCAAGTGACGTTTGACACACGCGGGCGGCGGGTGTAGACCTGTGAACACACGCAAGGCACCAGGCTGGAACGTGGCCGCGCCCCAGGGGGCGGCCGCGAGGCGCCGCCGGACACGTGACGAGCGCCAACAGCCGACGCAGCGGGCCGTCAGTCCCGCGGACGGCGGGGCTTCGCACTCCACGAAACCCCGTCGTCAACTTGCGTGGTCCTGCCCTTCGGGACGATGACGCTCGCCCAGGCGGCCGCTCGGGTGGGCGTTTCCCCCGCCACCTTGCGCGCCTGGCAGCGGCGCGGGCTGATCCCCCAGTACCTGGGCGACTGGACCGCTGCAGCAATCGGCGAGGCCCGCGTGGTCGCGCGCATGCGGGCGCGCGGGCATACGCTCGAGGAGCTCGGCCGCGCGACCCGGGACGGGCGGCTCGCCTACGGGTTCCTCCAGGATCTGTTCCCGCTCGAGGAGGAGCGGATCCCGCTCGAGCTCGCCGCGACGCAGACCGGTCTCGACGAGGCGCTCATCGTGCGGGTGCTGAGCGGCCTCGGGCTCGGCCCGCCGCCGGTCGACTGGGTCAGCGCCGACGAGCTCCAGCTCCTGCGCGATATCGCCCGCGTGCTCGACGCGGGGTTCCCGCTCGTCGCGCTGCTGCAGCTGATGCGCGTGTACGGCCAGGCGATCGCGCGGATCGCGGACGCCGAGGTGCGGCTGTTCCATCTCTACGTGCACGAGCCGCTGATGCGCGCCGGGCACACCGGCGTCGAGACCGCCGAGCGAATGGACCGCCTCACCCGGGTTGCGCTGCCACTATCGACGCCGATCCTCGCCGCGATCCACCAGCGGTACCTGCAGCATTTCGTCGAGCAGGACGTCGTCGGTCACATGGAGGCCGACCTCGAGGGCGCCGAGAGCGGCCTCGGTCGCATGCGGGTCGCGATCGCGTTCGCCGACCTCACCGGGTACACCCAACTGACCGAAGAGGAGGGGGAGCTCACCGCTGTCGACGCGGTCGAGCGGTTCGTCGAGGCGGTCGAGCGCTCGCTGCCCGAGAACGCACGCGTGATCAAGACCATCGGCGACGAGGTGATGGTGATCGGCACCGACGCCGCCCAGCTGGCGCAATGGGCGGTCGCCTTCCTGGAGGCCCATCCGGAGCGGCCCCGCCCGCGGATCGCGGTCCACGACGGCGCCGCGCTCTACCGCGACGGTGACTATTACGGACGTGACGTGAACATCGCCGCGCGGGTGGTCGCACGTGCCGGGGGCGGCGAGGTGCTCGTCACCTCGCCCGTCGCCGACCAGGTCCGGCGCGCCGGTCATCCCGCGCGGCTGCGCTTTGAGCCGATCGGGGACGTGCGGCTGAAGGGCTTCCAGGCGCCGATCGAGCTGCTCGTGGTGACGCGCGCGCGTGGCGCAACACCCGCCGGCGTCCGTCAAGGGGGTGGACGATGACCGACCTCGTCGAGCTGGTTCGCGCCGCGGGGCTGATCGGGCCCGGCCGGCCGCTCGTGGTCATGTACTCCGGTGGACGCGACTCGACCTGCCTGCTCGATGTCGCGGTGCGGATCGCGGGGCGAGGCGCGGTCCGCGCG
The DNA here is from genome assembly GCA_036501965.1 of Solirubrobacteraceae bacterium. Lineage (GTDB taxonomy): Bacteria > Actinomycetota > Thermoleophilia > Solirubrobacterales > Solirubrobacteraceae > Palsa-465. The sequence goes on from DASXZK010000094.1 coordinate 40,604, forward strand.
CTGCACGTTGAGTACGGGCTGCGCGCCGCCGCCGCGGCCGATGCCCGCCACTGCGAGGTGATGTGCGGGGAGATCGGCGTTGCGCTCGCCGTGCGCCATCCGCGCCACCGGCCCGACGACGGCAACGTCCAGGCGTGGGCGCGGCGAGAGCGCTATGCGGCCGCGGCGGAACTCGCCGCCGAGCTTGATCGGGCGCGCTCGCCCGAGACCGGGGAGGCCACCCCGGCAGCGATCGCCGCCGGGCACACCGCCAGCGACCAGGCGGAGACGATCCTCTACCGCCTCGCCTCCTCGCCGAGCCGCCGGGCACTGCTCGGGATGCGCCCGCAGACGCCCGCCCGGCCGGGCGTTCCCGCGCTCCTGCGGCCGCTGCTCACCGCGACTCGCGAACAGACGACCGCGCACTGCCGCGCGCGCGGCCTGCGCTACCGCGACGACGAGAGCAACGACTCTCCCGCGTATGCCCGTTCTCGCATCCGCGCCGGGCTGCTACCGGCTCTCGAGCGCGTCCATCCCGCCGCGGTCGCGAATCTGGCGGCGGCCGCGGAGGTGCTCGCCGACGAGTCGGCCGTGCTCGACGAGATCGTTGACGCCGCGCTCGCCGGCGAGGCTCCGGGCACGGTGCGGCTCGAGGTGCTCCGCGCTCAGCCGCCCGCGTTGCGCCGGTTGATCGTGCAGCAGCTCGCCGACCGCGCCGCTGGTGAGCCCGCGGCCGGCGTGGCCCGTCGCGCGGAGGAGGTGGCAGGCCTTCCGGCGCACGGGACAGCGTCGCTGCACCTACCCCACGGTGTGCGCGCGAGCGTCCAGGCAGGGGTGGTGCGCTTCGATCTCACGCCGCCCGTCCCACCCCGCGTCTCATCCCACCCGCCGCTCGACATAGACTCCGGCGCAGCATGAGTGGCGAGCCCCCGATCGGCAAGATCCTCGTCGGCGCCGAGGACCTCAACCGCCGGGTCGGCGAGCTTGCCGAGGAGATCAACCGCGACTACGCGGGACGTGACCTGCTCCTGATCGGTGTGCTCAAGGGCGCCGTGTTCTTCGTCTCGGACCTGATGAGGCGGCTGACGATCCCCGTCGAGGTCGATTTCATGGCGGTCGCCTCCTACGGGTCCGCGACGCGGTCCTCTGGTGTGGTGCGCATCCTCAAGGACCTCGACGCGGTGATCGAGGGTCGCCACGTGCTGATCGTCGAGGACATCGTCGACTCAGGTCTGACGTTGCAATACCTCCTGCGCAATCTCGCCGGGCGTCAACCCGCCTCGCTCGAGGTGTGCGCGCTGCTGATCAAGCCCGAGCGGCGTAAGGTCGACCTCAAGACCCGCTACGTCGGCTTCGAGATCCCCGATGAGTTCGCGATCGGGTACGGTCTCGACCACGCCGAGCGCTACCGCAATCTGCCCTACGTGGCGGCGCTTGAGGAATAGCTCCCCGCCCCGCATCGCCCCACGTCACCGGGGGGCGCGGCGAGGTTCTGCTGCTACGCTCACTGGTCCGCGGCGCCACCTTCGCTCAAGCTGTTGGGGCGTGGAGCCGATTCACTTTCCCGGGCCACTGTTATGAGCAGGTTCTTCAAGAGCGCCGCGTTTCCGATTCTGATCGTCGTCGTCCTGGCGTTCTTCGCCCAGAAGCTCATCGGGAGTCACTCGAGCGCGCCGAACGACACGTACGGCAACCTGATCGTGCAGCTGCAGCAGCACAAGGTCAGCAAGCTGGCGCTCGACCCGAAGTCCAACAGTGCGACCGTCACGCTCAAGGACGGGAAGTCCTACACCGCCGGCTATCCGGCCAACGCGGCCAACTCGATCTCCACGGAGGCGGTCAAGGACGGCGTTCCGGCGCAATCGGTGTCGGTCCACAACACCTCCTCCAGCATCTGGCTCACGCTCGCCACCTATCTGCTGCCCGTGATCCTGTTCATCGCGTTCTGGTTGTTCCTGATGAACCAGGTCCAGGGCGGGGGCTCGAAGGTGATGTCGTTCGGCAAATCGCGCGCCAAGCGAATGTCGGTCGACTCGCCGAAGATCACTTTCCGGGACGTCGCCGGGGTCGACGAGGCCGTTGAGGAGCTGCACGAGATCAAGGAGTTCCTGGAGAACCCGAAGAAATTCCAGGCGCTCGGCGCCCGGATCCCCAAGGGTGTGCTGCTCTACGGTCCTCCGGGCACCGGCAAGACGCTGCTGGCCCGCGCGGTGGCCGGGGAGGCGGGCGTGCCGTTCTTCTCGATCAGCGGATCGGACTTCGTGGAGATGTTCGTCGGCGTCGGCGCCAGCCGCGTCCGTGACCTGTTCGAGCAGGCCAAGCAGAACTCCCCCTGCATCATCTTCATGGACGAGATCGACGCCGTCGGGCGCCACCGCGGTGCCGGGCTCGGCGGCGGCCACGATGAGCGTGAGCAGACGCTCAACCAGCTGCTCGTCGAGATGGACGGCTTCGAGATGAAGGACAACATCATCCTGATCGCCGCCACCAACCGGCCGGACATCCTCGACCCGGCGCTGCTGCGCCCCGGCCGGTTCGACCGCCAGATCGTCGTCGACCGGCCCGACCGTCTCGGCCGCAGGAAGATCCTCGAGGTCCACACGCGCGGCAAGCCGCTCGCGCGGGAGATCGACGTCGACGTGCTCGCCGGCCAGACGCCCGGCTTCACCGGTGCCGACCTCTCGAACCTCGTCAACGAGGCGGCCCTGCTTTCCGCCCGCAACGGCAAGCGCGAGATCAGCCAGATCGAGCTCGAGGAAGGGATCATGCGCGTGATCGCCGGCCCCGAGAAGAAGACACGCGTGATGTCCGCCAAGGAGCGGCGGATCACCGCATACCACGAGATGGGCCACGCGATCGTGGGCCACTACCTGCCGAACTCCGACCCGATCCACAAGATCAGCGTCATCAGCCGCGGTCAGGCGCTCGGCTACACGATCTCGCTGCCGGGCGAGGACAAGTTCCTCACCACGCGCGCGGAGCTGCAGGACACGCTGGCGATGACGCTCGGCGGCCGCGCCGCCGAGGAGATCTGCTTCGACGAGGTGACGACCGGCGCCTCCAACGACCTGGAGAAGGTCACTGCCACCGCTAAGCAGATGGTGATGCGCTTCGGGATGTCCGAGAAGCTCGGGCCGCGAGTGTTCGGACACGACCAGGGTCAGCCGTTCCTCGGTCGCGAGTTCAGCTCCGAGCCTGACTACTCCGACGAGATCGCTCGGGAGATCGATGATGAGATCCGGCGGATCGTCGAGAACGCGCACGTCCAGGCCAAGGAGATCCTCCGGCAACGCCGTGAGGCGCTGACGCTGCTCTCCGAGATCCTGATCAAGCGCGAGACGATCGAGAAGGACGAGTTCGAGGCGCTCCTCGACGGCCGCTCGGAGCAGGAGGTCTTCGGCTCCGAGGCGCTGGCAGCTGCCGAGCCTCCCGCCGTCCCGCCCGCGACGCCCGAGCGCTCGCGTCCCGAGGTTCCGCGGCCACTGCCGCGCCCCGGGTTCGGCACCGCCGAGTAGTCCCTCAAGGCTCCCCGAGACGGGCCCGACGGCGCACGCCCGGGCCCTCGCCCAGGGCCACAGCGTCGGCCATCGGTCCGCCGGTTCTCAAGCAGGACGGCTGACAGGCCGATTCTCCCTGGGTGAACGAGGTCGCCCCCACCCCGTGCGCTGCCGTCGTCGACGGGGGGCATCGCGCCCGATGACCGACGATCGCGACACCCGGCTCGAGGAGCTGTTCGCCCGCGAGCGCGCGGCGCGCATCGAGGCCGAACAGCTGGCCGAGCGCACCACCCGCGAGCTCTACGACCGTCAGCAGGAGCTCGCGCTGCTCGCGGCGGTCGCGACCGCGGCCAACCGCGCGCGCACCGCCGAGCAGGCGCTCGAGCATCTGCTGCCGGCACTCTGCGTCCACCTCGACTGTCCCATCTCGCTCGCCTGGCTACCGGACGAAGGGGCCGGCGACCTCCGCTGCGCCGCGGCCCATCACACCGGCGCGCAGGACAGCCACCGTGAGTTCGTTGACGGGATCCTGCATCGCCGGCTTGCCCGCGGCGAAGGGCTCCCGGGGCGGGTGCTGGACGCCCGCGGAGCGCTCTGCCTGGACGACGTCCGCGATGGGATCGACCTTGCCGGAGACACGCTGCCGCGTCGTTTGGCACTGGCGGGCGCGATCGCGTTCCCGGTCATCGTGGGCGGCGCGGTGCTCGCGGTGATCGAGTGCGTTGCCGACGACCCGATCGACTTCACGCCTCAGGTGCTCGCGCTCAGTGCTTGCGTCTGCGAGATGCTGGCCCAGGTGTTCGAACGCGATCGCGTCGAGCAGGAGCTGCGTCATGAGGCCTATCACGACGCGGTCACCGGCCTGCCGAACCGCGGCCTGTTCCGCGAGCGGCTCACTCACGCGCTGTCGCTGGCGCGCCGCACCGAGCTGGGGATCGCGGTCGCGGTGATCGATCTCGATCGCTTCAAGGAGGTCAACGACACGCTCGGTCATGAGCAGGGCGACCGCCTGCTGGCCGAGGTGGGGAGCCGGCTCAGCCGGGTGCTCAGCGAGGGAGACACGATCTCGCGCATGGGCGGCGACGAGTTCGGTCTGGTGCTCTCCCGCGTGCGCTCGGTCGGCGACGCCCAGGCGGTGGCGGGCCGGATCGCACAGGCGCTGCACGAGCCCGTCCATCTCGATGGGGTCCCGATCGGTGTCGACGCCTCGATCGGGATCGCCCTGCATCCCGCGCACGGCAACGAACTCGGGGAGTTGATCCGTCGCGCCGACATCGCGATGTACGAGGCCAAGCGGACCCACTCGGGGTATGCCGTCTACTCGCCCTCCCTGGACCCGCACACATCCGACCGGCTCGCGCTTGCCTCCGACCTGCGCGCCGCGATCGAAGCGGAGGCGCTCAGCGTCCACTACCAGCCGAAGGTGCTCGTGCCGGGACGGGCGCTCGCCGGGGTCGAGGCGCTCGTGCGCTGGTCGCACCCGGTGCGCGGCATGCTCCCGCCCGGCGAGTTCATCGCGCTCGCCGAGAACACCGGCTTGATGGGCCCCCTGACCAGCCATGTCCTTCGCACCGCTCTCGCGCAGGTCCGGGAGTGGCTCGACGGCGGGCTCGAGGTCGCCGTCGCGGTCAACGTCGCCCCCCGCAGCCTGCTCGACGCCCGCTTCCCCGGCGAGGTCGCCGGCGCGTTGGAGGCGGCCGACGTTCCCGCCCATCTGCTCGAGCTCGAGGTCACCGAGGACAGCATGCTCGAAGATCCCGACCTCGCTCGTGAGACGCTCAAGGAGCTCGGAGCGATGGGCGTCTCGATCGCGATCGACGATTTCGGCACCGGCTTCTCCTCGCTCAGCCAGCTCAAGACGCTTCCCGTGGGGACGCTGAAGATCGACCGCAGCTTCGTCTCGGGCATGTGCGACGACGCGCGGGACGCGTTCATCGTGCGCGCCGCGATCCGCCTCGGGCACGACCTCGGAATGGCGATCGTCGCCGAGGGCGTCGAGGACGAGGAGACGTTCGACCTGCTGCGGGAACTCCAGTGCGATTCGGTCCAGGGCTACCTGATCCACCGCCCGGCGGACGCCGAGTCGCTCGCCCCGTGGTTGTGCGAGGTACGCGGGCGCGCCGTCGACGCTCAGCCCCGGCCGCGGCTTGCTGGACCTGCTCGGTAACGTCCGGGCTGGATGGAAGACGAACAGCCCGTCACCTTCGGCCGGATCCTCGCCCAGTTCACGCGGCGAGGGCTGCCGCTCGTGATCGCGCTCTGCGGCGTGGCGCTGATCGCGGTTGGGGGCGACACGTACTCGAGCCTTGCCAGCTCGCGCTCGGTGGAGACGGCGTGCGGAGTGGCGCTGCTGATCGTGGCCCTGATGGTGTGGATGATCAACTGGCTGTTCCGCCTCGGCGTGAGCTCCAACGCCGATCGCGACGAGGAGGAACGGGCGCGGGAGTACTTCGATCGCACGGGACGCTGGCCCGAGGACGACGGGGATTGACCGCAGGCACACCGGCGGATTTCCAGGTGATGGGAATCCTCAACGTGACTCCCGACTCCTTCTCCGACGGGGGCCGCTTCACGGACGTTCGGCGGGCCGTCGAGCACGGCTTGGCGATGGAGCGGGAGGGAGCGTCGATGATCGACGTCGGCGGCGAGTCGACGCGGCCCGGTGCCGACCCGGTCTCCGAGCAGGACGAGCTGGCGCGGGTCGTCCCGGTGATCGAGGGTCTGCGCGCAGCCGGGCTCGAGGCGACCATCTCGATCGATACCTCCAAAGCGGCCGTCGCCGCGGCCGCACTCGATGCGGGCGCTGAGCTCGTCAACGACGTCAGTGCGCTGCGGGCTGACGCCGGGATGGCGCCGCTGGTAGCTGCGCGGAACGTCACCTGCGTGCTCATGCACATGCGGGGGGAGCCGCGCACGATGCAACGCGACCCGCGCTACGAGGACGTCGTCGGTGAGGTCCGCGCCTTCCTGCAGGAGCGACTGGCAGCGGCGATCGGTGCCGGAATCGACGAGGAGCGCATCTGGCTCGATCCGGGGATCGGCTTCGGCAAGACGGTGGAGCACAACCTCGAGCTGCTGCGCCAGTTGCCCCGGCTCACCGGGCTGGGCAGGCCGATTGTGATCGGCACCTCCCGCAAGTCGTTTCTCGGCACGCTCACCGGCCGTGACTTCACCGGGCTGGCTGCCGCCACGGTCGCCACGAGCGTGCTCGCCTACGAGCGCGGCGCACGGGTGTTCCGCGTCCATGACGTCGCGCCGACGCGCGATGCGCTGATCGTGTCGGCTGCTACGGTCGGCCGCGCATGAGCGACGAGGACGACGAGCCGGATTACGGGGAGATCGACGAGGACGACGTCGACGACGAGGCGCCTGAGCCCGAGGTCACGATTGAGATCAGCGGCCTCTCGCTCTTCACCCATCTCGGCGTGACGGCGGCCGAGCGCGAAGTCGGCCAGCGCCTGCTGCTCGACATCCGTCTCGATGCCGGCGAGTGCGACGCCACGATCACCGACCGCGTCGAGGACACGATCGACTACGGCCAGGTGTGCGAGGTGGCCAACCTCGTCGCCCAGCAGCGCACCTACCGCACGCTCGAGCGCCTGTGCGCCGCGATCGCGGACCGGCTGCTGTCCCAATACGACGCACACGCGGTCTGGGTCAAGGCCGCCAAGCCCGAGCCGCCGTTCGCGCTGCCCGTCACCGAGGTGTCGGTCGAGGTCTGGCGCGAGGCCGCAAGCGACGCGTGAGTCGCGTCGGCTACCTCGGGCTCGGCTCCAACATCGGTGAGCGGCGTGATCACCTGCTCGCCGCGGTCGCGACGCTGCCGGCGCACGGTGTCACCGTGCTGGCGTCCTCCTCGACGTACGAGACCGAGCCGGTCGGCCTGGTGCTCGACCAGCCGGACTTCCTGAACGCCTGCCTGCGGGTGGAGACCGAGCTCGACCCCGAGCCGCTGCTCGACGCCTGCAAGGCGGTCGAGCGCGAGGTCGGCCGAGCGGCGGGCGGAGTCCGCCACGGTCCGCGTGTGATCGACGTCGACCTGCTGCTACTCGGCGATCTGGAGCTCCGCTCCGAGCGTCTCTCGCTGCCCCATCGCGAGGTGACCTCGCGCCGCTTCGTGCTCGTGCCGCTGCTGGAGCTCGCCCCGGACCTCACCCTGCCCGACGGCACGCCGCTCGCCCCGGCGCTCGAGGCGCTCGGCCCCAGTCAGGGCGTCTCGCGCCTCGGCGCGCCGCTGCACTAATCTGGCGCCGCGCCCCATGCTGCTCGTCGTCGACGTCGGAAACACCCAGACGCACTTCGGTGTCTACGCCGAGGGCGCGACCGAGATCGCGGAGGACTGGCGCTTTGCGACGGTGCCGGAGTCGACGAGCGACGAGCTCGGCGCCAGACTGCAGAACCTGCTCGCGCTGCGAGGACTGGGTTTCGGCGACATCCACGGTTCGATCGTCTCCTCGACGGTGCCACTGCTCTCCGAGGAGTGGGCGCAGATGGCCGCTCGCTACCTCGGCCACGAGATGCTGATCGTCGGACCGGGCCTGCGCACCGGGATGCCGATCCGCATGGACAACCCGCGCGAGGTCGGCGCCGACCGCCTCGTCAACGCAATCGCCGCCCACGAGCGACTCGGCCGCGGCTGCATCGTCGTCGACTTCGGAACCGCGATCACCTACGACGTCGTCTCCGAGGCCGGTGAGTACCTCGGCGGCATCATCACCCCCGGTGCGGAAATCTCGATCGATGCGCTCTACCGCCGCGCCGCCAAGCTGCCCAAGGTCGAGCTCGTCGAGCCCCGCGCTCTGATCGGCAAGTCGACCGTCGAGGCAATCCGCTCGGGCATCGTCTTCGGGTTCGCCGGCCAGGTCGAGGGGATCGTCGGCCGGCTGCGCGACGAGCTCGGCGAGGACACCCCGGTGATCGTCACCGGCGGCCTCTCCGGCGCGCTCGTCCCGGCCGTGAGGGCTCACATCGACGCGGTCGATCCGCGGCTGACGCTGACCGGATTGCGCATCATCTGGGAGCGCAACCGGGACGGGACGCACTGACCCTTGGGGGGTTGCAGGTAGCGCGTTGGGGCGTCGGCCGTCAAGCAGCGTCGTAGGTTGGTGGGTCTGCCGTGATCGTTTCTGGCGCTGCTGTGACTACCGCCGCCGCGTCGAGGATCCGGCCCCACCCGCCCATGATCGGGTTGCACAGGGTGCGCCCCGCACTTGGACTGGTGCCCGTCGTCCGAGTGGGGATGTGTCGGATTTGGGCTTTTATGGAGCCCGGATCGGGCAACGCCGCCGTGCGCGCCGGCGCTCGGGCGCAGGCCGGGTCGCGGATGCGAGAAATGCGCACCCACGGTGTACAAAGATCGCACGGCGCCGCCACCAGGCCCTCGAGCGTGCCTTCGTGGCCCGAGGTCGGGCACACGAAGTGGACCCGGCGTCACGGCATGCCACCTCGCGAACGCCACGCAGAACCACCGTCGGGCAGCGCATCGCACCGCACCCACGAGGCCTCTCAGAGCGCCGGCAACGTCACATCCGGCGACCGCGCGACGCTCGATGCGAGCATCAGCAGCGTCCGGGGTCGCCGGCTCTCCGGGTCCTCCGCCGCGAGCTCGGCGAACGCGTCGAGCAGTGAGAGAACAGCCGCGAACACCGGCGCGTCGTCATACCCCTCAGGCACGTTGCAGGCCAGCCGCGCGAGCGCCAGCTGCTCGGCCCCGCGCCCGTCGACATCGCCGCGGATCATCGCGAGCGCGCCGAGGATCGTGAACGTGGCGACGCGCTCGAGCAGCACGCGCGCGGGCCGCGAATGCTCACCGACCGCGGGACCGCCGGACGCCAGCGGCTCCCGGGCGGCGATCCGCTGTGACTGGCCGGCGAACACGAGCCGGGTCTGGTCGGGGGAGAGGCCGGCCTGGAGCGTGATCCGCAGCTGGGCGAGCGCCGAGACGAGCGTGTGACCGTAGGGCGCGTCGGAGGCGAACACGATCTGACCGGGTGGGACCAAAGCGAAAAGTGCCTGCAGATCCGGACCGATCCACCAGGAGCTGTCGAACAGCAGGTTGGGATGCTCGGGGGCGACCCGCCACAGCCAGGCCAGATCGGTGATGCCGGCGTGCGCGAGGATGAACCGGGCTGAGGGAAACTCGGCGGCGAGCTCGACCATGTGGGCGCCGAGCGCCGGGATGCCGCGGCCGGCGTGGACGAGCATCGGCATGTCGCGCTCGGCGGCGAGCGCGGCCAGCTGCCGCACGGCGGGGTGGTCGAGCGTGAACTGCTCGGCGCGGGGGTGAAGCTTGATGCCGCGCGCGCCGGCATCGAGCGAGCGGCGGGCCTCAGCGACCGCACCGCCGCCGTTGGGCGCAACCCGGCAGAAGGGGACGAGGACGCCGTTTGAGCGCGAGGCCACCTCGAGGACCATGTCGTTGGCGGGCGGATAGCCGTCCGGCTCGTGCATCGGGAACACGAACGCGCCACCGGCACCGGCCTGACCCAGGCCCTTGAGCAGCTCCTCGGGTGATTGGCGCATGCCATCCGGGTCGTTCTGCCCGAGGTGGGTGTGCGCGTCGAACAGCTCCAGGCCGTCGACGAGCTCGCGCATCTGCGCGACCCAGGGCGCGAGCAGCGAGTCGATCTCCACGGCTCGCATTCGTACCATGAAACGGTCCGTGAGCGTTCTCAGCGACAGCCAGGCCTCGCCGCCGGCGCCGGCCGCCGGCCCCGATTCCCGCTCGTCGACCCGATCCCTGACCGATCCTTGGACGCTCGGCGGCCTCCAGGTTGCGAACCGCGTCGTCCTTGCCCCGCTGGCCGGCATCGGCAACTGGTTCGTGCGCCTGCAGGCCAAACGCTACGGTGCCGGCCTTGCCGTCTCCGAGATGGTCTCGAGCTACGCCGTGCACTATGGGAATGAGCGGACCTGCACCGAACTGCTGCGCATCCACCCCGACGAGCGGGTGGCCGGGGTGGGTGGGCCGGTCTCCATTCAGCTGTTCGGCAGCGACCCGGACGTGATGGCGTCAGCCGCCGAGCGCGTGGCTGCCGCCGGCGCGGATCTGATCGACATCAACATGGGGTGCCCGGTCCCCAAGGTGTGCAAGACGGGCGCCGGCGCGGCGTTGTTGGCCGAGCCCGAGCGCGCAGTCGAGATCGCCAAGGCGGCAGGTCGCGGCAGCGGGCTTCCGGTGACGGTCAAGCTGCGCTCGGGACTGCGCCCCGGCGACGAGAGCGGGCTCGAACTGATGCGCCGACTCGCCGACTCCGGCGCGGTCGCCGGCATCTGCCTGCATCCCCGCCACGCGTCGCAGCGTCACACGGGGCGGCCGGACTACGACGCCGCGCGTCGGCTCATCGACGAGCTGCCGGTGCCGGTCGTGCTCTCCGGCGGGCTACGGACACCCGAGCGCGTTCGTGAGGCCTTCGCTCACACCGGCGCCGCCGCCGTCGCGCTCGCGCGCGGCTCGCTGGGCAACCCGTGGCTGTTCTCCCAACTGCTCGGCGGGCCAGACATCGAGCCGACGCGGGAGGAGATTCTGGCTGAGCTCGACTGGGTGATGGAGCGCGCGGCCGAGCATCTGGGAGACGAGCGGGCGGGCCGGTACCTGCGCAAGTTCTACCCGTGGTACGTGGAGCGGCTCGGAGGCTCCACGGAGCTTCAGGACGGTCTGCAGCGCGCGCCCGATCTGCGCGCGGCGCGTGCACTGCTCGCTTTGCCGTAGATTGTCTTCGGTGATCAAGCGCGTGAGGCGGACAGGGACGACCGTGCTTGCGATGGCTGCTGCGCTTGTGGTCGCGACCGGCACCGCGGCCGCGGCCGCGCCGCGAGCCCGCGTCGGTTCCGTGGCCAGACTCCCGCACTCGATCCGGGTCGGAAAGTCGGTGGCCCGATCTGCGCGAGTCGACCTGACGGTCTCGCTGACCGGGCGCGACCCGCTCGGCATGCAGCGCCTGGCAGAGTCCGTCTCGACGCCGGGCTCGCCGGACTACCGCCACTACCTGAGCGTGCGCCAGTTCGCCGACCGGTTCGGGGCGACGGCCGCGCAGATCTCGGCGGTGACCCGGACGCTCCGCTCCCAGGGGCTGACGGTCTCGCCGGTGTCGGCCAACCACATGATGTTGAGCGTGTCGGGCACCGCGGGCGAGGTGCAGGACGCGTTCGCGACCCGCCTGGACTCGGTGCGGACCGCGAACGGCCGCCGCGCCTATGCCGATCGGCGCACGCCGACGCTGCCGGCTCAGATCGCCCCCGATGTCGACGCCGTCATCGGGCTGAACACCGTGTACCGGCCACAGTCCGACCAGGTCGCACACGCGGCACGTCCGCTCACGAGCTCACTTTCCGGGCGTTCGGTTGCAGACATCGCCACCGGCGGCCCCCAGCCATGCGCCGCCGCGGCGGCAGCGTCGCAGAACCCGAACATCGGCGGCTACACGGCCGACGAGATTCAGGCGGGGTACAACTTCTCCGCGCTGTACGCCGCCGGGGACTTCGGCGCCGGCCAGAGCGTTGCCGTCTACGAGCTCGAGAAGGTCAACCCGAAGGACCTGGCGACCTACCAGGGCTGCTACGGCACGCACGCGCGCGTCTCCTACGTGAACACCGGTCACCCGCACTTCACCGACGACGAGGAGGCCGGGCTCGACATCGAGCAGATCATCGGCCTCGCTCCCGACATTCACGTCATCGTCTACCAGGCGCCCGATGACTTCACGGTCGGCGTCCGGCAGTTCAACAAGATCGTCTCCCAGAACCGGGCGCGCACCGTGTCGGTCTCCTGGGGGTTGTGCGAGGCGAAGATCACGTTCGCCCACAGCGACCTGTCGATCGTCCGCGCCGAGGACAGGATCTTCGAAGAGGCGGCGTTGCAGGGTCAGTCGGTGCTGTCGGCATCAGGCGACACCGGCTCAGCCGGTTGCGAGACAGAGCTCGACAGCTCCCATCTCGCGGTCCAGGACCCCTCGAGTCAACCGTTCGTCACCGGTGTGGGCGGGACGACGCTGTACACCGACGTCAACGGACAGCTCGGGCTCTGGAACCCGAACGTCGCCGGCGACCCGCTGCTACAGGCGGTCTGGAACGACGGCGAGATCAAGACCTCCCGCGGCGAGCAGCCGGCCGCGACGACCGGCGGCCTCTCCTCGGTGTGGGCGATGCCGACCTACCAGCGCAGGTCAGCTGCCGCCCTGGGCGTGGTCAACTCGCTCTCCAGCGGCAAGCCGTGCCACTCGAGCGGGGACTGCCGCGAGATCCCGGACGTGAGCGCCGATGGCGATCCCGCGACCGGCTACGTCGTGTACGTGTCGGCGGGTTCCTCCCATACGTGGACGTCGGAGGGCGGGACGAGCGCCGCCGCCCCGCTGTGGGCTGCGCTCACCGCCGAGGCGAACGCGCTTCCCGCCTGCCGTGGGGCATCGCTGGGCTTTGAGAACCCCGGGATCTACCGGCTGGCTGCGATTGCGGGCAACTTTGCCGATATCGATGCGCCCAACCCGCTGACCGGCGACGCCAACAACGACGCGATCGGCAAGAACCGCGGGCTGTTCCCGGTGAGCGCCGGCTATGACATGGCGACCGGGCTCGGTACCCCGAACGCGGCCGCCGTGGCCGGAGGGTTGTGCGCGCTTCGGGCTCCGGTGTACACCGTCTCGATCGCCAGGCCGAATCACCACTTCGTGCTCGTCCATCACCGCGTGAAGCTGCATTTCAAGGGGACGGATTCCGGTCGATACAAGCTGCGCTTCACCGCGACGCACCTTCCGCGCGGACTGAGGATGGGGCGCCGTGGACTCCTGCAGGGCAAGCCTCGCAAGGCCGGGCACTACGAGATCAAGATCACCGCACGCGACTACGCGACCAACCGGGCGACGATCTCCTACCGGCTGGTTGTGCTGCGGCATCGCCGGCATACGCGCCCCCATCGTCGCCACCATCACCGCTCGCGCTGACCCGCGCCAGGCGGCGGAATTCGGCGCTCAGGCGCGTGTCTATACTCATGCGCCCCCGTGCGACCGGTGCGGGTGAAAAGACCCCACGCGTGCGTGGGGTCTTGCTCTCAGAGATCACGAGAACACAGGTCTGATCGCCATGCCAAAGGACGTCATCCTCACCCCGCAGGGCCTCGCCGACCTCAAGGCGGAGCTTGATCACCTTTCCACGGCGCGTCGTCGTGAGGTGGCGGACCGCATCAAGGAGGCCCGCGAGTTCGGGGACATCTCCGAGAACGCCGAGTACGACGACGCGAAGAACGAGCAGGCGATGCTCGAAGCGAGGATCGCGACGCTCGAGGACAAGCTGCGGTCAGCCTCGGTCGTCGACGCCTCCGAGCTGTCGACCGACGAGGTCCGCGTCGGCTCGATCGTGCACGTCAAGGACGCCGCCGGAAAGTCGAACAAGTACACGATCGTCGGCTCGGCCGAGGCGAACCCGTCGGAGATGAAGCTCTCCAACGAGTCGCCGGTCGGCAAAGCGCTGCTCGGCCGCAAGCGAGGCGATGACGTCAGGATCGTCACCCCGCGCGGCGAGCGTTCGCTGAAGATCACCAAGATCGACGTGGCCTGATCTCGTGCGATGAGCAGGACGGGGTGGGCGGCGTTCGCCGCCATGTCCGTCTTGTGGGGCGGGTCCTACCTGCTCATCGAGATCGCCGAGCGCGGCGGGATGAGCGCGATCTGGGTCGCCTGGCTGCGGGTCGTGATCGCGGCCGTGGTGCTGATGGCGCTCGCTGCGCGGGCGGGGACGCTCGGAACCCTGCGCGGCCGGTGGCGGGGAATCGTCGCCTATGCGGTGATCGAGGTCTCGCTGCCGTTCCCGCTGATCGCGACTGGCGAGGTGCATGTCGCCTCGTCGCTGACCGCGATCATCATCGCCGCGGTGCCGCTGTTCGGGGCACTGCTGGCGCTGCGCTTCGATCATGACGAGCGGCCGACCCGGACGCGCGCCGCCGGACTGGGGCTCGGATTCGCCGGGGTGATCGTGCTCGTCGGGCTCGACGTCGCGGGCAGCACCGCCGAGCTGATCGGCGCCGGGGCGATCCTGCTCGCCGCGCTGGGCTATGCGATCGGGCCGATGCTCGTCAAGCACGCCCTCGCCGGCCTGGATCCGCGGGCGATGATGGGCTCGAGCCTGGCGATCGCGGCGGTGATCCTCACACCGCCGGCGCTGCTCGATCCGCCGCCCGGCCGGGTCGACGCGGGCGCGATCGTGTGCGTGGTGGCGCTCGGCCTCGTGTGCACGGCTGCCGCGTTCGTGATCTTCGCGGTGTTGATCCGCGAGGCGGGACCGGCCCGCGCGACCGTCATCACCTACGTCAATCCGGTTGTCGCGCTGGGGCTCGGCGTCGGGTTGGAGAGCGAGTGGGCGGGCGGGGTCGATTACACGGCGATCGTCGGGCTCGCGTTGATCCTCGCCGGCTCGTGGCTGGCGACCGCCGGCGCCGGCGGCCGTCGGCTTCCGCGGTGGGCGAGGCGTCAGGCGGGTAGCGTGCGCTGAGCCGCGTCGCGCAAGCCTGAAATCACGTCGGGAAGCCCGCTCGCAGCGGCCTTCGAGCGAGCAGGAGGCCTCGAGGACCGTTGGTAGACTGAGGCATGGCCCTGAGAGAGTTGTCGTTTGCACTCATCGGATTCGGTCAACCTGCCGAATACATGGGTAAGACGACCCTGTCGGCGTCCCCGCAGTTGCAGGATCGTCAGTCAGACCCCCCAGGAGACCCCAACCAGACCGTTCTCGACCGACTCCGACGCCGCACCAGCCACAACCTTTAGGAAGAGCATGTTCGAGCGATTCACAGAGCGAGCCCGCCAGGTGGTCGTCTTGGCCCAGGAAGAGGCTCGGACTCTCAAGCACAACTACATCGGGACCGAGCACATCCTGCTC
>DASXZK010000095.1:0-15202 GCA_036501965.1 Solirubrobacteraceae bacterium
GCCGCCTGGGTGGCGAGGGCGGCCATCAGCCTGCGACCTGCGCGTAGAGGGAGGGGAGGTCCGGGTAGCCACTGGAGGCCCAGCCCGAGTTCTGAAGCGCAGCGATCTGCGTGGACGGGTCCTCCCCTGCCGTCTGCAGGATCGCCTGGATGCCACCGCTCGCGGTCCCATATCCGGGGATCGTGTTCTGACCCTTCAGCCAGCCCGCGGTCGCGTCCGCGGCCGTCGTCGGATTGGACCAGATCGAATCGCTCGAACCGTACGTCGCCGAGTCGGTGTAGCCGATGTTGAGCCAGTCATTGTTGTTCGCGCTCTGGCGCGAGACGGCCGCGCCGCCGGACTCCTCCGAGAGGAGCCAGGCGGAGACCACCCCAGGGTCGAGCCCCGTGTCGCCGGCCAATCGCGAGGCGAACTGTTGCTGATCGGAGGTGAGCATCGTCCCGGTCGCCGACGGCAGCGTCGTCGATCCGGTCGCGCTGCTGGAGCCGACGGCACTGGAGAGCAGGCTGGTGAAGTCCGGCGATCCGCTCGACGCCACGTCGGAGGAGGAGGTAGCGCCGGTCAGGCCCGCTGCGGAGATGCCGGAGGAGCCGGTGGTGGTGGAGGAGGACATCGCCGGGGAGAAGGCACTCTGCAGGCCGGCGAGCTGCTCCTGGATCTGGCCGATCTGCGCCTCGACGGCGGAGAACTGGCTGATGGCGTCGGTGTAGCTCATAGGTCGCGCACCCCGGATAGTCGGCACGAGGTGTGGATGCCTTAAACGAAACGGGGCGGACTGCAAGCAGCCCGCCCCGTTCCAACCGTTCCCTCGATGGATCGGATATGTGGATGTGAGCCCCGCTGTGCGACCTGGGTGGAACGGGGCTGTTTTTCTCGCGGTGACAGCCGTGCTGCCGCGGGCGAGTTGTTGACGCTGGGGCCCGCCGCCGCGCAAGGCGGCGACGGGTCTCAGCGAAACTGTGGGCTAGTGCCCGGTAGATCAGCCCTGGAGGAGCTTCAGGATCATCTGGGGCTGGCTCTGCGCCTGAGAGAGCATCGCAGTACCGGCCTGCTCCAGCACCTGCTGCTGGGTCAGGGTCGTCATCTCCTGAGCCATGTTCACGTCCGTGATCTGGCTGTTGGTCGACGACAGGTTGGTCGAGGTCGCGGAGATCTCGTCCGAGGTGTACTGCAGGCGGTTCTGGACAGCACCGAGCTCGGCCGCGTAGGACGAGAGGGCGTTGATCGCAGAGGTCAGGTCCTTCAGTGCGGTGCTCGAGCCGAGGTTGAAGACCTGGCCGCCGGTGGTCGCCTGGGTCCAGGAGAACCCGGCCGTCATCGTGGACGTCTCGATGTTCGAGAACGTCACTGACAGGGTGTCACCCGCGTTCGCGCCGACCTGGAACGTCACCGTGCCGCTCGAGCCGGCGGAGCCGCTGAGCAGGTTGATGCCGTTGAAGTTCGACGAGGACTGCTGGCGGGAGATCTCCTGGGTGAGCTGGTTGACCTCGTCCTGGATGTCAGTGTCATCCGTGGTGGAGTTGGTGCCGTTGTTGTACTGGACGCCCAGCTCGTAAATGCGCTGAAGCATGTCCTGCACGTTGCTCACGGAGCTCGATGCGGTCTGGACCATCGAGATGGCGTCGTTCGTGTTGTCGCTGGCCTCGCTGAGGCCGTTGATCTGAGAGGTCAGGCCCTCGGAGATCGCGTAACCCGCGGCGTCATCAGCAGCGGAGTTGATCCGCAGGCCCGAGGACAGGTCCTGCTCGGCCTTCGCCACTGCATTGCTCGAGTTGAGCAGGTTCTGCTCGGTCTGCATGGCCGAGACGTTGGTGAGAATCGAAAGGGACACAGTTACACCTCCATGGTGCGGTCGGGTTTTAGTCCCCCGGCTGCTCCTTGCGGCCGGTCCCTCCGGTTATCGGCGTTACCCCAGATGACTTGAACATGTTTTCCGGAGTGTCCAGAAAGGTTGGACAGATCCGCGGATCCCAATGTTGGCGGGAAGCGGCGCCTCGCCCAGAGGGCGCTCAGGCGCTGAGGTCGATGCGATGGGCGGGGGGCTGCGCCTCGTCGTCATCGGTCAGATCGACGCGCCGCGCGGGTGGCTCGGGATCGTCGTCCGCGGTGAGGTCGATCAGGCGTGGGGCCGGCGCCGCGAGGACGCCGACCGAAGCGTCCACGTCCTCCTCCTCGGAGGCGTCGATCCCGTCGACGTCGACCTCGACGGCCTCCTCTTCCTCATGACGGCGGCCCTGCTCGCCCTGCCCTCCGCGCTGGTGCCGGTCGCGATTGACCGGTGCCGAGCGCTGGGCGGCGCCAACCTCGGGGAGGATCGACGGGTTCGACAGGATCGGCTCGATCGCGTCCATGGGACACCTCTACCAGTGCTGGTCAGGAACCACTTGCGTTCGCGGGACCGCCCGACGGCGTATTCGCGCCGTCGGTGCCGGACGAGCCGCCCGACAGGCCGCGGACGTGCTCCTGGTGCAGGTCGAAGATCATGCGTAGCTCGGCGAGCACGATCTGCCGCCAGACCGCGACCGCGCATCCCCAGGCGATGAGGTAGCCGCCGATGCCGACCAGCAGCGCGCGGACGAGCACGCTCGTCGCGGGCAGGCCGGCGCTGTGTGCCAGAAATGCGGCGATCCCGAAGCCGGCCAGGCCGCCGATACCCTTGATCCGGCGCACGGACGCGCGGGCGCGCGGGTGGTTGGCGACGCTTGGACGCCCGGCGTCAGCGCCGTCTCCCTTGCCCTTGCCCTTCTTGCCCTTCTTGTCCTTGCCGGACTTGGCCTCGCGCTCCTTGGCCTTGGCGTCGACCTTCTTCTTGCCACGCTCGGTGGCTTCTTCGCGGCTCGTGGCCATCAGATGAGATCTCCGCGAGTCTTGGCGCGGGCGGCGCGCATCAGCTCGAAGACGTAGCGGATCAGACGCTGGCGGTCATCCTCGTGGATCGCCTCGAAGCGCAGTGCGCGCCGGCCGTTTGAGTCGATCCGCACGACGCGCGCGACGCCCTCCGCGGGCGGCTCGTTGTCGCCGAAGCGGATCTCAAAGCGCACCACGTCGCCGATCCGCAGGTGGTCTGCCCCGGACAGGAGCATTCCGCCGCCGCTGATGTCGACCGTCTGGGTCGCGCGCGGGGCATAGAGCGGTGGGCTGTCGATGATCGCCTCGCGCGATGCGTGGACGCGCACGAACTGGCGGCGCTGAATGACCTCGGGATCGCCTTCCGCGCGGAAGTGCACGAGCGAAGCATCCTTGAAGACGGCCTCGCCGTGCAGGCGGATGATGCCCCGCACCGAGGTGTACTCAAGCGTCGCGTCGCTCTCCTCGCCGACCGGCGGCTCCTCGAGCTCGGTCAGCACCATGAGGACGACCTCGTGCTCGTGCTCGTAGGTCTGAACGGGCAGCTCGCCGCCGGCCGCTGTCCACAGCGTGCCGCGGAAGCCCGACGACGGGTGCGGAACGACCGTCGCGTTGGGTTCAGGCGCCGCGCTCATCGCACCAGATCACCTGCAAGGCCATGGGGGTCGACGGCGGAGATGGCATCGGCGACATCGAGGCCGCTGTGGACGTGTCCGAGTGGGATGCGCGATTCGATCGCCAGCTCGACCACCGTGCCGAGCATGCCGGCCTGGTCGTAGTGGGTGGCGACGAGCCCGTCCACCTGCAGCGGCTGGTGATGCTCGACCAGCTTCGCCAGCGCCTTCTGGGTGAACGTGGCGGGCGTGCACAGCAGTACGCCGTCGGGCAGGAACCGCGCGAGCGTCTCGGCGAGGGACTCAAGGCCCCAGGCGTCGCCGACCCGCGTCGCCGGGGTATCGAGGATCACGAGATCGCCCCGTGCGGCCTCGACCTCGCGGACGGTGGCGCGGATCGTCATCGACGGGATGAGATCGACCTCCTCGCCCTCCAGCAGCTCCGCCAGCTCATCGTCGCGCTGAGTGCCCCTGAGCCGCGCGACGGTCACGCCGCATCCCTGGCGGCCGTACGCGGCGGCGAGCGCGGCGACCACTCGGGTCTTGCCACTTCCGCTCGGGCCGACGATCGCGATCACTCCGCCGTCCACCGGCATCTCCTCCGGCTTGGGCAGCATCGCAGTCAGCGCGGCCTGGGCGTTGGCGACGAGCATCGGCTCCGACGGCGAGCCGGCGGCCTCCGCTGCGTCCGCCACCAGTCGCTCGGCCAGCGGCGCGCTGAGACCGTGATCCATCAGCCGGTTGCGCAGCCGGGTCTGGCCGATCGCCTCGGCGGCGTGGTCGCTCTCCGGGGTGGCGGTGGCCTCGGGGGTTTCGGTCTCCTCCGGGGCGATGATGGCCTCGGGGGTTTCGGTCTCGTCCAGGGCGGTGGTCGCCTCAGCCGTGGTGGTCTCGTCCGGCGCGACCGTGGCCTCGGGGGCGGTGATCTCGGCCGGCGTGACGGGACTCGTCTCCACAGCGGCCTCGGCGGGCTCGATCATCGTCGGATCCTCGGCCGGCTCGCTCTGCATCGGCATCGACCGGAACACGGGGCTGGTCGCCATCTCCGTGGGCGCCTCGGCCTGCGGCATGGATACGGGATCCGTCTCCCCGCCGTCAGTCGCCTCGGCCGCCGGGACGTCGATCTCGGAGCCGAGCTCGTCGAACGCGATGAACCCGTTGTTCGGGGTCATGGCGGCACTCGGCTGCGGCTCGGAAGCGGGCTCGGGCTGGATGGCCTGCAGGGCCTCGGCCATCGGCTGAGGCGCAGCGGTCTGCGCCGCCTCCGGAACCGCCTGGGTCTCGGCGGTCGGCTGGGTCTGCATGGCCGGCTGGGTCTCCGCGATCGGCTGGGTCTCCATGACCGGCTGAGCCGGGGAGGCCTGCTCGGGAGCGGGCGTCGCCGCCGCTTCGGCGGTCTGCGTCGCCAAGCTGGTCGCGGGCGGGATCGCCTCGGTCACGGGTGTCTGCGCGGTAGGTGCCTGCGGTGCCTCCGGGGCGGCGGGCGCCGGCGCAGGGGTCTCCACCGCGGCACGCGAGGAGACGCTGCCAAACGGGTCGGGGGTCGCGTCCGGATCGAAGGCGTTGTTCGCGGCCACCTGCTCCCAGCGCGCGAGCAGCGCGGCGAACGGGTCCGGAGTGGTGCGAGCGCTCGGTGCGGCGACACCGGGGCGTGACGCGTGCGGCCTGCCGGCGCTCGGCACGGCCGGCTCCGGCGCGATGGCGACGCTCGACGTGGGGGCCTCGGACTCGACGGCGGTGGCCGGCGTCGCGGTCTCGGGCATCTGGGCGGTCCCCATCGCGGCGTCGGGCGTCGTAGCGTCCGGCGTGGTGGTGCTCGGCGTCGTCGTGTCGGGGGTCATGGCCTCGGGCGTGGTGGTGTTCGGCATCGTGGCCTCCGGTGTCGGGGCCTGCGGCGCGGTGGCGTCAGGCAGCGGGGTGGTCGGCATGGCGGCCTCCAGAGTCGGGGCTTGCGGAGCCGCAGTCTCGGGCATGAGAGTCGTCGGCATGGCCGGGGCGGCAGGGCTCGACACCGCGCCGCCGGGGAACTGCGCGGCCGGATCGGCCTGGCGCTCGAAGTCGTCGTCGGCATAGACGGACAGCCTCGGAGCGGCTTGGGCGTCGATCTCGACGCAGCGCTTGGCGAAGAAGCCGCCGACGCCGCCGGTGAGGCCCTGGCGCTCGCGCAGGATCATGGCGCCCGGTCCGAGTTCGGCACGGATGCGCGGGATGAGTTCCTCGACCGTACGTCCGCGGTAGGTCCGGACCTCGCCGGGGCGGGTGTCGGTCGCGGGAGTTGGGTGCTGGGCAGAGGTGCTCATGTGCGAATGACTCCTACGGTGTCGACGGTAATTCCGGGCGAGATCTCGTTGTACGAGCAGATCGGCAGCTGAGGCACGGTCGACTCGAGCATGCGGCGAAGGTGGCGGCGCACGCGCGCCGAGCAGAGCAGTACGGGTTTGGCGATGCCACGGCCCGCGGCGTCCTCGGACGCGGCGCGGATCGCCTTGACGAGGGCCTGGGCGCGACTCGGATCGAGCGCCAGCACCTCGCCCTCGGCGGTCTGGCTGATCCCTGCGGCGACCTCCTGCTCGACCGCGGGGTCGAGCGTGAGCGCGTGCAGGGTCTCGCCATCGAGCAGCGGGGCGATGATCGCCCGGCCGAGGGCGTGACGGGCGTACTCGGCGAGCAGGCTCGGGTCGCGGGTGATCCGTGCCTTGTCGCCGACGGCCTCGGTGATTGTGCCGAGGTCCCGGATCGAGACCCCCTCGGTGAGGAGGCGCTGAAGTACACGCTGGAGCTCGCCGAGCGACAGTACGTCCGGGACGACCTCGGTGACGACCGCCTCGTTGGACTCCTTGAGCTGGTCGAGCAGGGCGCGCACGTCCTGGCGGGTGAGCAGGTCCGCGGCGTGGCGGCGGATCGTTTCTGTGAGGTGAGTGATGATGACTGACTCGCCATCGACGACGGTGTACCCAAACGCCTCCGCCTCAGATTGCTGGGCGTCGGCGATCCACACGGCCGGTAGGCCGAAGGCGGGCTCGGTTGTCGGGATACCGGACAGTGTGCCGAACGCATCGCCCGGGTTCATCGCCAGCTTGTGTCCTGCAACGATCCGCCCACGAGTGACCACGGCACCGCGAACTTTGACCACGTAATCGTGGGAATCGAGGTCGATCTCGTCATGAATACGCACTGACGGAATAACCATGCCGAGCTCTGATGCGATTTGGCGACGAATGAGTGAGATTCGGCGCACGAGAGTGCCACCCGAGCCACGGTCGACCATCGGCACCAGGCCGAAGCCGATGCCGAGCTCGAGTGGGTCGATCGGCAGGCCCTTGAGCACGTCGTCATGCGCGGCGACCTTCGGCTCGAGCTCTTTGGCGGAGCCGGCGGCGGGGAGCACGGCGGCGAGCGCCGGGGTCGGCTGGAAGGCCTCGATGCCATCCTTGCGCAGTACCCAGCCGATCGCGAAGAACATTCCGCCGATGAGCAGGAACGGGATCTTCGGAAGCCCCGGCACCATCGCGAAGGCCATGATCGCTCCGCCGGCGACCAGCGGCGCCTTCTTCTGTCCGAGGATCTGGCTTGTGATCTCGGCGCCGAGGTCGCGCTCGTCGGAGCCCGAGCGGGTGACGATGATGCCCATCCCCACGGAGATCAGGAGCGCCGGGATCTGCTCGGTCAGGCCGTCGCCGACGGTGAGCAGCGAGTAGTCGTGCGTCGCCTTGCCGAACGCGAGATGATGCTGCACGACGCCGACGATGATCCCGCCGAGGAGGTTGATCACGACCATGACCAGCGCGGCCATCGCGTCGCCCTTGACGAACTTCGAGGCGCCGTCCATCGAACCGTGGAAGTCGGCCTCGCGGGAGATCAACTTGCGGCGCTCACGCGCCTGGTCGTCGGTGATCAGGCCGGTGTTGAGATCGGCGTCGATCGCCATCTGCTTGCCCGGCATCGCGTCCAGGGTGAAGCGAGCGGCCACTTCGGCCACGCGGCCGGCGCCGTTGGTGACCACGACGAACTGGATGACGACCAGGACCACGAAGATGACCAGGCCGATGACGACGTTGCCGCCGACGACGAACTGACCGAAGTCCCGGACCACCGATCCGGCGTTGCCCTTGAGCAGGACCTGGCGCGTGACCGACACGTTGATCGCCAGACGGAACATGGTCATCAGCAGCAGCAGCGACGGGAACGAGGAGAACTCGAGCGCGGACTTGAGGTACATCGTCGCCACCACGATCGCCAGCGCCATGGAGATGTTGAGCGTGATCAACATGTCCAGCAGCACCGGGGGCAGCGGGATGACCAGCATGCAGATGACAACCACGACGCCGACCGCGGCGAGCATGTCGGTGTGAGCGAGGATCCTGCGCAGCATGTTGTCCATCAGGCCGCTGCCTTCCTGGCGGCGGCCTTACGGCCGGCCATCCGGTACACGTGGGCGAGCAGCTGAGCGACGGCCGCAAACAGCTCGGCGGGAATCATCTGGTCGAGCTCGACGCTCGCGTGCAGTGACCGCGCGAGCGGCGGGTCGGGCATGATCGGCACGCCGTTCTCGGTCGCGATCTTGCGGATCTGGGCGGCGATCAGGTTCTTGCCCTTCGCGACAACGATCGGGGCGGGTTTGGTGCCGTCGTAGACGAGCGCGACCGCGTAGTGGGTCGGGTTGGTGACGACCACGTCGGCCTTCGGCACCGCGGCCATCATGCGGGCGCGGGCGGCGAGGATCCGGCGGCGGCGGATCGCGGATCTGACCTCGGGCGGGAGGTCCTGGTTGCGCGACTCGTCCTTGATCTCCTGCTTGGTCATCTTCAGGCCCTTCTCGAACTGATGCTTCTGCCACGCGTAGTCGATGACCGCGATGACGATGTAGACCGCGAGCACGCGGATCGCGATCGTCTTGGCGTCGGAGAACATCAGCGACCCCAGTGCGGCGGGCGAGGCACCGACTCCGGTCGAGAGGTGCAGGATCATCGGGACCAGCGAGAGTGCCGCGGCTCCTGCGACGACCGTCACCTTTGCCAGTGACTTTCCAGTCTCGAACGCGATGCGTTTGCCGAACAGGCGTTTGATGCCCGCCGCGGGATTCAGGCGCGAGAACTGCGGGTGGAGCGCTTTGGTGGAGGGCTTGAGCCCGACCTGGGCGACGTTCACGATCAGCCCGACCGCGATGCAGATCCCCGCGATCGGGGCGACCGTCTCCAGCATGATCTTCAGCACGAGCTGCTCGAGGCCGTGCAGCCCAGCGGCTGAGGTCACCGAGCTGCCGTCGGCGATCTGGCCCCAGATCGCCGTCATCGCCTCGCCGGCGTTGGTGACGATCTTCGGTCCGAAGGCGATGACGCCGATCAGGCCGCCGAGCAGCGTGGCGCCGCCTGAGAGCTCGACCGAGCGGGCGACCTGACCATTGTCACGCGCCTCCCTTCGGCGCTTGGCAGTCGGTTTCTCTGTCTTGTCCGAGCCGGCCATCAGATCGCCTGGAGTGCCGAGGAGACCGCGCCGGCCACCTGGTTGGAGAGAAACCCGCCAAGGAACGGCAGCGAGGCGGTGACGACGAGTATCGCGACGCCGATCTTCAGCGGGAAGCCGACGGCGAAGACGTTGAGCTGGGGCATGACCCGGCTGACCATCCCGAAAGCGACGTCGGTGATCAGCAGCGCCAGCAGCGCCGGGGCGGCGAGCTCCAGAGCGGAGACGAAGATCGTCCCGGCCGCCATGTCGATTCCGTTGGCCAGCGAGTGGATGTTCGGCGCGCCGGTGAGCGGCACCAGGACGAGCGTGTGCTCGATTCCGCGCAGCATCCACGCGTCGCCGCCGATCGCGATGAACAGCGCGAGCCCGATCATCGAGTAGATGTTGGTCAGCGTGCCGCCCTGGCTGCCGTCGAATGGATTGATCAGCTGGCCGTAGGAGAAGCCGGCGACCACGTCGAGCAATGCGCCCGCCGAGTTGACCCCGGCGATCACCACGCTCACGGCCAGCGAGAAGCCGAGCCCGGTGAGCGCGTTGGTGATGAACAGCGCCGCGATCATCAGCGGGTCGCTGGGGATCGTCTGCCCGTGCATCGCGAACGGCGTCATCCCGATCGACAGTGCGACCGCGATGATCGTGCGCACCTGCGCCGGGAGCATCGTCGAGCTGAACAGCGGCGCCACCACGAACAGCGGGCTGATCCGTGCGAGCACCAGGAAGAACCCGAGCACATGGCCCGGGCCGATCTGATGCATCAGGGCGTTGAAGACAGACTGGGTCATGCGCCTGAGATCAGCGTCGGGATCGATTGGTAGAGGTTCTGGGTGTAGTCAACGACCTGGCGCAGCATCCACGGCCCGAGCACGACGATGATCACCGCCAAGGCGATGATCTTCGGGATGAACGTGAGCGTCTGCTCCTGGATCGAGGTGACCGCCTGGAAGATCGAGATCACGAGCCCGATCACCAGGCCGGCGAGCAGCATCGGCCCGGCGACCTCGACGCCGAGCGTCATCGCCTGGGTGGCGAGATTGATGACTGTGTCCTGATCCATCAGCCGTGGAAGCTCGTGACGAGCGCTTGGGTGATCAGGTCCCAGCCGCCGACCAGGACGAACAGCAGGATCTTGAACGGCAGTGAGATGAATGTCGGTGGCAGCATCATCATCCCGACGCTCATCAACGTCGAGGAGACGATCAGGTCGATGATCAGGAACGGCAGGAAGATCAAAAAGCCGATCGCGAACGACGTCTTCAGCTCCGAGAGGATGAAGGCCGGGATCAGCACGTAGGTCGGCACGTCCTTGCGGGTGCTCGGGACCGGCTTGATCTTCGCCATCGAGATGAACAGCGAGAGGTCCTCGGGCTTGACCTGGTTGAACATGAACTCGCGCAGCGGCTCCTGCGCGCGCTCGATCGCCACCTCGGTGCTGATCTTGTGGTGGATCAGCGGCTCGTAGGCCTCGTTCTTGATCTGGTCGATGGTCGGGTGCATCACGAACAGCGTCAGGAACAGCGCGACGCCGACGAGCACCTGGTTCGGCGGCGTCGTCGTCGTGCCCATCGCGGTCCGGATGAAGCCGAGCACGATCAGGATCCGGGTGAACCCGGTGACGGTGAACAGCACCGCCGGGATCAGCGACAGACCCCCGATCAGCAGCAGCAGCTGGACCGAGTTGGAGGACTGGACCGCGCCGATCACACCCGCACCGTCATCTGCCGCAGGAGGTCCATGAAGTTCCGTTGCGGCTTGCGCTCGCCGGACTGGGGCAGCAGCACCGGCTCGTCCTCGTCGACGGGCGGCAGCGCGATGCCGGTCATCAGCGCCTCGGCCTCGGTGTAGATCTTGATCGGGGTCACGCCGGACTCCGAGATGCCGACCAGGACGACGTCCGAGCCTGAGCGAATCAGCGCGAGCGAGCGGCCCTGCGCCAGCGGCAGCGTGGCCACCTGCTGCAGGCCGTCACCGGTCGCGCGCTGACCGCCGCCTTTGACCTTCTTGAGCACGCGGGCAATTCCGTAGATCAGCCCGACGACGATGACCAGGGCGAGGATCGTGCGCAGGATGCTGCCGCTGCCGACCGAGGAGCTGCTGTGGTGCGTCGCGCTGGTGGCGAGGTGCAGTGGGGTGCTCTCGCCGGTCCCGGAGGCAGCCGCGAGGGCAGCCGCGGGAAACCCGAGGGTAAGGGCGCCGGTCAGGGCAGCGCCACGCAGGATCGTGAAAGCAGACCGCATCGAGGGGGTGACTTCGAGGGAAAGTCACTCTTTTGATCGGCTCGAACTCCCAGATGCTTGAGGGGAACTTGCACGAGCGGCTCCCGCGCGGGTTAACCGCCGCGGGAGCGCCGTGAGCCGGCGGTTTTGGGGCGCTACGCGGCGTCCGCGGCGGGCGCGGGCGGGTCGGCGGGAGCGGCCGGGTCCTCGGAGAGGATGTGGGTCAGCCGCAGGCCGAACTGCTCGTCGATCACGACGACCTCCCCGCGAGCGATCGGGGTGCCGTTGACGAGCACGTCGACGGGTTCGTCGGCCATGCGATCGAGCGTGATCACCGACCCCTCGCGGAGCTCGAGCGTCTCGCCGACCGTCATCCGCGTCCGTCCGACTTCGACGGACAGGTCGATCGGCACGGCCGACAGGCGCCGCAGGTCCGAGTTCGCACGCGGATCGGCGCTCTCGTCGTTGAGCTGGGGAAGGTCAAGATCGGGGGTCATCGCTGCTCCTACTGGATCGCGAGGTCGGTGAAGTAGACCTTGGTGACCTTCACGTCGGTCTGCGTCTTGATGCCGTGCAGGATCTCCTTCTGGAGATCCTTCCGGCCCGCTGCCGTCAACAGGACCTTCGAGGAGTCGTTGGTGACGTCGCTGGTGACGATCGCGCGGATGATCGGCTCCTGCACCAACGTGCCGTTGCCGGCCGGCGTCGTCGCGTCCGCGTTGGCTGCGGTCGCGCCGTTGCTCTGGCCCGGCGCCAGCAGCAGCGCCACGGTCATGGTGGCGTACTTGCCGTCGGTGAGGTTCAGCTCGAACTGCTTGGGCAGGACGTAGATCGTCCCGTTGACGATCGGCTTGGCCTTCGCCTTCTTGGGCAGCAGGAACATCTTGGCGCCGACGCCACCGACGACGAGCAGGAGGATGAGGGGGATGAGGACTTTCTTGCTTTTCATGGTGGGGTCGGGCTAGGAGGGTGCGGGATAGTCGCGGTTGAGGACGATGTCGACGCGGCGGTTTCGGGCGCGCCCGGTCGACGTCGCGTTGGACGCGATCGGATGGAGGTCCGCGTACCCGGCCGCGCCGAGGCGGCCTCTGGTGACGCCGTGGTCGGTCAAGTACAGAAGGACGTTCACTGCGCGATCGGTCGACAGCTGCCAGTTGGTGGGGAACTCCGCCGTATGGATCGGCACGTTGTCGGTGAAACCTTCAACCGTGATCGGGTTTTTACGATCAACGTTGAGCAGGTGGGCGACCTCGTCCAGGAGCGGATCGCCCGTGGATTTGAGGGTCGCCGAGCCTGAGGTGAACAGCAGGTTGTCGGTCAGCACCCGCACGACCAGGCCCTGGCGCGTGATGTTGGAGACCACGGACTTGGAGAAGCCGTGAGTGCGCGCGTAGGCGTCGAGGCGGCGCTTGAGGGCCTCGAAGGACTTCTGCTCCGCGACGGTTCCGGAGGCGCTCACCATCGCGTTGCCGATCTGCTGGGCGTTGGTGTTCCGGAGCGAGGGGACGTTCGGCGTGATCGGGATGATCGCCGGCACCGGCGCTGTGGCAGGCGTGTGCTTGCTCGTGGACTCCGAGCCCGACTGCATGATCGCGTGGCCACCCGACAGGATCGAGCCCGAGAACGCGGACTTCAGCGACTCCTGGAGCGTCTTGAACTTCGAGATGTTCACCGATGAGATCGAGAAGAGGACCATGAACAGCGCGAACATGAGCGTGAGCATGTCGGCGTAGGTGAGCAGCCAGCGCTCCTCGTTGTCCGCCTCGACGGCGTGGCCGCCCTTCTTGCGCCGGCCGCCCCGGCGTGCCGAGGACATCAGGCGGCCTCCTGCTGCGGGACTTCGGTCTCGGCGTTGCCACCGCCGCCGTCCTCGCCTTCGCGCTCGGCGGGCGGGACGAACGAGCCGAGCTTCTCGGCGACGACGCGCGGGTTGTCGCCGGCCTGGACGGCCAGAATCCCCTCGAGCGTCAGGTTGCGCAGCGCTGACTCCTGCTTGTCGAGCGCCTTCAGGCGGTTGGCGACGGGCAGGTAGACGACGTTGGCCGAGCTGACGCCCATCAGCGTTGCGATGAACGCCGAGGAGATCGCCGGGCCGAGCGTGGACGGCGCGGAAAGGTTGGAGAGCACGTGCACGAGGCCCATGACGGTTCCGATGATTCCCATCGTCGGGGCGAAGCCGCCGGCCTTCTCGAACGGCGCCGCGCCCTCGTGGTGGCGGGCCTGCATGCCCTCGATCTCGGCCTCCAGGACCTCGGCGACGAGCTCGGGATCCGAGCCGTCGACGACGAGCTGCATGCCCTTGCGGGTGAAGTTGTCCTCGATGTCCTTCGTCTGTGCGTCGAGCGCCAGCAGACCCTCGCGGCGCGCCTGCTCGGCGAAGCCCACGAGCTGCTGCACGCGGCCGGTGACGTCGAGCTCGGGCGGGCCGAACGCGATCTTGTAGAGCGTGGGAATGCGCTTGAATCCGTCCATGCCGACGGAGGCGAGCGTCACTCCGCACGTCCCTCCGAGCACGATCAGCAGGGCGGGGATGTCGATGAACGAGGCCGGTGAGACCCCACCCATGATCCCGCTCATCAGGATGCCGCCGGCGGCGAGGGCGATTCCGATTGCGGTGGCGGCTTTCATATCACTCGTTCAATCGGCCGGACGGGCGAGAACTTCAGGAACGGGCGGCGCGTTCGTTGGACGAAAGGGGGAGGGGAGTGACGTTGTCGGTGACGTTGTCACCCTCCGGACGGTCGGCCAGCAGCGAGGCGCGCGTACGCACCGGCTGGCCGGAGGCGCGCAGCGCCCCGCGGAGGTCCATGGCTCCGGCGAGTACCGCGATGCGCTGGGTGCGCACCTCCTCGGCGACCCGCTCGGGCGTCTCGGCAACGACGACCTTGTGACCGTTGGTGAGCGTGATGACAGTGTCGGGCGTGGCCTCGATGGTCAGGATCAGCTCCGAGTTGAGCTGGAAGGCCTCCAGCACATGCCCAAGTCGGTGCAGGGTGATCATTGTCTTGGTCCTCGAGAAGTTGGTGGGGGTGGCGCTCAGGCGGCCGGACGGGGCGCGGGCGGGCGGCGGATATGCCGCGCCGCCCGCGCCGTGACCGAAATCAGGCCGGCATCTGCACCAGGGTCTGGAGCATCTGGTTGGCCGTGGTGATGACCTTCGAGTCGGCCTCGTAGCCGTTCTGCGCGTCGATCATGTTGGCGAACTCCGTCGCCATGTCGACGTTGGAGGACTCGAGCTCGCCGGACTGCAGCGAGCCGATGCCTGCGACGCCCGCGGTGGCGACGCTCGCCGCGCCCGACGCCGTCGTGGCGCTCCACAGCGAGTCGCCGTCGCGCGAGAGGCCGGCGTTGTTGTTGAACGTCGCCATCTGCAGGTAGCCGGCGGTGTACTGCGTGTTGTTGTAGCTGTAGGTGACCTCGCCGGTCGAGCTGATCGCGACGTCGGTGGCGCCGGTCGGGATCTGGATCGCCACGCCAGGGTCCGAGCTCTGGGTCGCCCCTGTGGTGCTCGGCGTCGCCTGGCCGAGCACGTACTGGCCGCCCTGTGTCACCAGGTAGCCCTGCGCGCTGACCTTGAAGTTGCCCGCGCGGGTGTAACCGATCGAGGTCGAGTCGATCGTCGGCGAGCCGTTGGTGGTCAGCACGCCCGTCGGGCCGCCGTCACCGCCGGTTCCCTGCTCGGCGTTGGAACCACCGGTCGCCGCCGTTGAGTTGGCGACCTGGAAGAAGCCCTGGCCCTGGATCGCGAGATCCGTTGCCTGGCCCGTCGACTGGTCGGCGCCCTGGCTCATGTTGTTCTCGATCGCTCCGATCGAGACACCCAGACCGACCTGCTCGGGATCCGAGCCGGCGTTCTGGCTGGTCTGGCTCGAGCCGCCCGCGATCGTCTGCGAGAGCGCGTCGACGAACGACGTGCCCTGCGACTTGTAGCCGATCGTGTCGACGTTGGCCAGGTTGGAGGCGGTCGTGTTCAGCATCGTCTGCTGTGCCTCGAGGCCGCTGATCGCGGCGCCCATCGCTTCCATCATCGGGACATCACTTCCTTTCGTACGTCAGAGGGGG
>DASXZK010000096.1:0-5119 GCA_036501965.1 Solirubrobacteraceae bacterium
CAGCGTGCCGATGGCGGTCCCACGCTCGGCGGGCAGCGTCAGCGGTGCGACGCCGTTGGGGACGACCACCATCCTCGCGACCGGGAAGTGCAGCCTGTCGCTGAACTGCCGGGCGAGGGCCTCGGACGGGAGGATCAGGGCGTCCGCGCGCCGCGCGAGGCCCGCGTCGACGATCTCGTACGCCAGCCGGTCGCGGGGCGATGGGTGCTCGTCGCCGACCGGCGGGGGCAGATATGGGTCCGGCAGGCCGTGGACGGTGTAGATGCGCGCCACCCGCCGCATGCCCGGCGCGAGCCGCGTCCACAGCCCCGCCCGGCGGTCCTGCCCGTGGACGATGTCGGCACCGTCCATCAGCCGCCACAACCGGCCGGCGCCGCGGACGTCGCGCGGGGAGGTCACGGGGACGTGCAGGGTGGAGAGGCCGGCCGCATCGAGCCGGTCGCGCAGTGCGACGCTGCCGCAGGCGACGGCAACTTGCACGCCGAGCGCGACGAGGCCTTCGGCGAGCACCGCCGTCTGCTCGACCGGGCCACCACGGTCGAGCGTCGAGACGAGGAGGGCCTTCACCCGGCGGACGGCGGCGCGATCGCGGGACGCGGCGGCGTCGGTACGAGCGCCGGCCGTGGCGAGGCGGTCGCATACAGCTCGTCCTCGGAGCGCGCGGCGCGGGCGAGGTTGATCGAGCCGGCGATGCCGCTGATCAGGAACAGCGGGATCGACAGCTGGCGCGTGATGAAGACCATCGTCACCAGCGTCCAGAGAAAGCCCGCCATCAGCGCGTCGGCGAGATCCACCCCGCGCCGGTCGCCGGCCGCGAGCGCGAGCCGCTTGGCCGTCCGCAGTGCCTGGGCAGTCGAGATCAGGAAGCCGAGGTAGAGGCCGAGCCCGAGGAGTCCGCCCTCGGCGAGGAGCTGTAGGTAGGTGTTGTGCGTCTCGGGATTCTCCAGCACGATCGGGTCGTTCTGGACGTAGCTCTGCGCGAGGACGGTGAAGCCGTTCGGACCGACGCCGAGGATCGGATAGTGCTCGGCCATGTGGATCGCCGCCGTCCAGAACGCCTCCCGGGAGACGACGTTCGTCGTGGCGATCGCCGACTTCTCCTGCAGGTGCTGGTCGATGACGGGTTTGAACAGCAGGTACCCGACGCCGCCGCCGATCGCCAGCGCGACCACGATCGAGGTGATGACCCGGAACGAGATCCGCCCGGAGAAGAACGCCCAGAGCAGAACGACCGCCGCTCCGACGGCCGCGCCGCGGGACAGGGTGGCGAGGAGCGTGGCGACGATCAGCAGCGCCCCGATCCGCCACAGCCAGCGGCCTCGCGAGGCGTGGCGCGCAAAGTAGGCGGCGAGCGGCAGGCCGCCGGCCAGGGTCGAGGCGTAGTCGTTGGGATCCGCGATCGGTCCCGAGGCGAGATGGGCGACACCCGCCGTGAACGTGGCGAGCCCGTAGAAGGTGCCGACTGCGATCGCGAACGCGTAGATGCCCAGGCAGCGGTCGATCTCGGTCTGGGTGCGCATGCTCTGGACGAAGATCGCCAGGAACATGATGTAGAGGACGTAGGAGATCGTCTCGGTCGACCCGGCGCCGGGATCGACGGCGAACATCAGCGAGAGCAGGGTCACGAACAGAAACGCGAACGCCCAGCCCATCTGCGGGGTGAAACGCAGGTTCCGGCGCCCGGTGATGACCATGAACATCCAGCCCGCGAACGCGAGGAAGCCGAGGATCTTCGGGATCGAGATCGTCGCCGTGGGGAAGTTCAGGGCGTCGGTCCACGGCTCGACCGCGACCGCGCCGAGCAGGAGTACGTCGGCTCCGAACAGGACCAGACCGACGGTGATCCCGCCGAACAGGACGCCGACCGCAGCCAGCGGGCTGAAGCCGGCCAGTGCACCGGCGACCCCGCCGATGAGCAGTGCCCACCAGGCTTCGGGACGCCGGAGGAGCCGCATCACTTCCGGGCGGCGCGGGACTCGGTCTCGATGACGCGCTGCTCGGGCGGCTTGCGGCGGCCCCGCCCGGCGCGTGCGGGCTCAGGGGTTGCGCTCGGCCCCGAGGTCACGTTCTCGGGACGCATGTAGTAGTTGCCGTAGATCGGCGCCTCGCCCGGGGCCTTCTTGACGCCGTTGAGCACGACGCCGGCGACATGGCTCTGGGTCGCGCGCAGCTGCTCGACGGCGAGCCTCAGGACCGATGACTTGCGCTTGCCGGCGGCCACGACGACGACCACCGAGTCGGCCTGCGAGGCGATCAGCCGGGTGTCGCTCACCGCGAGAATCGGCGGGGTGTCGATGACGATCAGCCGCCCGAGGCCGCGGAGGCGCTCGATCGTCGTCTCGATGCCCGAGGCGAGCATCTCCGTCGGGTTGTCGGGCAGCGGGCCGGTCGTGAGCACCGACAGGTTGTGAATGCTCGTGCGCTGGAGCGCGGGGCGATCCTTGGTCATGTCGCCGCGCATCAGCGTCGACAGACCGCGAGCGTTGGAGAGCCCGAAGATCAGGTGCTGGCGCGGCGCCCAGAAATCGGCGTCGACAAGCGTGACCTGCATGCCGGTCTTCGCGATGGCGACCGCCAGGTTCGCCGAGACAGTCGACTTGCCGTCGCCGGGCGAAGGGCTCGTGATCTGCAGCACCTGGGCGTCGTCGTCCAGCGAGAGCTGCAGCGTCGTGCGCAGGGAACGCATCGCCTCCTGCATTCGGAACAGCGCAGGATCGTCGTTCCAGACCAGCGACTTGGCGCCCCCGCCACGGAGCGCCGAGTTGAGCGGGATGTAGCCGAGGCCGGCAAGACCGGTCGCGGCGGTGACGTCCTCCTCGGTCGAGACTCGGTCAAACCAGCGGTCGGTCACCAGGGCCAGCGCGAACCCGAGCGCGATCCCCAGGATCAGGCCGACGCCGACGATCAGCGGTCGGTCAGGGGAGGACGGAGCCGTCGGCACTTGGGCGTCGGCGACGACCTGCAGCGTGAGCACCGGCTGCTGGACGACCGTCTTGGAGTTGATGAACGCGGTGCTCACCGCACGCGCAGCGGCGGCGGCGGCATTCGGATCGGTGCTGGTGGCGGTGATCCGCAGGATGCCCGTCCCGGCCGTCGTCCCAGCGCTGATCGTCGCGTCCAGCGGATGCCCGAGCGCGGCGACCGCGGCGGACTGGGTGTTGGCGGCCTGCACGACCAGGGCGTAGGTCGGCAGCAGGGTCTCAAGGCTGTTGGCGCCGACGACACCGCCGCCCTTGGCGAGGTTCGGTGTCAGCGCAATGGTCTCGGAAGACTGGTATTGGTTCGTCCGGGTCACCGCGAGCGCGGCAGCAGCGCCGACGGCGGCCACGATCGTGACGACGACGACCAGCCGGCGCTTCCAGGCGATGGCGATGAGGTCTTTGAGATCCATTGTCGACGCTATCGGTCCAAATCGCTCAGACCTGAAGTGGTTTCCCCCCGACTCGACCACCCAGTATCGAGCAAAGAGTTGTGAGCATACTGTCACTAATCCTCGCCATCACTTATGGACCTCCGTCCCGCCTCACATGACTCTCACTTGCGCGGGATGAACCCGGTCCGTCGTCTGACCGCCGTGCCGATCGTGCTCGCTGCGCTGCTCGTTCCTGCGCTCGCTCCGCAGCTCTCCAGAGCCGCTGTCGCATCGCATCTGACGCTCGCGCTCTCCAGCCCGGCCCGGCTCGGGCCGCTGCGCGCGGTCGCCCGTCGCAGCGCCTACGTCGTGCTCCAACCCTGGGAGTCGCGGGTCGCGCGCGTGCTCAAGCGCGACAACCCGCACCTGGAGGTGCTCGCGTACCAGAACTTCGGATCGATCTCGGTCAGCGCCGCCGCCGACGGGCTGTCGAGCTCGGGCGTCCCATACGCGCAGGCGGCGGGCGCCCACAGCGGGTGGTTCCTCACCACCCCGACGGGCACGCGGATCCAGGAGAACGGATACCCGTACCTGCTCATGGCCGACGTCGGCAACCGTGGATACCAGCGTCGCTGGACGGCGGACGTCGTCCACCTCCTCCGCCACGGCCCGTGGGACGGCGTGTTCATGGACGACGTGAACGCGAGCCCACGCCCGGAGGCCGGTTCGGCCACGATCGCGCGGTATCCGACCGATGCGGCCTACCAAGCGGCCGTCGGATCGATGCTGCGCTACGCGGGCCCGCGCATCCGCGCCAGCGGCAAGCTCGCGATCGCCAATATCGGCGAGTGGGTCGATCACCCCGCAGTCGCTCGCTTGTGGCTGCACGATCTGGACGGCGGGATGGACGAGAAGTTCGTCAAGTGGTCCGTCACGCCGGGAGTCGGCTACCGCGACGCGCAGCAGTGGCTCAGTCAGGAGCGGGAGGTGCTCGCCACCCAGGCGATGGGTAAGCGGTTCCTCGCCGTGACCGCCGCCGCTCCGAGTGACACCCGGGCTCAGCTCTACGGGTGGGCGAGCCTGCTGCTCGTGTCGCGCGGCCGCGCCTCCTACCTGGCGGCCGAGACCTACGACGGCGCAGCGCGCTGGATCAGCGCCTACCGAGCCCGCCTTGGCCGCCCGCTCGGCGCGATGAAGGCCGGCCCTCACGGCATCTACCGCCGATCATTCGCCCGGGGTCTGGTCCTCGTCAACCCCACGACGTCAGCGGTGCGCGTCTCGCTCGGTGGTCGCTTCAGCGGGTCAGGGCTGCACAACGCACGCATCACGACGCTCGGTCCGCACCGCGCGCTCGTGCTCGTCGGGGCGAGGGGGCCTGCGCCGACCCACCGGTGGCCGATCGTGATCCTGGTGATCGTGGCGCTGCTCGTGCTGGCTCTCTGGCGCCGGCGACGCCCGCCGGCGGTCAGGGGCGGGGCGCAACGCCGAAGCGACGCACGAGCGGCTCGATCCGGCCCCCGAGCCGGCCGGCAAGGACCTCCGACAGCCACTCCGCGTCCTCGGAGGAAAGCATTCCGAGCCGCGTCCCCGCCAGCCAACTGACGAGCATCGACGCGACGAGGGCCACCGCGAACGCCGGGATCGCGGGCAGCAGCAGGATCGGGACGAGGGCAGCGATGCCGCCGACGATCGCGACCACGACCGCGCGGGCCATGATCCGCCAGTCGAGCTGGGAAGGACGGAGCAGATGGCCGACGAGCCAGAGCG
>DASXZK010000097.1:0-1626 GCA_036501965.1 Solirubrobacteraceae bacterium
GCGCGTAGGACTTGGTGAGGCCGACGATGCCGTACTTCGCGGCCGCGTACTGCGGCGCCCGGGCGCTGCCGCGCACGATCACGGTCGACCCGATGTTGACGATCGACCCGCCGTCCTCCTGCTCGAGCATGCGCGAGCCGAACTCGTGCGTGCACATCAGCGTGCCCTTGATGTCGACGGCGAGGGTGTGGTCGATGGACTCCTCGGTGATGTCCCGCCACGACATCTGCTCGCTGGCCATGTCACCCACGTTGTTGACGGCCACGTCGAGCCGCCCGAAGCGGTCCCACACCGCGTCGGCCATCCGCGTGACCTGCGCCCAGTCGACGATGTCGGCCTGCACGACGAACGCCTTGCGGCCCGCGGCCTCGACGCGCGCGGCGGTCTGCCGCGCGCCCGCCTCCGAGCTGCGGTAATGCACGGCGACGTCGGCGCTCTCCTGCGCCGCGCGCACCGCGATCGCGGCACCGAAACCGGTGCCCGCCCCGGTGACTAGGACGGTCTTTCCGGCGAAGCGCTGGGTGCGCTGGGGGAACGTCATGATGTGCGTGGTCCTCGCTTAGACGAGAGTGCGGCCGCCGTCGGCGTTCATGACGTGACCCGTCACGAACGCCGATTGCGCTGAGCTGAGAAACAGGATGGGCCCGGTCAGGTCGACGACCACCCGCGCACCCGCCATCCAAGCCAGTCCGTCATAGCGAGCAGTGAAGATCACCGTCACGACTTCGTCCACGCGCGTTCCATTCATTGGCATGAAGCCGCGCCCGCCAGCGGCGGTTCAGCACACTGAAAGACCATGATCCGACTGCCCGAATCAGCCCGCCGGCAGAACCCCCAGGAGAATCAGCATGAAACTCGTGACCTTCAACGACGGCCAGGATCGCGTCGGCCGGATCGCCGACGACCAGGTGATCGAGCTCGACGTCGCCTCGACCAGGGAGTTCTTCGAGCGTGACCAGCGGGCGGCAGAAACAGGCCGCCGCTACCCGCTCGCCGGGGTGCGGCTGCGCGCGCCGATCGTGCCGAAGAAGTTCTTCCACACCGCGGGGAACTTCCGCGAGCACCACGAGGACCTCGCGCGGGTCAACTGGTCGCACCCGGTCAACAAGGGCATCGTGTTCTTCCAGAACGTGGACGCGATCATCGGCCCCGACGACTCGATCGTCTACCCAGAGCAGCTCACCAGGGAACTCGGCTACGAGCTCGAAATGGCGATCGTCATCGGCAAGCCGGGCAAATTCTTCTCGGCCGAGCAGGCGGCCGAGCACATCGGCGGCTACCTGGTCTTCAACGACATCACGGCGCGCGACATCCAGCGCCGCGAGATGCAGTCGGGCGTCTTCTCCTTTTCCAAGGCGATCGACACCTTCTGCCCGATCGGCCCCTACATCCTCACCGCGGACGAGGTCGACGACCCGCACGACCTCGACATGGAGCTCCGGGTCAACGGCCAGGTGCGGCAGAAGTCCAACACGCGCAAGATGGCGGTGTCGATCCCGCAGCTGGTCGCCTACCACTCGCCGCAGGTCTACAGCGCCGGCGACCTCATCACCACCGGCACGGTCGCGGGCGTCGCGGCGAGCACCGACGACCCGTTCGCCAACTACCTCAAGCCCGGTGACGTGG
>DASXZK010000098.1:0-39474 GCA_036501965.1 Solirubrobacteraceae bacterium
CCCCGGGCGTTCTCCATCCGGCGGAGCACCTCGACGAGCTCGTGCTTGACCGACTGATAAGACCCGATCGCCCGGCCGAACGTGAACCGCTCCTTGGCGTACTCGACGCTGCGCTCCAGGCATGTCTGGACGGACCCGAGCGACTCGGCGCCGATCAGCGCGTGCCCCAGATACCAAGCATCGGCGAGAGCGTCCTCGCCCACATCGAGCCGCTCACCCCGGGCGCCGTTCAGTCGCAGGTTGCCGAGCGGGCGGGTCGCGTCGTAGCGCGTCACCGGCTCGATCGCGACACCGTCGGCGCCCGCCTCGAGCAGGACGGCCACCGGCACGCCGTCCTCGCCCGCGGCTGCCAGCACGAGCAGATCGGCGCCCGGCAGATCAGGGACGAACGGGACCGCCCCGTGCAGCGTCACCTCATGCCCGGAGATGCTCGCCGTCGGCAGCGCCGCTCGGGCCATGCCGCGGTCGGGCTCCACGGTCCAGCGCGGCTGCAGCGAGCAGGGCGGGCGCGCAGGGACGTACACGGCGCGGGCGTCGCCGGCCGCGACCCGCTCGGCGCCGGCGTGACCGGCACGGTCGAGCACCGCCGACGCCGGCAGCACGCCGAGCAGCGGAATGGGCGCGAGGACCCGGCCGCACTCCTCGGCGACGAGCATCGCGTCGAACGCATCGAGCTCCGCGCCGCCGCGGTCCTCGGAGACGAGCAGCCCCGTCCAGCCGGCCTCGACCGCGGTCGGCCACAGATCGGGCAGCGCCGCCGGATCCTCCAGCGCCGCCCGCGCGGCCTCGATGGTGCGATGCCGCGAGAGTGCGGTCTGTGCCGCCTCGCGCAGCAGGATCTGCTCATCGGAGAGCGCGAGGTTCATGAGGCCACCTCCTGCTTCTCGCGCGAGCGCAGCTCGCTGAAGGGGATGCCCTTGTCCAGCCGTGGCTCGGCGGGCAGGCCGAGCACGCGCTCGCCGATCGTGTTGCGCAGGATCGCCTCGGTGCCGCCCGCCGATTTCAGGCCGGGCAGGAAGGAGATCAGGTATGCCCACTCGCTGTCCTCGGCGAGCCCGTCGGGACCGACGACGTCGGCGCCGAGGTCGGTCGCGGTGATCGCGGCATTGACCATCGTCACCTTCGCCAGGCCCGCCTCCGGCCCGGGGATCTGGCCACGCGCCAGCAACGTGAGCGCTCGGTAGCCGTTGAAGCGCACGGCGGTGAAATCGGTGATCACCTGGCCGAGCCGGTGGCGGACCTCCGGATCGGCGGAGGCGGTAGCGTCGCCGGCGATCAGGGCCGCGAGCGAAGCCGGCGAGCCGAACGACTCGGAGCCGAAGCCGATCGTCAGCCGCTCGAACATGAGCACCGTGAGTGCGGTCCCCCAGCCGTTGCCGACGCCGCCGACGACCGCGTCCGGCTCGAGCATCACCTCGTCGAGGAACACCTCGTTGAACTCCGCCTCGCCGGAGATCTGGCGCAGCGGCCGGACGCTCACCCCGGGCGCGTCCATCGGCACGACGAACATGGTCAGCCCCTTGTGCTTGGGCACGTCGGAGTCGGTGCGGGCAAGCAGCAGCCCGTAGGAGGCGAACTGGGCGTTCGTCGTCCACACCTTCTGACCGGTGAGCGACCAGCGGCCGTCGTCGCCCTGGCGCGCGCGGGTGTGGATGCCCGCCAGATCCGAGCCGGCGGCCGGCTCGGAGAACAACTGGCACCAGACCTCGTCGGCGTGGAGCAGCGGCCCGAGATGGCGCGCCTTCTGGTCATCGGAGCCGTGCGCGATCAGACAGGGCCCGAGCATGCCGACGCCGATCACGTCAAGGATCCCGGGCACCCCGGCGCGGGAGATCTCCTGATTGGCCGTGACCTGCTCGATCGGTCCGAGAGCCTGTCCGCCGAACTCGGCCGGCCAGGTGACCCCGGCCAGCCCGGCCTCGGCGAGCCGGCGCTGCCAGGCGCGGCGGGAGTCGATGTAGGCGGTGTCCTCATGGGAGCCGTGGCCCGGTGGGGCCTCGTCGCGGTGAGTTTCGAGCCACGCGTGCGCACGCGCGCGAAACTCCGCCTGCTCCGGGGTGTCGTTGAGATCCAAGAGACGCCTCTCGCTCGGGTGTGTGAATCGCGATTCACCAGCGTACCCGGTCCGTCCGGATCCCGCGCGACACTCGTTGCATGGCAGATCGCGCCAATGTGCTCGGTGACGGCGAACTGGACGCCGAGGACCCGCCTGGCTACCGCGGGGCCGAGGTGATGCATCACGGCAGCAACGTCGGAGCGGCCGCGGGCGGGCGCGAGTTGAACGTTCGCGCGTTTGTCCTGCCACCCGGCGAGTCGTTGTGCCCGTATCACTACGAATACGTCGAGGAGTGGCTGCTGTTGCTCGACGGTGAGCTCGACCTGCGCACCCCCGACGGCGCGGAGCGGCTCGCCACCGGCGCGCTGGCCTGCTTCCCCAACGGCCCGGAGGGCGCCCACAAGGTGACGACGCCCGCGGGCGCTGACCGCCCGGCGCGGTTCGTCATGTTCTCCGACGGCAGGGAGCCCGCCGTCGCCGTCTACCCCGACAGCGACAAGATCGGGATCTTCGTCCCGGGCCGAGCCGACAACATCCTCGTGAAGCGGCCGGTGGAGAACGCCGGCTACTACGACGGCGAGCTCGGCGAGTAGCCCGACGAGCCGTCCGCGTCAACCGGCGCGGTCGTCTCCGCGCTCGTCCTCGTCAGGCGGCAGGTCCGGCACGCGCGGCGCGCGTCCGGTATTGGCCGTCATCCCCATCTCGCGACCGAGCGCCGTCATGAACCAGATCAGCCCGCCGGCGATCATGACGAGCGACACCGTGTTCCCGACGCTGTTGGTGTCCACCGCAGCGAACAGCACGCCGACGATCACCGTCGAGATCGGGATCCCATAGCGGAGCGGGCGGCTGGATGAACGCATCCGTCCATCCTGCCACGCCTGACGCCGAAAAAACGGCAGTGGCCGTGCGAGCTTCGCGACGCCGCATCCGTTGTATCTCGAATGGCGACAAAGGGATTGGTCTACGTACCCGGCTCAGACACGGATGACTGGTGGGGCGAGCGCGCGAGTCTCCACCAGATCGCCAACCGTCCGCTCACGGGCCTCATCCTCGAGGAGCTGGCTGCGGGCGGAGTCGACTCGCTCGGCGTCGTCGCGATGGCCGACCAGCTCGAGTCCCTTCGTGAGGACATCGCCTCAGACCCCGCAAGCGAACTCGATGTCAACTTTCTCGAGATCGCCGCCTCGCGGCGGCTCGCGGGCGCGGTCAAGGCCGCGAGCGGGTTCGTGGGCGACGACGCGGTCATCCTGCATCTGGCTACCGGCATGCTCGGCCAGTCGTGCGAGCCGCTGGTCGCGCATGCCGATGAGCAGAACGAGAGCCTGCGGTTGCTCCTGCACCACGGGCATGAGGGATGCGGTGCGTTGTCCGCACGGACGGAGCGGCTCCTGGGTGTGACGACCCTCGGGAGCCCCGGCGGGCGCCTCTCGCTCGCCGGCGTCGCCGTGTTCGGACCGGGCGGATTCACACGTGCGTCTCGCACGTCCGCTTGCCGCCAGGAGGCCGGACCGGCCGGCACCGACCCCGAGCACGAGCTCATCGCGATCGCGGACGATCTTGCCGGCGAGGGGCTCACCGTCGCGGCGGGGCTCGTCACCGGCTGGCACGAGTTCTCGGCAGACCCCTCCGCCCTGCTCGAGCTCAATCGCAGCATCCTCGATCGGCAGGCTCGCAGCGTGAATCATCACGCCGCGTCCGGCGGCAACCGGATCGACGGCCGCGTCGTGATCCATCCGACGGCGGAGGTCAGCTCCAGCGTCATCCTCGGTCCTTCGCTGATCGGCCCCGAGGTACGGATCGCCGACGCCTACATCGGGCCCTACACGACCGTCGGAGCGGGTGCGGTCATCGAGAACTGTGAGATCCTCGGCTCGATCATCGGCCCCGGGGCTCGGCTCTCCCATATCGGCGGTCGCATCGAGGGGAGCACCATCGGCTGCGACGCGAACATCTTCCGGGACTTCCGGCTCCCGCGGGCGATGCGGCTGCACGTCGGAGAGGGAGTCGAGATCTCCCTCTCCTAGCGCCTCAGGTCGGCGCGGCGCCGCTCCGGGACCGCGCCGGTCTGCGCGAGTGGACGGTCGGGGCGCAATCCGCTTCGATGAGCTCACGCCGAATCGCGCGACGAGCGCGGTGATGCAAACCATGCACCGCGGCCTCGCTGCGGCCGATCCGCTCGGCGATCTCACCGGGACTGAGCCCGACCAGATGGCGGAGCATCACCACGTTGCGCTGCTCCTCGGGGAGTTCCGCCAGCGCCTGCTCGAGCCCCCAGCGTCGCTCACGCCCGAGGTCATCGCCGGCGTCACCCGGCGCGTAGACCTCCTCGCAGGGCACCAGGCGTCGCTGGCGCAGATGGTCGAGCGCGACGTTGCGCGCGACACGCAGCAACCACGAGGCGAACGGCACCTCGCGCGGCTCGTACTTGTGGATCACCCCGATCAGCTTCAGGAACACGTGCTGCGTGATGTCCTCGGCGTCGTCCGCGTCACGGACCAAGCTGAGGACATAGCCGTACACGTTGTCCTTGAACAGGAGGTAGAGGTAGCGGATGGCCGCGTCGTCTCCCTCCTGTGCCCGGCGCACCGCGCCGACCAGCTCGGGATCGTGATCATCGAGCTTCGCCGCAGATCCGGCCCTGAATCCAGCAGCTGTCGTGTCCTTCGGAGAGACGAATTCATTCCGTTGCACTCGTTCTGAAGACATGACGGGGCACGCATCGGAGCGCCTGCCGCGCAAGAACGACGGTGCCACACCCCCTTTTTTTTCGTCGAGGCTTCGTGCCTGCGCTCGTGCTCTGGGTGAGCGAACGCTCCAAAAAGCTACACAACTTTGACTAATCCTGATACTCGGGGGCCCCCTAGACCATTGATAAATTGTTTATGAAGTCAGAAAACTCCGCAGAGCCGAGGAATTCGCGCTCTGTGCGGAGTTCGACGCCGCCAATCGGCTGCCAAAGCGCCGAGAGGCCCCTGGTAGCGTTAGTCCCAGGGTGCCCGAGGACTTGGACCGAGCGATCGAACAGGCGTTGGCGTCCGGCGGCGCCGGCAGGGGCCGAACGGTGCTCCTGTCCGCGCCCTCGGGACGGGGGATCTCCCAGCGGCTCACGCATGCGGCGGACCTCGCGCGCGGCCGCGGCATGCACGTGGCCGTCGCCAGCGGGCGCCCGGCTGAGCGGTCGCTGGCGTTCTCCGTCGCGGTCGAACTGTTCGAGCCGCTCTGGCGGGCCTCGCCTTCGCCAGGGTTCAGGGCCGGGCTCGCAGGCGGCCCGGCGCGCGCGGCCATCCGGCTGCTCGACACCGTGTCGCCATCCACCCGGATCGACGACGGTGGCTACGCGGTCACCCGCGGTATGTGGGCGCTCGCACGCCACCTCGCCGACCAGCCGCGGGCGGCTGAGACAGAGGCGCCACCGCCGGACAGGCAGCGTGCCCGCGGGCTCGCCGTCATCGTCGACGACCTCCACGACGTCGACGGTCCGACGCTCGGTCTGCTCGCCTACGCTGCGAACCGGCTCGGGTCATCGCCCGTCACGATCCTCGCGGGACGCCGGGTGGATGTCAATTCGTGCGCGCCGGCGGCGATCGACGCGATCGCCCGCGTCGCGCGAATCATCGTGCCCGAACCGCTGGGTGGCCGCGCGGGTGCCGCACTCGTCGGCGCGCTCCTGCCCGGCGCATCGCCGCGGTTCGCCGCCGCGTGCCTGGCATCGTGCGGGGGGAACGCCGCACTGCTCCAGGCGCTTGTTGTCGGCCTCACGGGGTTCGGGCTGTCGGGATCCGACGCCGAGGTGGACCGCGTCGGCACAGTCGTGCCCGATGAGCTCGCCGCGCTGGTGGGGCGGCGGCTCTCGCGGCTCGCGGGGCCGGCCCGCGCGCTGGCCGACGCCGTCGCGGCAGCAGATCGACCCGTCACCCTCGAGCAGGTATCCGCGAGCGCCGGGCTCTCGAGGGACGCGGCGCTCGAGGCGTTCGACGCCCTGATCGACGCCGACGTGCTCCTCGCCGACCCACAGCCGGCGTTCGCCCAGCCGATCGTTCGCCTGGCGGTGCGCGCGTCTCTGACCCCGGCGCAACGGGCCCGGCTCGCCTCGCTCGCCGACGTCCCGCCCGGAGTGGGAAGCGCGGGCCTGGCCGCGCTCACCCCGAGCGAGGGCAGGGTTGCCGAGCTCGCCGCCCATGGGATGACGACCAGACAGATCGCCGAGACGCTGTTCGTCACCCCCAAGACGGTCGAGTTCCATCTCCGCAACGTGTATGCGAAACTTGAGATTCCCTCGACGCGCGCGGCGCTCGCTCGGACGCTGGGCGTCCCGGACCGATAGCCTTCGCGGAGTGAACCGATGAGTCTCGCCATCGTCGACGCGACCTATCGCACGAGCGATGACGTCGCCGACGGGATCAGCCCGTCGCGATACACGCTGCCGATCGGCAACGTCCCGCTCATCTCACACGTCATCGGCGACCTCGCGACGGGCGGCGTCAACCGCGCTCGAGTCATCGCCGCCCGTGATGAGTGCGACGCGCTTGAGCGGGCACTCGCCGGCGGCGATCCCGGCGACCTCGTGGTGGAGCTGATCGAGGCTCCTGCGACCGCGCCCCAGCGCAAGGTGCTGTCCGAGGTCGAAGCGGCACTGGACGGCGAGCCGGTGGTGCTGCAACCGGGCGATGGCCTCTGCCCCGGCCTGCTGGGCACGATGTACGAGCGCTACCGCACCGGTGACGTCGACCTCGTGCTGAGCGCGACCGACCCAGTCGACGCTCGGCCCGATCCGAGTCACGCGCGCCTCAGTGAATCGGCGCTCGTGCTCGGCCCGCGCACGCGCACGGTGATCACACGGCTGCTCGAGCCCGACGGTGAGGAGGTGGATCTCACCGAGATGCTCCTGCACGGCGACCTCCGTCTTGCGGTCTGCGAGGGAAGCGGGGGATGGTCGTATGAGAACTCGACGGCGGCGCTGCTCGCCGGCAATCGCCGCGTGCTCGACAGGCTGCCCGACAGTCCGGTCGCCGACGAGTTCGCCGCGGGCAACGAGTTGCGCGGCCGGATCAGCGTCGGCCGTGACGTTCGTGCGTCCGGCTGCGTGATTCACGGCCCGGTCGCGATCGCGGATAACGCGGTGTTGGAGGATTGCTACGTCGGCCCGTTCACGGCCATCGGCCCGCACGCGATCCTCAGCGGCGCCGAACTCGACGACACGATCGTCCTGGCCAACGCGGAGATCCGTCACCCGGGTCACCGAATCACGGCCAGCATCATCGGGCAGGGCGCTCGCGTGGCGCGCACCTTCCAGCTTCCGCGCGGCGTTCAGCTGAGGCTCGGACCGCACTCTCGGCTGACCTTCAGCTGATGGTCGAAGAGCCGCGGCCCTCCGGGACCATCCGCGTGCTCGTCGTCG
The DNA here is from genome assembly GCA_036501965.1 of Solirubrobacteraceae bacterium. Lineage (GTDB taxonomy): Bacteria > Actinomycetota > Thermoleophilia > Solirubrobacterales > Solirubrobacteraceae > Palsa-465. Next base: position 7,458 of record DASXZK010000098.1, read on the forward strand.
ATGACCATGATCTGTTCCGCGCCGGGCTCGCCTCGCTGCTCGGCGCCCGGTCGGACATCGAGGTGGTGGCGCAGGCGTCGGGAGGCCGGATGGGAGTGCGGCTGGCCGCCGAGCTCCGTCCCGACGTGATCCTCATGGACGTCCAGATGCCGGACCTCGATGGTCCGGCGGCGACGCGCCTGATCCTCGAGCGCGAGCCGTCGGTGCGGATCGTCGCCTTGACCGTCGTCTCCGACGACGACGGTGTCGCCGCGGTCCTGGCGGCCGGCGCATGCGGCTTCCTTGCCAAGGACACTCCGGTCGAGGGGGTCATCCTGGCCATCCGCGCCGCCGCGCAGGGCGCCGCGTGGCTCTCGCCGCGAGCTTCGGAGGTCGTCCTCGGCCAGGTCCGGCGCGACACGGTCGTCCACCAGCCCGAGCAGAGCCTGATCGATGATCTGTCAGCTCGGGAGCTCGACGTGCTGCGACTGATCGCCCGCGGACTGGAGAACGCCGAGATCGCGGAGGCGCTCGGGATCAGCCCGCTCACCGCCAAGAACCACGTCTCCAGGATCCTGGGGAAGCTCGGCCAGCCGAGCCGGGTCCAGGCGGCGGTCTACGCGGTTCGGCGGGGCGTGAGCTGAAGGGTGGGCTGGGCCGCGGCGGCGACGAGCTCGGAGCGGTCGGCGACGCCGAGCTTGTGGACCAGTTCGGAGATGTGGCGGCGGACGGTGACCGGGGCGATCTCGATGCGTTCGGCGATCTCGGCGGTCGAATGCCCGCGGCGCAGCATGCCGAGCACCTGCGATTCCCGCCTGGACAGACCGCCGGCGGAACCGACGTTGCGCATCTCCAGGAGCAACTCGAGCACCATCGACCTCGGGACGACCGCCTCATTGGCCGCGACGGCGCGGACGATGCGCTGGAGGCGATCGGCGACGCGTGTGCCCGGCACGTAGCCGACGGCTCCCGCCCGAACCGCGTCGATCAGCTCGTCGACGTCATGGCGCGGCGCGAGGACGACGGCGGCGCACCGTGGCGCGGCGCGGCAGATCCCACGAACGGCGGCCACCCCCCCGCCCGGGATCTCCGAGCCGACCAGGCAGAGGTCCGGCTGGGTGCGCATGGCGGCGCGGATCGCCGTCTCGGCGTCCGCGGCCTCCGCGCACACAATCGCCTCACCCCCGAGCGCCAGGCGAATCCCAGCCCGGACCGCCTCGTTGTCGACGATCATCAGCGTCGGCCGCGCGGTCACCGGAACACCACCTCCAACTCCGTTCCCCCGTGGCGCGGCTGGTGCACGCTCAGATAGCCGCCGATCGCGGCGGCGCGCTCGCGCATGCTGCCCAGCCCGAAACCCTCGGGCGTCGGGCCGCCGGTCGTGGCATCCACCAGCCCACGGCCGTCGTCGACGACCCGGAGCACGGTCGCCAGCTCCAGGGGGGCGAGCGAGACCGTCACGTTGCGCGCGCCGCCGTGGCGCACCGCGTTCGCGATCGCCTCGCGACTGATCCGGGCGAGATGCTCCCGAGCGCGGGGCTCGATCTCGACGTCGCCGGCCACGTTGACCGCGATCGCGACATCGAACTGCTCGCGTAGTTCCTGGGCGACGGCCTCAAGCGCCTGCGCCGCCGTCGCCTCTGCCGGATCGCACAGCTCGCTGATGGTGCTGCGGGAGATCGCGAGCGCTCGGCGGGCGGCGATCACCAGCGGGTGGTCGTCGCCCAGCTCATGTGACAACGCCGGGCCGTGGGCGGCGATGAACGCCAGATCCTGCGCCAGGCGGTCGTGCAGATCACGCGCCACTCGGCGTCGCTCGGCGAGCGCGGCGGCCTCGGCCACCCGCGCCCGCGCCTGGGGCTCGTGCCGCGTCGCGGCGAGGAGTACGAGCACGAAAGCGCACACGCTTGGCAGCTGGACCGGAGCGACGGTGCCGATCGCCGTCAGGCCGCCGACGAGCTGGTAGAGGCCGGCGGCGGCCAGCAGCACGGCCGCGGTCGCCAGCACCCCGGCTACGGAGTCCGGAACGCCCTGATCGTCGCCGGAGGCCAGGCGCAGGGCGGAGGAGCCGAGCAGCGCGATCGCAAGGATGCAAGGCGCGGCGGCGGCAGGATGGCCACGGAGGCTCACCATCGCTTCGCCGCCGTGGCCAAGGAGGACCGGACCGAGCAGGAGGCCGGCCAGCGTGGCCGCGACGGCCGCGGCGAGCGAGGCCACGATCGCCAGCACGACGAGCCGGCGCGGACGAGCGACCAGCCGGTTGCCGGAGGTGAACGCGGCGGCCGCGAACAGCCCGGCGACGAGCAGCTGGCCCCACAGCGCGACGGCGACGAGAGAGGCACCGGCGTGAACCGTGACCACGGCCGGCAGGACGCCGGCGCACAGATTCATCACGCCGAGCGTTCCGATCGCCGCCATCGCCAGCAGGTCACGGAGGCGCTGCGAGTCGGCGAAGCGCGCGTGCAGGAGCCAGGCCGCGACGAGCGCGCCGCAGGTCATCGCCGTCCCGACCGTCGCCGCAAGAGGCGGAGCTTCGAGTGACGGTGCCCTGACCAGCAGCGGAAGGAGCACGAGTGCCGCGACGGCCGCGGCCACGACGGACCTGCCCGCGGTGCTCCACCTGGGCTCAGCGGCGAGCCGCCGGGTGTCCAGCTCTGCCCGTGCGCCCATCCTTTATCTCAATCCGTTCACGGTGGCAACCTCGCCAACCAACGGTTCGGGACGCCCGTTTCTTACGCGCCGGGGCGCGACCTGCTCGAGCGTTCAATCCTTGAACGCCGGAATGGGTCGATGCGTTCATTGACCCGCGGACGGCGCGGGCAGACACTGCCGCTCAACGAAACGCAAGCGCACCGAAGCTCTTGCGTGTGGGCCAGCCGCCCATCCGACATTGCGCAGTCGCGGTGCCTGGCTGGGGTCAGTCGGCAGGACGACGGGCGGGCATCAGCATTCGAAGAAGGGGCAGAAGTGATCATCGAAGCTTTGACCGGTGGCACCGAGACGATCGGGTTTCGGAGCCGAACGGCAATTGACGACTCACCGGAAACCCAACGCCTCACGCGGCTGGCCGTCGCGAGGGCCAAGGAGGGGGACCGGGAGGCAGTGCGGTTTCTGTACGTGACGTACGCGCACAACGTGTACGGGTTCGTCCGCTCCATCGTGGGCGACGACCACGAGGCCGAAGACGTCACCCAGCACGTCTTCGCCAAGCTGATGACCGCGATCGGCAAGTACGACGAGCGCGGCGTGCCGTTCATGGCGTGGCTGCTGAGGCTCTCTCGCAACCTCGCGATCGATCATCTCCGCGCCAACCGGTTGACGCCGGTCGAGTCGGTCCTTGACCCGGATACGAGCTCGATGGCGGACCTCGATCAGCGCGGAGCCGTCCGCGCCGCGCTGGCCAGCCTCCCCCACGACCAACGCGAGGTCGTGGTCATGCGCCACGTGATGGGCTACAAGCCCGGCGAGATCGCCAAACGGACCGGGCGGACAGAGAGCTCGGTGCACGGCCTGCACCACCGCGGTCGACGGACGCTGCAGCGTGAGCTGCGCAAGCTCGACGCCGCCCCACTCACCAGGCAGCGCGCCCTGTCGGCGTAGCCGGGCCGGCGAGTCCGGTCCGGACTCGCCCGGCTCCGCTCGGACTCTTCCCGTGAGAAGCGGCAGAAGAAATCGGGCAGCCAACCCGTTGGAGTCATAGATGGCACTCATAGATGGCGCACCGTGCAGTGAAGACAGACCGGTCACTGTCGCACTCGTCAACAACATGCCTGACTCGGCGTTCGTTGACACCGAGGACCAGTTCCGCCGCGCGACGGCCACGCCGGAGGGCGGCGGAGTCGCCCTGGCGCTGTACACGATCACGGACATCCCTCGTTCACATGAGATCGCCTCCGTGATCGACTCGCGCTACCGCGGCCTGGACGATCTGTGGTCCAACCCGCCCGACGCGCTGATCGTCACCGGCACCGAGCCGACCCAGGTCGAGATGGTCTACGAGCCCTATTGGCCTTACCTGGCCCATCTGCTCGAGTGGGCGGCCGCGGTCGTACCGACCGTGCTCCTGTCATGCCTCGCCTCGCACGCGAGCATCCTCCTGTTCGACGGGATCGAGCGGGTGAAGCGACCGCGCAAGTGCAGCGGCGTCTTTCGAGGCTCGGTGACCGATCCGGACGACCCGCTCGCGCTCGGCCTCCCGCACCGAGTGGCGATGCCGCATTCCCGCGTCAACGAGGTCCCGGAGGATGCTCTGCTCGACGCCGGATACCGAATCGTCGTCGGAGGAGCCGACTCGCCCGCCGGCTGGGCAGTCGCGGCGCGTGACTGCGGAGACTCGCTCTTCGTCCTGTGTCAGGGACACCCGGAATACAGCACGCTCAGCCTGCTGCGGGAGTACCGCCGTGACGTCCGCCGGTTCCTGTTCGGCCGAGGCACGCTTCCCTATCCGTGCCTTCCCGAGGGCTACCTGTCCCCCCTGGCCGTACACCGGCTGGACCGCTTCGCCGCCCGGGCGAGCCGCAGCGGAGCCGATCCGCGGGAACTGTGGGCCGAGTTCCCGTATCACGAGGTCGCCGCCGGCGTGGAGAACACCTGGGCGGCATCGTCGACAGCCCTGTACACGAACTGGATTCGATACGCGCGGGCCGGTTCGCACGCTGTAGTCTGAGCGCGTCGTGCGCGACGAGACGCTGGTCATCCACGGGGCCTACGAGCCGGACTCCACCCACGCGGTGGCCGTTCCCATCTACCAGACCGTCGCGCACGAGTTCCAGGACGCCGAGCACGCCGGCGCCATCATGGACCTGGAGACCCCGGGGTTCCACTACAACCGGATCAACAACCCGACGGTCGACGTGCTTGAGAAGCGATTGTGCGCGCTCGAGGGTGGAGCCGCGGCACTGGCGGTGAGCTCAGGCTCCGCCGCGGTCAGCATGTCGGTCCTCAATCTGGTCGGCGCCGGGGACAACTTCGTCTCGGTGCCGCAGTTGTACGGTGCCACATACACCTACTTCGCCCACGTACTGCCGCGGCTCGGCGTCGAGGTGCGGTTCGCGCCGGATGAGCGGCCCGAGTCGATCGGTGCACTGATCGACGACCGGACCAAGGCCGTGTTCTGTGAGACCGTCGGAAACCCCGCCGGGAACGTCATCGACCTGACCGCGGTGGCCGACGTGGCCCATGACCGCGGAGTGCCGGTCATCGCCGACAACACCGTGGCGACGCCGCTGCTGCTCAAGCCGTTCCAGTACGGCGCCGACGTGGTCATCCACTCGCTGACGAAGTTCATCGGCGGGCACGGCACGACGCTCGGGGGGATCATCATCGACGGCGGTTCCTTCCCGTGGCTGCAGTGGCCGGAACGGTTCGCGTGCTTGACCGAGCCGGAGCCGTCGTTCCACGGCGTGCGCTACGCGAGCGATTTCCCCGACGCCGCGTACAGCACACGTTGTCGCACGGTCGGGCTGCGTAACACCGGCGCGACACTGTCACCGTTCAACGCGTTCCTGCACCTTCAGGGGCTGGAGACCCTGCCGGTCCGCCTGCCTCGCCACGAGGCGAACGCCCGGGCGGTGGCCGACTACCTCGTCGGCGACCCGCGCGTGCACTCGGTCAGCTTCCTCGGCCTGCCGGACAACCCCTATTACGCGCTCGCGCAGCGCTACCTGGGTGAGCGGGTCCCGTCGATCATGACGTTCACCGTGAAGGGCGGCTACGAGGCCGGCATCGGGGTCTTCAACCAGGTCAAGCTGTTCAAGCGCCTGCTCAACATGGGCGACGCGAAGTCGCTGATCACCCACCCCGCGTCGACGACCCACCGCCAGCTGCGCCCCGAGGAGCTGGGCCAGGCGGGCATCACCCCCGACATGGTGCGTCTGTCCGTCGGGCTCGAGCACCCCGACGACCTGATCGAGGATCTCGACCAGGCGCTGGCGGTGGCTGCGGGCTGACAGCAGACGTTCGCCGCATTCGTGGCGAGCAGGGTGGGACGTTGGTGGCTGTGCGTGGCGTTCGCGATGTGGCATGCCGTGACGCCGGCCGTCAAGCAGCAGCTGTTTCGTTCGTCTGCCGTGTTTCGGTGGTGGCGCTGCTGTGACTGCCGTCGCCCCGTCATGCCATTTGCGGTGACGTCGGAGCCCACTTCGTGTGCCCGACGACGGGCCATTTCGCACTCGCGAACGCGCGCGGGCGGGACGATGCGCGATCGTGCCCCCGAGGCGGCGCCTTTCACCCACACGCGCCTTCGGCTGCGGGCGGTTGGGTGATCCGGCCTGCCGAAGGCCGCCGATCACCCACACGGCCTCGAGCGGTGCGGCGCGTGGGTGAAAGCCGCCGCCCCGGATCTCCCGGGCCTCCTGACCGCGCCGACCCGCCGCCGCGACGGCCGCGACAGCGCGATGTGTCCGATCGAGGCGGAGGGTTCGCCTCGATCGGACACATCCCCCTCCTCGGACGACAGGCACCAGTCCAAGTGCCGGGCGCACGTGTGCGACCCGATCATTGCCAATAGCGCGTCGGGGCGACGGCAGTCACAGCAGCGCCACCAACACCACACGGCAGACCCACCAACCAACGACGCTGCTTGACGGCCGACGCCCCGACGCGCTACCCACCACGCCCCACGGACGACCCCCCAGATCCAGCGTCAGGCCGCGACCCGCTCGCCCACGCTCGCGCCGGCCAGGATCTCCTCGACGCAGGCGCCGACCTCCTCAAAGGCGCGCATGCGGCTGCGGGGTGACGGGATGTAGTGCGTGAAGTGACGGACGCCCTCGGTCATCACGCCGAACATCGAGATGCGCGTCTGCTCGCGCCCCTCGACGTCGATCGGATGCGAGTCCGGCGTCAGGTCGACGCTGCCGACGGTGACCTCGCCGTAGCGGAACTGACTGACCCGCCCGCGGTCGTAGAGTTGGCCGAGCAGCGGTGAGGCCGAGCCGGCGATGCGGGGGTCCTCCAGATGGCCTCGGACCATGATGTCGACGTCCTCGATCTGGGCGTGCGAAAGCGCGGTCGACGAGATGCGGCTCCGGGACGAGACTCCGCCGGCATCGGGCGGAGCGGCGCCGCGGGCGGGAGCGGGGCCGTACGGCATCCGGACCACGCCGGCGTCCATGAGGGCGAGCATCTGCCGCGCGCGCAGGGCGGGCGGACCCGCGACGAGCCGGTGGATGCGGCTGCATAGATCCGCGTTGAAGTCGAGGTAGGAGTCAAGCGACAGCCCGCCCTGCTCCACGACGGTGCGCATCCTGTCTCGGAAGATCCGGAACACGTCGGCGGCCGACTTCACCGGGCTTGCGCCGCCCGGCACCTCGGCCTCGCGCAGATCATCGGCGAGTGACTGGTACACGAACTGCTGGTAGTCCTCGCCGCGCTCGTACTTGGGCTGGCGCCCGAGGAACAGGCCCTCGGCGTCGAAGCTCCCATGTCGTGAGGCCAGACGCGAGAGCTCCTCCTCAATGCGGTCCGCGGCCCAGGCCGCGGCGAGCCGCTCGCGCACCGCCGCGCCGGCGGCGGCGGTCCCGGCCTCCTGATAGGCCACCTGGGCGTAGTAGCGCGCGTTCATCTCCCCGTAGAGCAGCGGCAGCAGCTCGCCGCGCACGTCGACGGGGCGGCGGTGCCCATATCGGCGTCCGCTGAGCCGATCGAGTCGCTCGTCGGTGCAGATCAGGGGCTTGTAGACGTCGCTGCGATCCCGGCCGGTCACCGACTTGGACGTGAAGGGCAGACCGCTGCGGCAGAACAGCTGCAGCCGCGGCTCGCGGCCGCTGCGGCGGTAGCGCAGGCGGTTGCCCTGCTCCACGAAGCTGCCGCCCCTGCCGACGGTCAGGGCGGTCACCACGTCGATCGCCACCAACCCCATGCCGGCGACGGCGACGGTCGCCTCCGTCGGAATCGTGTCGACGTAGGAGCCGACCGGATAGGGCTCGAGTACCCGGGCGCGGTCGCGGTCCTGGGGCTGTTGATTGGCCGTGTGGCCCGACGTGACGATCACGTTGTCGACGACGATGGTCCCACCGTTGGCGAGATGCACCTCCTCGCTGCCGTCGCGCCGGGCAACCAGGTCGACCGCCGCCGTGGGGTGGTGAACGATGTGCACGCCTGGAGGCGCGCCGGCCACCAACGCCCGGTAGAACCACTGCAGGTACTCGCCCATCAGCCGGCGGGGAAGGAAGTGGTGAGGCTCGATCGGCGCTCCGGCGGCGTCGATGACACACCGGTCGCCCACCCACCGGTAGCCGCACCGGACGGCCCAGTCGTAGAGCCCGATGCCGTAGCACGGCTGGTCGGACTCGGCTGCGAACGGATAGAGCGAGAGCTCCCCGCACGCGTTGTTGAGCAGGAGGTAGTCGGGCTGGTTGACGTCGTAGACGCCGGAGCCCGGGGTCCCGGGCTCGATCACGTGGACGGCCACGTCGGCTCCCGGCCGGAGCTCCTTGCGAGCGGTGGTCACCACACGCTCAAGCGCGCAGATGCCCCATGGTCCTATTCCAACGATTGCGATGCGTAGCACGAAGGGTGAGCCCCCGGTTTTCTTGCGTTTGCTACGTACTGAACGGCGAACACCCCAAAGATCTTTTGCGCGAAATCGAGATCTCCGAACGGGCCATCACGATCGGTGCCGTCGGGCGGAAGGACGGGCCGTCTGCCGGCGTTTGATCGGGTATGGCAGCCGACCCGGGCCCGTCCGCGGTCAAGCCACGACCGCAGCGCCTCGTCGAGGCGCACCGGCCGGCAGCGCCGCCGCCGCGCGGGCCATTTCGCCGTGAGTTCTGGCGCAGTCCGCTCCGCGGGCCGTGGTTGACGTCCTTCCTCGGCATGCTGTTGCTGCCGTCGGTGTCGGTGATCGCGCTCACCGGCTTCATCTCGCATTGGGCCTATCGACCCCAGCTGCCGGGCAACGCCACGGTGAACCCGGCGTACGACCTGCCGGCGCTGATCCAGCTGCCACAGTCGTGGCCGTCGTGGGACTACGCGGTCACCCAGGGCGTCCACGTGACCCTGGGGCTGATGGTGATCCCACTCGTGGCAGCGAAGCTGTGGTCGGTCATTCCCAGGCTGTTCACCTGGCCGCCGGCGCGGAATCTGGCCGGCGTGCTCGAGCGGGGGTCGATGCTGCTGCTGGTCGGAAGCCTGCTGGTGGAGTTCGTCACCGGCACGCTGTGGGTGCAGGACTACTTCCCGCTGAAGATCGACTTCTACCCGGTGCACTACTACGGCGCGTGGGTGTTCGGAACCATGTTCGTGCTGCACGCGTGCATCAAGCTGCCGGTCGTGCGTCGGGCCTACCGGGAGCGCGGCGTGCTGGCGCCGCTGCGCCAATCACTGGCCGACACCACGCCCGAGCCGCCCGGCACCAGCCGGCTGGTCCCGGTGGATCCAGCGGCGCCCACCCTCAGCAGGCGCGGACTGCTGGCGATGATCGGCGGCGCCTCGTTGACGGTGTTCGTCGTGCAGGCGGGTGAGTCGATCGGCGGGCCGTTCCGCCGGTTCGCCCTGCTCGCACCCCGAGGCCGGGTGCTTGGGACGGGAGCCAACGCCTTCGAGGTGAACCACACCGCAATCGCGGCCGGCGTCACCAGGGCGATCAACAGTCCCGGATGGCGGCTGACGGTGATCGGGAGCCGGACGCTCAGCCTCAGCCGCGCGCAGCTGCTGCAGATGGGACAGGTGACCGAGACGCTCACGATCAGCTGCACGGAGGGGTGGTCGACCACCCAGCACTGGACCGGGGTGCGGCTCCTCGACCTGGCCGGGCTCGCCGACGTGCCGGCCGGCGCGAACCTGCATGCGGCCTCGCTGCAGGATGGTGGTCCGAACGCCCACGCAAGTATCGGCTACGCGCAGTGGAGTGATCCCCGCGCGCTGCTGGCGCTGCGGGTCAACGGCGAAGAGCTCTCTGCGGACCATGGGTACCCCGCCCGGGTGATCCTGTCGGGCTCACCGGGCCTGTACAACACCAAGTGGGTGCGTGAGCTCAGATTCGAGGCGGCGTGAGCGCCCGGCCCCGGTTCAGCCGCCTGCGGCGCCGCTACGGGGCGAGCCCGTGGCACCTGGCAGGTCACCTGATCGCGCTCGGCGTCGCCGCGTTCGCTCTCGACAGGATCGCCAGCGTGGACAACATCGCCGTGCTGATCGCGCTCTACGTCGGGCTCGTGATCGGCCACGACCTCATCCTCCTACCCGCGTACTCGGGCCTGGACCGGCTGGCGCGGACCGTCTTGGCGCGCGGGCGGCTCCGGGACAGGGCGGGGGTGCGAGCGATCAACCACCTCCGTGCACCCGCGTTGATCTCCGGGCTGCTGCTGCTGATCTACGCACCTCTGATCTCCGGCCGAGCCGACCCCGGCTACCTGCTGACCAGCGGCCATCACGCGACCGGCTACCTGCGCAACTGGCTGCTCATCTCCGCGGCGCTGTTCCTCGGCTCAGGCCTCATCTTCGTGCTCCGGGTCCGGCGCGCCGCGACGCGCCGGACCTAGCGAAGGGGTGAACTAGGCCGCGACGGCCATGCTCTCGCGCACCGCGCCCAGACCGGACTCGATGCCCGCCGCGATCATCTCGAAGTGCTCGGGCCCGGCCGTCAGCGGCGGTGAGACCGCGACCGCCGTCCCTCCCGGGCGCACGAAGATCCCGGCAGCCCGCGCCCCGAGCGCGAGCGCGGCGGCAGCGCGGGGCTGACGCTCGCAGACTTCGGCACTCAACTCGACCGCGGCCATCGTCCCCACCCCTCCCCTGACCTCGGCGACCACCTCGTCGGCGGCCAGCGGGGCGAGCGCGTCGAGCAGCGCCCGTTCCTGCTCGCGCCCGCGCTCGAGCAGTCCGTCGCGCTCGAGCAGCGCGATGTTCGCCAGTGCAGCGGCGCAGCAGGTCGCGTGGCCGGCATAGGTCGAGCCATGCCTGAAGATCGGCCCGCCGGGCTCACGCCAGAACGGCTCCGCGATCCGTTCGGAGATCATGACGCCCCCGAGCGGGAGGTATCCGCTGGTAACGCCCTTGGCGAAGACGATCATCGAGGGCTCGACGTTCCACCGCTCGATCCCGAACCAGGTGCCGAGCCGGCCGAACGCACAGATCACCGCGTCGATGACGAGCAGCGCGCCCGTCCGCTCACACAGCTCGGCGACGCCCTCGATGTATCCAGGCGCGGGCGGGTGCACGCCGCCGGCGCCGATCACGGGCTCCATGAACACCGCCGCGACTCGCTCGGGGCCGACCTGCGCGAACGCCTGCTCCATCTCCTGGAGCGAGTCGTGGCAGACCTGCACGGTCTCGGCCTGCGGTCCGAAGCCCTGGCGGTTGCTCGGAATACCTCCGAGGGCGGTGCCGAACCCGTGGGTCCCGTGATAGGCCGCGGTGCGGCTGATCAGGACAGTGCGATCGGGCTGGCCGAGCTCCCACCAGTAGCGCCGGGCGAGCTTGGCCGCGGTGTCGATCCCGTCGCTCCCGCCGCAGCCGAAAAAGACCTTGGAGGGCATCGGCGCCCGCTCGGCGAGCGCGTCAGCGAGCTCGAGGGCCGGCGGGTTGGCCAGGTCGAAGAACGCCGAGCACGCCTCCAGGCGCTCCATCTGGGCGACGACAGCGGCGCGGATCTCAGGCCGGCCGTGACCGACGTTTGAGTACCAGAGACCGCCCGTCGCATCCAGGTAGCGATTCCCGTCGGTATCCCACACCCATACATCTTCACCCCGTTCCAGCACGAGCTCGGAATGACGAACCGAGCCCATGTCCGCGTAGGGACGCCAGTATGTCGTCTCACCTCTCAACGTTTTCACCCCTCGATCACTTGTCACACTCATTCGAACAGCGGAAGCGGCCCATCCAGCTCGTAGGCGGTCCCGGCGGGGTCCCTCACGCCAACCGGCTTGGCCGGCACCCCGGCGACCATCGTCATCGGCGCCACGTTCTTGGTGACCACCGAGCCGGCGGCGACAACCGCCCCACGGCCCAGGGTGACCCCGGGCAGTACGATGGCGCGCGCCCCGATCCACACGTAGTCCTCGATCGTGACGAATCCCGCGATGTCGTTGAACCGCGGAGCGTGCACGTCGTGGCTGCCCGCCAGGATCATCACCTCCGGGGAGACGCTGACGTTGTCACCGATCGCCAGCCCGCTGCGCAGATCGATCGTGCACCCCTGGGAGATGCGTGTGTTGCGCCCGATCGACGCGCCGGACCGCCGGACCTGGCGGGGACCGTATGACCACATGAACGTGCGCATGCTCACGCCGGCGCCGTGACCGATCTCGACCCCCACGACGCGCTGGTACCAGAGATGACGGATCGTGAAGCTGGGGACATGGGCCACGACGTGGTTGGTCAGGTAGTTGGCCACCCGGACGCAGAACAGGCGCAGAGCAGGCATCACCCGAAGCCCTCCCACGGCAGGCGCCGGCGCAGGCTCGAGGACCTCGCGCTCAGGGCGCAGCCTGCTCGTCTGATCCGTCCCGGACTCTCCGAACGGGTCAGCGGGCACCTCGTCCATCCCCGCCCGGTCGGGCATCAGTCCCATCGCAGCGTCGTGCATTGATCTCCTTGGCGGCGTTCTCTCGAGTCAGACCTTCCGTGGGAATGAACGCGCAGCCGCGGCGCGCACTTCCACGGGTCCCGCGTCGCCGTGCCGCACTCAGATCACGACATAATGCGGCGCCCGGGACATCCGACGCCCCGTGCGAACACATGAACCCCAACGGCGCACACATCCTCATCCGCACGCTCCTGCAAGCGGGCATCGACACGTCCTTCACCAACCCAGGCACCTCAGAGATCGAGTTCGTCGCCGCGCTCGACTCCGAGCCGCGGATGCGGGCGATCCTCACCCTGTTCGAGGGCGTGGCCACCGGGGCCGCCGACGGCTACGCACGGATGTCGGGAACGCCGGCCGCGACGCTCCTGCACCTCGGGCCAGGACTCGCCAACGGTCTGGCCAACCTCCACAATGCCCGCCGCGGGCGCACACCGGTCGTCAACGTCGTCGGCGACCACGCGACCCATCACGTGCCCTACGACGCGCCGCTGCAGTCCGACATCGAGACGATCGCGCGCAACGTGTCCCCATGGGTGCGGACGGCGGCCCGCGCCGACCAGCTCGCCCGCGACACCGCCGAGGCGATCAGCGCCGCCACCGGGCCGCCCGGCCAGGTGGCGACGCTCATCGTGCCGGCCGACGTGGCGTGGCAGGAGGGTCCGCAGGCCCTCGCGCCGACAAGGGCCGCCGCGCCGCCCGTCGCCTCGGATGAAGCCATCGAAGCCATCGCGCGCGCGATCCGGACGGGGCGCCGAACCGGGATCCTGCTCGGCGCCAGGGCTTTGCGCGAGCGCGGGCTGACCGCCGCCGCGCGGGTCGCAGCGAGCCGCGGTGCGAGGCTCCTCGCCGAGATGTTTCCCGCCCGCATTGAACGCGGCGCCGGCCTCCCGGCGGTGGAGCGGCTGCTCTATTGGCCCGAGCTCGCCTCGGCTCAGCTCGCCGGACTCCAGCAGCTGATTCTGGTCGACACCGATCCACCCGTGTCGTTCTTCGCCTATCCCGGCAAGCCGAGCTCCCTGGTCCCGGACGGCTGCGAGGTGTACGAGCTCGCACCGCCGAGCAGCGATGCGGTCCAGAGCCTCGAGAAGCTCGTCGACGCGCTGGACGCGGCGGATGCGGTGCCCGCCCTCCAGCAGTCCTCCGCCGCGCCGGTCCCCGAGGGACCGCTCACCGCGGCAACGGTCTGCCAGGTGGTCGGCGCATGCCTGCCTGAGGGCGCGATCGTCTCCGACGAGGCGATCACGTCGGGGGCGGCGCTCCCGGCGAGCACCGCGGGAGCGCCTCGGCACGACTGGCTCACCCTGACCGGAGGAGCCATCGGCCAGGGCCTCCCGGTCGCCGTCGGAGCGGCCGTCGCCTCGCCGGGGCGTCCGGTGATCGCGCTCCAGGCGGACGGCTCGGCCCTGTACACGATGCAGTCGCTGTGGACGATGGCGCGTGAGGATCTGGACGTCACGGTGGTGCTCTTCAACAACCGGGCCTACAACATCCTCGACACCGAGCTGGTCCGGGCCGGCGTGGCGCAGACGGGCGCCCGGGCGGCCGCTCAGCTCGGGCTGGGCGACCCCGACGTCGACTTCGTCGCGCTCGGCACCGGGCTCGGGGTCCCTTCGCGGCGCATCGAGGACGCGACGTCGCTCGCCGGCGCCCTGCGGCAGAGCATCGCTGAGCCGGGGCCGCACCTGCTCGAGGTCGTGGTGCCCAGCGAAGTCGCGCCTCCGGCCGTCCTCGGGCACGCCCACGTCGACGCCTGAGCACCTTCCATTTCCTGCGCCCCGCGAAAGGATGCGCGGAGCTCCCCCGTTCATGGGACATAAGCGACTTTCGGAGGGTGAGCTAGCGCATGTGTGGAATCGGCGGCTGTGTGCTCGAGCCTGGAGCCCGGCCGGACCCTGATCGTCTGGCCGCCATGCGCGACGCTTTCGTCCATCGCGGGCCGGATGACTCCGGCATCCAGATCATCGGCAATGTCGGGTTCATCCACACCCGGCTGTCGATCGTCGACCTGAGCGCCCGCGGCCATCAGCCGATGGCGCATCCCGATGGAGATCTGTTGATCGCCTACAACGGCGAGATCTACAACCACCTGGAATTGCGGCGGGAGCTCGCGGCCGAGGACGCGGAGTTCGTCGGCGACAGCGACACCGAGACGCTGCTGCTGGCGCTCAAGCGGTACGGCCGGCCCGTCGTCAGCCGGCTGAGCGGCCAGTTCGCGTTTGCCGCGTTGGACCTCAAAGAGCGGCGTGTACTGCTCTGCCGTGACCGCTTCGGGATCAAGCCGCTCTACCTGGCGCGGTTCGACGGGGGCATTTGGTGGGCCAGCGAGCCGGCGGCATTGATCGCGGCCGGCATGCCGGCGCAGCCGCGCGAGACGGCGTGGCAGGAACTGTCGGCGGGCTCGTACCTGGGTGGTGAGGAGACCCTCCTGGAGGGCATGACCCGCCTGGCGCCCGGATCGTGGGCCGAGATCGCCCTGGCGACCGGCGAGATGACGACCGAGACCTGGCACGTGCCCGGCGACGACGTCGACGCCGCGACCGCTGCGCGTCTGGCGCGCCGCTCGCGCACCGAGCTCGTGACCGAGCTCGAGAACACCCTGCGCAAGGCGGTGCACGGGACCCTGCTGGCGGACACGACCGTGGGGACGCTCTGCTCCGGCGGCGTGGACTCGAGCCTGATCACCGCGTTCGCGGTCGAGGAGATGCCCGACATCGTGGCCTTCGGGGCGAGCTTCGCCGGAGACGGACGGCTCGATGAGGGTCTCGCAGCGCGGCGGGTCGCCGACGCGCTCGGGATCCAGCTGGAGATGGTCGAGGTGACACCCGCCAGCTGGAGAGCGGCGTTCGTCCCTGCCACCGTCCACCACGGCGTTCCGATCGCCAACGCGAGTGCCGTCACCGTCGCGCAGCTCGCCGACCTCGCCCGGCGGTGCGGGGTCAAGGTCCTGCTCACTGGCGAGGGCGCCGATGAGCTGCTCGGCGGCTACGAGAAGCTGCACGCCGCATCGTTGGCCGCGTTCCTGCCGTGGCACAGCCGGCTCGTCCACGCGGCCGAGCCGACGCTGTGCAGCGATCCGAAGCGTGTGCTGAACCCGATGGCCGTGCTCCGCAAGACGCGCGAGCTCGTGCGGGAGGCGCTGGGACCGGCCGAGTCGCTGTGGCTGCCCGTGTCGACCCCGGACACCGGTCACCGGCCGACCGACGAGTCGCTCGCGGCCTACGCCCACCATTCGGGCGAGCGTGGTCACCTGGAGGCGACGCTGCTCAGCCACCTCGACTACTCGCTCTGCTGGCTTCTGAACCGGATGGACAAGAACGTGATGCAGGCGTCGGTGGAGGCCCGTGTCCCGTTCCTGGAGCCCGAGGTGGTCAAGCTCGTGCTCAACCTCCCGCTCGAGGCACGAGTGGGACCCTGGTCGAAGGGCATCCTCCGCGATGTGGCCCGGCGCGTGCTCCCGTGGTCGATCGCACACCGGCCGAAGATCTATGGGATGGCGTTCGATGCCCGCACCTGGATCGAGAGCGCCGCCGATCCGCGATTCCTCGAGGACGGCCTGCTCAGGGACTCGCTTCGCATCCCGCGGGACGAGTTTGCGGAAGTCGTGGCCGCCGGCAACCACGTCGTGAGGGTCCGGCTGTGGTCCGCCGAGGTCTGGTGCCGGTCGACGCTTGCCGGGCACACGATCGAGCAGATCGAACGTGACCTCTGGCTCGACGAGCCCGCCGGCGCACGGAGCCACGACCTCGCCGACGGCGCGCTGAGCGTCGCCGCATAGGCGTCCCGGACCGCTCCGGGCAGGCCGGGGACACCCACTGCGCTCCGGGTGTCCCCGGCCGGAGGACTCACCGCCCCCCCGGCCGGAGGACTCACCGCCCCCCGGCCCGAGGACGCACCGTCCTACCTAATCGACCACGTGCTTGATGCGCCTGGCGGGAACGCCGCCGTACAGCCCGTCGGGCGCGCAGTCGGTCCGCACGATGCTGCCTGCGCCGATGACACAGCCGTCGCCGATCGTGACGCCGGGAAGAATCACCGCGCCCGCGCCAATCCAGACCCCGTGTCCGACGACGATCGGCGCCATCTGGAGCGCGCCGGCGCGGCACTCGCGGGGCCCGGGCTCGTGCCCAGCGGTGAGGAAGGTGACGTTCATCCCCACCCCAACGTAGTCGCCGAGCTCGATCCACTCATCGTTATCGAAGTGGCAGTCCGAGTTGATGACCGTACCCTTGCCCACCTTGAGCTTCGTTGAGCGGAAGTGGCACCGTGGGTAGAGGTCGAGATTGTGAAGTTGCATCCCGAGCGCACGAAGCAGCGCCACGCGTACCAGCCTCGGCACGAGCGGCGATCCGAGAACGACGTTGACGCCCAATTCAAAGGGCCAGCGCCGGAGATCCTCCGACAGCATGCGCGCCGCGACGGCAATGCGATGCGCCGTTCGCGCAGCCGTGCCGTCCGCGGCGCCGGTCACCGAAGCTCCGCCCGGCGTGTCGGGCTCCGGCAATGGAACCGGCCGGAGCACCGATGCCGTCACCGGTCGGTACCCCGTCTCGGAGGTTGTCGTCGATCCCTGTGGCATGACCTTCCGCCTCTCTGGCACTCGAACCGTTCGTGCCGTCCCTGGCGGTGGAGATACGTCGCCTCATTAACGGCATTCCCGTTGAAGATCTAGCGCGCCACGAAGCGATCGCGCAGTTCGGTCTTGCGGAATTTGCCGGTTGCGGTCCGCGGAATCGCCTCGATGAACTCGATGCGATCGGGCAGCTGCCACTTGGCGAACTCGGTCGCGAGGTGGTCGCGCAGCTCGCGCGGCGCGGCGCTCCGGCCGTCGTGGAGCACGACCGCGGCCAGCGGCCGCTCGCCCCACTTCTCATCGGGGATGGCGATCACCGCGGCCTCGGCGACGGCGCCGTGGGCCATCAGCTGGTTCTCCAGGTCGACCGACGAGATCCACTCCCCGCCGGACTTGATGAGGTCCTTCGCCCGGTCGCAGATCCGCATACAGCCGCGCCGGTCGATGCGGACCACGTCGCCGGTGCGAAACCAGCCGTCGTCCGTCCAGCGATCCGCCCCGGTCCCGCGGTGGTAGCCGGATGCGACCCACGGGCCGCGGATCTCGAGCTCTCCCAGCGCCTGGTCGTTCCATGGGATCAGGGTTCCGTCCTCGGCGCGAGCGCGGATCTCGATGAGCGGGATCGGGACGCCCCCACGGGCGCGATATTCGAGCTGCTCAGATTGCGGAGCGCTCTCCAGATCGACGGGCAGGCGGCCGATCGTCCCCAGTGGTGAGGTCTCGGTCATCCCCCATCCCTGGATGACCGTCAAACCGTGGCGCTGGAACCCTTCGATGAAGCTCGTCGAGATCGCCGCGCCGCCCAGGCTGACGCGCTGCAGATCGGACAGATCCCACCGCGACGGCTCCGCGTCGAGCGCCTGCAGGACAGACATGAACACCGTCGGGACACCGGCGACGAGCGTGACCCGCTCGGTCGCGAGCAGGTCGAGCAGGCTGACCGGATCCAATCGCGGCCCGGGCAGCACCAGTCCCGCGCCGGTCAGGGCCGCGGCGAACGGCAGGCCCCATGCGTTCACGTGGAACATCGGGACCACGGGCAGGATCACGTCACGCGAGCTGATCCCGAACGTGTCGGGCAAGGCCAGCACCAGCGTGTGCAGCACGAGCGCCCGATGCGAGTAGACGACCCCTTTGGGACGCCCCGTCGTGCCGGAGGTGTAACACATCGCGGCCGCCTGTCCCTCATCGACCGCCGGCCAGCTCATCGGCTCGGACGCCGCGATCACCGCCTCGTAGGCGATCGCGCCCGCCGGGACGGGAGAGGAGTTCTCGACGACGATCACGTGTTCAAAGCTCCATCGCACGCTCTCCAGGACGTGGAGCAGCGACTCGTCCACGACGATGACGCGATCCTCGGCGTCGCCTGCGATGTAGCTCAGTTCGTCGGCGCTCAGGCGCGGGTTGAGTGTGTGGATCACCGCTCCCATCAGTGGCACCGCGAAATACAGCTCGAGGTGCTCGCTCTGATTCCACAGGAGCGTCGCGACGCGATCGCCGTCGCCGATGCCGAGCTCCGCCAGGCCGGCGGCAAGGCGCCGGGCGCGCCCCGCGCACTCACCGAGGGTCATGCGACGGGTCGAGCCGTCACCGCGGCGGGCCACCACCGGCGCGAACGGGGTGAGACGCTCCGCCCGCTCGACCAACCTCGTCAGCGAAAGCTGGAAACCGTCCATCATCAGCGCGTTCATGATGAGAACGCCCCCATTCGATCGAGCGTGGTCACGAATCTCCCGCCGTCGACTTCTGTCCCGCTCGCGGCGTCAAGTGTCCGGCGACGTGATAGGCGAGCATGCAGATCAGCGCCCGGGCACGGACGCGATCCTGCGGGCGTTGATGGACCACCATGTGCTCCAGGTCAGCGTCCTTGAGCGATCCGAGCGCCTGCTCAGCCCGAGCGAGGTCGTCGTGGAAGCGCACCACGTCCCGAGCCGCGACAACGGCCTGGGGCAAGCTGGTGCGCACGACGCTGACCCCGTCCAGCGTCGCTGCGGTCGCGATCCCGCCGGCGTCCCGGGTGTAGGAGACGGTCTCGCCGGTGACCGTGACCTGGAAGTACTTGCGCATCCGGTGCCGGTTCAGCGCGGGCCCGACGGCCAGCCAGATCCGATCGGTGCCCCGGAGCGCGCCGCGGTTCACACGCTCGGCGATCGCGGCGAGGTCGCTCTCGGTCGCGGACAGCAGCTGGTCACGCCGGATGGTGCGCTGCGAACTCACCGACGAGGTGCGGCGCCCGATCAGCCGCTCATCGGTCGAGCCGCGGCTGCCGTCGATCTCCCAGATCTCGTGCCCGCTCGAGGGCGAGTGCTCCAGACGCTTGGCTCGGGCGAGCTTCCTGATCGCCGAACCGTCCAGTGCGGTGATCCAGTCGACTCCATCGGCAGCCGCCAACTGGTCGATGGTGGTGTCGGTGAACAGCCGGTGGTCGGCGACCACCACGACGCTGGACAAGCCGAAGCGGCGCCCCAGCTTGGCGACCTGCGACCGCATCGACCCGTCCTCTCGCGGCCGACCGGTCAGCGGCTCGATTGCCACGGGCCTGCCATCGGTGTCGCACAGCAGCCCGTAGATGAGCCGCGGACGGCGGCTCGCGTGGGGGCGAGAGCCTGCCGACCCACCCCGCGCACGCAGGTGATCGCACGAGGACACCTCGTGCAGCACACCCATCCCATCCGCAAGGTGACGCGCCGCGAGCCGGGCCTCGATCTGGTCCTGACGCTCGATCAACCAGTCGATCGCGGCGCTGAGGTCGGCGTCGTCGATGGGCCCCACCTCCAATTCGCTTGCGAGCCTGGTCTGGCTCACAGCGCTGATCGTCCCCAGCTCGGAGCCCGCGCCGATCACCCGTCCGAGGATCAGCGCCGTGCACAGATCTCGCTCGCGGCACGGGGCGCTGTCCAGTAGCTCGCGAAGCTCCAGTCGCCGAGCGATCTCCAGCGCGGCGTCGACGTCGCGCGCCGGCGGTGACGGCGCCGCCGACGACGCGGCCGGTCGCACGGACGGCTCCTGCACCGAGGCTCCCGCGCCCCGCCGCAGGCGCGCGAGCCCGGCGCGTGCCACGGCGAGCTCATCCGGACGGACGACGCGCAACGCGGGGACGAGGACGGCGAACGTCGCGAAGCCGAGCACGAGCGAGATCTCGGTTCCGAGCGGTCGAGCGGCGTACGTGACCCCCGCCATACCCGCCGACGCGACGCACACCAGCCCACAGCGTCTGACCATGCGCCGGTCGAATACATCCCGGCCGATCAGGAACAGCCCGACGGCGTCCATCAGCACCTCGGTCAACACCAGCGCGAGGGCGGCGCCGATGGCCCCGTTGTGGTCGCGGTGCTCGGTCAGCGGAATCAACACGAGGTTGAACAGTGGGTTGATGACCGCCGCGGCGGCCATGACGATCGTCCACACCCGCTGGCGCTTGGCGGCCAGCAACACCGAGGCGAGGATGATGTTGAGGTAGAGCGGCGGGACGCAGAACGCGAGGATCACCATCACCGGGACCGCGTGCGCAAAACCGGTCCCGTACACGGCGTGGATCAGCGGATCGGCGACGAGCCCCACCGCGACCGCGATCGGAACACTGATCGCGAGGATCAGCTCCACCGGAGTTCGCGCCGCCTTGGTGAGCTCACGGTGCCCTGACGCGAATGCGCCGACCAGGCGGGGCAGCCACGCGGTCTGGACGAGGACCGGCAGGAACATGAGCGTCTGGAACAGCTGGCTGGTGACCCCGTACCACCCCACGACCTGCGGTCGCGTGATCAGCGAGAGCATGATCGTGTCGATCCAGAAGTAGACCATCCCGAACAGTCCGAACGCCCAGTAGGCAACGCTCTGACGTGCCATATGGCCCATGCGCGACAGGCTTGTCCGGACGTCGACCGTGAAGTGCGGACGGAGCCACCAGGCCGTCAGGACGAGGACGACGACAGCGATGATTGCCATGTTCGCCGCGATCCCGACCACCTTGAACCCGGCCAGGACGAGAGCGATCCCGATCAGGCTCTGCGCCGACTTGTTGATGATGTCGGCGTAGGCCAGGTATTTCATCCGCTCGATCGCCTGGAATGCCGCCTGAAGCGGTTCGGTGATCAGCGTGAGCACCGTCATCGCGGTGATCAGGTAGAGGACGGTGGCGGCCTGGTGTCCGTCACCGGCCACCCGTGCCCACACAAACGCCGCCACGCCCACGAGCGGGGCGGTCGCGATGCGCAGGACGAGCGCCGTCCCCACCAGCTGGGGTCCATCGGCGGGGTGCATCACCGACTCTCTCACCAGGTAGTTGCGGGTCCCCATCCCCAGGACGATGCCCAGCACCCCGCTGACCGACTGAGCGGAGACCAGGATGCCGAGCCCCGCCGGTCCAAGCGCGCGAGGGACGACAACCGTCCAGGCCAGGGTGACCGTCCACGTGATGGCCTGGCCACCGAGCAGCGCCCCGAGGTTCCGCGCCACGCGATGCCCGGCCTCGCTCGCGTGCATCGGCGGCTCGGGCGTCAGTGCCTCCGGCGGCGGCGCGGATTCCCGCGGCGAGGTCGCGATGGTGGACATGGTCAAGAGCGATCATCGGACCGGCGCCGGGGCGGCGGCTGGATTCTCGTTTCGCTTTACACAACGCGTCCGCGGTCTCGATACTTCCGACCCGAGCGGCGCGGGGGCCGGGCGCGCTCCGGTGCGTCAGATGACGGACGCGATGCCGCAAAGAGCGGGGTTTGATGAACCGAGCGCGAAAGGCATCGGAAGATGACGCCGTTGAATCAGTGACTCATGCCTGGGACTAAGTGCGCAGGACATCCGACTGGGGTCTGCGGCCGCGCGGGCGTGAGTGACCCGCCCGTGACGACCACTCATTCACAGCCTCTGCAGACATCTGCGACCCCACCGATGTGGCCGGCGGCACTCGGCGCCGGGCACCCGGTCACCGCCCTGTCGCGACGCGCTGCCTCGCAGCCGTTCAACCTGTGCTTCCACGGAATCGGGACGCCCCAACGAGAACTGGAAGCAGGCGAGGACGAGTTCTGGCTCGAGGTCGACCAGTTCGAGCAGATGCTCGCGATGATCAGGCGTCATCCCTTCATCAACATCACGATCGACGACGGCAACGCGTCGGACTTCACCTACGCGCTGCCGGCTCTGCTCGATCACGGCCTGACGGCAACCTTCTTCATCGTCGCCGAGCGGATCGACGCCCCGGGCGCGCTCTCCTCCGCGGCGATCCGGGAGCTGGTGCGCTCCGGAATGCGGATCGGGACCCATGGCCTTGCGCACCGTCCGTGGCGGAACCTGCGCGGTCACCGCCTCGAGGCGGAGATGCGTGCCGCCCGGATCATCGCTGATGTCGCGGGCGCCCCGGTCCGCGAGGCCGCCTGCCCGTTCGGCTCCTACGACCGGCGCGTGCTGGGCGAGCTACGCCGCCACCACTTCGCGCGCGTGTACACGGTCGACCTGGGGCGCGCGCCGCGCGCGTCGTGGCTCCAGCCGCGATATACCCTTCGCAAGGACGACACCCCGGCGGATATCGAACGTCTCGCCTACCCGCGGCGCAACTGGCACTTCGCCGGCAGGACGCTCATCAAACGCCTGCGCTGAGCTGGCCCCGCGCGGCTGACGCAGCCGCCCCTGAGGCGCCGTGGCCTGCTCAGACGCCGCCCGACCGTGAGCTTTCGTCGCGCTCCCATCGATCGGAGGCGGCGGGCGTGCCGACGGCCGTCTCCACAGCGCGACCGAGGCGAACCGCGGCGGCGAAGGACGCATAGATCGCCGCGTCGAGTGCCGCAGCCGGGCCGGAGAGGGCGAGGCGGCGGATGTCTCGCAGCGTCGTCCCGGTGGTCTCACGCGCGCGGTTGGCACCGCGGAACCCCAGGCCGTTCTCGGCCTTGCCACGGTAGGCGCGGCGCAGGACATGCGCCAGGTCACGCGTGCGGTGCGGCACCGCCACCACCACGGGCTCGCAATCGACGATCTCGACCTCGGCGCGCTCGAACAGCAGGTCGATCCACAGGTCGTCCGCCGTGAGGTCGGGAAAGGTGTCGAACCGGGCGCGGCCCGCCGCCGAGAGCCCGTAGACGCCGGCTCCCCACAGCCCTCTCTGCAGCGACGGCATGCGCTGGCGGGCGCGGAAGTATCGTCGCACCGCCGCCGAGGACGCGGCGCTGCTGTATGCGACGGGTGGCCGGGCGGCGACCGCCCCCGCGCGCAGTCGTTCGGCCACACGCCGTGCGGCCGGTCCGGGAAGGACCACATCGGCGTCCAGGTAGAGCCTGGGAAGCGTCTGTGCCACCGCGTCCCCCGCGCGAAGCGCAGCCGATTTCGACGCGGCCCGCAGCTCGAGGACCTGCACGGGATGACCGGACGACCTGGCCAGCGCGGCGGTCTCGTCGCAGCAGCCATTGCACACGACGATGACCTCCATCTCCCCCGGCACAAGGCCCGTGAACAGGCGATCCAGGCAGCGCCTGATCACCGATGCCTCGTTGTGCGCCGGGATGACCACCGAGGCGAGTGGCGTCTTCGCCTCGCCTTCGAGCCTCACAGGTTCGCCCGCCGCAACACGTGGCGAACGGTGCGCAAGAGGATCTTCACATCCAGCCACAGCGACCAGCTGCTCGCGTAGAGATAGTCGATCTCGACCATCTCCCCGAGCGGCACGCGGCATCCCATCAGCTGCCACGGTCCGGTGAGGCCGGGCGTGAGCAGGAGCCGGCTGCGGTCCAGTCCGAGGATCTGAGCATCCTCATCGGGAACCAGGGGGCGCGGGCCGACGAGGGTCATGTCGCCCCGCAGCACGTTGAACAGCTGCGGCAACTCGTCCAGGGAGGTGGTGCGCAGGAAGCGGCCGACGCGCGTCACCCGCGGGTCATCGACGATCTTGAACAGCCCCTCGCCCGCGACGTTCAACGCGCGAAGCTGCTCCTTCTGCAGGTCGGCGTCCGTGACCATCGAACGGAACTTCACGATCGCGAAGGGGCGGCCGAGCCGTCCGATGCGCGTCTGGCGGAAGAAGATCGACCCCCTCGAGTCGATCCTGATGGCGATCGCGATCCACGCGAGCAGCGGACCGAGGATCACCAGGCCGACCGAGCTCGCCACGATGTCGAAGACCCGCTTGGCACGCCGCGCGGACCGGCGCAGTCCGAACCGCGGGAGCCCGAGCATCACCATGCCCTCGAGCTCGTCGAACGCGACGGCCGAGCCCACTGCCTCAAGCGCGTCCGGAACGACGCTGAGCCTCACGCCGATGCCCTTGGCGATGCGAATCAGCTCCGCGGCCTCGTGCGCGGGAGCGCCGCCGGGAGCGAGGATGATCCGGTCGATCTCATGCTCGCCGACGATGCCGACAACCGCCCAGAACCCGTCGGCGGTCTTCAACCCCTCGATGGTGACGCAGTCGACCACACAGGCCCGGGCCCGGCTGGTGGCGATCCTCGCCCGGATTCGGTCGGCGCGGCGGGCATCGCCGACGATCAGGCATCGCTCGACGGGGGTGAGCCGACAGGCCACGGTCCTGGCCACCACTCGACCGGCGAGGACCGCGAGGAACGCGGCCAGCCAGAGCTCGGTCATCTCCCTGGCCGTGAATCTCTGCGTGGAGAGGACGGAGAGGATGATGACGACGCCGAGCGCGAAGAACGCGGTCACCTGCAGCACAACCGGCGCCTCGTCGAGGGTCGAATGGCGCAGGCGCAGCTCGTCGCGGTTGTAGAGCCCCGCGAGGGTGAACAGCACGAGCACCGCCGGCACCGCCACCAGCCCTGAGAGGCCGGCCACACCCATCCCGAACCGGTGGAGAACCGCGAGCAGGGTGACGGTCATCGCCACCAGGTCGGCGGCCGCCAACAGGCGCCGGCGCAGCAGTTCCCTGGCGGCCAGGCTCAGCGGCCCGCTCGTGCTGATGCTGAGCTGCGCGAGATCGATCGACGGTGCGGCGGGCGGGACGGCGACGGCCAGCCGCGGCAGGTCCGGCGCCTCCACCGGCGCCTCCGGGACCGCCTGTGCGACCGCCCTCAGTCGCATGGACGCCCGTCGCGTCATCTCTTCCCCGTGCACCGCATTGTCTCTGCCGCATCAACGTGCAGGGGGCCGGTTCGCTTTTGCGTCGTCCGGAGAGGCGATCCGAGGCCCGTCGCCCGAGTGCGGCGATCAGCGGGGCGCAAGCACAGCGGCCACACGGCCGTTGATCGGGTATGGACAGCTCGGCGACTCTGCCACTCGACTACGCGCCGCACTACGCACCTCGCGCCGCACGCCCGCGCACCGTGGCCCTGATGGGCCTCGACGTCGCCGCGGTCTCCGAACGCGACACGATCGACTACGTGCTGGAGGGCCTTGACGGGCACCGCGGAGGTTGGATCTGCCCGGCGAACCTCGACGTCCTCCGGCAGTGGCATTCCTCTGCGCAGGTGCGGGAGCTGGTCGCCGCCGCCGATCTCGTCGTCGCCGACGGCATGCCGCTGGTGTGGGCTGGCGAGATCCAGGGCTCACCGCTGCCCGAACGAGTGGCCGGCTCCTCCCTGATCGTGTCGCTGACGGCCGCCGCCGCAACCGCCGGCGCCTCGGTCTTCCTCCTCGGTGGCAACCCCGGGACCGCCGACGCCGCGGTCGTCGAGCTGAGCCGACTGGCTCCGCAGCTCCGCTTGGCCGGAACCCTGTGCCCGCCCTTCGGCTTCGACAGCGACCCCGCGTGGCTCGACCGGATCGAACGCGAGCTGCGCGCAAGCCAGGCGGACATCGTCTATGTGGGGCTCGGCTTCCCGAAGCAGGAGCGCCTCATCGTCGAGCTTCGCGACCGGTTGCCGTACACGTGGTTCCTCTCCTGCGGCGTCTCCTTCAGCTTCGTGGCGGGCGAGATCAGCCGTGCGCCCGCGGTCATGCAGCGCCTCGGCCTGGAGTGGCTGCACCGCATGGTCCAGGAGCCCAGGCGCCTCTACCGGCGCTATCTGCTCCTCGGCGTGCCCTTCCTGGTCCAGCTGATCAGCTCGGCCCTTGTTTTCCGCCTCCGGCACGCCGCTCGCGGCGCACCCTGACGCCATGCGCGTGATCCACGCCAAAGCCCCCTTGCGCGTCAGCTTTGCCGGTGGCGGAACCGATGTGCCACCGTTCCCCGAACGCGAGGGTGGGCTGGTTCTGAGCGCGACGATCAACCGCTACGCCTACGGCGCCCTCTCCCCCCGGCAGGACAACCAGATCGGCCTTGAGAGCGTCGACTTCGGGCTCTCGCTCAACTACCCCGCAGACGCGGAGATCGAGTTCGACGGCCGGCTGGACCTCGCCAAGGCCGCGATCCGCAAGATGGGCCGGGGTGGCTACGACCTGTTCCTGCATTCCAACGCGCCGCCCGGATCGGGCCTGGGCTCCTCCTCGGCGGTCATGGTGGCGCTGATCGGGCTGCTCAAGGACTTCCACGGACAACCGCTCACCGACTATGAGATCGCCGAGCTGGCATTCGAACTGGAGCGGAAGGATCTCGGAATCCAGGGTGGCTTTCAGGATCAGTACGCCTCCACCTTCGGCGGGTTCAACCTGATCGAGTTCGAGGGCGATCGCGTGATCGTCAACCCACTGCGGATCTCCGCGGACGTCGTGCACGAGCTCGAGCACAACATGTTGCTGTGCTACACGGGCCGGACCCGGTCCTCGGATCAGATCATCGAGCACCAGACCGAGAACTGGACGGGCGGGGACGAACGCGCCCTGGCCGGGCTGAGAGCCAGCAAGGATCTCGCCCTGGCGATGAAGAATGCGCTGCTGCAGCGTCGCCTAACCGAGTTCGGGGAGCTGCTCGGCGCAGCCTGGGAGCAGAAGAAGCAGCTGTCCTCGAAGATTTCGAACGACTTCATCGACACCGCCTATGAGACCGCGATTCATGAGGGCGCACTCGGAGGCAAGGTCACCGGTGCGGGCGGCGGTGGATACATGCTCTTCTACTGCCCGTTTCAGAGAAGGCATCGCGTTGCCAACGCGCTGCTCGAGTTGGGGGGAGAAGTGACGGAGTTTGCATTTACCTCGAATGGTCTGACGACCTGGAGTGTCCATGAGTGACAACAGAAGTGCACTCGCAGTCGTTGCGCTGCCGGAGGTCGACGAAGCGGCGGCCGCCGCGTTCGTCCGCGGTGTGATCCGCCAGCGCGTGAATGAGAGCATCGCGGTGAAGCGCAGCCTGCTGGGGAGCGCGCTCATCGACTCGATCGTCCGGCTCTCGGATCAGGTAGTGGAGAGCATCCGCGCCGGCGGAAAGGTCCTCCTGTTCGGCAACGGCGGGAGCGCCGCCGATGCCACCCACCTGGCCGCCGAGTTCGTCGGCCGATTCGCATTCGACCGCGCCCCGATGCCGGCCCTGTCACTGTCGGACAACATGTCCGCGGTGACCGCCATCGGTAACGATTACGCATACGACGTCACCTTCGCGCGGCAGATCACGGCGCTCGCCTCACCACACGACGTCGCGATCGCTCTGTCGACCAGCGGCTCGTCGCCGAACGTGCTCGCCGGGATGCGCGCGGCACGGGAGAAGCGGATCTTCACCGCCGCGTTCACCGGAGCCAAGGGCGCCGACCTGGCGGCCCTCTCCGATGTCGCCGTGGTGATCCCATCGGCATCGACCGCGCGGATCCAGGAGGGTTACATGCTGTGCGCGCACATCATGTGCGAGGTCGTGGAGCAGACGATGTTCGGCGTCGCCCGGTAGTTTGAGATGATCGGGCGGTTGGACGCCGTCCTGCTGGACCGCGACGGGACGATCAACGTCAAGGCGGCCGAGGGCCGCTACATCACCGGTCCCGAGCAGCTGGAGTTGCTGCCCGGGGCGGCCGAGGCCATCCGGCTGCTCAACTGCACCGGGGTGCCGGTCGTCGTCGTCACCAACCAGCGCGGGGTCGCCCTCGGTCGGATGGACGAGTCGGATCTCAGGGCCGTCCACGCGCGTCTGAGGGCGCTGCTGCGCGATCACGATGCGTGGGTCGACGCGATCTTCTATTGCCCTCACGACAAGGGAGCGTGCGGCTGCCGCAAGCCCGGGACCCTGATGCTGCGCCGCGCAGGCGCGTACCTGGGCCTCACCACGCTGCGGCACGCCGTCATGATCGGCGACTCGTCGTCCGACGTCGAGGCCGGTCGCCGCGCCGGGGCGCGCACGGTGCTGCTGGGGACCGGTCAGGCCGCACCGGAGGGGACCGCGGTGGCCCCGACCCTGCTGGACGCGACCCAGCGAGAGCTCGACCGCACAGCGCCCCGGGCCCACCTCGCCCGGGCCTGACTCGGGACTACCGCCCGTCCAGGAACTCGGGCCGCCGCGCCAGGTAGTGGGCCCGGACCCAGGCGCCGTACGCGCTGAACGGTGTGCCGGCGTAGTTGCGGATGAGAATCCCGCAGCTCCGCCAGGTGTCCCACGCCCAGGTCTCATAGCCGACGTCGTGGGCATCGGCCCAGTCCACGATCGTCGCGATGTGGCCGGTGCCGCAATCCTTGTTGTTGTAGTTCTCGCCGATCTCGCCGAGGAGGAGCGGCACGCGACGCGCGACCGGCGCGTACGTCGTCTGGAAGCACTTCACGTTGTCGCAGTACTGCCCTCCGTAGACGTGGGCCTCGGCGATCAACTGGTGGCGCGGATCGCGCGGCTCGTGCGAGAGCCAGTCCGTGAGGTCGTTGGCGTAGGCAATGCCGGGAATCGCGATGATGCCGTCGTACCCGGCCGCGCGCATCACCGTGACGGCCTGCTGCATGCCGGCGGCGCGGTAGCGGGTGTGCTGCGGCCCCCAGAACGTGTCGCAACCACCCTTGAGGAAGCATTGCGCGCTGACGACCGACTCGCCCCAGGGGGCGAGGATCACATCGGGATCGTTCTTGAACGCCCTGGCCATGCCCGCCCAGACGGCCGGGGAGTGGTCCTCGTCCGGGGCGGCGGGCTGGTATCCGGCGCGGTCCTTTCCGGGCGCTGCCCACATCAGGGAGATCTCGGCGTATATCCCGTACCGGTGCAGCAGGTTGACGTAGTCGACGATGGCCCGGCGATAGCTCGCCCCGCCGTACCGGGGCTTGATCCCGTTGATCCCGAGCCAGCAGTCCTCGTTCACGGGCACCCGCACGATGTTGATGTGCCACTTGGCCATCGCGGCCACCGAGCGCGCGTTACTCGGGCCGTCGAAGATGCCCCACCCCTGGACGCACGCATACTCGGTTCCGGACCGGTTGACGCCCTGGAACAGAATCGGCTTGCCGGACTTGTCCAGAATCCGATTGCCAACGACGTGAAGACCAGGTGCGTGTGGCGCGGGTGCCCGCTCCCCGCGCATGCTCAGGGCGATCGCCGACGCCGCCGCGAGGAGGCCAGCCGCGAGGATCGCGGCCAATGCCCAACCGATCGAAATGCGTCGCATGAGCGCTCCGTTTTACTGTCCGACGGCGGCGAGCTCCGGCTCGAGTGACCCTTGGGGCTCCTGGTAGGTGATCTGGCGGTAGAGCGACTCCAGGCGCTCGCCGGCCAGCTCCCAGGAGTATCGCTCTTCGACGAGCCGGCGACCAGCACGGCCGAGCTCGTCGGAGCGCTCAGGGTTCTCGAACAGCTCGAAGATCCGCGACGCGAACGCAGCGGGGTCATCGGCAATCAGCAGATGCTCGCGGTCACGGACCGCCAGCCCTTCGCAGCCGAGGGTGGTCGACACGATGGCCTTGCCCATCGCCAGCCCCTCGACGACCTTCAAGCGAGTACCGCCCCCGATCCTGACCGGGACGACGACGACGCCGGCTCGTTGGATCGGAGGCCGGATGTCAGGGACCTCGCCCAGCAACTCGACTCCCGGCACCATCAGCGGGCGCGTGTCCACGCCCTCGCTGCGGCCGACGAGCGTCAGCTTCGCATCGGGGTAGCGCTCGCGCACCAGCGGCCAGATGTCATCGACCAGGTAGCGGACGGCGTCGACGTTCGGGCGATAGGTCAGGATTCCGTTGAAGACGATCGACCGCGGCTCCGGGCACGCGGCGGCAGGCACGAAATGGGCGAGATCGACGGAATTGGGCACGACCGCCACCGGCGTGTCGGGCGCACCTGCACGCACGCTCGGAAGCTCGCGCTCAGATGTGACCACGCAGGCATCAGCCCGCTGCCAGGACGCCCGCTCGAACCTGCGGAAGCGCCGGTACTCGGCCCGGTTGAAGAGGCGCCGTGACGCGGAGCGCTCGCCTTCGCACATGCGACGGAACACCTCGGATTCGACGTTGTGCTCATCGATGACCACTCGCGCGCCGGACGGGAACCGGAACGTGCACAGGATGCTCGACTCGAGCTGGATGATGTCGAACCGTTCAGCCGCGCAGAGATCGTCGATCGCTTGCTGCATCTCCCGTGAGTAGACATCGCGACAGAAGTACGGCTGCCCGGACATGATCGTCAGGGCCTGCATCGCGCGCTTGCCGACCGCCGACGGAGCGGTCCGTGGCACCGCGCGGACCGGCATCCGCGCCGCCAGGGCCGCGACGCCGTCGCGCTCGTGCGCAAAGGCGTAACTGAGCAGGGTCACGTCATGCCGGGTCGCAAGCTGGCGCGCGAGTTGATACACGCGGGTCGAGAACCCCGACCAGGTCGGATAGGGAAACTGACCGGAGACGATCAGGATCTTCAACGCCGCAGGAGAGTCGATGAGAGGAGCCGGCACGCGTCAATGAAACGGTCGCCGAGGGTGAACTCTTGCGCGCGCCGCCTGCGTAGTCCGGGACCACCGCGGGGCCGTCGCACCGCTGTGCCACCGGGCCCGCCGGGTGTGCCCGTTCCCGTTCACGGGATTGAACGACGGAGCACCCGGCTGGCCCATTGGCCGACCGCCGCGAACCCGGGATCCTCGTATCATGCGGTTCCTCCTGCGCAGGAGAGCGGGCGCGCTGCTGCTGCTGCTCGGGGTCGCCGCGGTCGTGCTCGTCAGTCAGGCCCCGGCGAGACGCGCCGGGGTTCACGAGCTCCATCCGCAGACGACATGGGTTGCCTGCAATCGGGGCGCGCACAGCGATCGCCCGTCCACGTTCAGGCCGCTCTCCGACGCGGCCGCCGCAGCGCTCGTCACCCACGAGCCCGAGACGCGGCCGTTAAACGCTCGCGCGTACGAGATCGGTCGCAGGCGCTACCCGGCCGCCAACGACGACGTCCCCACAACTGCTCAGATCCGCCGGTTCCGGAGCGCGCACATCTCCACCGGACAGCCGGTGCTCCGGTTCAACCCCTACTTCCGCTACGTGGACGGCCGCGACGGGCTGTCCCACCCCTCGACCGACGACCTCATCCAGTGGTCGGCTCACAAGTGGGGCATTCCCGAGGACTGGCTGCGCGCCGAGTACGTGCAGGAGTCCTACTGGGATCAATTCTGGCTCGGCGACGAGGGGCCGACCTCGCGGTCCTGGTACGACCTGTATCCGCGACAGGCGCGGGTCGCGCATACGGTCGCCGTGTACCGGTCGATGGGCATCACGCAGGTCCAGTGGACGCCCAACGGATCGGTCGGGCCCGGGAGCGAGCCGCTGCGGTGGGAGTCCACCGCGTTCAACCTGGACTACCAGGCAGCGATGGTCCGGTTCTACTACGACAACCCCGACGGGGCGCGTTCCGCCTGGGGCGATTCGACCTACGCTCCGTGCCAGCCGTGGAAGAGCATCGGCGGCTGGTTCCGCCCGTATCCGTGGAACAACGCCGACCAGGCGGGCTACATCGCCAAGGTCCAGCACAACCTCGCAGACCGGGCGTGGAGCTCCGGCAGCTTCGTCTCCTGGTCACCGCCGTCGATCCCGCCCGGGATCATGTTCCGGTGACCCGCGCCTCGGCGGCTAGTGTCGTGATGCATTAATTCGGTTGCAGCGGGGAAGGCATGATGTATGCCTATCTCCGCTGCAGTTCCGATCGAGCTCTCTGACGGGGAGCGTTCGCAGTTAGAGGCGTGGGCGCGGCGCCCGAAGAGTGCGCAGGC
>DASXZK010000099.1:0-29209 GCA_036501965.1 Solirubrobacteraceae bacterium
CTGCGCGCGCTGCAGCAGCGGGTCACCCGCCGCGAACAGCGAGGCACGGCAGGAGGTGAAGACGGGCGCTCCGCGATCGACGTAGTCGAACAGCTCGTTGGCAAGCGCCATCTTGGTCGCCATGTAGTCGACGAGACCCTCGATCCAGGTCGCGAACGCGTCCCACGGGCCGAGGCCGTCGAGTTCGGAGGCCGAGGAGCAGAAGCGGTCGACCTCTTCGACGTAGACCGCCTCCAGGAGCGCCTGGCGGTTGGGGAAATGCCGGTACAGCGTCCCGATTCCGACCCCGGCGCGGCGGGCGATCCCCTCGAGCGAGGTCTCGGCTCCGCTTTCGGTGAAGGCGCTGCGGGCGGCAGCGATCACCTTGTCGTAGTTGCGCCGCGCGTCCGCGCGTTTGGGGCGGTTGGTGGTCAGCTCTCTGTTCGGTTCTGTGGTGCTCATGTGTCGCTCCTTCACCGGATCGTCACAAAACGGAGGGGCCCTCCGCTATAGTTCCTTATCCGGAGGCAGCCTCCATATAGTTTCGGAGGCGTCCTCCAGTTTAGTACTCGTTTCTCGTCGGATGGAGCTTTAAGTGTCCTCACTTTTCACACAGAGTCCCGATCGCCGGCGGTGGTTGACGCTCGTCGTCGTCTGCCTGGCGCAGCTCATGATCGTCCTGGACACGACGATCGTGAACGTGGCGCTGCCGTCGATCCAGCACGACCTGGACTTCTCCCAGGGCAATCTGACCTGGGTGATCAACGCATTTCTGCTCACGTTCGGCAGCCTCTTGCTGTTCGCCGGCCGCCTCGGCGACCTGATCGGACGCAAACGCGTGTTCATGCTGGGCGTGACGATCTTCACCCTCGCCTCCGCGCTCTGCGGCGCGGCCTGGAGCGGGGACGTCCTGATCGCCGCCCGCTTCCTCCAGGGCGTCGGCGCGGCACTGCAGGCGTCGGTCATCCTCGCGATCATCGTCACTGAGTTCCCGAAGCCCGCGGAGCGAGCGCAGGCGATGAGCGCATACGTCTTCACCGCGGTGGCGGGTGGCTCGCTCGGGCTGCTGCTCGGCGGCGTCCTCACCCAGGCGCTCGACTGGCACTGGATCTTCTTCGTCAACATCCCGATCGGCCTGGCGACCCTCGCCGCCGGCCATGCGCTCGTTCCCGCCGACTCCGGGATCGGCCTGGAGCACGGCATCGACTGGCTCGGCTCCGTGCTCGTCACCGTCGCCCTGATGTCCGGCGTTTACGCGATCGTCGGCGCCACCGGCCACGGCTGGGGCTCGCACCAGGTGCTGATCCCGGGCGCGGCCGCCGTCGCCCTGCTCGGCGCGTTCCTCGCGCTCGAGTCGCGCATCAAGAACCCGATCATGCCGCTGCGGGTCCTGCGGCTGCGTGGCCTGGTCGCGTCGAGCGTCGTGCGCGGCTTCCTGGTGACCGCGATGTACTCGACGTTCTTCCTCGGCACCCTCTACCTGGAGCACGTGCGCCACTTCACGGCGCTGCAGACCGGGCTGGCATGGCTGCCGTGGACGCTTACCATCGCGGTGCTGTCGATCGGCATCACCGCGCGGCTCGTCGCCCGCTTCGGCCCGATGCGCGTGCTGATCGCCGGCATGGCCGCGGTGATCGCCGGCCTCGCGCTCGTGCACGGCGCCGGACCGCACACGGCGTTCTTCCCGACCCTGTTCCTCGCGTTCTTCGCGGTGGGGCTCGGCATCGGGATGGCGTTCATGCCGCTGCTCCAGATCGCGATGGCCGACGTGCCACCGGCCGACGCCGGCCTGGGCTCGGGGATCATCAACGTCTCCCAGCAGATCTCCGGCGCGCTCGGCCTGGCCGTGCTTGACACGATCGCCACCAACCGCACCAAGTCGCTGATCTCAAGCGGCCACTCCGCGGTCAACTCGGCGGTCGGCGGCTACCACCTCGCGTTCGTGTTCGGCGGCGCGTCGGTGGCCATCGGCCTGGTGCTCGGGCTGTTCCTCCTGCGCCAGAACGGCGGCGATCGCGAGCCCGAGGTCGCGGTGCGAGACGAGCGCCTGACCGACCGGGACCGCGATCTCCAAGCCGCCTACGAGTCGGGCGTCGAGGACCTCGTCGAGGTCGTGTGACTCCGTTGTGACTCGCCCTCGCGTGCGACGGTTCGCCGTCGCACGCGGGGGCGCTTTGCTGTCTAGTGGCTGGTGAACTCGTCGCCGGCCGAGTCGACCGCGACGCACTCCGTGCCGGTCACGCAGGCGATCGCGGTGAGCCCCGATGCGCCGTGGAGGCGCGTCGAGATCCAGAACGAGCCTCCCGCGTGGCCGATCCAGACGCGGCCCGAGGAGTCGCCGAGCACGCACAGCCCCCGCGTCGGGCAGGCGACCGAGGTGAGCGCGCTGCCGTCGGCGACCGCGTACAGGTGGCCGCCGCGGCGTGAGTGTGGGTCGAAGCCCACCACGTTGCCCAGCGTGTCGACCGCCACGCACAGCCGTGTCCCGCGGCAGGTGATCCCGTCGAGCTCGTAATCCGAGTCGCCCGAGGCGGCGTCGAGACCGACCGGCTTGTCGATCTTCACCGACAGCATCCGGCGGCCGGTGAGCGGGTCGAACGTGGTCGCCGTGCCGTCGTTGTCGGTCGCGGTGCACTGGGAGCGGGTCGGGCAGGCGAGGGCCGTGAGCGCCTCCACCTTCTCGACGTTGATGCTGCGGCGCATGATCCGGCCGGTCTGCGGGTTGTAGGTCACGCCGGCGCCGTCGTCGTCGATTGCGACGCATTCGGCGCGAGATGGACAGCGCACGGTGACGATCGTCCCGTCGCCGTCATGGTCGATGACCCGGAGCTTGGGGTGGCCGAAGCCCCGCGGGTTGAACGTGATCTGGCTGGTGTTGCGGGGCGCGCTGCACAACGTGAGTGCCGGGCAGGCGATCGCCGCAACCGGTGGGAACGGCCTCCCGGGGAGCTTGCGAAGGTGCAGCGGGGCGCGGGTCGCCGTCAGCGGGTCGAAGGTCAGCTCATGGAGGGCGTCGACGGCCGTGCACTGGGCGCGACCGGGGCAGGAGACCGACACGAGCGCCGCTCCGGAGTCGATCTGGGTTGCCGCCGGCGGGCTCGTCGTGCCGGGCGTGAACGTCAGGACGCGGCCGGAGCCGTCGTCGGCCACGCAGGCGGTGGCGCTCTCGCACGCCAGGTTGTGGATCCCGCTGACGGCGAGGTTCGCCACCGATTTGCCCGTCTGCGGGTCGAAGCTCGTCAGGTGGCCTGACAGGTCGGCGGCGACGCACAGCGTCTGCGATGGGCAGGCGACGTCGTTGAACTGGGTGAACTCACTCGTCGCAAGGGACACCGGCACCCCCGCCGTGGCGGTCTGCGGGTCAAACGTCGTCTCGTGGCCGGACTGGTCGACCGCGGTGCACTGGGCAGCCGAGGCGCAGGTGACCGCACGCGCGAACCCGGCTTTGGAGTCGATCGTCGCCGACGTTGCGGCCCCGGGATTGACGGGATCAAACGTCCACTCCTTCGTCTGGCTGATCGCAGTGCACTGGCTGGTCGAGGCGCAGGTCACCGCGATGAGCCCGAAGTCCTCGCCGGGATCGAGCGACGCCGTCACCGGCGCGGAGGGAGCCGTGGGGTCGAACACGACGACGTTGCCCGCGCCGTCGACGAGCACGCACTGGGTGCTCGATGGGCAGGTCGCCCCGGCGGCCTGCGCGGAGCTCGATGCGGAGGCGACCGCCGCGTCGACCGTCGTGAACGTGAGCGTGGCCGGGGGCGAGCTGGGATCGAAGGTCGCCTCGCCGCCTTGCTGGTCGATCAGCGTGCACTGAGTCGCCGAGGCGCACGTGAGGTCGGTGAGCCGGGCCGGCGCGGTGATCTGGACCCGGGTCGCGTGGCTCGGCGACGCGGGATCGAACTGAACCAGCCGGTTGTTGTCGTCGAGCGCGTCGCACTGGCTCGCCGACGGGCAGGCGATCGTGCCGAGGCCGACGCCCGCTGAGTGGTCGATCTGGCGTCCCGAGGACCAACGCAAGGGCGAGGCGGAGGCGGCCGTGGAGGCGACGGCGAGCAGCGCGATGGCGGCCGCCAGAGAGGTGAGGTATGTGGAGACCCGGTGCATGTGCCCACGAAGAACTCCGGCCGGGCCTGGAAGTTGCGCCGGGGCGTGCGCGCGCCATGCTGGGAACTTTCTTGACGCTGGGTGTCAAGAACCTTCCCAGCGGCCCAGCGGCCCCGTCGGCCCCCGCGGCCCCAGCGGCCCCGGCGGCCCCGGCGGCCCCGCGGCCCCGGCGGCCCCGGCGGCCCCGCGGCCGCGCGGCTCACTGCAGCCGGTAGCCGAGCCGGGCGAGGTCCTTGAACGCGCCGGTGAGCCGCTTCTGCGCGCGGCCCAGGGTGTGCTGCGCCCGCTCGTAGCCCGGGGCGTCGTGGGCGAGCGCCGCTCGGGCCAGCGCGTCGTACCCGCTCGAGGCGTTGTGCAGCGCCGAGACGAGCGTGCCGTTGGCCGAGACCGCGATCCCGGCCGGCAGCTTTCTCGCGGCCTGCGCCGCCTG
The DNA here is from genome assembly GCA_036501965.1 of Solirubrobacteraceae bacterium. GTDB lineage: Bacteria > Actinomycetota > Thermoleophilia > Solirubrobacterales > Solirubrobacteraceae > Palsa-465. The sequence goes on from DASXZK010000099.1 coordinate 4,514, forward strand.
CGATTCCGCGCGCGCGAGCCGCCGGGCGGCGCTGGCGCGGGTGGTGAGGTTCCGCTTGAGCAGATCCTGCCCATTGGCCAGGCGAGCCTGATTCAGCGTGGCCAGGATCTGGTTGAGCTCCAGCGCGTAGGCGGCGTCGACGTTCTCGGCGATCTTCACGCCATGCGCGAGCCGCAGGGTGCGCAGCACCCGCTCGCAGGCCGCGGTGAACGTCTCGCTGGGACGTGGACTCGAGCAGGTCGCGATCACGGTCGCGCGCGTCGTGGCGAGCAGGTAGACCGAGACGACGACCCCGGCGCCGCGCGGGCGCAGGTCGAGGTATCGGTCGAAGCGGTACGGACCGAGCGCCACGATCTGCGGCGTGGGCCGGTGCGGCAGCGACGCGAGGAACGCGGCGGGCAGCGTGCCGAGGCTCGTCGCGCGCGCGGTTCCGATCGCCATCCGGTCGCTGCCGGAGCCCTTGGGGCCGATCGCGACCCGATCATCGAGCGCGAGCCCGGTGGGCGGTCGCGCGGACTGCGCTGACCAGTCGCCCGGGTAGTGCACGGCGACCACGCCGGCGGCCGCGGCGCGCGTGAGCGCGTTCGACGGCCGAGACGGCTTCTCCAGCGTGCGGGCGAGCACGAACCCGACCACGGCGGCGACGACGATCAGCCCCACCGGGCGGATGAACCTCTGCATCGGGCTCCGAGGCTAACGGTCGGGCCGCGCGGATCCCGGGCGAGTTCTTGCGGAGGGTTAGCCGAGGCCGAGCGCGCCGGCGAGCGCGGTCCACTGCACCCGCGGCACCCCCGAGACGCCGACCGGCTGGAGGCAGACGTGATCGGCACCGGCGTCCAGATGGGCCTGTGCGACCTCGGCCACATGCTGCGCCGATCCGCTCGGCACGACCGCGTCGACCAGTCGATCGGAGACACCGTCCTGCAGGTCGGCCTCGGTGAACCCGAAGCGCAGTAGGTTGCCCGTGTAGTTGCGCAGGCGCAGGTAGTGCGAGGCGTACTCGCGCGCCGCCGCCCGCGCTCGTTCGGGGTCGTCGTCGACGGCGCACGCCAGCTCGGGGGCGAGCAGCGGGCCGGGTCCGAGATGCTCACGGGCGAAGCGGGTGTGCTCGACGGGTGTGAAATAGGGGTGCGCACCGGCGGCCCGGGACGCGGCGAGCTCGAGCATCTTGGGGCCGAGCGCGGCGAGCACGCGGCCGTTCGGGCTGAGCGGAACCGGCGCCGCGTCCAGGCCGTCAAGGAACTCGCGCATCGCGGTGAGCGGGCGAACGTACTCCACGGTGTGCTCGCGGTGGCCGGCGCCGATGCCGATCAACGCCCGGCCGGGAAACTCCGCCTCGAGCGCCGCGGCCTGCTCGGCGACCGAACCCGGCTCGCTGGCCCAGATGTTCGTGATGCCGGTGGCGGCGACGAGCCCTCCGGTCCCCTCCAGCAGCGGACGCAGCTGCTCGGGCTCCTCCGAGCCGCCGAGCCAGAACGTCCCGAAGCCCAGCTGCTCGACGAGCCGCGCGGCCTCGGCCGCATTCTCTCGGCCAAGGCTGCCGTAGGTGATCCAGATTCCGTATCTGGTCAGGTTCACGACCGACGACCGTCCGGGGAGAGCGACTGCAGCGCGGCGTCGAGCGTGGCGCTCGGGCGCATCGCCGCGGCGACCTTTTCCGGATCGGGCCGGTAGTAGCCGCCGACGTCGACCGGCGAGCCCTGGACGGCCGCGAGCTCGGAGATGATCGTCTCCTCCTCGCCCGCGAGGCGCTCGGCGAGCGGCGCGAACTGCGCTGCGAGCTCCGGATCGTCGGTCTGCCCGGCAAGCTCTCGCGCCCAGTAGAGCGCGAGGTAGAAGTGGCTGCCGCGGTTGTCGAGCTCACCGACGCGCCGCAGCGGCGAGCGGTTCTCCTCCAGCACGCTGCCGGTCGCCCGGTCGAGCGTCTCGCCCAGCAGCCGCGCGCGCGGGTTGTCGGTCTTCTCGGCGAGCATCTCGAAGGAGACGGCGAGCGCCAGGAACTCGCCGAGCGAGTCCCAGCGCAGATGGTTCTCACGCTCGAACTGCTGGACGTGCTTGGGCGCCGATCCGCCCGCGCCGGTCTCGAACAGGCCTCCGCCCTGCATGAGCGGCACGATCGAGAGCATCTTGGCGCTGGTGCCGAGCTCGAGGATGGGGAACAGGTCGGTGAGGTAGTCGCGGAGCACATTGCCGGTGACCGAGATCGTGTCCTCGCCGCGCCGGGCGCGCTCGAGCGTGTAGCGAACCGCGTCGCCGACGTCGAGGATCTCGATGGTGAGACCGTCGGTGTCCTCCTCAGCGAGCGCCGCGCGGACCTTCGTCAGCACCTGGGCATCGTGGGCGCGGGTCTCGTCCAGCCAGAACACTGCGGGCACGCGGGTGGCCCGGGCGCGGCGCACCGCGAGCGCGACCCAGTCGATGATCGGAGCGTGCTTGGTCTGGCAGGCGCGCCACACGTCGCCGGTGTCGGCGAGGTGCTCGGTGAGCGCCGTCCCGTCCTGGTCGACGATCCGCACCACGCCCGGATCGGCGATCTCGAAGGTCTTGTCGTGGGAGCCGTACTCCTCGGCCTTCTGCGCCATCAGCCCGACGTTCGGCGTCGTGCCCATCGTCGCGGGATCGAACGCGCCGTTGCGCCGGCAGTCCTCGACGGTCGCGGCGTACAGCTCGGCGTAGGAGTGATCCGGGATCACGAACAGGGTGTCCTCGAGCTCGCCGTCGCGGTTCCACATCTGTCCCGAGTTGCGGATCGCAGCGGGCATCGAGGCGTCGATGATCACGTCCGAGGGCACGTGCAGGTTCGTGATGCCACGGTCGGAGTCGACCATCGCCAGACCGGGTCCGGTCACGTAGGCGCCGTGGATCGCGTCGGCGATCGCGGTCCGCTCCGCCTCGGGCAGGGTGGCGATCGCCCGCTCGAGCGCGCCGAGCCCGTCGTTGGCGTTGACCCCGGCGCGGCGCAGCCCGTCCTCGTGGTCTGCGAACACGACCGGGAAGTAGGCGCGCACGGCGTGGCCGAACAGGATCGGATCCGAGACCTTCATCATCGTCGCCTTGAGGTGAACCGAGAACAGGATCCCCTCGTCCTTGGCGGCCTGGATCTGGGCGGCCAGGAACTTCTGAAGGGCAACCCGGCGCATCACCGCCGCATCGACCACCTCGCCCTCCTGGACGGGGAAGTCGGGCTTCAGCACCGTCACCGTGCCGTCCGCGGCGACGTGCTCGATCCGGATGGTGCCCGCGGCGGCGATCGTCACCGACAGCTCGGTGGAGCGGAAGTCGCCGTCCTCCATCGTCGACACCCGCGAGCGCGACTCCGGCGACCAGGCGCCCATCGAGTGCGGGTGGCTGCGGGCGTAGGCCTTCACCGACGCGGGCGCGCGGCGGTCGGAGTTGCCCTCGCGCAGCACCGGGTTGACGGCCGAGCCCTTCACCCGGTCGTAGGCGGCGCGGGCCTGACGCTGCTCGTCGTCGGCCGGCTCGTCGGGATAGTCCGGGACGTTGTCGCCCTGGGACTGCAGCTCTGCGATCGCCGCCTTCAGCTGGGGCACCGAGGCCGAGATGTTGGGCAGCTTGATGATGTTCGCCTCGGGCGTGGTGGCGAGCTCGCCGAGCTCGGAGAGCGCGTCGGCAATCCGCTGCTCGGCGGTGAGCCGGTCGGGGAACTGCGCGAGGATGCGGCCCGAGAGCGAGATGTCCCGCAACTCGATCTCGACGCCGGCCACTCCGGCGTAGGCGCGAACGATCGGCAACAGGGACTGGGTGGCGAGCGCCGGGGCTTCGTCGGTGTGGGTGTAGACGATCTTCATCAGGCCGTGGAAACTAGTCGTTGCGTCGCGGGCGCGGGCTGCGGAAGTTGCTCCCGGTCGGCGCTCGGACGGCCTTGTCACCATGGGTAGATGACCGACCGACCGCCGTTTCCCCCGTTCACCGCCGAGACCGCCGCCCAGAAGGTGCAGGCCGCTGAGGACGCCTGGAACACCCGTGAGCCGGAGCGCGTGGCGCTCGCCTACACCGAGGACTCGGTGTGGCGCAATCGCGACACGTTCATCACCGGGCGGGCCGAGATCGTGGCGTTCCTCAGCGCCAAGTGGAAGCGCGAGCTCGACTATGCGCTGCGCAAGGCGCTCTGGTCCTACAGCGAGAACCGCATTGCGGTGCGCTTCCAGTACGAGTGCCACGATCCCGAGGGCCGGTGGTGGCGCTCCTACGGCAATGAGCTGTGGGAGTTCGACGAGCACGGCCTGATGCGCCGCCGGGAGGCGTCGATCAATGACGTGGCGATCGAGAAGTCAGAGCGCCGGATCTTCGGCCCGCGGGCCGAGGGCGAGCGGGGGCTCGAGATCCCGCTCCGCTGAGGATGGGCGGCGTCCTTGGCCGCGTACGATTGAGGCCATGGACCAGCGGATCGTCTACCTCTCACGTCTTCGGAGGCTCCCGCTGCTCGGACCGGACGGAGCGGAGATCGGCCGCATCGACGACGCCGTCATCGACCGCGGCTCCAAGCCGCCGCGGGTCAACGGCCTGGTGATCGCCGTCCAGCGCCGCAAGGTGTTCGTGGCGATCGGCAGGGTTGGCGAGATCGCCGCCGAGGGAGCGCGGCTGCGCCGCGGTTCGGTCAACGTGCGCCACTTCGAGCTGCGCGAGGGCGAGCGGCTGCTGTGGAGCGAGGTCGTCGACACCCGCCTGAAGGGCGAGCGCGTGGTCGACATCGGTCTGACCCCCACGCCCGAGGAGGGCGGCTGGGAGGTCGCGACGGTCGTGCTGGCTCCGCGGCGGGTGCCCGGACTCGGCCCGCGCGGCGTGCCCGGCCTGCGCCGCGCGCCGGACATCCTCGACTGGTCGGAGTCCGGGGAGCTGTTCGCCTCCGAGCGCTCGGTCGATCGCCAGGCCGCCGAGCTCGACAGCTTGCACCCCGCCGAGATGGCAGCGGCGATCCGCAAGCTCCCGCTCCATCGCCGCAAGCTGCTCGCGTCCGAGCTCGAGGACGACCGCTTCGCCGACCTGCTGGAGGAACTCTCCGAGGACGACCAGGTGCGGCTGATCGAGGGGATGGACCTCGGCCGTCTGGCCAGGATCCTCGATGAGATGGACGCCGACGACGCCGCCGATCTGATCGGCGAGTTGCCGGCCGGCAGGCAGGCCGAGCTGCTCACCGCGATGGACCCCGAGGAGGCCGAGCCGGTGCGCCGCCTGCTCAGCTACGACCCCGAGACCGCGGGCGGCCTGATGACCCCCGAGCCGCTGATCCTGTCCTCCGAGTCGACCGTCGCCGAAGCGCTCGCACGCGTGCGGGAGCGCGACATCCCGGTGCCGCTCGCCGCCGGCGTATTCGTCTGCCGGCCACCGCTCGAGACTCCGACCGGACGCTATCTCGGCAATGTGGGTTTCCAGCGATTGCTGCGTGAAGCGCCGTCCAAACCGCTGGGCCGCTGCATCGACGAGAACGTCGAGCCGCTCAAGGAGTCGGACTCCAAGGAGGACGTCGCCGCGCAGCTCGCTGCCTACGACGTCGTCTCACTGGCCGTCGTCGACGACGCCGGACGGCTCGTCGGCGCGGTCACGATCGACGACGTGCTCGACCGGGTGCTGCCCGCCGACTGGCGCGTCGCCATCAGCCACGACTGACCACCGAACCGATGCCCCGTCCTGACAAGCTCTCAAGCCCCCGCGGCACCGCCAGCGGCCACCTCTACGACCCCGACGCGTTCGGCACGGGCGCCGAGAAGATCGCGCGGTTCTTCGGCACGCCGCGCTACCTGGTGATCCAGACGGGCATCGTGATCGTCTGGATCCTGATCAACGCCGCCTGGGTCACGCTGCGCTTCGACAAGTACCCGTTCATCCTGCTCAACCTGATGTTCTCCACTCAGGCCGCGTACGCGGCCCCGCTGATCCTGCTCGCGCAGAACCGGCAGGCCGATCGCGACAAGGCAGAGGTGGAACGCGACCGTGACGTGAACGCCCGCTCGCTCGCCGAGACCGAGTACCTCGCACGCGAGATCGCGGCCGTGCGCCTGGCGGTCGAGCAGAAGGCCGACCGCGACGACGTGATCGAGCCGCTCGAGCGGCTCAGCGCGATCCTCGAACGGATCGAGCAGCGGCAGGACGAGGCGGCCGCGGCCGAGGACTGACGCCCTCCGCCGCGGTCAAGCCCGAGTCCTGTGGTCAGGCGGCGACGCCCGAGCTGACCATCTGCTCGATTCGCGCGCCGATGTCCTTGTCGATGTTCTTCCAGTACTCGAACGCGCGCTGAAGCACCGGTTCGGAGACGCCGTCGGAGAGGTGACCGGCGACGTTCGAGACGAGGCGCTCCCGCGCATCGTCGTCCATCACCTCGCGCACCAGCGTGCCGGGCTGGCCCCAGTCGTCGTCCTCGGCGTGCGACTTGTAGCCCTCGCGGACCATCTCGCCGCTCGTCGCCCACAGCCCCGCCTGATCGGTCGCCGCGGGGTCGGCCTTCGGGCCGCCCTTGGAGTTCGGCGCGTACACCGGGTCCTGGACGTTGACCGTGCGCATCGCGCCGTCCTTCGAGTACGCATGGACGGGGGCCTTCGGCGTGTTGACCGGAATCTGCTTGTAGTTGACCCCCAGCCGCGCGCGGTGCGCATCGGAGTAGGAGAAACCACGGGCGAGCAGCATCCGGTCGGGGCTCAGGCCGATCCCGGGCACGAGGTTGTTTGGCTCGAACGCCGCCTGCTCCATCTCGGTGTGGAAGTCCGTGAGGTTGCGGTTCAGCGTCATCGTGCCGACCTTGATCAGCGGATAGTCGCCGTGCGGCCAGACCTTGGTGAGGTCGAACGGGTTGAAGCGGTAGTCCCACGCCTCCTCGAACGGCATCACCTGCATGAAGAGCGTCCAGCTCGGAAAGTCGCCGTCCCGGATCGCCTCGAACAGATTCTGGCGGTGGTAATCAGCGTTCTCGCCGGCCATCTGGTCGCCCTCGTCCTGGGTGAGGAACTCGATTCCCTGATCGGTCTTGAAGTGGTACTTGACCCAGAACTTGTCGCCGCCCGCGTTGACCCACATGTACGTGTGGCTGGAATAGCCGTTCATGTGGCGCCAGCTCTTCGGGATCCCGCGATCGCCCATCAGCCACGTCACCTGATGCGAGGACTCGGGCGAGAGCGACCAGAAGTCCCATTGCATGTCGTTGTCACGCAGCCCGTTGTCGGCGCGGCGCTTCTGGGAGCGGATGAAGTGTTGGAACTTCATCGGGTCCTTGACGAAGAACACGGGCGTGTTGTTGCCGACCATGTCGTAGTTGCCCTCGGACGTATAGAACTTCAGCGCGAACCCGCGGGGGTCGCGCCAGGTGTCCGGGCTGCCGCTCTCACCGGCGACGGTCGAGAACCGCGCGAGCATGTCGGTCTTCACCCCAGGCTGAAAGAGCGCCGCCCGGGTGTACCGGCTCACGTCCTCGGTCGTCTCGAACGAACCGAACGCGCCCGCCCCCTTGGCGTGCGGCTGGCGCTCGGGGATCCGCTCGCGGTTGAAGTTCGCCATCTGCTCGATCAGGTACTGGTCCTGGAGCAGGATCGGGCCATCGGCTCCGACCGTCAGCGAGTGCTCGTCGCTGGCGACCGGGATGCCGGCGTCGGTGGTCGTGCGCGGTACGTCAGTCATCCTCGAGGCGCTCCTTTGTCGGCGGTTCGGCGGCGGTCCCGCAGGACCCGGCCCAGTTGGGTCTCCTTGTGGTCTGACCTACCCAGCTCGGAGGGCCTGACACCCGATCACTCACAGAGTCCTCACATCCCGACCCCCCTTCCCGGGTAGGCTCGCCGGGTGCTTGGACTTCCCGACGACATCACCGCGCTGCTGTTCGACCTCGACGGGGTGCTCACCCCGACCGCCAAGATCCACTTCAAGGCCTGGAAGCAGACGTTCGACGAGTTCCTGAGGCAGCGCGACGGGGACTCTTTCAAGGAGTTCACCCAGGACGACTACAACGAGTACGTCGACGGCATGTCGCGCTTCGACGGCGTGCGCTCGTTCCTCAAGTCACGGGACATCGAACTGCCCGAGGGGGCCGACGATGACGATGGCTCCTTCGGCGAGCCGACCGTCCACGGTCTCGGCAACCGCAAGAACGACCTTGTGCTCGAGCTGATCCAGAAGGACGGAGTCGAGCCCTACCCGGGATCGCTGAAGTACGTCAAGGCCGCCCAGGAGGCCGGGCTGGCGCGCGCGGTGGTATCGGCGAGCGCCAACTGCCGGCCGGTGCTCCGCTCGGCGGGGATCGAGGATCTGTTCGACGCGATCATCGACGGCAAGGTCGCCGACGAGCAGCACCTGCAGGGCAAGCCGCACCCGGACACGTACCTCGCGGGCGCGAAGGCGCTCAGCGTCGACCCGTCCGTGGCCGCGGTGTTCGAGGACGCGACCGCCGGCGTGCAGGCCGGTCACGACGGGCACTTCGGCTACGTCGTCGGGGTCGACCGGGTCGACCACGCGGCCGCCCTGAAGTCCCACGGGGCCGACGTCGTCGTCAAGGACCTGGCTGACCTGCTGTGATCGAACACCCCGCCTACCCGGTCGAGCCGTGGACGATCCGCGAGACGCACCTCGACCTCAACAACCTGGCGCAGTCGGAATCGGTGTTCGCGCTCTCGAACGGGCACGTCGGACTGCGCGGCAACCTCGACGAGGGCGAGCCCTACGGACTGCCCGGCAGCTACTTGAACGGTTTCTACGAGACCCGGCCCCTGCCGTACGCCGAGGCGGGCTACGGCTACCCCGAGGACGGGCAGTCGGTCGTCAACGTCACCAACGGAAAGCTGATGCGGCTGCTGGTGGAGGACGAGCCGTTCGACGTGCGCTACGGAAACGTCGAGCACCACGAGCGCGTGCTCGACCTGCGCGCCGGGGTGCTGAGCCGCGAGGTCGTCTGGACCTCCCCCACCGGGCGCCGGGTGAAGGTGACCTCGCGCCGCATGGTGTCCTTCACCCAGCGGGCGCTGGCGGTGATCGAGTACATCGTCGAGCCGCTCGAGGACGCGTTGCCGGTGGTCGTGACCTCCGAGCTGATGGCCAACGAGACGATGCCGACGACCAGCGGCGATCCCCGAGCCGCGGCCGCCCTGGCCGCTCCGCTGGTCAGCGAGATGTACGACTGCCGCGATCTGGAGGCGATCCTGATCCACCACACCCGCGCGAGTGAGCTGCGGATCGCGGCGGGGATGGCCCACATCGTCGAGGGGCCGGACGGGACCACCTCCTCCGTGGAGGCGACCGCGGACGCCGCCCGGTTGACGATCTGCACCGACCTCGCGCCCGGAGCGCCGCTGCGCGTGGCCAAGATGATTGCCTACGGCTGGTCCGCAGAACGGTCCGGACCGGCGTTGCGTGCGCAGGTGGGCGCCGCCGCGGCGGCGGGTCGCCACACCGGATTCGACGGCCTGGTGCGTGAGCAGCGCGAGTACATGGACCGGTTCTGGGCGAGCTCGGACATCACCTTGGAGGGCGACCCCGAGTTGCAGCAGGCGCTGCGCTTCGGCCTCTGGCACACGCTGCAGGCGGGAGCGCGGGGTGAGCGACGGGCGATCGCGGCCAAGGGCCTCACCGGCCCCGGCTACGACGGCCACACCTTCTGGGACACCGAGATGTACGTGCTGCCGGTGCTCACCTACACCGCGCCACAGGGGGCCGCGGACGCGCTGCGCTGGCGTCACGGTACGCTCGACCTCGCACGCGAGCGGGCACGGACGCTCGGGCTCTCCGGCGCCGCGTTTCCCTGGCGCACGATCGCGGGGCAGGAATGCTCCTCCTACTGGCCCGCCGGCACCGCCGCCTTCCACATCAACGCCGATATCGCCGCCGCGGTCGTGCGCTACCAGAACGCCCACGACGACCCTGACTTCGAGCGCGAGGCGGGAGTCGAGCTGCTCGTGGAGACGGCCAGGCTGTGGCGCTCGCTCGGCCACCATGACGTCGCCGGACACTTCCGCATCGACGGCGTGACCGGCCCTGACGAATACAGCGCGATCGCCGACAACAACGTCTTCACCAACCTGATGGCGCAGCTCAACCTGCGCGCCGCGGCCGACGCGGTCGAGCGCCACCCGGACCGCGGGCGCGAGCTGTCGGTCGACGATGAGGAGACGGCCAGCTGGCGCGAGGCGGCCGAGCAGATGCTGATCCCCTACGACGAGGGGCTGGAGATCCACCCGCAGTCCGAGGGGTTCACCTCGCACGCGACATGGAACTTCGACGCAACCGACCAGGATCACTATCCGCTGCTGCTGCACTTCCCCTACTTCGACCTGTACCGCAAGCAGGTCGTCAAGCAGGCCGACCTCGTGCTCGCGATGCTGACCCGCGGCGACGCCTTCACCCCCTCCGAGAAGGGGCGCAACTTCGAGTACTACGAGCGGCTGTGCGTGCGCGACTCCTCCCTCTCGGCATGCGTCCAGTCGGTGATCGCGGCCGAGGTCGGGCATCTCGAGCTCGCCTACGACTATTTCGCCGAGGCGGCGCTGCTCGATCTGGACGACCTTGAGCACAACACCCGGGACGGGATCCACATCGCCTCCGTGGCGGGCGCCTGGATCGCGGCGGTCTGCGGCTTCGGTGGCATGCGCGACCACGGCGGAAAGCTCTCGTTCGCGCCGCGGCTGCCCAGCGGCCTGGACAAGCTCGGCTTCCACTTCCAGTTCCGCGGGCGCAGCCTGCACGTCGAGGTCGACCGCGAGCAGGCGATCTACGCGCTCGCCGACGGGGACGAGCCGCTGACGATCTCCCACCACGGCGAGTCGTTCGAGGTGCGCGGCGGCGCTGACGAGGAACCGGCGAGCCGGCCGATCCCGGAAGTGCATCCGCGCGGCAACCCGTCGCAGCCGACGGGGCGGGAGCCGGCGCGGCGGCGCGCTGTGCGCTAAGCGCGGGCCCGGGGGATCTCCCCCGCTGAGGCTCCGCTCGTGGTGGCGCGGTGCGTTGCGGTGCGACGATGCGTACGCGAGGGCCTCATCGGTGGAGGCCCCGGCCCTTAGCGACTGGCTTTGCTGCGGTGACTTGGAGCGGAACTCTGTCGCATCACGACGTGGATGCGCTCCGAGTGGCCTCAGGCGAGCAGGCGGACGATGGCGACGATGCCGACGACCACGATCACCGCGCGCAGGACCTGGGGGGACAGCCGGCGGCCGATCCGGGCGCCGATCACGCCGCCGAGCACCGAGCCCCCCGCGATCAGGCCCGCCGGAGCCCAGGCGACGTGGGCGGCGAAGACGAAGACGATGCCCGAGACGAGGTTGACGGCGCCCGTCATCACGACCTTCAGCGCGTTCAACCGCTGCAGGCGGTCCTCGATCGACAGCCCGAGGATTGCCAGGACCATGATCCCCTGGGCCGCGCCGAAGTAGCCGCCGTAGATGCCGCCCGCAAAGACGCCCGCGAGCGCGAGCGGACCGGCGCGCTCGCCGCGTTCCGAGCCGCGGGCCTCGAGGAAGCGGTTGATGCGCGTCTGGAAGATGATCAACACCAGGGCGATCACGATGAACACCGGCACGATGTCCTTGAACGCCGACGCGGGCAGGGTGAGCAGCAGGATGGCGCCGATGATCCCGCCGGACACGGAGAAGGCCGCCAGTAGGGCGAGGCGCCGCTCCTGGCCGGCGAGCTCGCGGCGGTAGCCGATCGCGCCCGAGGCCGAGCCCGGCACCAGGCCGATCGTGTTCGAGACGTTCGCGGTCACGGGCGCGTAGCCGAAGGCGAGCAGTACCGGGAACGTGAACAGGGTGCCGCTCCCCACGACGGTGTTGATCGTCCCCGCGACGATCCCCGCAGCGAAGATCGCCACTGCCTCGAGAACGGTCATCCGCGAGCGAATCTACTCCCGCGGTGAGCCCGGACGTCAGGCGCGGAGCGTGCGCAGCGCCCCGTCAAGGCGCAACAGCTCGTCAAGCATCCCCTCGGCGGCCGCTTCCATCTCGTTGTTGGCGTTGACCGTGCCGTCCTCGCCGAGGAACTGCTGCACGAACGGGATGTTCACGGCGACCTGGCCGGGAAACATCCCGACCGCGCCGACGACTGTCTTCAGCTGCTGCACCGCGCGGGTGCCCGCCGCCACGCCACCGTAGGAGACGAACCCGACCGCCTTGTGGCGCCACTCGTGGTGCAGGTAGTCGATCGCGTTCTTCAGCGCCGCGGGATAGCCGTAGTTGTATTCGCTGGTGACGAGCACCACAGCGTCGGCGTCGGCCACGGTCCGGCTCCACGCATGGGTGTGCTCCTTCGTGTACTCGCGCAGCCGCGGGTGCTTGGGCTCATCGAGCAGCGGCAACTGGAGCACGGCGAGGTCGACGAGCGTGCAGTCGAAGCCGCCGTGGGCGACGGCGCGTTCGTGGAACCACTCGCCGACGGGCAGACCGACGCGGCCCGGGCGGGTGGAGGCGATGATCGTGAGGAGCGTGGGCATGGCGCGCCAGGCTATAACGTCGTCCTCATGGCACTCTCCGACTCGCTTCCCCAGGTCGCCCCCGCCGACCTCCGCGTCCGGTTGAGCGGCACGCTGGTGACGGTCGAGCCACTCGCACCCGAGCATCTCGACGGCCTTGACGCGATCGCCACCGACGCCGAGATGTTCCGCTGGATCGGGGTCGACATCTCGGAGCGCGCGGCGCTCGAGCAGTGGCTGCGCACGGCGCTCGCCAACGCTCAGACCGGAATCGAGGTCCCCTTCACCGTGCGCTCCGCGTCGACCGGGGAGATCGCCGGCACGACCCGGTTCCTCGGCCTGCAGCTGGATCACCTCGTCGCCGAGATCGGCTGGACCTGGTATTCCCGCGCGGTCTGGGGCAGTGGCGTCAACGCGGAGACGAAGCTGTTGCTGCTCCGCCATGCATTCGAGACCGTCGGCCTGCGCCGGGTCGAGTTCAAGACCGACTCTCGCAACCAGCGCTCGCGGGGGGCGCTCACAAAACTCGGAGCCCAGTACGAGGGCACCTTTCGCAAGCACCGCGTTCTGCCCGGCGGCGAGATCCGCGACTCCGCCTACTACTCGGTGATCGATGACGAGTGGCCCGCGGTCCGTGCCGGGCTGCAGCAGCGACTGAACGGCGCGGTCTGATGAGCGACGCGCGCTTCGACGTCGCGATCCTCGGCGCCGGGCCGGGCGGTGAGCATGCCGCCAACGGGCTCCACGCCGCCGGTCGGCGGGTGGTCCTGATCGAGCGTGAGCTGATCGGCGGGGAATGCACCAACTGGGCGTGCATTCCGACCAAGACGCTGCTGCGCCCGGCGGAGCTTCGCGGCGCGACCAAGCGCGCGGCGGGCGTTCTCGCCGCCGCGCCCGACTGGCCCGAGCTCGACCGCTACCGCGACTACATGACCTCGGCGGGCGATGACTCGGCGCGCATCGCGGGCTACGAGGAGATGGGGGTCACGATCGTCAAGGGCGACGGGCGCCTCGCCGGGCCCGGGGCCATCGACGTTGCCGGGCGCCGGATCGAGGCCGAGCAGATCCTGGTCAGCACCGGCTCTGAGCCCGTGATCCCGCCGATCGACGGACTCGCTGAGTCCGGCTACTGGACCAATCGCGAGGCGACCGCACTCCATGAGCTGCCGCGGTCCGCCGTCATCTGCGGTGGCGGGCCGGTCGGCATCGAGCTCGCCCAGTTCATGCGCCGTTTCGGGGTTGAGGTGACGCTCGTGCAGGGCGCGCCGCGACTTGCCGAGCGTGAGGACGCCCGCGTCTCCGAGCTACTCGCCGAGACGTTGCAGCGCGACGGGATCGCGGTGCGCGCCGGCGTGCAGGTGCAGCGGGTGTCGGTCGACGCGAACGAGAAGGTCGTGTCGCTGAACGACGGCGGCGAGCTCCGAGGCGAGGTGTTCATCCTCGCGGTCGGTCGCCGGCCGCGAGGCCGGAATATCGGCCTGGAGACGATCGGCGTCGAGCCGACGCGCCGCGGCGCGGTGCCGGTGGACGCGCACTGCCGGGTGACCGATGGAGTCTGGGCCTGCGGAGACTGCACCGGACAGGCGCTGTTCACGCACGTCGCGAAGTACCAGGCCCGGATCGCCATGGCCGACATGGAGAAACGGTCCCCACCCACCCCCGCCGATTACCGGGCGATCCCGCGCGTGATCTTCACTGACCCCGAGGTGGCCGCGGTCGGGCTGACCGAGTCCCAGGCGAGAGAGCAGGGACTGGATGTCGAGGTCGCCCACCTCGATCTGCCGAGCGGCGGAGTCGCGCGCACCTACACCTACGAACAGAATCCGCGCGGGGAGATGGCGCTGATCGCCGACCGAGCGGCCGGCGTGCTCGTCGGAGCCTGGGCGGTCGCCCCGCAGGCCGGCGAGTGGATCCATGAAGCCGTGCTCGCGATCCGGGCGCGCGTCCCGCTCGACGTGCTGCTCGACACCGTGCCGCAGTTCCCTTCCTTCAGCGAGGGGTACCTGCTCGCGCTCCAGAAGCTCGCTGGCTGACGGAGGTTGCCCGGCTCGGCTCACGCGCGCACGCGCGCGACCGCGGCGGTGCGGCTGTTGACCTCGAGCTTGCGATAGATCGCGCGCAGATGGTTCTCGACGGTGCGGGAGCTGATGTCGAGCGTGAGCGCGATCGCCGCGTTGGAGTCCCCGGACGCGAGCCGGTCGAGGATCTGGTGCTCACGGGGGGTGAGCTGGCGATGGGCGGCGTGGCGACGCAACCGCAGCTCGAGCAGTCGCGGCTCCCTGGAGCGCGCCGGCAACCGCCTGATCGTGAGCGTCCCGTCGACGCCTTCGACGCTGACCTCTCGCCCGTCGCCCCGCGGACCGCGCAGCAGCCGGCTCCGGACGGCCGGCGGAAGCTCGGTCGAGCCGTGGTCGGGGAAGTATGCGCGCAGCCACCTGCGGGCGTGCTCGGAGACGAAGTCGAGGTTCCCCCGGTCGGACAGCGCGATCACGCCGACCGGGCCGCTCACCTCGTCGCGCTGGAGCCTCTCGAGCAGCTCACGCGCCTGTGTGCGAGCAACGACCCGTGCGCAGGCGGCGCGGACGACGATTGCGAGCGCCTCCAGCGCCCGCCGGTCGGCGTCGCTGAACCCTCGTCGCGAGCGGTTGAGGGCAAGGCCGACGGTGACATCCTCGTCGTGATGGATCGTGATCGCGAGTTGGTCGACCGCGTCGAGCGGCCCGTAGATGTCCTGATAGAGCTCGAGCGACCGGAAGCGTGCGTCGCTGAGATGGTCGGAGATCGCCTCGGCGGCCGGCGCGTGACGGACGATCAGCGGGTGTTGGTGGGCGAGCTCGGCCAACCGGGGGCCCATCGCCTCGAGGTCGATCGCCGGCAGATCGAGCAGCGCGAGTGTGGTCGTTCGCGTCACCTCGGTGTAGCTGGCCAGATCCGCGGCCACGACCGTGCGCAGGCCACTGGTCACGACGCGCCGCAGCTCATCGATGTCCTCCACGAGTGCAACCTCATACGACAGACTCGCGAGCCGACCCACCCGATCGTCCATGATGATCCGGAGCGTATGTGAATTGGTAGGAAATAGGTAGATCTCGTCATAGACGGATAACAATCGGATCGATTGACTGGAGGGTCGACGGCACGAGCCGTCAGCAAGAGCCGACGAAGTGGGGCGCAAGGAGGAGGATCGGGGTCACCCGGCTGAGCCGAGGGGGGTCGGAGTTTCGGGGGCGGGGAGGCGGTCGACCGGGACCGCCGCCCCGTCCCGTTCCTCGCGCTCCGGCGATCACGCGGTCAGGCGGTCGCCACGGCGATACAGGCGAAGGTCCGCATCGGCAGGCTGAACGAGCCGCCATGCCCATCGACGGTGCGCTCCAGCGCGGTCAGGAACCGCCCGCGGGTGTCATCGTCGAGCAGACGCGTCTCGGAGTGGGTGGCAACGAGGCCCGCGTACTCGGATGCGGTGTAGCCGATCGACCACCGGTACTCCCTCACCTCCGGTTCGCCGAGGCCGTCGACCGCGGCGATCTGCTCGGCCCACTGCTCGTGCTCGCTCGCGGTCCGGGCGACCGACGGGTGATATGGGCCGCGGCCGAGATCCGCGGGGACGTGCGCCGCGTAGACCTCGTCGAGCGCCGCCCGCAGCTCTGAGCGCTCCCAGGCGGGGCGGTTCCAGAACGGGACGAGCCGGCCCCCGTCGACGAGCGCGGCGCGCGCCAGCTCGAACCCGCGGGGCACGCTGACCCAGTGCCATGCCTGACCGGCGTAGATCAACGGGAAGCGACGGCCGCCGAGGTCGGCGTGCTCGAAGTCGGACTCGATCGAGTCGATGGCACCGCCCGTGGTGACCGCCAGCCGGCGCGCCACCGCCGCCATCTCCGCGCTCGGCTCGATCGCGGTCACCGCCACGCCCCGTGCCGCCATGAGTCGGGTCGCCTTGCCGGTGCCGGCGCCGACCTCGAGTGCCGTGGGAGCGTCGACGCCGTGACCCGCCCAGGCGACCAGATCATCGATCAGCGCCTCCGGGTAGCTCGGGCGGCGCGCCTCGTAGAGATCGGCGATCTCTCCGAACACGAGCCGCCGAGGTCGCTCACCCATGCCCCACAGTCAACCATCTACCCTGCCTGACTCGATGACACGGCGCAGATCGATCGGCCGCGCCGCCTGGGGCGCTGGGCGCGCGGCGGTCACCGCGTGTGCGCTGTCCGCCGCCGTCTGCCCGATCGCGTCCGCATCCACGCGGCGGATCCACTTGACGGTGGCGCTGCGCCCACGCGACCCGGTGGCCCTTGCACGCGAGGTCCGGGCGGTCTCGACGCCGGGGACGCCCGAGTACCGCCGCTACCTCAGCCCGCGCGCGTTCGGAACCCGGTACGGCGCGGACCGCACCACGATCGCAGCCGTCACCCGCGCGCTTCGCGCCCACGACCTCGACCCGGGGCACCCGAGCGCGGGGCGCCTGTCGATCCCGCTCCGCGTTCGAGCCTCCGCGCTCGGAGCCGGTGGAGCGGCGGCCGGCGCCGCTCGGTCACTGGTCAGCGGCGCGCTGCCCCGGAGTGCCCGCGCGTCCGTGCAGGCGGTGATCGCATTCGGACGCTCCTCCGCCGCTCGTCCACTGGCGCTGCGCGATCCGAATCATCGCTCCGCGACGCTCAGCAGGACTCTCTCCACAGACCTGGCGACCGGGCATCAGGCGGCGACCGTCGCCGGTCCGCTGCCGTGCGCCGCGGCCGTGACCGCCGCCGCCGGAGTCCACGCCAACACCGACCAGACGATCGCCGGCGCCTACGGGTTCGACTCGCTGTACGCGGCCGGAGACGAGGGACAGGGCGTCACGGTCGCGATCTACGAGCTCGAGCCTGACGACCCGGCCGATATCGCCGCCTTCCAGTCCTGCTACGGGACCCACGCGCAGATCTCCTACGTCCGCGTCGACGGCGGCGCGGGCTCGGGCGCGGGCAGCGACGAGGCCGCGCTCGACATCGAGAACCTGATCGGGTTCGCGCCGCGCGCGAACGTGCTCGTCTACCAGGGGCCCAACGCCCCCACCGGGGTGCCGGGGTCCGGCCCCTATGACGTGTTCAACGCGATCATCAACCAGGATCGCGCGCGGGTCGTCTCGATCTCATGGGGTCAGTGCGAGCAGCAGCTCGGGCCGCTTGCCGAGGAGGCCGAGAGCGTGCTGTTCGAGCAGGCCGCCGTGCAGGGCCAGACGCTCGTCTCCGCCTCCGGCGACAACGGTGCGCAGGACTGCGACACGGGCGGCGCGCATTCCAGCACCGGACCTGCCGTCGACGATCCGGCGAGCCAGCCGGACGTGGTCGGCGTCGGCGGCACGACGCTCCAGGCCGCAGGCCCGCCGCCGACCGAGACGGTGTGGAACAGCGGCAGCGGCGGTCCCGGCGCCGGCGGCGGCGGTGTGTCCAACCGCTGGCCGATGGCCCCCGACCAGCTTGACACCCCCGGTTTCCTCCACCTCCGGGCATCCGCGGCCCGCGGGCCCGCGTGCGGGCTGCCCCGCGACCGCTACTGCCGGGAGGTGCCGGACGTGAGCGCCGACGCCGACCCGGCGACCGGATACGAGGTCTATTGGAATGGCGCCGACACCGTGCCGGAGCCATCCGGGTGGCAGGCGCTCGGCGGGACGAGCGCGGCCGCGCCGGTGTGGGCGGCGCTGTTCACGCTCGCGGACGCGTCAACGGCCTGTGCCGGCTCGCCACTTGGGTTCGCAGGCCCAGCGCTGTATCGCGCCGCCGCCGGGGACTACCGCGGCGACTTCCACGACATCACCAGCGGCGACAACGACTTCACCGGAATGAGCGGCGATCGCTGGTCGGCCGGCCGGGACTACGACCTCGCCTCGGGTCTCGGCTCGCCGGACGCGGGGCCACTCGCCGGCGCGCTGTGTGCGGACTCGATCCGCTTGGGGACCGTCGGCGGCCAGAGCTCGGCCGTCGGCGCCGCCGTCACCGTGACCGTGCATGCGAGCGACGTGCACGGTGCCCACCTGCGCTACAGCGCATCCGGCATTCCGCGCGGCGTCCGGATGGGCAGCCGCAGCGGACAGCTCACCGGCCGCCCGCGCACGCCGGGTCGCTACCGCGTCCAGGTCGCCGTCCGCGACGGGCGAGGGGCGCGTGCCGGTCGGAGCTTCACCTGGTCGGTCGGCGGACTGCCTCGAATCACCGACGCCAGGCTGACCGGATCGGGCGCCGCGCGCCGGCTCGCGGTGACCGTCGCGAGTGGCCGTCACGCGCCCTGGCTGCGACGATTGCGTGTGCATCTACCGGTCGGGCTGCGCGCGGCCACCGACGCGCGCGTGGTGGTCCATGCGCGTCACCGGGCAGGTGTTCGGGTAGCGGGATCGGTGGTGACGATCTCTCCGGCCTCCCCCTCCCCCACGATCCGCATCTCGCTTGCGGTGCGCGGCGGCGACGTCGAGCCGAAGGCGCGGCTGTCGGTCGGTGTGCGCGCGGGCTCGACCGGGACGAGCGTGCTCACCGCCCCTCTGAACAGCGGGGCCGGCGCGTGAGCCTGATCAGCGGCGAGAGCACCGGCGAGGTCCCGGCCTCGATCGAGCGCTGCTGGTCGGTCGTCGAGGACCTCTCCCGTGCGCCTGAGTGGCAGCAGGGCCTCTCGTCGGTGACAGTCCTGGAGCGGGATTCCGAGGGCCGCCCACTGATCTGCGACACGGTGATCGATGCGAAGTTCCGCCAGGTCCGGTGTCAGGTGCGGTGCAGCTTCGAGCCGCCGCGCCGGATGACGTTCGAGCGGATCTCAGGCGACGTCCCCGAGCTGCGCGGCTCGTGGGAGCTCGAGTCGCTCGGGCCCGAGCGCACCCGCGCGGTCTACGCGCTCGCGGTCGACCCCGGGAAAGTCGGCCTGCTCGCGCGGCCGCTCGAGAAGGCGCTGCGGCCGGTCGTGGTCGGCGCTCGACCGTCCGAGCTCGCGCGGGAGGTCGCTCGACGCGGCTGAACCCGGTCACGTCTGGCGACCGGCGACCGCGACGAGCTCGCGGATCATCGACCGTGCAGGAGGGGTGAGCGCGATCCCGGCGGGGGTGGCGACGACGACGCGGCGCCTCGGCGGCGCCGGCTCGAGCGAGCGGACGACGATGCCGGGGTGCGAGGTCTGCGCCCCGGGCCCGCGCCCGAGCGCGAGCCGGGGCACGAGCGCGACGCCCACCCCGGCGGCGACGAGCCCCTGGACCGTGTCGTAGTCGTCGGACTCGAACGACACTTCGGGCTCGAACCCGGCCTCACGACAGCAGCGCACCACGTGTCGCGCACACGGGCTGGCCGTGCTCGTCTGCACCCAGGGCTCCCCGCTCAGATCGGCGAGCCGCAGTGTCTCCCGCTCGGCCAGCCGGTGGGCGACCGGCAGGACGAGCTCCATGGGGTCCTCGAGCAGCGTCACGATCCGGAGGCCGGCGCTCGTCTCCGCCCCTGCGCGCCGCGCGCGCCGGCCTCCTGCGGATCCGTCGCCGGGGAACTCGAACAGCAGCGCCAGGTCAAGCTCCCCCGCGCGCAGCCGAGGTGCGATCTCGCCCGGCTCCCCCTCGGCGAGGGTGAGCGAGACGTCCGGATGCGCGCGGCGAAAGCGCGCCACGGCGAGGGGCATGAGCGCCGCGCCGCCCGACGGGAAGCTCGCGATCCGCAACCGGCGCAGCTGCGCGCTGCTCACCTGCGCGAGCGCGTCCTCGGCGTCGGCGATCGACCCGAAAATCCGCTTCGCGTGCTCGACGAGGGTGATCCCCGCCGCGGTCGGGGTGACCCCGCGGCGCTCACGGACGAGCAGTTGCATGCCGGTCTCGCCCTCCAGCCGCGCGATCGCCTGCGAGACGGCCGACTGCGTGTAGGACAGCGACTCGGCGGCAGCCGAGAACGACCCGTGCTCCACGACCGCCCGCAGGACCTCGAGCCGCCCGACATTCAGCATTAGCTCAACTTATATCAATCGCTTCAGACGTTATTGGAACTGATAGCAAGACCCTGGAATCCTCGGCGCCAGTGGCACCGCTCGTCATCGTCTCCTACGACGACACCCAGAATGACCACGACGGTCTGATGCTCGGGCGCCTGTTCCACGACATCGGCGCGAGGCTGACGCTCGCCTACGTCCGGCACGCCCGGCAGGCGAACCTCGAGCGGGAGTTGCTGGCCGCGCGCGATGCCGATGAACTGCTCGAGCGCGGTACGGCGCTGCTCGGCGACCCCTACGCCGAGCGCCACGTCGTGATGTGCCCGTCGACGAGCGACGGCCTCGCCGGGCTCGCGGACGAGCTGGCGGCCGACGTGATCACGTTCGGACCGGACTACCGAACGCCACGAGGCCGTGTCGCCGCCGGCCGCTCCGCGCAGGCCCTGCTCGAGAACGGGCCCGCCGCCGTGGCGCTGGCCCCGGCGGGCTATGCCGAGTCGGCGGGCTCCCGTGACCTCGACACGATCGGCATCCTGCCTGGCACCGCCGACGAGGCCGCGATCGAGACCGCGTTCTCGCTCGCCGCACGCCACGAGGCGCGGGTCATCCAGGCCGCGGCCGGCGTCGACCTGCTCGTCGTCGGCTCACGTCCGCAGGCCCGACCGGGGCGCGTGATGATCTCCTCGAGCGCAGCACACGCGATCGAGGAGGCGACCGTCCCGGTGATCGCGGTGGCCCGGGACGCCGCGCTGCGCTTCGAGACCCTCGTCACCGCCTGACCCACCCTGGCAGAGGCGGCCGTCCCGGTTCGCCGCGCCCGAGGCGCTGTCTATCGTGCCCGTCGTGCGGACGCTGCTCGTCTCCGACCTGCACCTCGGTCAGCGTCCGGGTCACGACGTGCTGCGGCGTCCGGCGGCGCTCGAGCGGCTGCTCGCCGCACTCGATGATGTCGACCGGCTGGTGCTGCTCGGTGACGTCGTGGAGCTCGCGTTGCGTCGCCACCGCCGGGACCCGCTCACCGCGGCCGCGCCGGTGCTCCGTGCGATCGGCGACCGGATGGGCTCGTCACGGGAGATCATCCTGGTCCCCGGCAACCACGACTGGGTCATGGTCCGGCACTGGGCACTGGAACGCGGCGCCCAATTGGGGCTGGGTGACGCGGTCCCGTGTGATGCCACCGAGTCCCTCGCGGCCGTCACCGCACAGCTGGGCCCCGCGACGGTCCGCGTCAGCTACCCGGGCTTCTGGGTCCGCGAGGACGTGTGGGCGACCCACGGCCACTATCTGGATCGCCACCTGATCCCCGAGTCGACGTTCGGGCTGCCGCGCGGCCGTCTCGCACGGGGCCGGGCGGCGGGCACCGCGAGTGCAAGGGTGATCGACTACGAGCTGCCGCGGCGCGGGCGCGGGACATCGTCGGAGGGGCTGTTCGGTGAGCTGCTCGAGCGGCCGCTCGCGGTCGTGCTGGAGCACCTGGCGGAGCTCACGCGCTACGGCTCCCGGTTGCTGCAGCACGTCAACCTGACCTCGGTCACCGCCCGGGCGCTCGATTTCCAGGTCCGCCGCGCCGCGGTGCCGGCGATGGTCGAGACCACGACGCGGCTCGGCCTCGACGCTCGCTCGGTCATCTTCGGACACGTCCATCGACTCGGCCCCCGTGACGAGCGTTCCGGCGCGCTCCGGCGCGCCGATTGGTCGCCCGTCCCCGACGGCCCACGCGTCTACAACACCGGCAGCTGGGTGTACGAGCCGATGCTGCTCGACGGCGTCGACCCGCCCCACCCCTACTGGCCCGGCGGCGCGGTGCTCGTGGAGGACGGAGCCGAGCCGCGTGCGCTGGCGCTGCTCGACGACCTCTCGGGTGACGAGCTGCGCGGATCGGTGCGCGGAGAGCGACGGTAGGCTCGCTCTGATGCCCCGGCTGTGGTTCTGGACCCAGGTGCTGATCTTCGTGTTCGTGATCGCGGGGATCGTGATCGCGATCACCCACCTGGTCTGAGAGCGCCGGCGGCGATCAGCGACCGCGGCTGGCGACCGCCGGCGGCGTGGTTGCGGCACCGGCGTTGAGCAGGCCGTATCCGTAGGTGGAGTTCGGTCCGTGCGAGCCCGCCGGGAGCGGGGTCGCGGTCTGCTCCAGACGCGCGAGCACCTGATTGGGCGTCGGATGGGCGCCGACTATGTTGCTGGCGATCACGAGCGCGGCGGCCGCGGCGACGAGCGGCGCCGACATCGAGGTCCCGATGTAGGAGCCCGGATAGCCGAACCTCGACCAGTGCGGCGGGTCGTCGAGTGTCATCTGGTAGATCGGCGGCAGCATCCGCGCCGGGTGACACGCCGGGTCGTGGGCGAAGATCGCGTCCGGGCCGCCACCGGGCGCGACGAGCGCCACGCTCGGGCCCGAGTTGGAGTAGTTCGCCAGGCAACCGTCGCGGGTGGTGGCGCCGACCGCGACCACGCCGGGGGCGCGCGCCGGGTAGGAGACCTCGCGCAGCTGATCGTTGCCGGCCGCCGCGATCACCATCACGCCGTGCGCACGGGCATAGCGGATCGCCGAGACGACCTCCGGGATCTGACGGCCCGATCGCACCTGGCTGGGCAGGAACTCGAAGCTCATGTTGATGATGTTTGCGCCGTGGTTGACCGCGTACCGGATCGCCTGGGCGATCGTCGATGCCTCGCCGTCGCCTTCGGCGTCCAGCACGCGCAGCGGCATGATCCTCGTGCCGTAGGCGAGCCCGGTGAGACCGACCTGATTGTTGGTCGACTCGGCGATCACGCTCGCCACGAGCGTGCCGTGACCATCGCGATCGAGCGGGTAGCGGTTGTGCGCGACGAAGTCGTAGGGGGCCACGAAGCGCGTCTGGCGCAAGTCCGGTGAGGCCTTGAACTGCCCCCAGTCGCGGTAGGCGACGCCGGTGTCGAGCACCGCGACCGTCACCCCGCTGCCACCAGCGCGATGCGCGGCCAGCAGGTTCGCCCACGCCACGGGCGCGTCGACCCCCGTCCCGGGCAGCATGTCCCATTGCTGGCGCTCCCAGCCGTGATCGACGTCGGCGGACCCGCGATCGTCGGGATAGAACATGCCGGCCTCGCGCGCGGTGTAGTCCGGCTCCGCGTAGGCGACGTCGTGCCGGCGTCGCAGCCGCGCCAGCGCGTCCGTCATCGACTCGCCGTGCCTCAGGCGTAGGACGCGCGTGTGGACCATCGCGCCCCGCCCGTACGGGACGGTGGCGGTCGAGGGAGCATCGGCGAACCGCTGGGGCCGGGCGCGAGCCAGAGCAGGCGTCCAGGACGGGGTGCGGTAGCCGACGACGACGCGGCGAGGTGGCACGCTGGCGGCGCGCGAGGAACCGGCGGTGGAGAATGTCGTGCCCAGCACGACGAGCGCCGCCATCATGGCGCGCGGGCCCACCGGACGGTGCGGGGTTCGTGTCCTCGGCATTCCGATCGGATCACCACAAAGGGCGACCACTCTTGATCAAAGCACGTATCCGATACACGAACTTGCCCATCGCGCACGGTACCGAACCACCTGTTGGGCGGCGACACGGGAGCGCGTGGTCGTGCGCGACCCCTTGACCGACGTCCGGTTCATGCGAGACGCGCTCGCCGAGGCCGCCCGGGCGGGCGCACACGGGGACACCCCCGTCGGTGCCGTGCTCGTCCACGACGGGTCGGTGATCGGCCGCGGCCACAACGAACGCGAGCTGCGCGAGGACCCGACCGCTCACGCCGAGATGCTCGCCCTCCGCGAGGCCGCCGCCACGCTCGGCAGCTGGCGGGTGCTCGACAGCACGCTCTACGTCACGCTCGAACCGTGCGCGATGTGCGCGGGCGCGATCGTGCTGGCGCGCGTGCCCCGCGTCGTCTTCGGCGCCGCGGACCCCAAGGCCGGCGCCGCGGGCAGCGCCCTCGACGTCCTCGGCGTGCACGAGCGCGGCCCGCTCAACCACCGCCCCGAGGTGGTCGGCGGCGTCCTGGCCGAGGAGTGCGGCGAGCTGCTCCGGACGTTCTTCCGCGCCCGCCGCCCGGCCGCCGGCACCTGAGCCGTCGCGTCAGTGCAGGCGTCGCGAGGCGCTCCTCGAGGTCTCCTCGTAAGATCACTCGGGATTCGGCGGTGATCGCGTGGTCCGACATGGCCACAGTTGGTCGAGAGCGCCAGATCCCACCTGGAGAGGTGGCAGAGCGGTTGAATGCGCCGGTCTCGAAAACCGGTATGGGCTATCAGTCCATCGGGGGTTCGAATCCCCCCCTCTCCGTCAGACACTGAGGATTCCCCGCAGTACGGAGGATTCCAGTGTCTGGACCAATCACCCCGTCAGGTAAGGCGGGCTCACGCAGGCCGTCCTGGGGTCTGTTTCCCCGCGCGCGGCCTGTCGGACGCTTCG
>DASXZK010000100.1:0-38104 GCA_036501965.1 Solirubrobacteraceae bacterium
CTGCGAGCGATATGGCGGCGGGCCATCCTAACCCCCCCACCAACGCCACTCGTGAACCTGAGGTGAACGCGAAAGGCTAGGCGGCGGCGCCCAGGATCATCCCGGCGGCGACGGTGTCGTTCGACGACTCGTCGATCAGGATGAAGCTGCCGGTCGTGCGGTTGCGCGAGTAGGGGTCGATCATCAGCGGCGCGGAGCAGCGCAGCCGGATGCGGCCGATCTCGTTGAGCGACAGCTGGGAGGCGTCGTGATGGTCGAGCGTGTTGACGTCGATCCGGTGCTCGATCGCGTCGACGACCGCCCGCGCCGAGCGGGTGGTGTGCTTGATCGTGTAGCGGCCCCGTTCTGAGAGGGGCTGCTCGCTCATCCAACAGACCATCGCGTCGAGCTCCTTGGAGACGGTGGGCTGGTCCTCGGCCTCGACCAGCATGTCGCCGCGCGAGATGTCGATCTCGTCCTCCAGGCGGATGGCGACCGACATCGGCGGGAACGCCGCCTCGACCGGGCCCGTGAACGTGTCGATCGACTTGATCCTCGAGGTGCGGCCGCCCGGCAGGACGACGACCTCGGAGCCCGGGTGCAGGAGGCCGCCGGCGAGCTGGCCGGCGTAGCCGCGGTAGTCGTGGTGGTCGTCGGACATCGGGCGGATCACCCACTGGACCGGGAAGCGCACATCCGTGAGGTTGCGGTCCGGGGCGATCACGACGTGCTCGAGGTGGTAGAGCAGCGGCGCGGCGGCGTACCACTGCATCCGGTCCGAGCGCTCCACGACGTTGTCGCCGCCGAGCGCCGAGATCGGGATGAACGTGATGTCCGGGATCTGCATCCGCGAGACGAGGTCGGTCATCTGCTCGACGATCCGGTAGAAGACCGCCTGCTCGAACTCGACCAGGTCCATCTTGTTCACGCACACGACGAGGTGCGGGATGCGCAGCAGCGAGGTGATGTAGGCGTGACGCCGCGTCTGCTCGGAGACGCCCTTGCGCGCGTCGATCAGAACGATCGACAGGTCGGCGGTCGAGGCGCCGGTGACCATGTTGCGGGTGTACTGCTCGTGGCCCGGGGTGTCGGCGACGATGAACTTGCGCCGCGGGGTCGCGAAATACCGGTAGGCGACGTCGATCGTGATGCCCTGCTCGCGCTCGGCGCGCAGGCCGTCGGTGAGCAGAGCGAGGTTGACGTAGCCGTCGCCGCGGCGCTCGGAGGTCTCGACGACATGCTCCATCTGATCCTCGAAGATCGACTTCGTGTCGTGGAGCAGGCGGCCGATGAGCGTCGACTTGCCGTCGTCGACAGAGCCGGCGGTCGCGATCCGCAGCAGCTCGGAAGAGCGCGGCGGGGTCGTGTACGGAGAGGCGGACTCCTCGTGAGCGCCGTTCCCGTTCAGATCAACAGCCACTAGAAATACCCCTCACGCTTGCGGTCCTCCATCGCGGCCTCGGTGGCGCGATCGTCGGCACGGGTCTCACCGCGCTCGGTGATCCGGGTGGCCGCGATCTCGGCGACCACCTGCTCGAGCGTGTCCGCCTTGGAGCGCACGGCGCCGGTGCACGTCATATCGCCGACGGTGCGGTAGCGGACCCACTCGCTGAACGTCTCCTCGCCGTCGAGCCGCGGGATGACCGGCGTGTCGGCGTAGAGCATCCCGTCCCGGGCGAACACCGGCCGCTCGTGGGCGAAGTAGATCGACGGGATCTCCAGGCCCTCGGTGGCGATGTACTGCCACACATCGAGCTCGGTCCAGTTGGAGATCGGGAACACCCGGACGTTCTCGCCCTTGCGAATCCGCGCGTTGTAGAGCGTCCACAGCTCCGGGCGCTGGTTCTTGGGATCCCACTGGCCGAAGTCGTCGCGGAAGGAGAAGACGCGCTCCTTGGCGCGGGCGCGCTCCTCGTCGCGACGGGCGCCGCCGAAGGCGGCGTCGAAGGAGTGCTCCTCGATCGCGTCGAGCAGCGTGGTCGTCTGCAGGCGGTTGCGCGACGCGCGCGGTCCGGTCTCCTCGGTCACCCGGCCCTGGTCGATCGAGTCCTGGACGCTGGCGACGATCAGCCGCTCGCCGAGCGCCCCCGCGATCCGGTCGCGGAACTCGAGCACCTCGGGGAAGTTGTGTCCCGTGTCCACGTGCATGATCGGGAACGGGAAGCGGCCGGGTCGGAACGCCTTCTCGGCCAGGCGCAGCAGCACGATCGAGTCCTTGCCGCCGCTGAACAGCAGCACGGGACGCTCGAACTCGGCGGCGACCTCGCGGAAGATGTGGATCGACTCGGACTCGAGCGCCTGCAGGTGTGAGAGCTCGTATTGGAACGGGTTCATGGCGCCCTCAGCTTAGAGACGGTAACCCCATCGAGGAGGTTGGAAATCGTGCCGCCGGCGCCGGATTTACGGCTGCACCACGTGGATGCCGCACTCGGTCTTGTCCTCGCCCGCCCAGCGTCCCTCGCGACCGGCCCCGGGAAGCGTGCACGGCGCGCAGCCGATCGAGTCGTAACCCTCATCGTGGAGTGGGTTGTACGGCAGGTCATGCTCGAACACGTAGTTCCAGAGCTGCTTCTCCGACCAGTCCGCGAGCGGGCTGAGCTTCCAGATGTCACGACGCTCGTCGTGCTCGAACTTCGGCGTGGCGGTGCGCGTCGGCGCCTGCTCGCGGCGCAGACCGGTGATCCACGCGTCGACGTCGGAGAGCGCGCGCTCCAGCCCCGCGACCTTGGCCGCGCTGCAGCAGTTGCTCTGCGTCCACGGCTCGCCGGGGCTACTCGCGTCGATGACCTCGATCTGCGCCTCGGGGAACCGCTCCTCGAACCGCTTCCAGGTGCTGAGCGTCTCGGGGAACAGCACCCCGGTGTCGATCACGAAGGCGTGAAACTCCGGGTCGAGCTGGGAGAGCATGTGGAAGAGAACCGACTCCTCCTTCTGGAAGGAGCAGGCCAGGGTGAGCCGGGAGCCGAACCGCTGGACTCCGTAGGCGAGCAGCTGTTCGGCAGTGGCGGTCTCGAGCTCTTCAACGGTGGCACTCATACCGCGCACTCGCCCTCCCCGCGCTGGACCACGAACGGCCCCTCGCGGTTGTAGTCGATGAAGTAGTTCATGTTCTCAAGGCTGAATTCGATCGGCATCGTCAGATCCCTCACCCGCGCCTCGAACTCGCCTGCCCCCACCCGCCCGGCGAATTGGTGAAAGGTCTCGCCTTCCAGGCGATCGGATTCGTAGAAGCGTAGCCAGCGCTCGACCGCCTCAGGGACGCGCTTGGCCGGCAGGCGGGCCTTGAGCCGCTGCCCGTAGACGACCTCACCGGACTCGTAATGGCCGCCGACGTGCGGGATGTAGGCCGGGATCGAGTGCTCGCCGACCTTGATCGAGGCACCGTAGAAGCCGATGTCGGCGATGTGGTGCTGGCTGCAGCCGTTCGGGCAGCCGCTCATCTTCACGTGCACCCGGCGCGTCAGCGGATCGTCGATCTCCATCGTCCGCAGCCGCTCCGAGACCGCCTTGTTGAGCCCCATCGAGCTCGTGATACCCAGCTTGCACGAATCCGTCCCGGGGCAGCTGACCACGTCGGTGACCTCGTCGGCGCCGGACTCGCCGAGCCCGAACTCGCAGAGCGTGCGCCACACCTCGTAGGCGGAGTCGTCTCGGACCCAGCGCAGCACGAGGTTCTGGTGAACCGTGGTGCGGGCGAATCCGCCGCTGTAGCGACGCATGATCTCGCCCAGGCCACGCAACTGCTCGGACGTGAGATCGCCGCGCTCGACCTTGACCTCGACGGTCGAGAATCCAGATTGACGCTGGGGGGCGACGTTGGAGCGAGCGAAGCGCTCGAACACCCTGCGATCGCCGTTGGCCGAGGCGTAGCCCCTCGCCACCGGCGGCGGTACCAGGCCCTCCTCATCGATCTCATAGCTGATCTCGTCGAGTGAGAAGTCGCGCTCGTCGACCCAATCGCCCCGGAGCTCCTCCTCGACGAGGTCACGGAACGCGTCGATCCCGATCTTGTCGACGAGGACCTTGATGCGGGCGCGGGCGCGGTTGACGCGCAGGAAGTCCTGGCGATCGAAGATGCGCATGCACGCCTCGGTGACCTTCAGGTAGTCGCCGTTATCGAGCTCGACGAAGTCGTAGAGCACCGGCGCCAGGCGCGGCATGATCGCGGTGCCGCCGCCGACGCGGATCTCGACCCCGCGGACGCCGTCGCGCATGCGGGGAGTGAACGCCATGTCGTGGATCTGGGTGATCGCGTTGTCCTCGTCGGTCGCCGAGAACGCGGTCTTGACCTTGCGCGGCATCGCCTGGGTCGTCGTGTGGCGCACGAAGTAGCGAACGTAGGCGCCCGCGTACGGGGTGATGTCGAACAGCTCACCCTCGAGCGTGCCCGCCCGCGGATCGCCGGTCACATTGCGCATCGTGTTGCCGCACCCCTCGCGCGAGGACAGCCCGGCGTCGGAGAGCTCGCGGATCAGCTTGGCGGCGTCCGGCAGCGGGACGTGGTGCATCTGGATGTTCTGCCGCGTGGTGATGTGCCCCTTGCGCAGCGGCACGTACCGGTCGATCACGTCGGCGAACGCGTCGAGTTGGTCAGGGGTGATGCCGCCCATCGGGAGCTTGACGCGGACCATCTGCACATCCGGCTGGCGCTGCCCGTAGACGCCCTGCTTGAGGCGGAACTTGATGAAATCCGCCTCCTCCAGCTTGCCGTCGAGATATCGCGTCGACTCGGTGTCGAAGTCGTCGAACTCACGCTCGAGGATCGGAATCACGTGTCCCGGGACGTTCTCGACGATCTCGGGGTTCTCCAGCGAGCCGGTACGGGGGCGGGGCTTGGCGGTGACGGGCTCCATCGGGGGTTCCTTTGGTCGACGGCGGGCGAGGCCGGGCGCGGCCGTTTCAGACAAACTACCAAAAGCGGATCCGGATATAGCCCTTTAGTCGGCCGGGACCCCCACAGCTAGAGGAACCACTGAGCGACGGACCATCCCCAGAGCTAGAGGAAGCCACTGAGCGACGGACCATCCCCAGAGCTAGAGGAAGTCACTAAGCCAAGGAGCCATCCCGAGAGCTAGAGGAAGCATCTGAGCCAGGGAGGCGTGGCGGGGCAGCCGGATTCGACCTCCTCGCGTGCTCATCGAAGACCGGCCACGCACCGGGCCTGGCCAGCGGGGCGTCGGAGGCGGGTGCCCCGCGGCACCGGCAGCGCCGCTCAGCCCCGCCTGACGACCCAACGGATGACGATCGTCTGCGAGTCGCCGTGGGAGTCACGCGCGGTGATGCTGCTGGCGCTCCGTCCCATTCGCGTCGGACGGCCGCTGATCAGGCCCGTCGTGCGGTTGATGTGCAGTCCTTTCGGCAGCCGCCGTGCGGAGAAGCGGATCTTCAGGTCGGCCTGGTCGTGCGCCCGGAGCAGGACGCGCACCCGGCGGCCAACCCGCGTGGTGCGGCGGCGACGACTGGCGAGGAAGCGCACGGCCGTCCCGCCGGCACCCGATCTCGTGGTCGGTATCGGCGTGCCCTGGATGGGCGTGGGGGTCGTCGGGACCGGCGTGGGCGGCGTCGGGGTCGGGGTCGCCGTCGTCGCCGTCGTCGTCGTCTGCGTGTTCGGCGGCGCCGCGGTGACGGTCGGTGAGCCGCACAGGGCCGGGAGCAGCGCGGCGCCGTTCGGCGTTCCGCGGCCGGAGGCCATGTCGTAGCCGGAGCCGGCGGAGTATCCGGTTACCCCCGCGTCGCTGTTGTTGCCGGAGGTGACGTCGTCGAAATCGGAGGCGGGCAGGCTGTAGAGCAGCTCGTTGGCGAAGCCGACCCGCACCCCCCCGGCGATGCAGGCGCTCGAGCTGTCGGCGAGCGCGACCAGCGAGGCCCAGGTCGGGGTCGCTGCGCTCGTGCCACCGGCACTGCCCCAGCTGCCCTCCCAGTAGACGTCGTAGCCGGTGTTCGGGTCGGCGTCAGCGGCGACGTCCGGAACCTCTCGGCAGCTCGTCGAGGAACCGCCGCCGCCGGGCGCCGCGGTGCAGTCGATCTGGCTCTGGGCCTGGGCGAAGCCGCTCTGGTAGGTCGGCTGCGCCCAGTCGCGCGAGACCCCGCCACCGCCGGCGCCGGAGTCGTTCCACACGGTCTCCGCGGCACCCGCGACGTCGCTCGTCATCGTCGTGCCGCCGACGCCGGTCACATACGGCTGCGATGCCGGATCGTCGACCGCCTTCACGCCGGTCTTGCAGTCGTTGGCCCCGTCGTCGCCGGCTGCGGCGAACACGGCCTCGCCCTGGACCGCGGCCTCCTGGAAGATCACGTTCTCGGCGGCGAGGAGGTTGCTGCCGGCGGCGGTCTCGCAGGCACCCCAGGAGGTCGAGATGATCGGCACGTTCTGGTCGACGATCGACTGGTAGAGGTCGAGCAGGCCGTTGTTCGTGTTGGGAGCCTCGTAGACGTCGATCGTGGAGTCGGGCGCGAGGCCGGCGATGTCCTCGATGTCGAGCACGTCCTCCAGCCCGCAGTACTGGTCGTAGTCGCGCCCGTGCGCGCAGCTCGGGGAGCCGCCGTCGACGTTGATGTTGGTGACCGCCGCATTCGTCCCGTCGCACGTCTGATACTCCGCGACGTCGGACGAGAGGTACGGCTCGAGCTCGGCGAGCGCCACCGTGGCCCCGGCGCCGAGGTCACCCACGTCCCAGGCCCCGTCCATGCCGTAGGCGGCGCCGATCTCGGCGGCGGTGTAGGCGCCCGGGGACTCCGAGGCGATGCAGGAGCTCGGACCGGCTGCTTTGGGCGACCGTCCGCTCGCGTGGGCGTGTGATCCGCGCGCGCGGATCAGATCCGCGGGAGCGGCCGCGGGCAGCGTGTCCAGGCCGGTGACTGTCTGGACGGCGCCGGCGGCCGCGGCGGGGAGCGTGGGATCGGTGACATCGGCGTAGGCGGTGGTGCCGTCGGCGAGCGTGATGTGGTCGAGCTGGGTGGCGAACGCGGCCTCGATCCGCGCGGCGCTACCCGACGCGCTCAGCGACAGGCCGTTGGCCGACACGGATCCCACCGACAGCCCCGCCTGGCTGAGCGCGGCGCGCACGCTGGCGACCTCCGAGGCCCCGGCGCCGAAGCGGGCGGCGAACTCGCCGACCGACAGGTACTGGCGGTAGAGCGCGGAGCCCGGGTCGGAGACCTGCTGTGCGTAGGCGGCGAGCGCCTGCGGGTCCGACGGGGTGAGCGCGAGGGTGAGCTGCACGGGAGCGCTCGCAGCGAGGGCGCCGGTGACCGCGGCGCCGGCGGGGACGACCGTGGCCTGCTGGACGAGCACGCGCCGGCCGGAGCCTGCGTCGGTGCGGACCGAAGCCGCCTGGGCCATGCCGGAACACACGAGTGAGGCGGCAGCGGTCAGCGCCAGGCGAACGACGATGCGGGGCACGCTCAGATCCAGCTGGGGAGCAGCCCGGGCTGCCGGGCCACCCCCTCACGCAATGAGGCCTCATGCCATGGCGAGCGTCGCGCGGCGTCGGTGACGCGCGGCGGGGCGGTGTCGCGCATGAAGCGCTCGAGCGCGGCGACGACAGCGGCAGCCTCCTCGGCAGAGGCACCAGGCGCGACGATCGAGAGCTCAGGACGGCGGTTCATTGCCCTGAAGAAGCTATCGGCAGCCCCGTGCGGAACTTGAGCGTCAGTTTCGTGAGCGGCGGCGCGAACGGTGATGGCGTGCGCGGCGCGCGCTGGCGTGGCGGCGGGCGGTGTGCCGGCGGGGGGCGACGGTGACGAGGAATGAGCCGCTCTCCGTGGCGCCGTTTGAGTCGACCGCGGTGACCGTCACGGTGAAGCTGCCGCTCGCCGTCGGCTTGCCGTGCAGCCGCCCGGTGCGGCCGCCGAGCGAGACGCCCGCGGGCAACCCGGTGGCTGACCATGACACTGCGGCTCCGCTCGCGCTCTGCGCGGTGAGCGCCAGCGACACCGAGCGGCCCGCGGCCCACTGCTGCGCTGCGGGCGCGGTGAACGACAGCGCATCGCCGCACAGTGCCGGGCCAAGCGCGCCGGTCGGCGTGCCCAGCCCGGAGGCCATGTCGAACCCGGGCGCCGCGGAGAAGCCGGCGAGGCCGCCGTAGGCATTGGTGCCGGAGATCACGTCGTGAATGTCGGCCGCGTCGGCGTACAGCGCGGGGTCGAGGAAGCCGAGGCGCCGGAGACCGCACGCGGGCGACGCCTCCGCGAGCGCGGTCAGGGAGGCGAGCGTCGGGGAGGCAACGCTCGTCCCGCCGACCGTCCGCCAGCTACCGCGGAAGTATGCGGTGTAGCCGCTGTCCGGATCGGCGTCGGCGGAGATGTCAGGCACCTCGCGGCAGCTGGTCCCCGACGTACCGCACGCCACCGAGGACTGTGCGGGCAGGGCCGACTGCCACGACGGGCGGCCCCAGAACTGCGAGACACCGCCGCCGGAGGCCCCGGAACCGTCATCCCAGACGGTGTCCCCGGCCGTGGACACGTGGGTGCCGCCGACCGAGGTGACCCAGGGCTGGGATCCGGGGTCGTCGACGGACTGCTGGCCGTTGTCGCAGTCGTCCACGCCGTTGTCGCCGGAGGCAGCGAACACGGTCTGACCCTGGACGGCCGCTTCCTGGAAGAGCACGTCCTCGGCGAGCAGCTCGCCGCGGCCGACCTCGGACTCGCACAGGCCCCACGAGGTCGAGATCACCTGGGCGGAGTCCTGGGAGACCATCGTGCTGTAGGTGTCGAACGCGCCCTGGCCGGTCGCCGGGCCCTCGTAGACGTCGATCTGCGCCTTGGGAGCCAGGCCGATGACGTCCTCGACGTCGGTCGCGGCCTCGCCGCTGCCCGATCCGGTGCCAGGGCCGCCATCGACCGTCGTGACGTTCACGGTCGTGCTCGTGCCCATGCAAGCCTGGTAGGCGGCGATGTCGCTGGGACTGAACGGCTCGAGCTCGTAGAGCGCGACCGTCACGCCGCTGCCCTCGTCGCCTGCGGCGTAGAAGCCGGACAGCCCATAGTGCGATGCGATCTGGGAGGGGGTGTAGCCCCAGTCCTGAGCGGCCTCGGAGCTCGCTGCCGCGCACGCCTGCGGTCCCGTCGCGGCCGTGTGGCCGGAGGCGTGGGTGCGGGCGTGCGCGGCGGTGCGGGGGCGCACGCGGGTGTGGCCGCGGCGACGGGGGGCGATCTCGATCGAGGCGCTCGGGGCGACGGTGTCCAGGCCGACGACGCCCTGGACGAGCGCGCCCGCCGCACCCGCGAGCCGCGGCTCGCCGCTCGGCGCGTCCTCGTCGGCGCCGTCACGAAGGGCATAGCGGTCGATCGCCGTCCCGAATGCGTCGGCGGTGACCTGCGCGGTTCCGCGCACGGTGACGGAGAGCCGGTTGGCGCTGGTCGCGCCGACGGCCAGTCCGCGGGCACGCAGGCCGGAGCGGATGGTGCGAAGCTGCTGTTCGGTCGGGCCGAAGTGCCGCGCGAACTGAGTGACGGTCAGGTAGCGGCCGTACTCGCTTGAGCCGGCGTGGGACACGGCGGCGGCGTAGGCGGCGAGCGCCGCGGCGTGGCGCGGGCGGAGCGCGAGCGTGACCCGCAGCTCGGTCGCGGGCGAGACCCGGCCGAGGTCACGGGCGCCGGTCGGAAGTGAGGCCCCGCCCTTGGGGACGAGCGGGGCGAAGCTCGCCGCGCGAGCCACGCCCGCGGGGGCGAGGAACGTGGCGGCACCGGCGAGCAGCGCGAGCAGTGGGCGGCGCGAGAAGGTAGCGGGCACCCTCCCGACATCGGTTGTCCAGGACCGTCCAGCCTCTTCTCACGCCCAGAGTTGGACGGATGCCCGACCCACCCGTCTGGACGTTTTCTGGACGCCCTACAGCGGGATGTTGCCGTGCTTGCGCCGCGGACCCGGCTCGCGCTTGGTCTCAAGCGTCTGCAGCGCGGTGATCAGCTTGGGCCGCGTCTCGTGCGGGAAGATCACGTCATCGATGTAGCCGCGCTCGGCGGCCACGTACGGGTTGGCGAAGTGCGCCTTGTAGGCGTCGATCAGCTCCCGGCGGCGCCCATCGGGATCCTCGGCGCCGGCCAGCTCACGGCGATAGATGATGTTGACCGCCCCTTCGGGACCCATCACCGCGACCTCGGCGCTCGGCCAGGCGAGGTTGTAGTCGGCGGCCAGGTGCTTTGAGCCCATCACGTCATACGCGCCGCCGTAGGCCTTGCGGGTGATCACCGTGATCTTCGGGACCGTCGCCTCGGCGTAGGCGTAGAGCAGCTTGGCGCCGTGGCGGATGATGCCGTTCCACTCCTGCTCGGTGCCGGGCAGGAAACCGGGCACGTCGCAGAAGGTGACGATCGGCAGGTTGAACGCGTCGCAGGTGCGGATGAACCGCGAGGCCTTCTCCGCGGACTCGATGTCCAGCACCCCCGCCAGCTGTGCCGGCTGGTTGCCGACGACCCCGACGCTGTAGCCGTCCAGCCGCGCGAACCCGCAGACGATGTTGCGGGCGAAGTTCTCGGCGACCTCCAGATACTCGCCGTCGTCGACGATCCGGCGGATCACCTCGCGCATGTCATACGGACGGTTCGGGCTGTCCGGGATGATCGTGTCCAGCTCCGGGTCCGCTCTCAGCGGATCATCCCCCGAGGCGACCCGCGGCGGCGCCTCCAGGTTGTTCTGGGGCAGAAACGACAGCAGGTAGCGCGCGTCCTCCAGACACTGATCCTCGTCATCGGAGGCGAAGTGCGCCACGCCGGACTTCGTGCTGTGCGACATCGCGCCGCCGAGCTCCTCGAAGCCGACCTCCTCACCGGTCACCGTCCGGATCACGTCAGGACCGGTGATGAACATGTGCGAGGTCTCCTTGACCATGAACACGAAGTCGGTGATCGCCGGGGAGTAGACCGCGCCGCCCGCACACGGGCCCATCACCAGCGAGATCTGCGGGATCACGCCGCTGCAGCGCACGTTGCGCAGGAACACCTCGCCGTAGCCGCCCAGCGAGACGACGCCCTCCTGGATCCGCGCGCCACCCGAGTCGTTGATCCCGATCACCGGGCAGCCGATCTTGGCCGCCAGATCCATGATCTTGCAGATCTTCTCGGCCATCACCTCGCCCAGCGACCCGCCGAACACCGTGAAGTCCTGGCTGAACACGCACACCCGGCGCCCGTCGATCGTGCCGTGGCCGGTCACCACCGCGTCTCCATACGGCCGGCGGCCCTGCATCTCGAAGTCGTGCGTGCGGTGACGGACGAACACGTCCATCTCCTGAAACGAGCCGGGGTCCAGCAGCTTGGCGATCCGCTCACGCGCGGTGAACTTGCCCTTCGCGTGCTGCTTGTCCACGGCGGTCTGGCCGGCGTTGTGGATGGCGTGCTCGCGCAGGTCGGCGAGCTGCGCGAGCTTCTCCTCGGCGGTCTCCGGCGGGGTATCGGCGACGTCGGTCATGGCCGCGAGTCTATGGATCAGCCGCCCGCGCGCGCGACCAAGCCGGCCAGGAAGACCTCGATCGCGAAGTGAAAGCGCTGGTCGCCGTCGCCGGAGACGAGCTCCTTGCCGTAGCGGAGCAGGTTCGGCAGGCGGTCGACGGGCATTGCAGCGAGCGTCGCCTCGATGCGCTCCACCATCTCCTCGCCGGTGTGCCCGAGCGCGCGGTGGACGTCGGTCTCGACGGCGGTCGCGGTCGTGATCAGCGGGAGGATGTCGATCGCCCAGGCCGCGTCCTGCGGCGTGACCCCGCCGACGAGCAGCAGCCCCATCAGGTGATCGGCGACGACCATCATCCGCTCGGTCGCCGGCGGGTTGCCGACGGCCACCGAGGCGAGACCGGGGTATGCCTCCATCGCGTGCAGCCAGCGCTCGACCAGCTCGTGGACCTGCGCGCGCCAGCGAGCCGGGTCGATCTCCTCCAGGGCGACGTCCCCCGACACCCGGTCGAGCATCTGGCGCAGCAGCTCCTCGCGGTTGCGCACGTACACGTAGAGCGAGGCCGGGCCGGTGTCGAGCTCCGCGGCCACCCGGCGCATCGTCACCGCGTCGAGCGCCTCGTCGCGGCAGATCTCCAGGGCGGCGTCGACGATCGCCTCGGCGCTGAGCGGCGACTTCGCGGGCCGCCCCCGCGTGCTCCGCGAGGGCGCCGCGAGCGGGCCGTCGGGCTGCGATGAGGGGCCGTGCGCATCGGAGGCCGTGGACATGTTGTGAATCCTACTTGACACGAACAGCGTTCGTTACGTACAGTGTTCGTCACGAACGCTGTTCGCCAACCTGAGACCCGCCTGGAGGCGTCATGTCCGCTGTCACCACCACCCCACCTGAATCCCCGCCCGAGGAAGCGACCGCGCCGTTCCGGCTGCGCTGGTTCGTGCTCGCCGTCGTCCTCGGCGCGAACATCATGGATCTGATCGACGCGACGATCGTCAACATCGCCGGCCCGACGATCCGTCATGACCTCGGCGGCAGCGCGACCACCCTGCAGTGGCTGAGCGCCAGCTACACGCTCGCCTTCGCGGTGCTGCTCGTCACCGGCGCGCGGCTCGGCGACCTGTTCGGCCGCCGGCGCCTGTTCCTGATCGGCTCCGCCGGCTTCACCGTGATGTCGACGCTGTGCGCGATCGCCCCCTCCCCCGGGGTGTTGATCGCCACCCGCGCGCTGCAGGGCGCGTTCGGGGCGCTGCTCGTCCCCCAGGGCTTCGGGCTGCTGAAGGAGAGCTTTCCCGAGGAGGAAATGGCAAAGGTGTTCGGGATCTTCGGGCCCGCGATGGGCCTGCCGATGCTCGTCGCGCCGGTGCTCGCCGGCGCCCTGATCGACGCCAACCTGTGGGGGACCGGCTGGCGGCTGGTGTTCCTGATCAACCTGCCGATCGGGATCTTCGCCTTCGCCACCGCCGCCCGCGTGCTGCCGCACGTCGTCTCCCACGCCGGTAAGCGCCTGGACCTCGTCGGCATGGCGCTCGTCGGACTCGGGCTGGTCGCGATCATCTACCCGCTGATCCAAGGCCACACCGCCGGCTGGCCGGTGTGGACGTTCCTGATGCTCGCCGCCGGAGTCGCGCTGCTCGTCGCGTTCGTCGTCTATGAGCGGCGGCGCACCCGCGACCCGTTGATCGAGCCGGGGCTGCTCGCCAACCGCACCTACACGAGCGGGATCGCCGTACAGCTCGCGTTCTTTGGAGCGTTCGGCGGCCTGTTCCTGTGCGTCTCGCTGTTCACCCAGCTCGGCGAGCACTTCTCACCGATCCACGCCGGACTCACGCTCACCCCGATGGTCGTCGGGATGATCCTCGGCATGGGGCTGTCGTTCGCGCTCGTCGCCAAGCTCGGCCGCCACCTCATCCACGGCGGCATCGTGCTCGTCGCGGCCGGCACGGCGGGCCTCGCGCTCACCGTCGCGGGCGTGTTCAGCGCCTCGACCTGGGACCTGGCGCCGTCGCTGTTCGTGATCGGCCTCGGCGCGGGCACGAGCTTCGGCCAGCTGTTCGACTTCATCCTGGCCGGAGTGGAGATGGACCACGTCGGCTCCGCGTCCGGCGTGCTCGAGGCCGTCCAGCAGCTCGCCAGCGCGCTCGGCGTCGCCGTGCTGGGGACGATCTTCTTCTCGCGGCTGGGCGCTCACCTGCCCACCGACGCGCTGCAGATCACGGCCTGGGCGTGCCTGGTTCCGCTCGCTGCTGCGTTCGGATTGGTGTTCCTACTGCCGATGCAGGCCCGGGCCGAGCACGCCTGAGCATGCTGGGTGTGGCTAATCCTCGCCGACGAGCGCGCCGACCGCGGTGATGAGCAGCCACACAACGAGCGCGGCGAGCGCCGCTCCGGCGACCGTGACGGCCGCGGAGCGGCGCAGGCCGACGGCGTCGGCGGCGAGCACGATCACCGCCGTCGCCGCGGCGCCCGCGGCACATGCACACACCCATCCCGCCTGGCGGCGCCGGTCACCGGGTACCTCGGCCCCGACGCCGTCCGCGAGAGCGAGGCTGAGCTCCCCCGCGCCGAGCAGCAGGGCCGCCGCGGGGATCGCGACGAGCGCGCGGGCGGTCCCGTGCAGGAAGAGGACGGGCACCGCCTCGGCGAGGCCGAGGACCACGACGCCGGCGCCGGCGAGCGCCGGCCACCGCAGGCGGGATCCGGCGCCGAGCAGCAGCGCGGCCAGCACGGCGAGCGGCGCGGCGGCGATCACCGCAGGATCGCTCCCCCGCCGCGGCGGCGGATGCGGGCCGCGGCCAGCACCGGCACTCGCAGCGGCTGCTCGCCGTCGTAGGGCGTGATCGTCACCCCGAGCGAACGCAGCCGGTCGCGCAGAGCATCACGCCGCATCCGCCACAACCGCAGCGCCAGCGCCTGCTCGGCCTGGCGTGGAGCGGGCAGGAACCGCTCGGGCGAGAGCTCGAGGATCGCGAGGTCGAAGCCGCGGGCGCGCAGGTCGAACAGCGCGCCGACCGTGCGCCCGTCGAGCAGCGGCGTGAGCGCGACGATCAGCGCCCGCGGCGGGAGCAAGCGCGGGGGCACGGTGGCCACGGTGCGAGCGGCGTAGCTGTGTTCGACCTCGCTGGCCAGCAGCGTCCCGACGAGCCGCTCGAGCTGGGCGGTGCCGAGCCCGGGACCGATCCCGCTGAGCACGCCTCCGAAGCCGATCACGCCGACCCGGTCGCGGCGCTCCAGATACCCGGCGGCGAGCGCGGCCGCGGCGCGGACGGCGAGCGCGAGCGTGCTCTCGGTCGCGTCGCCGACGTCGCTGAAGGTGTCCAGCAGCAGCACGACATCGGCGCTCAGCTCCGGGTGGCGGTCGGAGACGTGCAGCGACCCGCGCCGAGCGCTCACCCGCCAGTTGACGCGCCGGACGGGGTCGCCGGGATGGAAGGCTCGAACCTCGGCGAACTCAATGCCCTCGCCACGGCCGCGCGCCACCCGGCTGCCGACGGTCGCCCGCAGCCGCGCGGGCTCGATCAGCTCGCGCAACGTCTCCACCGCGGGCATCACGCCGAGCCGCGGGAGCTCGTAGGGGCTGGACTCCAGCGCGATCAGGCCCGTCCGATCGCGGAGCCGCACCTGGAGCACCCCCGCACGCGGCGCACCCCAGCGCTCGGCGCGCACTGGAAAGCGCAGTACCCTCGGCCGGCCCGCATGCAGGCCGGCACCCACCTGGACGATGCGGCTCCGTGGCCCGGACGCCGCCCGCAGACCGGGCCCGGGTCGCAGCGAGAACTCGGCCCAGGTGACCTCCCGGTCTGCGGTGACGGTCACCTCGATCTCGGTCATCGCGCCCTCGCGGACCCGGCCGAGCGCGCGCCTCGGCGCCACGGTGAGCTCGACCGGGGCCCGCGCGAACCCGCTGCGCAACCCGGCGGCGAGGTAGACCGCGAACGGCGCGGCGAGCGCGACCAGGCCGGGCCGCGCGGACAGCAGGGCGCCGAGCATCCCCGCGGCGGTCAGCAGCAGATACACGCGCAGCTTGACCGTCGTCCGCGCGCGGGTCGCCACGACGGACTCAGCCATCGGGCTCGGCGCGCGGCACGGGGACCTCGTCGAGGACCTGGCCGACGATCTCCTCATCGGACGCGCTCTGCGTCCACAGCTCCGGCCGCATCGTCAGCCGGTGGGCGAGCGCGGGGAC
Source organism: Solirubrobacteraceae bacterium (assembly GCA_036501965.1). Lineage (GTDB taxonomy): Bacteria > Actinomycetota > Thermoleophilia > Solirubrobacterales > Solirubrobacteraceae > Palsa-465. The sequence continues at coordinate 15,546 of DASXZK010000100.1, forward strand.
CGCGAGCTGCTTGACGTCGTCGGGCACGACGAACGCCCGCCCGTCGAGCACAGCCCGGACGCGCGCGAGCTTCATCAGGGCCAGCGTGCCGCGCGGGCTGGAACCGACCTCCACGCCGCGTGCCGAGCGGGTCGTCGCGACCAGCTCGACGATGTAGCGCCCGATCGACTCCGAGACGTGGACGCGCTCCACCGCCGCCTGCATCGCGAGCAGGCCTTCGCGGTCAATCACCGGGCGCAGCGCGACCTCGTCGCCGGACCGTTCCAGGCGGCGGCGCAGGATCTCCCACTCGGCGTCGGCCGAGGGGTAGCCGATCCGGGTGCGGACGAGGAACCGGTCGAGCTGGGCCTCCGGCAGCGGATAGGTCCCCTCGTACTCGATCGGGTTCTCGGTCGCGAGCACCAGGAACGGGCGCTCGAGCGCGCGCGTGCGGTCCTCGGTCGTCACCTGGCGCTCGGCCATCGCCTCCAGCAGCGCCGACTGAGTCTTCGGCGGGGCGCGATTGATCTCGTCCGCGAGCAGCACGTTGGTGAACACCGGCCCCGGCCGGAACTCGAACTCGGCCGTGCGCTGGTTGAAGATCGAGGCGCCGGTGACGTCGCCCGGCATCAGGTCAGGCGTGAACTGGATGCGCGAGAAGCGCATGCCGGTGACCGCCGCAAACGACCGGGCGACGAGCGTCTTGGCGAGGCCTGGGTAGTCCTCCAGCAGCACGTGGCCGTCGGCCAACAGCGCCGCGAGGACGAGCTCGAGCGCCGGCCGCTTGCCGATAATCGCGCGCTCGACCTCGTCGAGCACGGCCCCCGCTCGCTCGGCGAGACGGCCGGGGTCGGCAAGCTCGGCGGTCTCGGTCACATCGCCTCCAGACGGTCGGTGAGCTCGGAGAGCTGCGCCAGCGTCAGCCCCGGGGCGTCGCGCGTCACCGGCGGCGGCCGGTCGGCGCGCACGATCTCCCAGAGCTCCTCACCGAGCAGCGCACGAGCGGGTTGGGGGTCGCGGTCGAGCCCAACGCCCCGGCGGGCGAGCTGGGCGGCGGCGATCTCGCGCAACAACGGGCGCAGCCTCCGATGCACGTCTGACGCCGTGGACCGTCCGCCCGCCACAAGCTCGGTGACAGCGCCGAGATCGCCCGGCAGGGTCCGTCGCGGCTTCGCGGGCGGGCGCTCGCGCGACCGTCGTGCCGAGGGAACACCGGCGAGCCACACGGCGAGGACCACGCCGAGCATCCCGAGCGCCGCGAGCTGGATGATGACGGTCACAGCGCGGCCTGCAGCTCGAGCAGCGCGGCGACCGCCTCATCGCGCAGCGACAGGTCAAGTGCGGCGTCGCCGAACCGCGCGCGCTCGAACAGCGTGGTGAGGCGTCGCGGAGCGTCGGGCCGGGCGTCGATCGTGGTGAGCGCGCGAGCGAGGTACTCGCGCGGGGCCTCGGCTCGACCGCGAGGCAGGCCGGTGCGGGCGAGGGTCGCCTCCATCAGGCGGTAGGCACCGATGATCGCGCGCCGCGCGTCGGGATCGCGACGGATCTCCTCGAGCGATCGCAGGACTGCCTCACGGAGCGCATCCTGCCGGGCAGCGACCTGCTCTGCGTCGACCGTCGGCGCGTGACGGAAGTCCGCCTCCTCCTCGGGGTCCGCCTGCCCCCGCGCGCGGCGGGTGAATCGCAGCGAGGACAGGTGCCAGACGAGCAGCGCAAGCAGGAACCCCCCGATCAGACCGAGCGCCACCCAGACGATCCACTGCGGGAGGCCAGGTCCGCCTGCGCCCCGGCCGTGGAAATGCCCGACCGGGACCGTTCGCGTCCTGGTCGTCCGCTGTCCCGGAAGCCTTCCGCTGATCACGGTGCCGTGCAGCCCACTGCGCGAGGCGAGCGCGACGAGAGCGCACAGCGCGAGCACGGTCGCCGCCACGACAGACGCCGGCAGCTTGCGCGACGGTCGCGAAGTACTCACCATTCCGCGCGGCAGCGTATCCGTCTCATCGGGCCCTGAACCCCGGTCACGCGGTCAGCCGCGGACGTGCATGACCATCAGCACGATCGTGGCGAGCACGAGCACGCTGATCAGGCTTGCGACGAGCAGCACCTGTCTCTGCACCCCGTAGTACTCGGTGCTGAGCGCTCCATGGGGCCCGCCGTGATCGCCCGCGTCGCGGCGTGCGAGCTCCGCGAGCCGGCCGGTGCGCGGGATCAGCACCATCCCCTCCAGGCCACCGATCACGATCGAGACCCCGATCCCCCACTGCACGTAGAACGCGCTCCAGGAGTTGAACTTGGAGGCGAGTGCCACGCCGAAGATCACGACGAACACGAGCGCGGGAGAGACGAGCCGACGGCTGACCGCCTGCTGCATCTGGTGAAACCAGGGCATCGAGGGCGGGTCCAGGCGGGCGCCGACGGTCATGAACAGCGGGTAGGCGCACACGATCCCGAATCCGACCACGACCGAGGCGATGTGGAGTGCGAGCACGACCTCCCACAGCCGCGAGAGGTGGGCGAGCACGTTGTGATGGTGGTGCACGACGGCTACCGCACCAGCCCGTAGAACCCATCGGGCAGCTGCTCGACGCGCCCGGCCGCCACAGCGGCCTCAAGCGCCTCGTCGAAGCCCCCGTCCTGCCAGGTGGAGGCACGGCAGCGCTCGGCGAGGACGTCCCGGTCGAGGACCCCGTAAGGCGCGAGCGCGCGCACGATGTCCTGGACCTCGGCGTCGATGATCGCGCGCCGGCGGGCGGCTTCACGTTCGGGGTCGCGCTCGCCGCTCATGCGGCATACGGTACCCGGGCGTAGCCTTCGCTGGCATGCAAGTCACGGTTCGTCTGTTCGCCGGTCTGCGGCAGCGCGCAGGCGCGGGGGAGGTCACGCTCGAGCTGCCCGCCGGCGCCCGGGTCGCGGACGCGCTGCGCTTGGTCGGCGAGCTCACCGAGGGGATCCCGGTGGTCATGGCCGTCAATCGCGAATACGCCGAGGAGACCCAGGCACTCCACGCCGGCGACGAGCTCGCGCTGATCCCACCGGTGTCCGGAGGGGCCGAGCGGACGGATGTCATTTACGCGCGCGTGAGCGCCGAGCCGCTCTCACTCGATCCGCTGCTCGCCTTCGTGCGCGATCCGCGCGCCGGCGCCGTCGTCACGTTCGCCGGGGTCACGCGGGAGGTCGCCGCGCTGGAGTACGAGGCCTACGCGGAGATGGCGGTCCCGCAGATGAACTCGATCCTCGAGCAGGCGATCGTGCGGCACGGCCTGTGTGCGGCGGCGGTCGAGCACCGGACCGGGACGGTGGAGCTGTCCGAGCCCTCCGTCCTGATCGCGGTCTCGGCCCCGCACCGCGCCGAGGCCTTCGCGGGAGGACGGGAGATCATCGACGAGCTCAAGCGCGTCGCTCCAATCTGGAAGCAGGAGGAGGGCGAGTGGGCCCGGGGCACCCTCCCCGACGCCTGACCGCCCGGACCGATAGATTGCGGCCGCGATGGCCACCTGCCTGGTCACCGGCGGGGCCGGCTTCCTCGGGTCGCATCTGTGCGAGGAGCTGCTCTCGCGCGGACACCGCGTGATCTGCATCGACAACGTCGAGACCGGCTCGCTGGAGAACATCGAGCACCTGCGCTCGGCGGAGTTCGAATTCCGGCAGATCGACATCATCGAGCCGTACTTCGTCGAGGAGTCAGTCGACTTCGTCTATCACTTCGCCTCCCCCGCATCGCCGATCGACTACCTCCGGCTGCCACTGCTCACGCTCAAGGTCGGCTCCTACGGCACTCACCACACGCTGGGGCTGGCCAAGCTGCACCGCGCCCGATTCCTCACCGCCTCCACCAGTGAGGTGTACGGCGATCCCCAGGTCCATCCCCAGCCCGAGTCCTACTGGGGTCACGTCAACCCGATCGGACCTCGAGGCGTGTACGACGAGGCCAAGCGTTACGCCGAGGCGCTGACGATGGCCTACCACCGCCAGCAGGGCGTCGACACGGGCATCGTGCGCATCTTCAACACCTACGGCCCTCGGATGCGGCCCCATGACGGCCGCGCGATCCCCACCTTCCTGCGCCAGGCACTGGAGGACCGGCCGATCACGGTGTTCGGCGACGGATCCCAGACCCGCTCCTTCTGCTACGTCGACGACCTCGTGCGCGGGATCATCGCGCTCGCCGAGTCCGGTCATCACGAGCCGATCAACGTGGGCAACCCGGACGAGTTCACGCTGCTGGAGCTCGCCCGCGAGGTGATCGCTGTGACCGGCTCGAACTCCGAGATCATCCACGAGGCGCTGCCGGCCGACGACCCGCAGGTGCGGCGGCCCGACATCGCCCAGGCCAAGGAGATTCTCGGATGGGAGCCCGCCGTCGATCTGCGACAGGGCCTGCAGCTCACGCTCAAGCGGTCGGGCCGGGATAAGCTGATTGGGAGGTGAGACCCCGTCCGTGGGCGCCGCAGGCGAAGATCAGGCCGGAATAACGCCGGATTTGACGCAACTTCGCGCCCACGTGGAACGTTTTCACCGCGGGACGGCAATAGGTGGGTAGATAGGCGACCACCGCCGACCGCCACCATCCGTGACGATCAATCAGAAACAGGCGATCCAGCAGGGTCAGGAAGCTCGGCCGACGCGCTCGGGGCCGGTGATGCTGCCCACACGCGACGTCCGTCGCAAACGGCCTCCGGTGATCTCCTTCCTGCTGCGACGCGCGACGCTGCGGGCGATCGCGCGCATGATCGTGCTGCTGGTCATCGATCTGCTGGCGGTCTGCGGCGGCCTGTTCACCGCGACCACGGTCAAGCTCCTGTTCGAGCACGGGTTCACGGTCGACGCCGCGTGGGGGACGACGCGTCACTTCCTGGCGTTCGCCTATCTGCTCACCGCGCTCGCGTTCGCGCGGCTCGATCTGTACGCCGACCGGCCCCGCCGCCCCGGCTTCTCGAAGATCGCGACCGGGCTCTTCCAGGCGACGCTGCTCGGGCTGATCTTCTCGCTGGCCGACGGCGAGCACTTCTCGAGCTACTGGATCTTCTACGGGTCGTTCGCGTTCGGGCTGCTCTACGACGGTTCGCTGCGCGAGACCTACACCCAGGTGACCGGGCGGCTTCTGGAGCAGGTCGGCTACCGGCGGCGAGCCGTGCTGGTCGGATCCGGGAACCGCATCGGTGCCGTCGCGGATGCGCTCGAGGGCGATGCACGCGCGAGCGTCGACATCGTCGGGTATCTGTCGCTGGGCATGCCGCCGCGCAGCGGGCTGCGGCCGCTCGGGGGCCTCGACGACCTTGACGCCGTGCTCGCCGCCGAGCAGGTCGACGAGGTGATCATCGCCGACCCCGACTTCCCTCAGGGCCCGGCGCTCGATCTGGTCGAGACCTGCCACGCGCGCGGGATCACCGTTCACGTCGCGCCCTCGACGATGGAGATCCTGGTCGAGCGCGCGGAATTCGTCCCCGGCGAGTCGGTGCCGCTGTTCACGCTGCGCCCGCCCGTGTTCGACGGCGTGCAGTTCGCGGTCAAGCGCAGCTTCGACCTGCTCGTCGCGGGGCTGGTGCTCGCGCTCATCTCCCCGGTGCTCGCGGTGTGCGCGCTCGCCGTCAAGCTCTCCAGCCGCGGGCCGGTCATCTACCGCTCGATGCGCCCGGGGATCGGCGCCACCCCGTTCGCCTGCCTGAAGTTCCGCACGATGCGCATCGACATCGACCTGACGACCGATCAGTTGGAGGCGCTCAACGAGTCCTCCGGCGCGCTGTTCAAGATCCGCGACGATCCGCGCCTCACCGGCGTCGGGCGCTTCCTGCGCCGCTTCTCGCTCGACGAGCTGCCGCAGCTGATCAACGTGATGCGCGGCGAGATGTCGCTCGTCGGGCCGCGGCCGCTGCCGATGCGCGACTTCGAGCTGCTCGACGACTGGCACAAGAAGCGCTACCTGGTGCTCCCCGGCGTCACCGGCCTCTGGCAGGTCTCCGGCCGCTCCGAGCTCGACTTCGACGACCTGGTGCGGCTCGACTTCCTCTACCTCGAGCGGTGGTCGGTGCTGCTCGACCTCTCGATCCTGCTGAAGACGATCCCGGCCGTGCTGTCGCGGCGCGGGGCGTACTGAGCGGAGGGGCAGCCCGCCGCGGGCGGACAACTCATAAGATGGTCGGCCGATGCCCCCCGTCGACCGGTTCGTCATCTCGTTCGCGGCCGAGCCGCCCCAGGAGGGCATTCCGTACGGCCGCTGGGCCGACACGCTCGGCCACCACTTCGCCGCCGCCTGCGCGGCGATCGATGCCGAGGACGCGGATCTCGGTGAGGCGGGCGAGGTCGCGTGGTTCCCGGACCGCAGCTGGGGGGGGCGTACCTATGTGCCGGCGGTCGCGCGGACGACGACCGGCTATGAGCTGTTCGGCTTCGTCTCCTTCGCCGAGGGCGCGGGCGGCGCGCCGAGCGACTTCGAGGCCCGCGCCGACTTCACCTCCGAGACCGCCGAGCAGAACCCCGAGTGGAAGCTCGACCTCAACGATGACGTCGTCGGCATGTGGCGCGGGGAGAACGGCAACGTCGCGCAGATGACGCTCGTGTGGGGCGTGCCGATGATCGCCGGCGGCACCATCGTCACCGCGGAGCTCGCAGGGCTCGCCGTCGATCAGTGCGCGGTCATCGAGGAGCGGTTCACGCTGCTGGCGCCCGACGACTACCGCTCCGACTTCCTCGAGATCAAACTGTGGGACGGTCGCGGGCGGGAGCTCGCGTCGGAGTCGCTCTACGTCGACGACGACGAGGACGAGGACGACGACGAGAACGAGGAGGCGGACGTCGAGGCGGCGGTCGACGACGATGCGGCGGACGCCGAGGGCTAGAGCGTGAAGATGAGCTGCCTGAGCGCGCCCGACTGAACGAGTCCGAGAACGGGATCCAAGTCGTGAAAACGGTCGACCCGACAGTCCATCCATAGATCGGCTCACCGCGGTCCGCCTCGGCCTCGGCCTCGGCGATTGCTCGAGCCCGCGTCAGCTCGGCGCGAGCCTCGCGTGACAGCGTCACCGAGCGCCCTTCTCGCGCGACCGCGACGATGTCCTCGAGTGTCAGCAGACGCCCGTTGAGCGCAAGCGGCACCGTCGCTCTACCAGCTCAGGCGGGTGTACTCGCCCCGTCCGCCGCGGCCGGCGCACGGTCGGTCGCCTGCTGCAGCGGGAAGTGGCACGCGGCGCTGTGACCGGGGCCGAAGGACCGCAACTGCGGCTCCTCGGCCGCGCACAGGTCCTTGGCACGCGGGCAGCGGGTTCGAAAGCGGCAGCCGGACGGCGGATTGACGGGGCTCGGCAGCTCGCCGCGGATCCCGGCCTCGTCCTTGGCGCGCTCGGCCGCCGGGTCGGGCACCGGGATCGTCTTGATCAGCGCCTCGGTGTACGGGTGGGCCGCGCGCAGGTAGATGTCATCGCCCGAGCCGACCTCGACGAGCTTGCCCAGGTACATCACACCGATCCGGTTGGCGAGGTACTTGACGACCGCCAGATCGTGGGAGATGACGATCGAGGCCATCTCGCGCTCGGCCTGCAGGCGCTTCATCAGGTTGAGCACCTGCGAGCGGATCGAGACATCAAGCGCTGACACGGGCTCGTCGGCGACGACCACCTTCGGGTCGAGCATCAGCGCGCGGGCGAGGCCGACGCGCTGGCGCTGGCCGCCGGAGAACTCGTGGGGGTAGCGCTCCAGCGCGTTCTGAGGCAACCCGACTTCGTCGAGCAGGCCGCGGATCTTGCCGTCCTGCTCGCGCCGGGAGCCCACGCCCTGGATGACCAGCGGCTCGCGCAGGATGGTGCCGACGCGCATCCGCGGATCCAGCGAGGAGTACGGATCCTGGAACATCATCTGCAGGTCGCGCCGCGCCTTGCGCAACTTCCTGCGGCCGAACTTGAACACCTCGTCGCCCTCCAGCGCGATGCGGCCAGCGTCGAGCTTCTCGATGCCGACGATGAGCTTGCCGAGCGTCGTCTTGCCGCACCCGGACTCGCCCACCAGGCCGAACGTCTCGCCCTTGTCGAGGTACAGCGAGACGCCCGACACCGCCTTCACCGTCCCCACTTTGCGCTGGAGCAGCGCACCGGCGGTGACCGGATACTCACGCACCGCGTCGTCGACCTGGAGCAGGTGCTCGCCATCGACAGGCCGCTGCACGTGAGCCGCCAGCGAGGGTTCGATGCGGCGCTCGACCGGACCGTCGACCGGGTGCCAGCACGCGAACACGTGCGATGGATCATCGCCGCCGAGCGGCGGCTCATGGACACGGCACTGGTCGGTCGCCCGCGGACAGCGCGCGGCGAACCGACAGCCGTCCGGCGGCTGAGTGAGATCGGGCGGGATCCCCGGGATCGTCAGCAACGGCTGCCGGGTGTCCTGGTCCAGCCGTGGGATCGACCCGAGCAGCCCCTGCGTGTAGGGATGGCGCATCGCCCGGAACAGCTCGTCGGTGCGCGCGCTCTCGACGATGCGCCCGGCATACATGACGTTGATGCGATCCGTGCGGCCCGCGACGACGCCCATGTCGTGGGTGACGAGCACGGTCGCCATCCCAAGCCGCTCCTTGAGGTCGTCGAGCAGCGCGAGGATCTGAGCCTGGATCGTCACATCCAGGGCGGTCGTCGGCTCATCGGCGAGCAAGACGCGCGGCTCGCAGGAAAGCGCGATCGCGATCATCACCCGCTGGCGCAGGCCGCCCGACAGCTGATGCGGGAAGTCATCCAACCGCTCCTTGGGCCGGGGCAGCCCGACCAGCTCGAGCACCTCCAGCGCCCGCTCCGTCGCCTCGCGCCTGGAGGCGTGCCGGTGCAGGCGCACCGGCTCGGAGACCTGCTCGCCGATCGACTTCGTCGGATTGAGCGACGACTGCGAGTCCTGGAAGATCATCGCGACCGCGTCGCCACGCAGACTGCGCAGCTCGGCGTCGCTCAGACCGACCAGCTCCCGATCGCCGAGCTTGATCGACCCGCCGACGATGTGCCCGCCGGCCGGCAGCAGGTTGAGGATCGACAGACCGAACATCGACTTGCCCGAGCCCGACTCGCCGACCAGACCGACCGTCTCGCCGCGGTCGACGGTCAGATCGACGTTGCCCACCGCCTGGACGATGGAGCGCGAGAGGTTGATGTGGGTGGAGAGGTCTGAGACCTCGAGTGCCAGTGCCATTCAGAGCTCCATCAGATCAGCGCCGGCGCAGCCGGACATCAAGCGCGTCGCGCAGCGCGTCCCCGATCAAGTTGACCGCGAGCACGACGAGCACCAGCGCAGCCCCCACCGGGTAGACGAGCCACCAGTACCCGGACGATACGTTCTGCTGCGCGTTGCCGAGCATGTCGCCCCACGACGTGGCCGGGTATTGCAGCCCGAACCCGAGGAACCCCAGGTAGGAGAGCGCGAGGATCGAGTCGGCGATCAGGAACGTGATGTTGACGATCACGACCGAGAGCGCGTTCGGGATCAGATGGCGATAGACGATCCGCCCGTTGCCCCCACCCATCACGCGGCAGGCGAACACAAAGTCCCGCACGCGCAGGGACAGCACCTCACCGCGGACGAGCCGGGCGGGCACCAACCACGAGAACGCCGCCAGGATGAGCGACTCCTCGATCACCGTCGCGCTGTACTTGGTGGCCAGGACGAGCACGATCAGGATGTAGGGGATCGACAGCAGGACATCGACGAACCGCATCATGATCCCGTCGACGAGCCCGCCCAGCAGACCGGCGATGGCGCCGTACAGGGTGCCGATCACGGTCGCGATGATCGAGGCGAGGAAGGCGACCTCGAGCGCAGTCTGGCCGCCCTTCATGATCCGGCCGAGCTCGTCGAACCCGTTTGCGTCGGTGCCGAGCGGATGGCCGTGCCCGGGCGCCATCGTCGTCACCAGCGGGTTGGTGAGCGTCTGGTTGGTCTTGTAGACGATCGGGCCGACGAAGCTGAAGAGGATGAAGAACAGGAGCACCGCGAGGCCGACGACCGCAAGGCGGTTGTCGAAGTACTCACGGACCGCCAGGCGCCAGCCGCTCTGGACGCTCTGAACGCCGCCGCCCTCGGGCCCAGGCCCGTCCTGGGGCGGGAGACCGATGGTCACCCCGGCTCCGGCGCCCGCAACGGGCACCGCCTCGCCGTCGACGATGGGCCGCGTCGGATCCGTCATTTCAACCGCACCCGCGGGTCGGCGACGCTGATCGCGACGTCGGCGATGAGGTTGCCGAGCACGGTCAGGATGCCGCCGAGGATCGTGTAGGCGAGCAGGATGTTGTAGTCCTCGTTGCCGAGCGCGCTGTAGAACAGCAGCCCGAGGCCCTGGTAGTTGAACAGCACCTCGATCAGCAGGTTCCCCTGGACGAGCGCCGGAATCGAAAGCCCGATCAGCGTGATCATCGGCAGCGCGGCGTTGCGCAGCAGGTGGCCGAACAGCACCGCACGCTGGGACAGCCCCTTGGCGCGGGCAAGACGGATGTAGTCCTGCCCCAGGTTGTCCAGCGCCGAGGACCGCATGTAGCGGCTGAACGACGCGACGTTGATGAACGTGAGCGTCGCAATCGGCAACAGCAGCTGGGCGGGGTGGGTGATCGCCCCCCACGTGGTCGTGATGTTGTCCGACACGCCGGGCGGGAAGATGTTCAGGTCGAGGGCGAAGAACTGGATCAGGATGATGCCCAGGAAGAACGACGGCATCGAGTAGAGCGTGAAGTTGAGCGCCGTGACCGTGTAGTCGCCGGCCGTGTTGCGCTTGACCGCCTGGGCGATGCCGACCGGCACCGCGATCAGGATCGAGAGCACGAGCGCGGCGCCCGACAGGTAGGCGCTGCGCCCGAAGTTCTCCTTGAACAGCGCGCTCACCGACTGGCTCAGCTTGTAGCTGTAGCCGAAGTGCAGGCGCGCGATCCCCCACAGATAGGAGAAGAACTGGACGATCTCGGGCCGGTCGTAGCCGTGCTGCTTGTTCCAGTACGCGACCGCGACCGGACGCGCCTTGTTGCCCAGCACCGCGTACACCGGGCTCGGTGCGAGCAGGTGAAGCAGCGCGAACGTAACGGCCGCGATGCCGATCGTGACGATGATCGCCACGATGAGCCGGCGGATGATGTATCCCGTCATCCGCCGGCCTTTCCGTGCCTATGGCCCATCGTGGGGTTCTACCACCGTGTGTGGTTAGCGGCGACCCTTGCTACTTGGCCGAGAACCAATACTGCGGCTCGGGCTGCTGCTGGGTCATCGACAGCCAGCCATCGGCACTGGTCGAACCCACCTTCTTCGTGTTGACCGCGATCAGCCAGTCCTGATCCGCGCCGTAGAGGACGGGCTGCTGCTGCTCGAGATACGCCGCCTCGTTCTTGACGTCGTTGGCGTTGTTGCCGTAGACCGACGAGTTGATCAGGCTGTTGGCCTTCGGGTCGGCGTAGTTGCCGGTGTTGAAGCCCGCCGCAGGCTTGGTCAGCGTGCCCGGGTGGTTCAGGACGCCGTCGTTGGTCGGGTAGTAGTCCTCGTACAGGCCGCCGTAATTGTTGACGCCCCAGTCGTTGTGGTTCTTGAGGCCGGCCGGGACCGTGTCCGTCCACTCCGAGACCAGGAAGTTGAACGTCTTGGTCACGAGCTGGATGTTGATGCCGGCGGCCTGCTTGGCCTCCGATGCGACCGCCTCGGACGCGAGCACCGAGGCCGGCGAGGCCGACTCGGGCTGGTTGCCCCACACGAACTTGAACGGCGTCCCCGCCGGGATTCCCGGTCCGCAGTCGCCGGCACCGGAGCCGGCCTTGGCGCACGTGGTCTGCCCGTTGGGCACGACCTTCCAGCCATGGGCCTTCAGGATCGAAACCGCCTTCGCCGGGTTGTACGGGTACGGCGCCTTGGTCGCCGACGCTGGCGCGTACGGAGACGCGGGCGAGGACGGGGTCGGGCCGTAGGCCGTCACGGCCGCGCCCTTGTACACGCCCTTGATGATGCCCGCCTCGTTCTGCAGGTATGCGAGCACCTGGCGCGCATACAGCTGCTTGATGATCTCGGCGAAGTGGTCGGTCTGGTCGTTGAAGTTGTAGATACCGCCGAACCATCCCCAGCCTGGTCCGCCGTACAGGTCGATGCCCTGCGAGGCCAGCGGCTTGGTGGCGGCGATCTCCGACGGGTCCACGCCGAAGTCGATGTCAAGCGAGCCGCCCTTGAGCGCGTTGAGCGCAGCCGTCTGCGACGTGTAGGTGTTCACGTCGACAGAGCTGAGCGTCGCCTTGGGCGTGCCGCCGTAGTTGGGATTGGGGGTGAGCACGTACGACGAGTTCGTCGCGCTGAAGGACTTCAGCTCGAACGGCCCGCTCACCGTCTTCCACAGCGGGTTGGAGCCGAAGGCAGCCACCGAACCGCCCGCCTTGGACAGGAAGGCGTAGATCTGCTTGGCGACCGCCGGGCTCTTCCAGTTGGTCGTGTGCTTTCCGGCCGCCGTCTGGTTCCACGCCGTTGACGGCAGCGCGTAGAAGTTGTCGGTGTCCTGCACCTGGTTGTTGAGGAAGTACCCCGGGTTCAGCGCCTTGTCGAGATGGAAGACGACCGTGTGGTTGTTCGGGGCGGACGCCGAGGTGACGTTCATCGGGAACTTGCCCGGGACGTACTGGCCCCAGTTGGCGGGGCTGGTCGCGATCCCCGCGCGCAGCACGTAGTACGCGAACAGGACATCGTTGGCGTCCATCGGCTGGCCGGTCGACCACTTCAGGCCCTGCTTGAGGTGGATCGTGTACGTCTTGTCGCCGTTGGACGGGGCCGGCGGGGAGGCCGCAAAGGACTGCGCGTAGTTGACCTTCGGCTCGGCGCCGGTCGGGCCGGCGAAGACCGGCATGAAGAGCTGCGCGAGGAACGTGATCGTCCCCGTCGTCGTGTGCGCGGAGTCGGCGATCGGGAAGATGAAGACCGGCGTCTGGCCCGTCTGCTGGCTCACCGTGACGGTGCCGCCCTGGCCGGGCGCCGCCTTGACCGGAGGCAACGTGCCGAAGACCGAGGTCCCGAGCGACGCGTTGACCGTCCCGCCGGTGCTCGGAGCCGACGTCGACGTACCGCTGCCGCCGCCACCACCTCCGCCCTTCTTGCTACCGCCCCCACCACATGCCGTCACAGAGAGCGCAAGCACCCCTGCGAGCATGCAACTCGTGAGCGGGCGCCCCAGCACCCGCCGACCGATCGTCCTCATTTGCACCGCCTCATAGCAGTTGACGTTCCTACACGCCGAAAAACCCTCCGTTCGAGAGGGCCCAGGCGAGATGCGTGAGTTCACACGCTTTCCCGCCCAGTGTCAAGGATCCTAACTTGAGATGCGGTTAAGGAAGCTTCGGAGGTCTGCGCCGGTAGGCTCGCGTCTTCGCGGAAGCCCTCGTAGCTCAACGGATAGAGCACGCGCCTCCTAAGCGCGGGATGCAGGTTCGATTCCTGCCGGGGGCATCGAGATGAGCGCGTGGACCAGGACCCCGCGGGGGCGCAAACGCGCGGTGGTCGCGGTGGTGCTGGTGGTGCTGCTCGCCGCGGCGGTCGCGGTGACCATCGCCGCCCGCACGCGGCCGAGTTTCGACGCCTACGGCTGGCTGGACTGGGGCCGGATGACGCTCCACGGCGGCCTGAACACGAACGCCGCGCCCTCGTGGAAGCCGCTGCCGTGGCTGTTCACGGTCGTGTTCGGGCTGTTCGGGCGCGGCGCCGAGCTGTGGCTGTGGATGGGAACGGTCACGTTCCTCTCGTTCGCGGGATTGGTGTGGGCCGGTCGACTCGCTTGGGCGCTGGCGCTGGCGCCGGCGCTGGGCGGAAACTTGCAGGCGGCGGACCCGAACGCAGATGCGGGGAAGGTTGTTCGAGCTGGGGCCGAAGAACCTTCCCCGCATCGGTCCGGGACGTCTCGCGCGGCGCGCTCGCGGCTGGCCGTCGCCGGCGGCGGCGCCGTCGCCGCGCCGCTCGCGGTGCTCGTGCTGCTCGCGGTCCACGATCAGTACCCGTTCGGCTACCTGCACTACGTGCTGAGCTCGCAGAGCGACCCGATGGTCGTCGCGTTCGTGCTCGGGGCGGCCGACTGCCGGCGACGCGACCGGCCGGGCGGCGCGTTCTGCCTGCTGGTGACGGCGGCGCTCGGACGGCCCGAGGCGTGGCCGTTCCTGCTCGCCGCCGCGGCGTGGCTGTGGCGGGCGCGGCCGGGGGCACGGTGGGCGGTGGTGGCCGGGCTGGCGGTTGTCGCGGCGCTGTGGTTTGGCGTGCCCGCACTCAGCTCGCGTTCGTGGTTCGTGGCCGCCGACAACGCGAGTGCGTCGGGGTACGCGCCCCAGGGCGACGCGTTGCATCGCGGGATCACCGTGCTCGCGCGCCTCGTGTTCCAGCTGCCGTGGGCGATCTGGGCGGCGGCCGCGGGAGCGGTCACGGTCGCGCTGTGGCGGCGGGAGCGGACGGCGCTGTGGCTCGCCGGCGCGGCGCTGGCGTGGATCGCGGTCGAGGTCGGATTCGGCATCCATGGCTGGCCGGCGCTCGGGCGCTACATGTTCGAGCCGGCCGCGGTGGTGATCGTGCTCGGGGCGTCGTTCGTGGGGCGGCTGGTGGGAGGGGGGCTGGTGATGCCGGGCGCGGCGGGGGCGGGCGACCGGGCGGCGGGTGCACGGGCGGCGGGGGCGGGTGCACAGGCGGCGGGGGTGGGCCGGGTCGGGGCACCGGCCTCGGGCGTCGGGTCGTCTGCGCGCGGGCCGGCGTCCGCCCTCCGCGACGCCACGGGGGCACAGGTGGCGCTCGGGCTCGTCGGCCTGGGCCTGATCGTGTGGACGGTCCCCTCGCTCGTCGACGCCGGCCGCCGCGAGGCGCGGGACCTGCGCGCCCAGCACGTGCGGACCGCCCAGCTCGACGCGCTCGTGCGGACGATCGACCGGCTGGGCGGGCCGGGGCTGCTGCGGCGCTGCGGCGAGGTCATCTCGGCCGGCCCTGGGCCGGGAACGGTGCGGCACCGGAGCGTCGGCCTCGGCGGCCAGACCCCGCTCGCGTTCGACGTGGGCGAGAACGTCAACCGGGTCGGCTACATCTACCCCCAGCCCGGCCACCCGCGGAACCCGATCGTGGTCTTCCACCCGAACCCGGACGACGAGGGCTGGACGGTGCGGGCGTTGCGCCAGACCGCGCCTGGGTGCAAGGGGTTGGGGGCCCGGTCGAGATAAGTGTCCCCGTGGGGCACGGACATCGACAGCGGCACCCGCGGCCGTGGAACGCGGGCGGGGGCCGTCGAGATAAAGGTCCTGGCGGGACACGGACATCGACAGCGCGAGCGGGGACGTGCGGGTCCGGGAGATCCCGGAGACGGGACCGGTGGATCACGTCTGGCGAGGGGGCGACGGATCGCCCACAATCGGCGCCATGGAGAACGGATCGCAACCAAAGCCCGTCGCCAGGGCGACTGAGAAGCGGTGGCTGGGTGGGGTGTGCCAGGGGATCGGCGAGGCGCGCGGCGTCTCGCCGGGGTGGTTGCGGATCGCCGTGGTCACGCTCACGCTGGTCGGCGGGTTGGGCGCGATCCTCTACCTGGCGGCGTGGTTGATCCTGCCCACCCGCTGCGGGGAGTCGGGCGCGCCGGGCACGCGCGGGATCGTGGTGCTCGTCAAGGCGCTCGCCGGGCTCCTCGGCTTGGTGCTGCTGGCGGGCGCAGGCGGAGCGGCGACGGTGTTCGGCTTCGGCTGGATCGTGTTCGGGGTCGCCGCCGCGGCGTTCATCGGAGCGCTGTCGGTGCGGCGGCTCGGCCTCGGCTGGGCGCTGCTGCCGGTCGCCGCGCTCACCGTCCCGGCGGCGGCGCTCGCCGCCGGGGGCGTGCAGCTCACCCCGACCGACGGCTCGCAGACGTTCAGCGTCCCCGCGCGCGCTCTCGCCGCGCACGGCGGCCGGACGTATCGCTCCGGGCTGGGAACGCTGCTGCTCGACCTGCGCCACACGCCGCTGCCTCGCGACCGCAAGCTCGTGCTCCGGATCCATGCGGGGGTCCGGCGCACGATCGTCGCGCTGCCGAGCGACGAGTGCGTGAACGTCGTCGTCAACCACGACGTCAACCCGTTCCCGGTGCGGGTCGCCTCGCTGCTCACTGGCCACGACGACCAGGCGTTTGCCGATGTGTTCGTGTTCGGCCGTCTGGAGAGCGGCTGGATCCAGCCGCGGTCGGGCTCGCGCGTCGCCCCGGAACACCACGGAGCGACGCTCACCGTGGACTTCGCCTCTGAGGGTGGCTCGCTGTACGTGCGCAACTACCCCGACAGCGTCAACGTCGACGTGAACCCATACTGGCCCGGGTTCCCGGTGTCTCCGGAGAGCCGACCGCCGACCCGCGGCCTCTCCAAGGCCCTCGCGCGCCGTGAGATCCGCACCTGGCGCGACCGCCGCGCCCGTGAGGTCGCGCAGCGGCGCCGGTATCTGTCGCTCGTCGGCGGCCCCTGCGCATCTCCGGTCAAGGCGCGTCCTCACCGCAGCCCGTCACGCCGCCACGCCGCTCACCACGCCACGCACAAGGCGCGCACCACCACGCACAAGCACAAGCACACGACCCGATGAGCGCGACCACGTCCACCACCCCCTGGCCCGAGGAGCCGGCCGTCCCCCACCCCGACCAGCCGCGCGCGCGGGATCGCAGCGGCGCGCTGCGCGCCGCCACCGGGCTGACCGGACTCGGGTTGCTGGCCGGGCTCGCGGTCGCCATCTCGCCCCGGGCGCCGAGCGCCCTGGCGTTCGTCCTCACCGGAGCCGGCACCCTGGCCGCGGTCGCGCTGCTCGCCCCCGTCGGCCTGAGGGCCCTGCGGCGCCACCGGGGCGCCGCGGTGGTGCTCGTGCTCGTCGTGTTGTGGCTGGGGTGGTGGGTGATCAACTCGACGGCCGGCCTGGGGCAACGCACGCTGCCGTACGGAGTCGGCCGTCTCTACGGGTTCACCAGCTACATCGGCGACGGCGCGAACCGGCTCGGCCTGCCGTGGCCGCTCGGCTCCTTCGGCCTTCTCCCGCTGTTCATTCTCGCGGCAGTGGTCGGGGGCGTCGTGCTGCTTGCGGACGCCGCGCGAGCCGGCTTCGGGGTCGACCGCGAGGCACGAGGGCCGTGGCGGCTGATGACCTCTCCCCCCACCCGGAGGGCGCGGGTCACGGGCAGTGCAATCGGCGGGGTGGTGCTGGTCGCCGTGGCGGCGATGGTCTCGATCGGCCTGCTCGAGCGCCTTGCGAACGGGGATGTGGTGCTCGAGACGCTCGTGCTGCTGATCGTGGTCGGCGGCGCCGTGGTGGTGCTCGGCAGCCCGCTGCTGGTCGGCATGCTCACTCGCGCCAACCGCGACCAGGCGACGGGCGCCCGGGAGGAGGAGCGCCAGCGGTTCGCGGCCCACCTGCACGACTCGGTGCTGCAGACGCTCGCGCTGGTCCAGCGTCAGGCGCACGATCCGGCAGCGGTCGCGAGGCTGGCCCGGCGCCAGGAGCACGCCTTGCGCGCGTGGATGGCCGGGGAGTCCGACCTGCTGTCCGAGACGCTCGTTGCGGCGATCCGCGAAGTGGTGGCCGGCGTGGAGGACGAGCACGAGGTGACGATCGAGTGCACCGCGATCGGCGATCGCCCGCTCGAGGCCCGCGGCGAGGCGATGGCCGCCGCCGCCCGTGAGGCGCTGCGCAACGCCGCGCGCCATGCCCCCGGCGCTCCGATCGTCGTGTTCGCGGAGATCACGGACGAACGCGCCGAGGTGTTCGTCCGCGACCAGGGGCCCGGATTCGAGCTCGACGCGGTCGCCGCCGAGCGACGCGGCATCCGCGACGCGATCCTCGGGCGGATGGCGTCCGCCGGCGGCCACGCGTCGATCGACTCCGCGCCGGGTGAGGGCACCGAGGTCGCGCTGACGCTCAACGGCGACGGTGCCCGGTGAGCTCGCCGCTCGTCCGCGTGGTGGTCGTCGATGACCACCAGCTGTTCCGCGCCGGAGTGAAGGCCGAGCTCGCGGGCCGCTGCGATGTCGTCGGCGAAGCCGCGGCGCCGGGCGAGGCGATCGCGGTGATCATCGCCGTCCGTCCCGACGTCGTGCTGCTCGACGTGCACCTGGCCGACGGCGGCGGGGTCGCGGTGCTCGACGGGCTGCGCGAGACCGAGAGCCGCCCGGCGGCGCTGGCGCTGTCGGTCTCGGACGCGGCCGAGGACGTCGTGCCCATGATCCGCGCGGGCGCGCTCGGATACGTCACCAAGACCATCTCCTCCGACGAGCTGGTGTCGGCGATCGAGGGCGTCGCCGCCGGCGAGCCCTACTTCAGCCCCCGGCTGGCGGCGTTCGTGCTTCAGGCGTTCTCCGGGGCGGCCTCGCCGCGCTCGGACCCCGAGCTCGAGACGCTCACCCCGCGCGAGCGCGAGGTCCTGCACCACCTCGCCCGGGGCTACGCCTACAAGCAGATCGGGCTGCGGCTCGGCATCAGCGCCCGCACGGTCGAGTCCCACGTCGGCGCGGTCCTGCGCAAGCTGCAGCTCTCCTCCCGCCACGAGGTGACGCACTGGGCGGTGAGCCGCGGCCTGGTCGGCGACGAGGACCGCGGCGAGGAGCCGGAGGCGCGATGACCCCCCTCGCCCTCGCCGTCGCCCCCGCCCCCGCCTCGCCGGGCCCGCGCTACGCGTGCACCGCGTGCGAGGCGGAGTGGAGCTACTACGAGGTCCGCCACGTGCTCTGCTGCCCGGAGTGCGGCGGCGGCCTGTGGCGCCATGACCGCGCCGCCGAGCGCAACCCCGCTCAGCGGTCCGGGCGCTCCGGATAGAGCTCGTCGATGGTGCACAGTGCGGCGTACGGAACGCCGTCGCCGGCCGCCGCCCGAACCGCGTCCGCACCGCCGGCCAGCCGGTCGCAGATGGCGAGCACGCCGCACAGCTCATATCCCTCATCGCGCACCGCCTCCAGCGCCCGGATGGTCGAGCCGCCGGTGGTGACGACGTCCTCGACGAGCATGCAGCGGTCGCCGCGCTCGAGAAGCGGGCCCTCGATCCGGCGGGCGAGCCCGTGGGTCTTGGCCTCCTTGCGCACGAAGAACGCCTTCACCTCCGCGCCGCCTGCGAGTGCCGAGCAGGCGATCGGGTCGGCGCCCATCGTCATCCCGCCGACGGCGGTCGCGCCCCATTCGGCGGCCTGGGCGGCGACGAGCTCACCCAGCGCGCGGAACCCGGCGGGCAGCAGGATCGCGCGCTTGACGTCGACCAGGTACTGGGCGACGGCGCCGCTGGTGAGCGTCACCTCGCCGATGACGAGCGCATGCTCGCGCAGTTCCTCGAGCAGCCGCGCCCGCGCGTCCGCCATCAGCTCGGCCGCCACGCTCAGATGCTCTCGTTGGGCGTGCCGTAGACGTCGACCCAGTCGCCGAGCGCGAGCCAGTTGAACGCTGAGATCGCGTCCGAGATCGGCAGGCGCATGCAGCCGTGGCTGGCCGGATAGTTCGGGGCCGGGTCGTACCCGTGGATCGCGTAGCCGCGGATGAAGAAGTCCGAGTAGTACATGCCGTCGGGCAGGTAGCCGGGTGTGCGCTCGTATACGCGGTAGTCGCCGAGGATCGTCGGTGTGGTGGGCTTGCCCGAGCTGATCGGGTAGATGTTCTCCACCTTGGAGCCGTCGATCAGCGCGATCAGCTGCAACGAGAGATCGCCCTCTGCGTGGCGGCCGTTCTGCGGGAAGCGCACGATGAACCTGCCCTTGCCGTCGAGCAGGTCCCCGAGCGTCGTGGGATCGAGCGTCGAGGAGGTGCCGCGGCCGAGCAGCCGGTGGTAGGCCTCGACTGCGAGCTCGGTCTGCAGGCCCCACACGCCGGACTGCGGCATGTAGAAGTGCAGCGCGAGCAGCCGCTGCTGGACGAGCTTGGCGAACAGTGGGTCGCTGGTGGCCTCGGAGATGATGTCGACGCCCCGGCCGGCGCTGAACGCGGCCAGCTTGGGACTCGCCTTGTGAGCGACGCGCAGGTGCAGGATGCCGGGCTCCGGGGCCTTGATCGCCGCTCCGAAGCGGCCCGTCTTGCCACCCTGGTTGGGCCGCACCCTGAGGCGCAGCGTCCGCGTGTGGTGGCCGACGCGGGCGGTCAGCGTCACCATCTGGTTGGGTTCGAAGTGGCTGAGCCAGCCGCTGATCAGGATCGCCCGATGAGCGACGTCGACCGTGCGGTTCGCGAGGAAGAACGCGTTGTGCAGATAGATCCGAGCGGTCGCCTTGGCGGCGGTCTTCGGGGTCGACTGTTTCGGCGCGCTGCTCGCCAGGGCGGGCGCAGCGGAGAGGCCGAGGGCCGCGGCGGCGGCGATGGCGGAGAGGCTGAGGCGACGCATGACGCGCAAGTAAACACCGAAATCGCCAAAACTGGTCGAGATGAGCTCACGCGAGCGCGGGTCGGCGTGCTCCGAGCGGCCCGGCGACGAGCGCGATCGCCACCCAGGCGCCGACCGTGAGCGCCGCCGCGGCCCCGGCCGACCAGTGCAACTGGACGGCGAGCGCGATCGAGTTGTTCGCGCTGTGCAGGACCATCCCCGGATACAGCGACTTGGTGCGCCAGCGCACCATGCAGAGCAGGAACCCGAGGAAGCCGAGCGGGATCAGATACTCCGGATTGGCCGAGCCGGTGTGGGCCAGCCCGAACAGGATCGCCACGATGACGGCCGCCACCCACGGACCGAGGTCGCGCTCGCCGAGGTGCAGCGGCAGGCGCCGCAGCACGCCGAACAGGAAGCCGCGGAAGAACGTCTCCTCGCAGATCGGCGCGACCGCGCAGACGAACAGCGCGGTGCCGGCGACAGCCCAGTGGCTGCGGTGCAGCCCAAAGCCACTGGGCAGGCTGTCCTTGGCGTGCAGCGTGAAGATCGACGCGTACACATCGGTGAGCACGTAGTAGATGACCGCGGCGATCAGCACCGTGGCGACCGCCGTGCGCAGGCGCACGCGGCGGAAGCCGAACCAGGCGGCGCGCACACCGCCGGCGAACTGCGCCATCAGCACCGCCGCCAGGATGAAGCCGAGGTCGAACACGATCGAACCCCCGATCTCCATCGCCGGCGTCGGGTTCGAGACCGACGCGCCCTGGGAGGCACCGATGCCGTAGACGATGAGCGTGAACAGCTCGGCGAGCAGAAACCCGACGACGATCGCGACCGGCGCGGCCCACAGCCTCCAGGGAGGGGTGTCGTCGTTGATCGGCTCGCCGTTCATCGCGGGGCGAGGTTAGGGCCACAGCTCATCGAGGGTGGCAATCACGCGCACGCCGTCGGCAGCGGGGTCGGCGCGGTCACGGTCGAGCAGCACCGCCTCGATCCCTGCCGCCCGCGCGCCGGCCACGTCCTCGGAGAGCGAGTCGCCGACATGCAGGCAGTCCTCCGCCGCCGCCCCCGCGAGCTCGAGCGCACGGGCGAAGATCGCGGGAGACGGCTTGGCGGCGCCGAGGACCGCCGAGACCACGACGTCATCGAGCAGGGGCGCGAGGCCGGTGCGCTCGAGCACCTCGCCGAGCGACACATCCCAGTTGGAGACGACGATGACGCGCGCGCCCGCGTCACGCGCACGCTCGAGCATCGGCCGCGCGTCCGCAAACGCGGTGAAGTGCAGCGCCGACAGCAGCACCCCGGTCTGCGTCTCGGCGTCGGCGCCGGCGAGCTCGGGCAGCGGCGGCAGCGCCTCCCACAGCACTGCGGCGCAACCCGCGCGCAGGCGGCGCAGCGCCGCCCCGTCGCGGGCCTGGCCCATGTGCTCCCGGTAGTGGGCGATCTCGGCGCCAAGCGCGACCCGGGCCTGGGCCTCAGTGATCGTGGCGCCGAGCCGATCGTGCAGGACCGTCACCAGACGCGTCAACGGTGCCTGCAGCGTGACGAGCGTCCCCATCGCGTCGACGAACAGTGCGCGGCGGTGCATGAAGGCCTGCGATCCTCGCAGGCGCACCCGCCGGAGCAGGAGCCGCAACCTGCGAGCCGAAACAGGCCGAGGGCTAGACTCGACCCCCGCGGCCAGCGCGCGCACCAGCGCCGCAGGTGGGGCCGGCCCACACGATTCCCATGAGCCGACGCGATCGACAGCGGCGCCGCCGGCGCCATCGAGGCTCTCCACTTCGGAGGGTGATCGGGCTCGCGACGATCCTCGTCGTGTGCGTCCTCTCCATGGGCGGACTCGCGGTCGCCGGCTGGGTCATCAAGGTCGCGCACTCGGCGCCGAACCTCAACCAGGTCCGGCCCGAGAAGCACGGCGCGCCGTCGAAGATCTACGCCGCAGGCGGCACGCTGATGGGCGCCATCTACTCGCCCGAGGTCCACTACAACTCAAAGGGGTTCCCGCGGCGGCTCAAGCAGGCGACGATCGCCACCGAGGACCGGCGCTTCTACCAGCACGGCGCGCTGGACTACGAGGGCATCGTGCGCGCGGCGATCAAGGACGCGGCACACGGGTCGACCGCGCTGCAGGGCGCATCGACGCTCACCATGCAGCTGGTCGACAACGAGTACCTGCCGCGCAAGTACCGCAACGCCCGCGCGGCACACGACCTCAAGTACAAGATCGTCCAGGCCAAGCTCGCCGAGCAGCTCGAGGCCAAGCACTCCAAGAACTGGATCCTCGACGGCTACCTGAACAACGTGC
>DASXZK010000101.1:0-4481 GCA_036501965.1 Solirubrobacteraceae bacterium
TTGCACTGATGCCAGACGGTCTGGTTAGGCGGCATCGACCCGTTCGCGGTCGCGGGGTCGCCAGCGATGGAGGCGGAGAGCGAGCAGATGCCGGAAGGTGAGTCGCCGGTGACCGTGATCGGCCAGGTGCCGCGGACCCAGTTGGGGGTGGACCAGAGGCCGGTGGCGGAGACCGATGGGCCTTGGGTTTCCGCGACGCTCAGCGTGACATCTCCGATCGCAAGGAAGGCGTCGGGTCCTCCGCCCGGACAGCTCGCTGCGCCACAAACGATCTGAAAGCCGAAGTCGTTTGAGCCACTCCCGAGCGCAATTGGTCCGAGCCCTGTGGTGTCCCCGCCGTAGATCTCCTGGCCCTCGGAGTTGCTCGGACCCCAGAAGAATCCACCGCCGTAGGTGTCGCCGGCGTTGTTCATCGCAAAGGAGTCCAACGTGCCGATGGTTGCGGTGTCGATGAGGAGGCCCGCTGGCGCGGTCGTGTTCCAATACGGATCGTCTCCCGAATTCGAGCTACTGCTGACGCTGATCGTCATCGCCCCACCGGTCACTCCGCAGTTCTGCGACTCCTCGAATCCAACGACGTCGGCTTCGTAGAAGATGTTGTTCGGGGCTCCGCCGCAAGCCACGACCGTCTCGTTAGCCTCAGCTGAGTGAGGGGTCAGGCCCGTTGCAGCGAGGACGGCTAGCACCCCCAGAAGCTCAAGACGCGTGCGTCCGCGCTGGCTCTCGAGCCCGAACATCCCTCAGCGAGCGCAGATGACTGCCAGCACCACCGCGGTCGGGGCGCTCGTCTCCACGCCGACCTGAGTGCTGTCGTTCGGGGTTGCGCTAACTGTCGTTTGCCCGCCGGTGCCGGGTGTGGCGGCACTTACCATCGGGAAGCAGCCGCGAGGCAGCTTGTGCGGGAAGACGACCAGTCCGCCCGAGCCGAGCGTCCAGTTACTCGTCTTGATGCCGTTCGGCGATGACGACGTGACAAAGCCAGTCGACGTGATGGATGCGAAGTACAGGATCCGGCCACCGAACGACTTGCTCGACAGCTTCCCCGCAGTGATCGCTCCCGAGTGGATCTTGTTCGAGGTCACGGCGCCCTTGCGGAGCTGGGACGACCCCACGGAGTTCCCGGGGATCGCGACGGCGGCGTAGCTGGTTCCGCCGAGGGCGATGAAGAGGGCGGCGAGTGCGATGGCGTTCTGTTTGAGGTAGCCGACGATTCTGGTCACGGGGATGTCCTCTCTGGATCGGGCCTAGCTGTCGCCGGAGGAGTGACCTGCTCCGAGCAGGCCGGTCTGTCCGAAGGCGGAGTGGTGAGTGGAAGTGGCGTGGGTACCCGACGAACCCGTGCTACCGCCTGCGGTTGCGGCCGGGGTGGTGCTCGCGGGCGCGGTGGACGGCGCGATGGTCTCCGTCGGCGACGTGGGCGTCGAGGTGACGGGTGAATTGCTCGAGGTCGTCGGCGGGCTGCTCGATGTCGTTGAGGAGCGGTGCTTGATCGCCTCGTGCCGGCGCATGCGCGCGCGCCGTCGTCGGGCAAGGCGACGACGCGTCGCCCGCTCGCGTGCGGCTGCACGGTCACGTGCCTTCGCGGTCGAGACCTCGGCGCGGGCGACCCAGGCCGTGTTCAGGAACCCGGCGGCCGGGAGGCCGCCCGCAGTTGGCCTGAGCCGATGCGCGTCGGCCGATCCTCGCACCACCGTGTTGCGTCCCGTGCGCGACGGGTGGCCACCGCCCTCTATGAGAGCGATCGTCGCGATGGCGACGAGGCACGTGACGACGGCCACAATTGCCGCCAGGCGTGGGCGAAGCGGGACGCGGGCGATCAGCCCGCGGCGAGGCGCGGGTGAGACCGAGGAGCCCCATGGTCGCCGTGCGCGCGGCCGCCGGGGGCGGGGGTGCGTCGGCGGTGCCGAGGGTGTGGCCGGCTCATCGGCGTGCCGAGCGGAGGGTCGGATCGCGCCGTGCACCGCGGCTGCGCCTTCGCCCCAGAAGTCGTCGGCGCCCGGGACCGTCTCGTCGCGCTCACGCGCGCGTGCGCGAGACCCCATCGGGACGAGCTCCTCCGGGGGTCCGAGCCAGTCGCGGGGGAGGCGGACGACGTTGTCGACGCCGTCTCCGCCTGTGCCATCCATGGTCTCGCGATCATCCGTTTTCACGGATTTGCTGCGCCTTTCCGGTCGGGAAGTCGCCCTGCCGCGTCCTCCGGGACAGGTAGTATAACTCTTGAATTGGTTCCAGTTTGTCTCAATTAGAGAAACCAGGACGCTTTGGCTGCCCACGAATCTGAAGAGTCGTACCTGACCGTCGCCGAGGTCGCCGCGACGCTGAAGCTCAATCAGCAGACGGTCCGGAACTGGATCGACGCCGGAACGCTGCCCGCGCTGCGGGTCGGCCGGCGGGTGCGGATCAAGCGCTCGGACTTCGATCGGATCATCGAGGAGAGCTACAGCGGCGCGGCCGCCCCGCCCGCCGGCGCCCGTCCGGATCCCACGCCGGACGACTTCTGGGGTGGCGGCTCGGTCGGGGTCGCGGACGCCGGTCGGCAAATCGATGACGACGCCGGCGACGACCGCGCCGGCTGATCGCGGCGACAGTGAGCTTCGACGACGATCTCGACCGGGAGCGCGCGCAGACGATGCGTCGAGTCCGCCAGGCCGGCGACGGCTGGGCCGCCGCGATGCGTGCTCACGTCATGGCCCCGCCCGACTCTGGCTTCGCCCAACGTCTGCGTGATCTGGCCGATGCCGCGACGGCGGAGAACGTCGCCTGGGAGCACGCCCACGCCGCCGGCCTGATGTGGCGTCCCGTGCCCGGCGCCGAGTCCGCTTCCCCGCCTTATGAGCTCCGGGCCGGCACCGGCCGGCGCGGTCCGGACGCGATCTGGCGGCGGTTCGACGCAGCGGTCGCCGCACTCAATCGGGCGATCACCGGCTCGAGCGCTGCCGATGTCGCCGATGCGTTCGGTGACCTTGCCGAGGTCGCGGGGGAGCTCGCCGACGCGGTCACCCAAGAGGATGAGGCGGCTCCGAGCGGCCGCCGCCGTGGCGTCGCCTGACGCGCCGCCCCGCTCGCCCCTACCCTCGCTCGATGCCTCCCGTCCCGAGACGCTCGATCCTTCTCCCTGCGCCGGGATCCCGGCGCGCGGTCGTCATCGGCGCCGGATCGTTCGGAACGGCGGTGGCGGTGCTGCTCGCGCGCGAGGGACTGCGCACGACGCTTCAGGCGCGGACTGCCGAGCAGGCGGCGGCGCTCAGTGAGGATCGCGAGAACCGGGGGTACCTGCCGGGGGTCGAGCTCCCACGCGAGCTGCGGATCGAGCAGGTCGGCCAGGGTGCGCTCACCCGCGCGGACTACGTGTTCGTCGGCGTGCCATCGACCGCGCTGCATGGCGTGGTCGAAGGCCTCAAGGCTTCAGGGATGGGCGATCGCGCCGCCGTCGTGTCGCTCGCCAAGGGGCTCGTGCCGCCCGACGGCGAGTCGCCCACAACGGTGATTCGCCGGCACGTCGGCTCAGGCCGGACTGCGTGCATCGGTGGTCCGGCTCACGCGCACGAGATGGTCTCCGCGGGCGCCGGGCTGGTTGCCGCGTCGACCGACGAGTCGCTCGCGACGGCGCTGTCCGGAGTGTTCATTCGTGCCGGGGTGGTGTGCGAGCAGTCCAACGACCCGATCGGTGTCGAGCTCGCCGGGGCGGCGAAGAACGCGGCGGCGCTCGCCTCGGGCGCGACCGTGGCCCAGGGGCTGAACGCGGCGGGGGCTGCGGCCGGGCACATCTTCGCCGAGGTGTGGCGCTATGGCGAGGGGCTGGGAGCGCGACCGGAGTCGCTGATCGGACTGGCCGGGACGGGCGATCTGGTCGCGACCGCGCTCGCGCCCACCTCGCGCAACCGCCGCGCGGGCGAGCTTCTCGCCGAGGGCGTGCCGGCGAGCGAGATCCCTGGGCGGGTCGAGCAGGCGGTCGAGGCGCTGGACTCGGTGCCGCTGCTCGCCGCCGCCCTGCACCGGGCCGGCGTCGAGGCGCCGGTCACGAGCGCCCTCGCGCGGCTGATCTCCGGCGAGCTCCCGCTCGATCAGTGGGTCGAGGTCGTGCGGGCGACTGTTCCGCCGCCGGCGCGCTGGCGCCCCCAGGTCCGGCCCGGTCTCATCTCGCGGCTGCGCTCCCGGGTCGGCCGCCGCCGCCCCGCGTTGGAGAGCTGACCTCATCGCTGGGAAGGTTTTTGGTCCTCAGGACCGATAAAGCTCCCCGCGTCGCCGCCGAGTCCGAGCGCCGCCGCACCGCTGGGAAGGTTCCTGACCCTCAGCGCCAAGAAAGCTCCCAGCACCGCCCAGCACCGCCCCGCCTCGCCCAGCGCCGCACCGCGTCGCCCCGCAGCGCGTCGCACCGCCTCGCCTCGCCCGGAGCCGCCCCGCACAACCCCGACCCCGCCCCGCACGAAACCCACTCCCCCCGAGACCCCTACCGCCCCTCGGCCAACGTCGTCATCACC
>DASXZK010000102.1:0-1931 GCA_036501965.1 Solirubrobacteraceae bacterium
GCACCTGGCCGAGGAACTGCACATGTCGACCATCATCACGACCCACGATCTTGGAGTTGTAGCCGAGGTGTGCGACCGGGTCGCGGTGATGTACGCCGGCCAGATTGTCGAGCAGGCGAGCACCCAGCAACTCTTCTACCATCCGAAACACCCGTACACCGAGCGCCTGCTCCTCGGCCTTCCCCGCATCGGCGTGGCCGGCCAGATGGCCGGCATCCCAGGGCAGCCTCCCCGGGCCGGGAGCTTCCCGCCCGGCTGCCGGTTCGCGCCGCGCTGCCCCTACGCGCTGCTCCCGGGGTGCGTCGAGTCGCCGCCATCGTTGCGCGACGTCGGTGAGAGCCGGACCGCGCGATGCGTGCGCTCTGACGAGCTGAGCCTGACAGGAATCGGCGCATGAACGGACCCGAGACCCGGCCCCTTCCGCTGCTGTCGATCCGCAAGCTCACCCGCGCCTTCGCCGGCCGGCCTGCGCTCTTCGGGCCCCCGCGCGACGTGGTCCGTGCCGTAACCGACGTGAGCCTCGACCTTCCCGCAGGCCAGACCCTCGGCATCGTCGGCGAATCGGGGTCCGGCAAGTCGACGCTCGGCCGGCTCGCGTTGCGCATGATCGAGGCGGACAGCGGTGATATCCGGTTTGACGGCCGGGACCTTCGCGCCGCTTCACCGCGCGAGCTGCGCCGGCTGCGCGCCGCGATGACGGTGATCTTCCAAGATCCGTACTCGGCGCTGGATCCGCGCTGGACCGTGGGACGCATCGTCGGCGAGCCGCTGCGGATCAACGGCTCGACCGGCGCGGCCGAACATCGGGAGAAGACCGTCGAGATCCTCGGTCGTGTCGGTCTCGAGCCCGACGTGATGAACCGGACCCCCCGGACGTTGTCCGGCGGGCAGCGTCAGCGGATCGTGATCGCGCGTGCCCTGGTCACCCGGCCGCGCCTCGTATTCTGCGACGAGCCCGTGTCCGGGCTCGACCTCTCGACCCGCGCGCAGGTTCTCGCGCTCCTGCGCGACCTGCAGCGCGAGTTCGGCCTTGCCTACCTGTTCGTCTCCCACGACCTCGGCGTTGTCGAAGCAGTCAGCGACCGGATCGCCGTCATGTACCTCGGCTCGATTGTCGAGGTGGGCAACGCTGAGGCGGTCGCGCGAAAGTACCGGCACCCCTACACCACCGCCCTGGTCTCGGCTTCGCCCGCTCCAGACCCGCTCGTGCAACGCGCCCGGAGCCGTGTGGTCCTCAGCGGCGATCCACCGTCGGCAGTCGACATGCCCAGCGGTTGCGCCTTCCACCCACGCTGCGCTCTGGCCATCCCGGTCTGCGCCGACAAGAAACCAGAACTGCAGATCGGCGCCGACGGCCACGGCGTGGCCTGTCACGTGACAAACGCAGACTCCAGCCTGTACGGGATGACCCTGTTCGCGCGGATGACCGGAATATCAGCTCCTCCGCCGACAGCGACGGCAGCTCTGACGGGGCGAGAAAGCCCGCGCCGTCAACGAGAAACCGCGGTGTCCGGCGACGAAAGGAACAGCGAGTGAAAATTGCCTCCATCGACAGCGGCAGCGGACCCTCCATCGGAATCCGCGACCACGACGGCTCCCTCATCGACCTGAGGCATCTCGGTACGGGCGTCCCGGCGAACCTGCGCCAGCTCCTCGAGCTCGGGCCGGACGCTCTCGCCGATATCGAGAAGAGGAGCCGGACGGTAGGTGGCCGCCTCGATCCGGCAACGATCAGGTTCCTGCCGCCTATTCCTGAGCCCCACGCGGTCTGGTGCACGGCCCTGAACTATCGCACGCACGTCGAGGAAGGCAGCTGGGAGCAGCCCTCCTGGCCGCCGTGGTTCCTCCGGACTGCCGCCAGCCTGTGCGGTCACGAGGAGCCGATCGTGCAACCGCTCGTGTCGGACAAACTCGACTACGAAGGAGAGCTC
>DASXZK010000103.1:0-99017 GCA_036501965.1 Solirubrobacteraceae bacterium
CTGAAACCCGACGAACGTGGATTGAAAAACCGCACTGACCTTATCTATTAAGTTGAGAAGGTCTGGCGATCGGTCCGCCGGCGAACCGGGCCGTCCTCAGTGGACCGGGTGGCCGTGCATGCTGAACTGGTAGAGCGAGTAGCCGGCGGCACCACAGACCGCCGCGACCGTCCAGAAGCGCATCGTGATCTTGGTCTCCGACCACGCCTCGATCTCGAAGTGGTGGTGGATCGGGGTCATCTTGAACACCCGGCGGCCGAAGCGCTTGAACGAGAACACTTGGATCATCACGCTGAGCGTCTCGAGCACGAAGATCCCGCCGATCAGGATCAGCAGCAGCTCGGTCCCGGTCATGACCGCCAGCGCCGCGATCCCGCCGCCGAGGCCCAGCGAGCCCGTGTCTCCCATGAACACGCTGGCGGGAAAGCAGTTGAACCAGACGAACCCGACGCAGGCGCCGCACAGGCAGCCGGCGCAGATCTCCAGGTCGTGCGCACCGGGCGTGATGAACGTGATCCCGACGTACGCAAGGAAGGCGATCGCGCAGCAGCCGCCGAGCAGCCCGTCGACCCCGTCGGTGAGGTTCACGCCGTTGGTGGTTCCCGCGACGACGAGGTAGATGAGGATGACGAAGAACGGCCCGAAGTCGATATGGGCGTTGAACGGCGTGAGCGGCACCGAGGTCGAGACGTGCGCCCACTGGGTGGCGATCAGCCACAGCATGATCGAGATCGCCGCCATTCCGAGCATCTTCGTGCGCCCACGGACGCCCAGCGACCGCCGCCGGCTGAACTTGGCGTAGTCGTCGCAGAACCCGAGCAGCGCTCCGGCAAGGACGGTGGCGAGCACGCCGAGTGACGCCGCGTCCCGGGTCGACAGGCAGAGGTACGGCACCGCGAACGAGAGGACGACGATCGCTCCCCCCATCGTCGGCGTCCCGGCCTTGGCCAGGTGCTGGACCAGCTCCTCCCGGATGTGCTGACCGATCGAGCGGTTGCGCAGCACCTCGATGAACTTCGGCGAGATGAACAGGCACATCAGCATCGACGCCGAGGATGCGATCAGCACTCCCCCGGCCTGTGGGGAGGAGGTCGAATGGTGGACGACAGCGGCGATCAACGGGCGTCGAATATACGTTCCCGGATCGGGCGGCGGACCGTTGCACCCGGTGTTGCGTGCTCCTCGGCCTACGAGGTCGGCGCCTGTGACCCCCGGATCGCATCGAGCGTCGCCTCGGCCCGATGGGCGCGATTGCTCGCCCGCGACCAGCCGACCGCACAGCCGATGATCATCAACACGAGAACCAGCAGGATGACGGCTCCGATGAGGCCGCCCTTGGGCGTCGCGCACTGCGGTGTGGCGGCATGGATCAGGATCCCCGCCATCAGAGCTCGCGGTCGCGCCAGCTGACCGAGTCGCCGGCCGGGTCATCGCCCGCCGCGGCCCGGTGCACCGGATCCGTGGCGGCGTACACCTTCAACCAGCAGAGGCACACCGCGGCCGCGGCGATGTAGGTCACCGCGTCGTGCAGGACGGCGACCGCGACCGCCACGGCGATCGTGAGGCCGATGAGGACGCGGCCCAGCGGGGTGATGCGCCTGATCAGACCCATCTGCCCCACCGAACTGGGCGAGTATGCGCCGCCAATCCAGGGTCCATCCGCTCAGCCTCCTTGCCTCGAAGTACCTCTCAATACTTCCCGGTCGCTCCCTATTGCAATCCTCGATCGGGGTGGGACCTGGGGCGTGGGGCATCGGGGGTGGGGCGTGGGCGTGGGGCGTGACGGCATCCCAGACGCCGCGGCTGCCCGCGCGAGGTGCGGGCCGAGACGCGTGGGATGGCGGCACCCCACACGCGGTCACCGCCCACGCGTGATCCTCGACGCCGTGCACCCCGCAGGTCGGCGGCGCGGGGCGGGTGGTGGTTCCGGGTGCCCCGCTTGGTTGAATGCCTCGGATGTCCGTCAGCTCGCGTCGCCGATCGAAGTCCCTGCCCGGCCTTCTTCCGGAGGCGGGGCCCGGCGAGGTGCTGGTCTGGACCGACGGCGCCTGCGCCCGGAACCCGGGCCCCGGCGGGTGGGCGGCGCTGGTCTGCTGGGAGGACGGAGTCGTCGAGGAACACAGCGGCGGGCTGCCTCACACCACGAACAACATCATGGAGATGACCGCCGCGCTCGAGGGCCTGCGTGCGCTGCCGCCCGGGTCACGCGCGTGCGTGGTCACCGACTCGCGCTACCTGCACGACGGCATGACCTCGTGGATGGCCGGCTGGAAGCGCAAGGGCTGGAAGACCGCCAGCGGCGATCCGGTCAAGAACAAGGAGATCTGGATTCAGCTGGAGGCAGCCGCCTCAGGCCACGAGCTGATCCGCTGGCACTGGGTCAAGGGCCACGTCGGCCACGCGCTCAACGAGCGGGCCGACGTGCTGGCCGTCGCCGCGACACAGTTCGTCGCGCGGGGGCCGACGCCGCCGGCCACGCCGGTTCCGTAGCGCTGCGCTCGTTCGGTGCGGCCGTGGGGCGGGCCGGTGCGGTGCGGCCGTGGGGCAGTAGGGCGGGCTGGTCGCGGTACAGCCGTGGTGCGGGCCGGTGCGGCGAGGCCGCGGGCCGGAAGCGGGTCCTATCGCTCCCTCGCCGAGGTGCAGGACCGTGTGAGGAATGGGTTGCGCCGCGCGAACAGGATCCCGCAACCTGCCGCGGGTGCGGTCGCGATCGGGTGAAAAGGTCGGCCGGGCGCGGGTCGCAGGCCTCCGATCGCGAGAAAAGTGCACCGACAGTGCCCGTATCACGCATCTGCCGGCCGGAGCGAGGCCCCGCGCGCTCCGCGGACGGTCGAGAGGCACCTCACGAGCAGCTACTCCAAGCTCGGGATCCGGACGCGTCGCGACCTACCCGGCGCGTTGCCCGCCGCGCGGTAGCGCTCTCCGCTCTAGGTCAGCTCAGCGCCGTGTCGAGCGCGCCGACGAGGATCGGCACGTGCTCGGGCCGCAGCGCCAGCGGCGGCCGGACCTTCAGGACGTTGCCGTGCGGACCGGTGGTGCCGACAAGCACGCCTGAGTTCTTCATCGCCTCACGCACGCGGCGCGCCAGCGGGGCGTCCGGCTCGCGGGTCTCGGGATCGGAGACCAGCTCGACCCCCCAGGCGAGCCCGACTCCGCGGACGTCGCCGACGCTGGGGTGCCGGGCCGCGACCGCGGCGAGCTCTGAGCCGAGCAGCCGACCGGTCTGCTCCACGCGGGCCAGGATGCGCTCGTCCTCCATCACGTCGAGCACCGCCAACGCCGCGGCCGCGCTCACCGGGTTGCCGCCGAACGTGCTGAAAAGGGTCGTCTCGTCGGCGATCTCGGCGACGATCTCCCGGCGTGTGATCACCGCGGCGACCGGGTGACCGTTGCCCATCGGCTTGCCGAGGGTGACGAAGTCAGGCACGATTCCGAACCGCTCGAACGCCCACATCGCCTGGCCGGTTCGCCCGTGGCCGGACTGGACCTCGTCGGCGATCCACAGGCCGCCGGCCGCGCGGGTGAGCCGGACGAGTTCCTGGACGTATCCCGGGTCGAGATCCGCGACCCCGTCGCTCATGACCAACCCGTCGAGGACCGTCGCCGCCGGCGCAAGACCTCGGGCGGTCATCCTGCCGACCGCGGATTCAACGGCGGCGCCGTCGAGGTTCTGCTGCCGGTAGGTGTCGCGCACCCCAAACGGCTCCACGTGTGCCGGCTTGACACCGTCGAGCCACGCCTCCGGCGAGAGCGCGGCGATCGCCTCGGTGATCCCGTGATAGGCGTTCGCGGTGCACAGGCCACCGCGGTTCCCGGTCGCCGCGACCGCCAGTCGCCACGCCCAGTCGTTTGCCTCGGAGCCCGAGTTGACCAGCAGCACGGTGTCGAGGCCGGGGGGGCAGGTGGACGACAGTCGCTCGGCGAGCGCGATCGCCGCGGGATGCAGGTATCGCGTATGGGTGTTGATCCTCCGCGCCTGGCGCGCGATCGCAGCGGTCACCCGCGGATGGCCATGGCCCACGCAGGGCACGTTGTTGTACCCGTCGAGGTAGCGCCGTCCGTCGGCGGTGGTGATCCACACACCCGACGCCGAGGCGACCTCGATCGGCTCGTCGTAGAACAGCGGGTCCATCGCGGGTCCGAAGGCGGCCTCACGTCGGGCCTGCAATGAGAGGTCCGGGACCGTCGACCCGGTGACGCCACCCACGCGACGGTTGACCTCGTCCAGGCCGAGCTCGTCGAACAGCTCGAGATCCCGCAGGCATTCCTCGTTGCCACGCTCGGCGAACGCAGCCTCCTCGAGTCCCTGGGCGACCCGCCAGGAGCTGATGGCGATCGTCACCGCACTGCGCGCCGCCCACGCGAGCGCGGCGAGCTCGCGGTCGTGATCCTCGAGCGGAACCTCACGCTCATAGCCGTCAAGCACGAGCCGGGCGAGCCGCAGCTTCTCGTCAGCTGACCGGCCGGGCACGAGCGAGCAGAGCACCGAAGCGAGGTCGGCGACCAGCGCGGTGTGGCTCATGTCGCCGAAATCGACGATACCCGAGATCAGCCCGTCGTCATCGACGAGGACGTTGTCCGGGGTGAGGTCGGTGTGCAGGACCTGCGCTCGCAGCCGGGGCCAGATCGGCGCGGCGTACCGCTCGAACTCGTCGAGCGTGCGCGCCACCAGGCGGCGTGCGTGCGGATCGCGGATATCGTCGAGCATCGAGCGGCAGCGCAGCGCGTGCTGCACGTCCCACAGCATCACCCGGTGGGCCTTGGGGTGGGCGAAGCCGCGCAGCGCCCGGCCCAGGCGCGCGGAGCTGCCACCCCACGCGATCAGCGCGTCGTCCGAAAGCGTCTCGGTATCGACGTGACTGTGTCCTGGGAGCAGCGAGTAGAGCCGGACCCAGTGGGACTCGCCCTGGGGCCACGAGGCCCGCAGTGCCGCCGGGTCGTCACCGACCTGGGCCGGACCGGCGCGCTCGCCGGTGAGCGCCCGCCAGGGCAGCGCCACCACGAGCTCGGGATCGACCGCCGCGACGTGGAGCGCCACCGCGGCCTCCATGTCCAGCACGTCTGGATCCTCGTGCGCGTTGGAGATCTTGATGACCGCGGCCCTCGCGCCCTCGGAGTCCTGGAGCGCGAAGGTGCGATCACGCTCTGAGCCGAGGTCGTGGGCGGTCTCCGCCTGGACGCCGAACAGCTCCGCCGCGAGCGCCACGGCCTCGGTTGGTTCGAGGGTCGGGCGGGCGCCCGTCAGCACGCGGTCCATGGGGTTGCACCCTACCTGGCGATCCGTCACCGGCTGCGGTCCTCATGTCGCGCATTCGCGCTCGAACTGGACACCCTGGTGAGCTGGGGATTGTCCGAGCCGCCCCGCCTCAGACTCCCGACGCCACGGGTGCCTGCACCCGCGGGAAGTGGCAGGCCACCTCGTGGCCGTCGCCCAGCTGCTCCAGCACCGGCTCCTTCTCGGCGCACAGCCCCTGCGCGGCGGGACAGCGAGTGCGGAAGCGGCAGCCGCTCGGCGGGTTGCGGGGGTCGGGGAGCTCGCCCTGCAGGGCGACCCGCTTGCGGTGGCGGAACGTCGGGTCGGGCTCCGGGATCGCGTCGATCAGGCCGGCGGTGTAGTGATGGGCCGGGCTCCGGTAGATGTCTTCGCCGCTGCCGACCTCGACCAGCTTGCCCATGTACATCACGCCGATGCGGTCGGCGAGGTACTTGACGACCGCGAGGTCGTGGGAGATGACGACGTAGGTCAGCCCATGGAGCGCCTGCAGCCGCTTCATCAGGTTGAGCACCTGCGAGCGGATCGAGACGTCGAGCGCACTCACCGGTTCGTCGGCGACGATCACCTCGGGGTTGAGGGTGAGCGCGCGCGCGAGGCCCAGGCGCTGGCGCTGGCCGCCGGAGAACTCGTGCGGGAAGCGCTGGGTCGCGTCCTCGGGCAGCCCGACCTCGGCGAGCAGCTGCCTGACCACCTGGTCCTGCTCCTTCCGGCTCCCGATCCCCTGAGCGCGCATCGGCTCACGCAGGGCGGTACCGATCCGCAGGCGGGGGTCGAGCGAGGTGACCGGATCCTGGAACATCATCTGCACGTTCCTGCGGAACGTCCGCAGCTCGCGGCGGCCGAGCTTGGTCATGTCGACGCCATGCACCGTCGTCCGACCGGAGTCGGGACGCTCCAGGGCGATGATCACCTTGCCGAGCGTCGTCTTGCCGCATCCGGACTCACCGACGAGTCCGAACGTCTGCCCGCGGGCCACGCTGAACGAGATCCCGCTCACCGCCTTGACGGTGTCGACCGTGCGCTTCAGGACCCCGCCCTTGACCGGGTACTCGCACACCACGTCCTCGACCACGAGCGCAACCGAGCCGTTCTGGCCCGGGTCCGTCGACCCGGCGCTCCCCCCGGCGCCGGCGGCAAGCAACGACGCGGCCGGCAACGGCTGGGCGGGCAGCGACGCAGCCGGCACGGGCCGGGCCCGCTCCGGCCCGGCCTGCTCCGGCCCGGCCTGCTCCGGCCCGGCTGGTTCCGCGGCGGCAGCCAAGTCGGCTGCCACGGTCGTGCCCGCCGCGGTCACCGCGACCTTGTTCCGGTCCAGCGGTCCGTCAACCGGGTGCCAGCAGGCAAACAGGTGACCGCCGTCTCCGGTCAGCGGCGGCTCCGCCTCCCGGCACTGATCGGTCGCGTGGGCGCAGCGGGCGGCGAACCGGCACCCGGATGGAGGCGCGGTCAGATCCGGGGGCAGGCCCGGGATGCTGAACAGCGGCTGGTCACGTGCCTGGGTGAGCAGCGGGATCGCCCCGAGCAGCGACTGGGTGTAGGGGTGGTGCATGTGCGCGAACAGCTGGTCGGTGGGGGCGCTCTCGACCATCCTGCCGGCATACATCACGTTGACCCGGTCCGCGCGGCCCGCGACCACGCCCATGTCGTGTGTGACGAGCAGGACCGCCATTCCGAGCCGCTCCTTGAGGCCGTCGAGCAGCCCCAGGATCTCCGCCTGGATCGTGACGTCCAGTGCCGTCGTCGGCTCGTCGGCGAGTAGCACCTTGGGCTCGCAGGAGAGCGCCATCGCGATCATGATGCGCTGGCGCTGACCGCCGGAGAACTGGTGGGGGTAGTCGCCCATCCGGTCCTGCGGCCGCGGCATGCCGACGATCCCGAGCAGCTCGGTGGCCCGCGCGCGAGCGGCCGAGTTGGACATCGAGCGGTGGCGGCGCAGCGGCTCGGCGATCTGGTCGCCCACCGACATCGTGGGGTTCAGGGAGGTGAGCGAGTCCTGGAAGATCATCGCGACGTCGTTGCCTCTGATGTCGCGCATCCGTGCCTCGCTGATCGACACCAGGTCCTCGCCGTCCAGCTCGATCGCGCCCTGGATGACCCGCCCGCCGGCAGGCAGCAGGCGCATGACCGAGAGGCCGAGCATTGACTTGCCGCAGCCCGACTCGCCGACAAGGCCGAGCGTCTCGCCCTGGTCGATCGACAGGCTCACGTCCCCGACCGCGTGCACGACCGCGCTGGCGAGCTGGATGTCGGTCGACAACCCGTCGACCTTCAGCGCCGGTGTCGGGCTCATCGGCTGCGAAGCCTCACTTCCACCACGTCGCGGAGCGCGTCACCGAGCAGGTTGAAAGCGACGACGGTGAGCACGATGCAGACACCCGCGGGATAGATCAGCCACCAGTAGCCGTCGGCGATGTAGTTGAGACCGTCGGTGAGCATGCCGCCCCAGTTGGCGGCGGGAGGCGGGGGCCCGAGGCCGAGGAAGCTGAGCGCGGCGAGCAGCAGGATCGCGTTGGCGACCTCGAAGGTGGCTTGGACGACCACGGTCCCGACGACGTTGCGCACGATGTGCTCGTAGAGGATCCGCCAGCGCCGCTGGCCAAAGCTCTCGGCGGCGCGGACATAGTCGAGCCTGCGGATCACCAGCACCTCGCCGCGCACCAGCCTCGCGGTCGTCAGCCACGACAGCATCCCGAGGACCAGGATGACGGTGCCGGTGCTCGGGGTCACGAGTGTGGCGATCAGCAGCACGAGCAGGAGCGCCGGAATAGCGACCAGCGCGTCGACAAGTCGCATCAGGACGGCGTCCAGCCACCCGCCGGTGAAGCCCGCGAGCGCACCCGTGAACGTCCCGATGAACGCCGCGATCACGGCGGCCGCGACCCCGACCTCCAACGAGGAGCGCCCGGCGAACATCAGCCGGCCGAGCACGTCGTAGCCGACCGCGTCGGTGCCGAGGGGGTGACCGCCCCCCGGGGCCAGGGTGATCTCCAGCACATTGGTCTGGACCTGGTTGGTCTTGTAGACCAACGGTCCGACGAAGCTGAACAGGATCATCACGACGATGATCAGCAGCCCGAGCACGCCCATCTTCTGGCCCACGAAGTCCCGCAGCAGCAGGTAGCGGCGCGCGGCGCGGTCGCCGGCGACGGTCCGCGCCTCCGCGACCGGTGCGATCGGCGCGCCGGCGCCGTCGGGGACCCGGACGCTCATGAGTACTGGATGCGGGGGTCGGCGGCCGCGTAGGCGATGTCGGCCAGCAGGTTGCCGACGACCGTCGCCACGCCGACGACGACGGTGAACCCCATCAGCACCGGGTAGTCACGCGCGCTGGCCGCGGTCCAGAACAGCCAGCCCATCCCGGGATAGTTGTAGAGCGCCTCGACGATGATCGCGCCGCCCAGCACGACCGGCAGGCTGAGACCGATCAGAGTGATGATCGGCAGCATGCTGTTGCGCAGCAGATGCCGCAGCACCACCCGCTGCGGAGCCAGGCCCTTGGCGCGCGCGGTCCGGATGTAGTCCTGGAGCAGGTTGTCGATCACCGACGAGCGGATGAAGCGGCTGAACTGCGCGACGGTGACGATCGTCAGCGTCGCGACCGGCAGCACCAGGGCCTTGGGCTGCTGCAGCACCGTCGAGATCGTGGCTCCCTGGGGAGCCTCGGGCGGCAGCCACCGCAGCGAGTTGGAGAAGATCACCACCAGCAGCATCCCCACCCAGAACGTCGGCATCGAGTAGCCGATGAACGCCGCGGCGGTGAACCCGTGGTCGATCAGCTTGTTGCGCCGCAGGCCCTGGACCACGCCGACCGGGATCGCGATCAGCAACGCGATCACGTAGGCGAGCCCGACGAGCAGCGCCGTCTTTGGCAGATCCTGACCGAGCAGCGCCCCGACCGACTGGTCGAAGTGGTAGGAGAAACCGAGGTTTCCGTGCAGCAGCCGGCCGATGTAGTCGACGTACTGCGTGGGCAGCGCGTGGTTGTATCCCTGCGAGGCGTTGAAGTTGGCGATCGCGGTCGGCGTCGCCCGAGCGCCCAGGATCGCCCGCGCCGGGCTTCCGGGGAGGAAGTGCAGGATGCCGAACACGACCATCGTGACCAGCACCAGCACGACCAGGGACTGGGCGGCCAGTCTGACTAGATAGGCCGCCATGTCCCTCCTTCAGGCCCGCTCATCCGGATGAACGCTACCCCTTGACGAACCACGTCTGCGGATAGATATGTCCCGTGGAGTCCTGCGCGCTGACGCCGCCGACCTTCTTGGTGATCGCCGAGATCTGATAAGCGGCGTTGGGGAACCACAGCACCGGCACCTGCTTGGCGAGGAACAGCTGGTACTTGTACAGCGGCTGCAGCGAGTTCGACGTGCTCGTGATGATCGACTTGATCCCGGCGTCGACCTGCTTGTTGCAGTAATTGCCGCCGTTCGTGGCTCCACCGCAGCCGAACAAGCTGTCGCCGTCGGGGTAGTAGATCGGCACGTAGGTGTAGACGGGCGAGGAGATGATGCTGAGCGCGGTCGAGCTCGCCGGGCAGGTCTTCGTCGTCTTGCCGATGCAGTCGTACGCTGCCGAGAGGACCGTGTTCTCCGGTGACTCTTGGAGGGTGACGTCGATCCCGGCCTGCCGGAACGCGGACTGGGTGGCCTGGATCTGGGACTGCAGCGCCGGGAACCCGTTGGAGAACATCAGCGGCATGCTGAGGCTGGCGCCCGATGCGATCCCCGCGCCGCACTCGCCGGCGCCGGTTCCGGGCTTCGTGCACTTCGCCGCGCCGGAGCTCGGGATGCTCCATCCGTGCGAGGTGAGCAACTGCTTGGCCGCGGTCACGCTGTACGGGAACGGATTGGTGTTGGCGGCCGGGTTCAGGAAGCTGGTCTTGGGGAACGTCGGCACCGGGCCATAGGTCGGCGTCCCGTACCCCTTCAACACGTCCTTGATGTACGTCGGCTGGTCGATCAGGTGCTGCATCGCCTGGCGGATGTACAGCTGGTTGAGCAGCGGCGCGTACTTCGGGTTGGAGAAGTTGATCCCGATGAACGTCATCCCCCACTCGTACCAGGGGTCGACGTTGATCCCCTGGCTCTTGAGCCCGCCGATCGCCCCGATGTCCGTGGTCGGGACGTATCCGTAGTCGACGGTCCCGCCCTGGAGGGCGTTGAACTCCGCCGCGGCACTCGTGAACGGCAGCTCCTCGAACTGCTTGAGGTGCGGCTTGTCAGGCCCGGAGTACTTGTCGTTGGCGACCATCGTCGTCTGGCCGGTGGTCTGGAAGCCGGTGTTCGGCTTCAGCCGCCACGGTCCGTCAACGACCTGCCAGATCGGGTTGGTGTCCCAGGTCGACAGCGATAGCGACGTCTTGTTGAGGTAGGCGTACACCTTCTTGGCGCCCGCCGGGGTGTTGTCGTAGTTGCCGACTTTGCCCGAGGCGGACTCCTTGTCCCAGACGTGCTGCGGGATCGGGCTCAGCAGCGCCAGCCCGTTGTAGAGCAGGTACGTCGGGTTGTAGGCCTCGTTCAGCTTCATCACGAACGTGTACTTCGACGGTGCGGAGACCGATGCGATGTGGTCGAGGAACCCGCCCGGCACGTAGCCGGCGTAGTTGTTCTTCTCGACGATCAGCAGGTGCATCCAAAACGTGAGATCTCTGGCGGTGACCGGTGTGCCGTCCGACCAGTTCCAGTGCTTGAGCTTCATCGTGACCGTCTTGCCGCCGTCTGAATACACCGGCGGCGCCGCCATGCTGTACGGGTAGTTGATCGTCGCGGCCGAGCTGTCGGGATGACCGAACCAGTACAGCGGCCGCCACATCAGCGGCTGCAGATAGGTGATGTTGGCGTTCTGGGAGTTCGCGCCGTCGTAGAGCGGGAAGATGTAGGTCGGCGGGGCGCCCGGCTGCTCGGCGAAGGTGAGCACGCCGCCGTTCGTCGGCGTTCCCTGAGCTGTGGTGTGCGTCGTCGAGTTGTTGGGGCCGTTACCTGTGTTGCCGCCACCGCCACTGCCGCCGCACGCGGAGAGTGTCGCCGCGAGTGCGACCGTGACTGCGAAACCGGCCATCAAGCGCTGAATCACGCCGCTCCCCTCCCCAGGGTCTGAGTATGCATCTCAGGCCAGACTATTCGCGCAATCTGCCGATGTCGTGGTCGAAACGAACGATCTTCCCAGGGCCAGTTGGTGCGATCGCCCAACCGTGGCGGCAGATCCCACTCATGACACTCTGATCGGTCAGAAGAAGGTGAGGACACCATCTCGCACCTCGAAGCGCTCGTCGACCAGCGGGATGAAACGGAACTTGTCAAACGCCGTGCACGGATGCGACAGATCGAGCGCCACGACGTCGCCCGGGCGCACATCGGAGCGCTCCGAGACGCGGATGAACAGGTGCTGGTCCATGACGCGGTAGGCCTCGGCGCCGGCGAGCCCGCCGGTCGCAACCCCGTCGCGAAAGCACGCTCGCGGGACGGGCAGGTCCCGGTCCACCGGTGCGTCGCGCAGTCCCGCCCCGACGATCACCACGTCCGGCTCGGGGCGCGAGAGCACGGTGGCCCACAGGGTGAGAGCGTTGTGGAGCCTGAGGCTCTCCCCTGGCTCGCTGCGAGCAGCGAGCGCAGACGAGCGCTCGTAGGCGCCGCCGTCGTGCGACACGTAGCAGCCGCTGCGCAGGACGAGGCTCACCGGCACGCCGACCTCCGGCCAGTCGCGCAGCAAGGCGATCACCCGGTCGAAGTACATCGACCCGCCGGCGGTCACGATCACCTCGTCGCGTTCGAACAGGCCACGTGCCGATATCGCGATCACGCTCTCGCGTACCGATCCGAGCAGCTCGTCGATCCGCGCCAGCCCCTGCTCGTCGGCCTGGGCCGCGTACGTGCCCTCGAACGCCTCGACGCCGGCGAGCTCCAGGTGGCGAGCGGCGTGCACCGCCTCTGCCACCTCGCACGCCGCGTCGCTCGACCTCACCCCAGCGCGGCCGCCGGGACGACCGACCTCGACCAGGACCTTCAGCGGCGCCCCGGGCGCGCCCTCGGCGAGGACGGCGTCCATCCGGCCCACGGTTCCCGGGTCGTCGGCAAGGCAGAAGAACTCGAAGGCGGGGTCACGCGCGAGCTCACCGGCAACCCAGCGCAGCGCCGGGCGGTCGACCAGCTGGTTGGCCAGGATCACGCGCTCCACCCCGTGGCGGCGCATGATCGCCACCTGGGTGGGGGTCGCGGCGGTGATCGCCCACGCCCCGCCGTCAAGCTGCGCCGCGAACAGCTGCGGCGACATGGTGGTCTTGCCGTGAGGGGCGAGCCTGACCTGGTTGCGATCGCAGTAGCGCTGCATGGTCGCGATGTTGTGCGCGACCGCATCGGAGTCGAGGGTCAGCACCGGCAGCGCGAGGTCGCCGCGGGCGACGTTCCACCCCTGCTCGCCGACGGCGCTGAGCGTCAGTGAGTGTGCGGGAGGGATCCCCTTGTAGGAGTCATCGAGCAGGGTGTCTCGCAGAGCGCTCACGCTCGGTCAGCGCACGCCGGTCACGTACTGAGCCCGCAGCTCTGGCTGGGGATGCCCGCGACGCACGGCCAGGTCCGGCGGGTGGGAATCACCGAGCGACTGACGGACGCGGAACTCCAGCATCAGCTCGAAACGCTCCTCGGGATCGTCGAGCGTGACCCCGCTGACCTCCTCGATCCGGCGCAGGCGGTAGCGCAACGTGTTCTTGTGGACGTGGAGCCGGTCGGCGGTGCTGGTCACGTCTCCGAACCGCTGCAGCCAGCAGTCGAGGGTCTCCACGAGGTTCGACTGGTGCTCCAGGTCGTAGGCCTCCAGGCGCGCGAGCGGCCCTCCCGCACACACCGGATCGCTGGCGGCGATGTCCGACAAGCGGAGCACCAGCGACAGCCCGTGGACGTCGTCGCGGGTCGCGACCTGGAGCTCGGGCTCCCGGG
Organism: Solirubrobacteraceae bacterium; assembly: GCA_036501965.1. Taxonomy (GTDB): domain Bacteria; phylum Actinomycetota; class Thermoleophilia; order Solirubrobacterales; family Solirubrobacteraceae; genus Palsa-465. Next base: position 13,207 of record DASXZK010000103.1, read on the forward strand.
CCGTTCCGGGCATGTCGAGCACGCGCAGCACGAGCTCGGCGTCCTCACGCGAGTGGTCCAGATCGCCCGGATCCGACACCGCGTTGCCGATCCCGACGCTCAGTCCGTCGAGGCCGGTGCCGCGGCGCTCCACGAAGGAGCGGATGAGGCGCTGGACCGAGCGGACGTCGGCGCAGAAATCGGTTGTGTGGAGCATCACCGCATAGATCGTGTCGTTGAACACCGCGGCCACGGCGGTGGCGCACTCCGCGCGCAGGTACATCACGAGCGAGCTGGCGAGCCGCTCGGCTCCGGCGACGGAGTCGAGCTCGGCACCCGCCCGGTCCGAGGAGCGGATCCTGGCGGCGATCACGCACCCGCCGCGCACGCGCGCGCGGTGGACCTTTCCCGCGGCGGCGCGGGCGGGCTGGCCGCCGCCGATCAGGGCCGCGACCGTCGCGGTCCTCATGCGCTGCACGGCGTCGGCGGCGACGCGGCCCTGAAGGATGGCGCCGGCGGCGGTGTGGGCCGCCTGGATCATCGCCTCCTCCTGGGCCTCGGTGAGCGACTCGTCGCCGGCGATCGCCCAGATCGACCCGAGCAGCGCGTTGCCGGCGCGGATCTGCATCGCGACCCGGGCGCGGACGCCGCTCGGCAGCGGGTCGACCTGGATCGGCCGGCTCGAGCTGTACAGCCGCTGGAAGACACCGAGCCTCACCATCTCCGCGCCGAGATGGCGCGGCACCTGCTGGCCGAGGACCGAGGCCTTGCGCGCGTCGTCACCCCGCTCCTGGTCGGCGGAGAACGCCATCACCCGGGACCGCAGATCCTCGATGGTCACGGGCGAGTCGAGGATCTCCGAGAGCGAGTTTGCGACCTTGAACAGATTGAGGTCGGCGCTGAGGCTCGCCTCGGTGACGAAGCTGTCCTCATCGCGCCGAGTGCGCGCGGGCCGGATCATGTCGGCGAGATACATCCACGGGGCACCCTCCACGAAGGTGAACAGCGGCACCCGCGACTCTGCGGCCGCCGCCGCGACCGCCCCGTCGACGGCCACCGGAGCGCGGACGACAAGTGCCGAGGCGCCCGCGGCGCCGACCGTTCGCAGCAGGCTGCAGAGCTCTGAGCTCTCGCCTCCCGTGCCGACACCGAACACCACTGCGTCCCGGGCCAGCCCCACCGGCTCGTCGATCGCCTGGACCACGACCTCCTCGACGATTCGCTCCTGGCCGAGGTCTCCGGCGACCAGCGTGAGCAGCGAATCGCCGAGCCGGTCGAACAGCTGCTTGACACTCTCCCGGACGCTCGTGCTCATGTCACCACCTCCACATTCGTCATCGGGGTGATGAAGGCCTCGCCCCATTGCGCGCGGCGGGGCGAGATGTCGATCGGCCGTGACGCCCGCGGACGCGAACGGTCGCTGGCGTGGACGACGATCTCCTGGATCTGCGCGGGTTCGACGGGCGTGAGGTGGATCATGCAGATCAGTTCTCCGTTCTCGCCCGGGATCGACCAGGTCACGTCGGCAGGTGTCACCGCCGACACGAGATCCGGCTCGGGGCGGGGGGCCAGCAGCGGCCCGACCTCGTCGGCCAGCGCCTCGATCTCCTTGCGCCGCTCGGCCAGCGGGCGGTCGAAATCGACGTTGTCGGCAAAGATCTCGGCCGCGAGCGCGTCGTCCCAGCTGCGAATCAGGGCATCCGTCTTGGCGCACAGCGCGGTCGTCTCGCGCCACAGCTCGATCGTCGCCGAGGGGACCGCGTCCCGGGCGAGCCGGCGGCCGAGCGCGTCTGTGGCGAGGGCCACCGGGTCGCCACGGTGGCTGTTGGTGAGCACGACCACTCCATGCCCGGACTGCGGATGCCACCGCATGTGAAGCAGGAACCCGGGAAGCCCGCCGGAGTGACACACGACGGTGCCGCGGTACAGATCCTCCTGGATCACCAGTCCCAGCCCATACCCGGAGTTGGTGATGTTCAGCGCGCCGGTCGAGCCGACGAACAGAGCCGGCTGCACCGGGATGTGCATCCGCTGCAGCTCTCGCCGGGACATGCGGCTGAGCACCGGGTCGGAGTGGTCGGATTCGGGCCGGAAGGCCGCCCCGAGCCACGTGATCCAGCGCGCGAGGTCATTCACCGAACTGACGAGCCCGCCCGGGCCCGTAAACGCGTCGGACTTCTGGGGCGCAAACGGCACCCACTGCCCGCCGACGTCGAGCGAGTACCCCGTCGCCCGCGGCACGCCGTCCGGAACCGCGCTGTCGGCGTAGGTCGAGGTGAGGCCGAGCGGGATGAAGATCTCCTCGCGCAGGAACGCGGGCAGCGGCCGGCCGACCGCGCGGCTGACGGCCAGGCAGCCCATCGCGTAGCCGAGGTTGGAGTACTCGTAGGCGGAGCCCGGTGGGCGGCTCAGCCGGACGCCGGCCTCGACGATCCCCAACAGCATCTCGGTCGGCAGGTCGATGAAGGGGTCGACCCACGAGTTGTCCTCGGTCAGCCCGCCCGACATGCTGAGCAGCATTCCCACGGTCGGCGTGCCGTCGGGCTTGACGCCGGCCTCGCTGAGCTTGAACTCAGGGACGTATTTAGTGATCGGATCGCTGAGCGACAGCAGACCGCGATCCCGCGCGATCAGCGCGCCGCAGGCCGAGAAGCTCTTGGACATCGATGCGATCGGGAAGACCGTGTCGGCGTCGGGCTCGGTGCCCTCGTCGTCATAACGGCCGAACCCGCGCGCATGCACCAATCCCTCGGGGCCGGCCAGGCCATACACGAGGCCGAGCGCCTGGTCAGCGGCGACGTACTGCCCGAACAGAGCGTCGAGCTCGGACTCCACCGGGACGACGAGCACCTCTTGAGACATGCGCACCTGCTTTCAGTAGGCCGTGAGCAGCCTCCTCAGCTGCCCCACGAGCCTAACCCCTGAGGCTTCCGAGGGGATTGTGCATTCCGACAGTCTCAGGCCGCTGCGGTTGGCCGTTCGGCCAGCAACGGCCGGGGGTCCGGCGGTTTGTGCGGATCTCCATGCGGGCGCATGAAACTCTGACCCATCGCACGACGACGACGCGACGTGGCGAACCGATAATCGGACCGTGTCAATCGGGCGCGTGGTTGTCATCGGCGCGGGGGCCGTCGGCCTGTCCACGGCGTGGTTCCTGCAACGCGACGGCATCGAGGTCTGCGTCATCGATCGCAAGGAGATCGCGGCCGGGTCGTCGTCGGGCAACGCCGGATGGCTCACGCCCTCGCTCGTGCTGCCGCTCGCCGAACCGGCGCTGCTGCGGTCCGGCCTGCAGATGATCCTGAGCCCGAGCTCGCCGCTCTACATCCCCCCGTCGCTCGACGCACATCTGCTGCGCTTCCTGTTGGGATTCGTGCGTCATTGCACCGCCCGTCACTGGCGAGTCGCCGCCTCGGCACTGGCTCGAGCGAGCGCTCGGATGCTCGCGGCCTACGACGAGATGCATCAGGCCGCCGACGCACCGGTCTCCGCATCGATCACCTCCGCCGACCCGTTCCTCGCCGTCTTCTCCACGGAGGCCGAGCGGGAGGCGCTGGTGGAGGAGTTCACCCGCTTGCGCGAGATCGGCTTCGCCCATCCCTACCAGGTCCTCGACCGGCCTCAGATCCGCGAGGCCAGCCCGGTGCTCGGTGACGCGGCCCGCTTCGGATTGGCGCTGGAGAATCAGCGCTTCATCAATCCGGCGGCGTTCGTGCGCGCGATCGGCTCGTCGGTGACCGCAAGCGGTGGGCAGATCGTCAACGACAACTTGGCGACGGGCGTGATCCAGCGCGGCGCCGAGGTCGCGGTGCGGCTCAGCGACGGCTCGTCGGTCGAGGCCGACGCGGCGGTGATCGCGACCGGCAGCTGGCTCGGCCGGCTGGCCCGGGAGCACGGTGTCCAGACGCGCATCCAGGCCGGCCGCGGCTACAGCTTCACCGTCTATCCCGAGGTGGCGCCGCGCTATCCGGTCTACCTGCCGGCGCAGCGCGTCGCGTGCACACCGCTCGGCGGCCCGGAGGACGGGCTGCGGCTGGCGGGGATGATGGAGTTCCGGCCCCCTGACGCCCCGCTCGACCCACGCCGTATCCAGGCGATCGTCGATGCCGCGGCGCCGATGCTCACCGGGATCGACTGGTCGGCCCGGACCGACGAGTGGGTCGGCGCCCGCCCCTGCACCACCGACGGCCTGCCGCTCGTCGGCCGGACCGCGTCCGAGCGCGTGTTCGTCGCCGGCGGGCACGGGATGTGGGGGATCGCGCTGGGACCGCTGACCGGGCAGATCCTCGCCCAGCAGATCACCGGCCGCCGCCGCGACCCGTTGCTCGACGCATTCGACCCTCTCCGCTAGCGAATGGAGCCGCAGATGACACCGACGACACCGTTCTCACGTTGGGCCGCCGTCGCTCGCGAAGGAGCGACGAGCCGGCGGCGCGAGGTCGGCATTCCAATGCGCGACGGGGTCGAGCTGGCGGCCGATGTCTGGCTGCCTGCGGAGGACGGCCCCGTGCCGTGCATCGTCGAGCCGACGCCGTACGGCAAGGACAACATGTTCAACGTCGCCGACGCGGAGCTGCTGCAGGGTCACGGCTACGCGTTCGTGTCGGTCGACGTGCGCGGGCGCGGCAAGTCCGAGGGCGAGTGGACGGCGTTCGTCAACGATCCCGACGACTGCCATGACGCGGTCGAGTGGGTGGCGGCCCAGGACTGGAGCACCGGCAAGGTCGGAATGACCGGCCTGAGCTATATGGGATGGGTGCAGTGGGCCGCCGCATCACGCCGGCCTGCGCACCTCACCTGCCTGGTGTCGACGTCCGCCGCCGGGCGGTGGCAGCAGGAGATCCCCTACACCAACGGCGCGTTTCAGCTCTACTTCGCCTGGTGGACGTACGCCACCCGCCGGCGGATCCCCGAGGGCGGCGAGATCGACTGGGAGCGGGTGCTCTCGAGGCTGCCGTACGGCGACCTCGGCGAGTTCATCAACGGCCGCGGGGGCAGCTGGGAGATGCTCTCCCAGCACGACCGCCTCGACGACACCTGGAAGGCGGTGCGGTTCGACGACCTGTACTCGCAGATCGACGTCCCCTGTCTGCACGTGAGCGGCTGGTATGACCTGGAGGACCTGCTCGGCGCGTTTCACCACTACGAGAACATGCGCGCCCACTCGCCGGCCGCCGACGATCAGTACCTGCTGGTCGGCCCGTGGAGCCACGTCGGCTCACGGTTCCCGTCCGATGAGTACGGCGGGGTCGCGCTCGGACCCGACGCCGCGCTGGACATGGACGCCGAACATGTGCGCTGGTTCGATCACTGGCTGAAGGGGACCGGGCCGGGCATCGAGGACCTCGCGCGCGTGCGCGTGTTCGAACCAGGCCACAACCGCTGGCGCGAGGCGCCTCGCTGGCCGCTGTCGAACGACACGCTCGACCTGTTCCTCGCCGTCGACGGGGACGACGGGGTGCTCGTCGACGAGCCGCGGAGCGAGGAACAGGCCCGGGGCTACCGCTACGACCCACTCGATCCGGCGCTCACCGGGATCGACGTCACCGGATACCCGGTGGAGAACCCGCCGCTCGATCAGAGCGTGAACGAGGCCCGACCGGATGTGCTCACGTTCACCGGCGAGCCTCTCGCCGAGGACCTGGTGATCTCCGGATGGGCGCATCTGAAGCTGTACGCCTCATCGGACTGCGACGACACCGAGTGGCACGTCAAGATCGCCGACGTCACCCCGGAGGGCACGTCGCTCAAGGTCACCCAGGGCTGCCTGCGGGCGGCCTGCCGCGACTCGCTCACCGACTTGGCGCCGCTCACCCCGGGCACGGTCACCCCATTCGACATCGAGCTCTGGCCGACCCACCACGCGTTCCGCGCGGGCCATCGCGTGCGGGTCACCGTGACGAGCAGCGACTACCCGTGGTTCGCGCGGAGCCTCAACCAGTTCGGCCTCGTGTCCGAGCAGGGAGAGCCGAAGGTGGCGACCAACACCGTTGCCTGCGGCGGCGAGTACCCGAGTCACATCGAGCTTCCGGTCGAGCGCGCCGGCTGACGCGCGGCGAAATGCTCAGCGAACCCCTCGCGTCGCCGCACGATCACGGTTATGCTCCGGTCCGCGCGGCGGGCGATCCAGTGCGCTAGGAGCCGGGTGGCGCAAACAACGTTTGGGGAGAGCAGATGAGCGAGAAGATCGTTGTCGGCAGTGACGGTTCGGACACCGCCAAGCAGGCGGTCGACGAAGCGATGCGGATCGCCAAGGCAGTAGGCGCCGAGCTGCACGTGGTGATGTCCAACCACAGTCTGCGTGGCGCGCACATCGTCGGCGCCCCCCAGGGTGCCGTTCCGGTCTACGGATCGATGCACGACGGCGTCCCCGCTGCGGTCATCGACGAGGCGGTCGCCGCCGCTCGGATCTTCGGCGTCACCGCGGAGGGCCACGTGATCGACCGTGACCCCGCCGACGCGCTGCTGGAGGTCGCCAACCAGGTCGGCGCGTCGACGATCGTGGTCGGCAACAAGGGCATGTCCGGTGGGCGGCGACTGCTGGGCAGCGTGCCCAACAAGGTCTCGCACGAGGCCCGCTGCAACGTGCTGATCGTCGCGACGACCTGACCCGCGCCGGGGCTACCCCGGGACGTCGTGAAGGCGCAGCGGCACGTCTCCGTACGGATCGACCCGGTACACCAGTGACACGCGGTGATACCCATCGGCGATGTCGGTGCCGCTCGTGTCCCTGACCAGCAGCACCGGGCTCAGCCGCTTGCCCTCGATGATCTTCACGAGGTCCTTGAGCACACCCGGGTCGTCGAGCGGAGCCGGGTCGAGTCTGGCAGCGCGCAGGATGTCGTTCGCCCGCCGGGTGATGAGCGTCGCCTCGCGTAGCCCCGCGACGGCTCGGCCGGCGGCCGCTTGATCCAGGGTCAGCGACAGGTATGCCTCGGCTGCCGCGTAGTCGTGCTCGGCGACGTCGTCGAGCCAGCGGATCTGGACGTTGCGGTGATTGCTCGGCTTGGTGGCTTTCTGCTTCGGCATGGTTTCACTCCGCTTCGTGATGTCGTTTGCCCACCCACTCCTCGAGGGTCCCGGACGCGGCCGCCCGGGCGGTGGCATCGCCGCCGGCGCCCCGCAGCACCCAGGCACAGCCCAGCGCGAGCCCGGCGCCGATCGCCGGGCCGGCGACGTAGGCCCAGAACCCGGACCAGTCACCGGAGACGAGTGCCGGACCGAACGAGCGTGCCGGGTTCATCGAGGTGCCGCTGACCGGCGCCGCCCACAGACCGGCGAGCGCGATGTACCCGCCGACTCCAAACGCGCCGAACAGGCCGACGTTCTGGGCCTCCGAGGCGGTCCCGAGGATGACGCTCACCAGCCCGCCGGTGAGCGCGATCTCCATCAGGAACGCCTGCCAGCTTCGATAGCCGGCGCCTGGGACGGTCGCGCCGAGATGCCCGACGTTGCCGAACACGGCCAGGAGGAACAGGCACGCGAGCGCGGCCCCCGCCAGCTGGGCGATGACGTAGCCGGGTACCCGGCGCCACGGGAAGTCGCCCCGCAGTGCGAACGCCACCGAGACGGCCGGGTTCAGGTGCGCGCCCGAGATACCGCCCATGAACATGATCACCGCCATCACCATCAACGCCGGCGCGACCACCGCCGCGGACAGGCTGATCTGGCCCTTGGCGTGGAGCAGCCCGCCGCCGGCCGCGGCGAGCACGAGCAGGAACGTGCCGAGGATCTCGGCGAACCACCGGCGGTACTCCAGCTTCGGATCCCAGAACTCGCTGACCGATCCGTAGCCCATCGTCAGTCGATACAGAGCTCGCTGATCGTGGTTGACCAGGGGCTGCCGCTTGGGCTGCGCCGCCATCTTCCTTAATTCGCCGCTTCTGATGGCCTCTCCTCCGCCAGCCGATCCAGCTCGACGGGCCGGCCGGATCGGTCAGGTCAGATCGAGCGCGTCTGGACCGAGAACTCGTGGCGGATGGTCAACGCGCCCGGCTGGGCCTCGCTCGCATCGACGACCTGCTTGGTCAGCCGGTAGTGCCCGGACAGGAGGTGCTCCGCGGGAACACAGTCCTGCGGCGCGCTGCGGCCTGCAGGCGCCAGGATTGTCACCGTGTCGGCGGGCTCGGCGGTGACCGGCAGAGGGATCCAGCCGGAGTCGGTGGCCCATTCGATCTGGCAGGAAGAATCGAACAGCAGCGACGCGGAGCCGACGTTCAGCACCGAGTAGCTGAGGCCATCCCCCGAGGCGATCACCCCGCTGGCGAGCTCCAGCGTCGCCTGGAGGGCTGATTGCTCCTGCTTCACGGCGGCCACGACTCTCGTCCTCGCGTTTCGGCCGCTGTGTGAGGAGCCCGCGGCCTGGCCGATCCCGCAATTTGCGAGGTTCGTGCATACGACGACCTCTTATAACAATTGGCACAACTCCCTGCAAGTGCCGCCCAACCGGGGTGGCTCAGGCCGGGACTGGCGCGGGGTCCGGCTCGGGTGGGCGCAGCGGGACGCCCGCGGCGGCGTAGGCGTCGTTCCCGTCGAGCGTTTCGGCGGCGAGCAGGGCGTGGGTGAGGCTGTTCAGTTGGGAGCGGTGGTCGGTGAGCAGCTGGGTGACGGTGTCGTGGGCGTCCTCGACCAGGTGCTGGACCTCCTGGTCGACGAGCCACTGCGTGCGCGAGGAGGTCTCGGAGGCTCCGGGCAGGAAGGGTCCCTGCCCCTCGGCGGGCAGCAGCGTGATCGGGCCGAGCGTGTCGCTCATCCCCCAGCGGCCGACCATCTGGCGGGCGATGTTGGTCAGCTGCTGGATGTCGGACTCAGCGCCGGTGGTGATCTTGCCGTAGACGACCTCCTCGGCGACCCGGCCGCCGAGCGCGACCTGGATCTTGGCCTCGAGCTCCTCCCGGCTGTAGGAGACCCGGTCGGCGTCGGGCGTGGAGAGCGTGACGCCGAGCGCCTGGCCTCGGGGGATGATGGAGATCTTTCTGACCGGGTCTGCGCCGGGGGTGAGCATCCCCACCAGGGCGTGCCCGGACTCGTGGTAGGCGGTCCGTTCACGGTCCTCGTGGGAGAGGATGATTCCGCGTTCGGTGCCCAAGAGGATCTTCTCCAGCGAGTCGGTGAAGTCCGCCATCGCAACCTTCTCGTGATCGCGACGAGCTGCGAGGAGCGCGGCCTCGTTGCAGAGGTTGGCGAGGTCGGCGCCGACCATCCCCGGCGTGGTGGCCGCGAGCGCGCCGAGATCGACGTCGGGGGCCAGCGGCATCGATTTGGAGTGAACCTTGAGGATTTTCTGGCGCCCGGCCTTATCGGGCGCCTGGACCGCGACTCGCCGGTCAAACCTTCCGGGCCGCAGCAGCGCGGGGTCGAGGATCTCAGGCCGGTTGGTCGCTCCCAGGACCACCACCGCCTGGGTGGACTCAAAGCCGTCCATCTCGGTGAGGATCTGATCGAGCGTCTGCTCGCGCTCGTCGTTGGCTCCGGTCACCCCGGCCGAGCCCTGCCGCGAGCGGCCGATCGCGTCCAGCTCGTCGATGAAGATGATCGCCGGCGCGGCCTCCTTGGCCTTGGCGAACAGGTCCCGCACCCGGGCAGCCCCCACGCCCACGATCGCCTCGATGAACTCCGAGGCCGCGATCGAGAAGAACGCCGCCTGCGCCTCGCCGGCGACCGCTCTGGCGAGCAGCGTCTTGCCGGTCCCGGGCGGGCCGTAGAGCAGCACGCCGTGCGGCATCCGGCCGCCCAGGCGCTGATAGCGCTCCGGCGTCTTGAGAAAGTCGACGATCTCGGTCAACTCCGCCTTGGCGTCATCGATCCCGGCGACGTCCGCGAACGTCACCTGGATCTTCTGCGGGTCCACCCGCCGCGCCTGCGAGCGTCCGAAGTTGCCCAGGCCGCCCAGACCACCACCCGCCCCCGCCTGCGCCCGCCGCGCCAACAACACGAACAACCCGACCAGCAACAGCGTCGGCCCGAACCCGAGCAACAGCTCCGCCAGCAGCGACGTCCCCGGGTTCGGGTTCTTCGCGTTGACCTGCACATGCTCAGACTCGAGCTTCTGGGTCAACGCAGCGGTGCTCCAGAACGACGGCACCTGCGTCGAGAACAGCTTGGTCGCGGTCGCCTTCTTCTCAGATGCCGGGTACTTCAGCTTCACCGTCCAGGTGCCCTGAATCGTGCCGCTCTTGGACGTGATCGAGTTCACATGCCCGGAGTCGAGCTGCTGCAGGAAGTACGGGCTGAACGGCACCTCGACCCGCGGCGGGCCGCCCGAATGCGCCAGCAGCACCGACAACCAGTTGAACGCCAGCAGGACGACGAAGAAGATCCAAAAGCCCCGCCACCGGTGCGGAGGCGTTGGCTTGTGCTCCTCGGGCATCCCCCGCCCGTCCGGCGCAGGGGCCACCCGCCAACCCCGCTTGTCATGCGGCATCGGCGCCGGAGGCACGGCCTTGTCGACGTCCTCGCGTTCGCTCATCTCATCCACCCGGGCGAGGGCGGTCCGGGCTTGTGCGCTTCGCGGTCAGGCGGCCGCGCCGCCGTCGGGATGAGTGCCTCTCTCGTGGACGAACTTGTCGAGCTTGGACTTCAGCGACTGCAGGTGCCGGCGGATCGCCTCGGCGTCGCGCTTGGGCTCCCTGGCCATCTCGACCAGCAGGTCGAGATCGGACTGAAGTTCCTCCGGATGGGTCTTCTGGGCAGAATCAGACATCGGACCTCCCTCGATGGCAAGCGCCTCCCGCGCCGAGGGCGAGCCTAAGCAGCGGCGCGCCCGGCGTCAAGCGGTCCAGATACATAGCCAAGGAGTGTTGATATGCCGCTGGTCGAGATCGACCTACTCGAAGGCCGCGCCGAAGCAGAGCTCGACGCGATCTCGGATTCGGTCCACGAGGCAATGGTCACGCAGCTCGACGTTCCGCAGCGCGATCGGTTTCAGATCATCACGGAACGTGCCCGGGGCCGCCTGCGGTTTGACCGCGACTACCTGGACATCCACCGTGACGAGGCGTTCCTGATGATTCGGATCACGCTCTCCGCAGGCCGGACGACCGACGCCAAGCAAGCGTTCTACCGGCGGCTGGCGGAGCTGCTGGGCGAGCGCACCGGAATGCGAGCGGAGAACCTCGCGGTGGTGTTGGTCGAGAACGAACGCGAGGACTGGTCCTTCGGACGCGGCCAGGCGAGCTACCTGGTGCTTCCGCGCGACGCCTGGCGATGAGGTCAGCGAGCACAGGCCCTCGGGAGCGGCCTTAGATCTCCCCGAACGTGTGCCAGCGCTCGATGCTCGCGGTGACCGTGAGGCTCGGGATGCCGTGGTCGGGATATGGCTCGCCCATGTAATGGATGGACAGAGCGTCCAGTACCTCGAACTCGCTGTCGGGGGTGAACGTGTGCGCCCGGCAGTGCAGCGTCACCTGCGAGTACCAGCTGTCTCCGAGGACGCTGAGGGACAGCCGCGGCTCGCGGCGCAGCTGGCGTGCCCGTGGGCCTTCGGCTTCCATCGTCAGCTCGATCGCACCGTCGAGGAATCGGAACCAGACCGGGGCTGTGCCGCTCCGCCGTCCCGGCGCACCCAACCGACGACGGACGGCCGCGGTGCGGCGAGGAAGCGCTGGATGTTCTCGGGCAACGGGCCGGTGGGCATCGCAGGTCATTATCGCCCCCGGTCGTGTAACGCGCATCGCCCTGACGAGACTGCATGACGACCCGACGAGATTGGAGAACATCGATGAACGCAAGCCCCGAGCTCGCGGCCGGCGAGGACTACATCCTTGACGCCGCCTGGTACGCCGAGCGCGAGCGCCTGGACAGCATCACCCGCCTGTACGACCCGTCGACGCTCGCGCGGTGTGAGACGCTGGGCGCGACGAACGGCTGGCGATGCCTCGACGTCGGCGCCGGCACCGGCAGTCTGGCCCGGGCGCTGAGCGAGCTCGTCGCGCCGGAGGGGAGCGTCACGGCGCTCGACGTCGATACACGATTCCTCGAGCCTCTCGCCACCGAGCACCTCCAGGTTGTCGCGTCCGACGCGACCCGCGAGCCGCTTCCGTCCGGCGGCTTCGACCTCGTGCACGCGCGGCTGCTTCTGGAGCACCTGACCAAGCGCGATGCGGTGCTCGCCGCGATGGTAGAGGCGACCGCACCAGGGGGGTGGGTGCTGGCGGAGGACTTCGACTGGTCGACCGCGCTGGTGATCGACCCACCGTCCGCGGTCCACGACAACGTGGCGTCCGCGATCATGCAACTGTTCGCGGGGCACGGCTACGACGCCAGCTGTGGACGCACGCTGCCGCGCCGACTCCAGGCCGCCGGCCTCGTGGACGTCGGGGCGCATGCCGAGTCGCTGCAGGTCCGCGCCCACCGGGAGCAGGGTCTCCCCCAATGGGAGCTGTTGGCCGACCAATTGGCCCCCGGCTTGCTCGCCCCGGGATTGCTCACCCAGCGCGACCTCGACCGCTTCCACGAGCTGTGGCACGACGGTGACACCGTCTGCTTCGCGCCACTGATGGTCAGCTGCTGGGGACGGCGTCCCTGAGACGTTCGATCGTCGCGCGCACCTCCGTACACTGTCCACGTGGACGAGGTGCACGCCGACGAGACGGCCCTCCTGGCGCGGTTACGCTCGGGCGATGAGACGGCCTTCCGGGAAGTGGTCAAGCGACACGACCGGGCGATGCGCCGCGTCGCCCTGTCATTCGTTCCGACCGCGTCGATCGCTGACGAGGTGGCGCAGGAGACGTGGCTCGCGGTGATCCGCGGCCTTGACCGGTTCGAGGGGCGCTGCTCCCTGAAGACATGGATCTTCCGGATCCTCGTCAACCGGGCGCAATCGCGGGGCGCACGTGAGTTTCGCGTCACACCTGTGTCCTCGCTCGTCGATGCCGACCACGACACAGGCGGCACCGTCGACCCAGAGCGGTTCCTGCCCCTCGGGAGCGCGTTCGATGGCTACTGGGCGGTCAGCCCGACGCGGTTCTTTCAGCTGCCGGAGGAACAGCTGCTGGCGCGGGAGACGGTCGAACTTGTTGCACAGGCGATCGACACCCTGCCGGCTCGTCAACGGCAGGTCATCCAGCTCCGAGACGTGGAGGGGTGGGACGCAGCGGAGGTGTGCGAAAGCCTCGGACTCTCCGCGGCCAACCAACGTGTCCTCCTGCACCGCGCTCGCGCGGCGGTCCGCGTTGCGCTGGAAGCCCATTTCAGCGAGGTGGCCCTGGCATGAGTTATGAGGATCTTCCCTGCCGTGATTTCGTCGAGCTGGCGACCGACTACCTCGAGGGCGCGCTGACGGTCCAGCAACGCCTGGTCGTCGAGCGACACCTGGCCTTCTGCCATCCCTGCATCGACTATCTGGAGCAGATGCACGCGGCGATCAAAGCGACGGGCGCCCTCCGGGAGGAGGACGTGCCAGAGCCGGTCATCGAGTCACTCGTTGACGCGTTCCGCGAGTTGACCGGCGGCTCGGATAGCCGGTCAATGCCGTAGGCCGAGCTCACGGCGCAGCCAGGCGGCTTGGGCGGCGCGTTCGCGCGTGAACGCGCCGTCATACTCGACCCCATCGCGCCGCCCAGCGACGGCCTCGCCGGCCACGAGCGCCGTCCAGTACCCCACCGCCGCCGCCATGCCGCGGGTTGTGAACGGCTCGATCTTGCCGGCGTAGACCTCTGCTCCGGCAGGGCTGCGATCCGCGATGCGGCGCGCGCGCATGGCGCAGTCCTCGCAGAAGGCAAGCCGTGCGGCCTCATCCCACTCCGCCAGCGGCCGAACGAGTCGGCCGCGGGCGGCGACGAGAGCCGGTTCGGTGCGGACGATCTCGCCGTCGAGCTCGATCTCCCAGATCTCGTCGCCCAGCCATTGCGGCAGCTGGTCTGTGTTCGAGGCGTGGATGCCATTGACACACAGGCCGATCTCGCCATCCGCGCGCACCCAGTCCCCGGGCGTCTCCCCGCTGGGGAGCGGCCAGCCCCAGCCGGTGAACATGGATCTGCCGTCGCTGAGGACCTTGTACGCGCGGATCTGGGGCCTCCGTCGCCGCGAGTGTACCTGCCGGCCTACTTCTTCCCGCCCGTGTCGACGGCGCCGGCGTCGCAGGCGTCACGCGCCGGCGCTCGTCGAGAGACGAGCCGCTGATCCAGATCGAACACCGGCTGCTGCTCGCAGCTCGCCGCACTCCCAGCGCCGATGGCGGGGCTGGCGGACAATGGTCGCTCGGTCTCGGTCGTCCCGCCGTTGTAGGCGAGCGGCCCGAGGCGCGGGTCGAGCGGGCTGGCAGCCGAGCCTGCCTGGTCGCCGTCGCCGCCCGCGGTGATCGCGCCGCAGCCCGTGTCGTCACCGACCAGGTTGTGGCCACCGGGGCCATCGGTGATGACGCTGTCGCCGGAGGAGGACTGACAATCCGCGGGGGCGCCGAGGTGGGCCATGTTCCGCGCGACGATCGTGTTGCTGAGCGCGACCGGGCTGGAGGCCCAGAGCCCGCCGCCCGCGCTGGCGGTGTTGCCGGTGATCGTGCTGTTGACGATCGTGGCCCCTGATCCCGGGGTGGTGGCCACCGCCGCGATCCCGCCGCCGTTCTGGAGCGCCACGTTGTCAGCGATCGTGCTGTCGCTCACCACCAGCGTGCTCGCACCCGTGGCGCCGGTCCCCGTGGTCGTCTGGATCGCGCCGCCGAGGGTGCTGTCGTCGCCGGAGAGGGTGCTGTCGGCGACGGTAAGCGCGGCCGACCCGACCGAATTGTCTGGCGTCGTGACGAGGATCGCGGAGCTCGCCAGCGAGGTGTTACCCGTCACCGCGTCCGCCGAGAGGAGCAGCCGTCCCTCGTCGGTGACGCTCGGTCTCCCTCCACAGTCCGTGGCGCAGACGAGCGAGACCCCCTTCAGGACCGGGCTCGCGCCCGGGGCCACCGCCAGCTCACCCTGGCCGGCGTCGACGCTGACCGTGCGGGCGCTCGCGCCTTCGATGGTCACGTCGGCTGCCACCGTGCCGATGCCTGGGTACGGCATGCCCCCGCTCGGAGCGAGCGAGATGACATCGCCGTCGGTGGCACACGCGAGCGCACGCTGAGCGGTCGCAAACGGAGCGGCCGCGCGGTTGGCCGTGCAGACGGGCGCATCGGACCCGGACGGTGCAACGAAGTACTTCTTGTGGACGACGCCCTTGCCGGCGCTGTCAAGCGCGCCGATGTCGCACCCGCGGCTCGCGGTCACGCGCGGATCGCCGCGCTGGTCAAGGTTGCCGATATCCGCTGAGGTGCACGTGGCAGAGTCGCCGGTGCCGATGGCGGGGCTCGCCGCGAGAAGCGCCACGGTGTTCGTCGCCCCGCCGTTGTTGGCGAGCGGCAAGAGGCCCGGATGCGTCACGCCGGTCTGATCCTCCTCCGGCAGTCCGGCCACGATGGCCCCACAGCCGGCAGCGTTGCCGATCAGGTTGTGGCCGCCGGGCCCATCGGTGATGACGCTGCCGACAGCGCTGGACTGACAGTCGGTCGCGCCGCCCGGGTGCGCCGTGTTCCCGGCGAGGATCGAGTTGCTGAGGGTCACCGGACTCGAGGCAAACAGTCCCCCTCCACTGCTGCCGGTGTTGGCGGTGATCGTGCTGCCGGTGATCGCCACCTCGGATCCCGGGGCGGTGGCCAGCGCGGCGATGCCACCGCCCTGCTGAAGTGCAACGTTGCCGGCGATCGTGCTGTCGATGATCGTCGCGGTGCTGGCACCGGTGGCCCCGGCCCCGGTGTTCGTCTGCACGCCACCCCCGAGGTGGCTGTCGTTTCCCGAGATCGTCGAGTCTCTGATCGTCAGTGCCGTCGGGATCGATGAACCCGCGGCGGTGGTGCTGAGGATGGCGGATGCGGGAATGCCGACGTTGCCGGTGACGGCGTCCCCGGACAGAACGAGATCCCCCTCGTTGGTGACCGTCGGCGTGCCGGCACAGCTCGTCTGGCATTTCAGAGTGACTCCGGAGATCGTCAGGTCGGCGCCCGGGACGACGGTCAGCTCCCCCTTCCCCGCATCGATGCTCGTCTTGCGCGCGCTGGGACCCTCAACCGTGACTCCGGCGGTGGCGATGGTGCCGATGCCCGGGTAGGGCTTGCCGCTGGCGGCGAGCGAGACGACGTCGCCCGGGCCGGCGCAGAGCAGCGCGCGCTGGATCGTCGCGAACGGTGCGGAGGAACCGTTCGCCGCGCAGCTCACACCATCCGAGCCGCCGCCGGACACGAAGTACGTCGTCCCTGCGGCCAGCGCGGACGACGAGCCGAACGTCACCAGGCATGAAAAGAGCACGAGCGCCGCGACGAGCGCGCGCGACAAGAGTCGGAACAGCATTGGGTTGCCCCCTGTGTGGAAGCCCCGGACCCCGGGGCCGCGATGAGTTGGTTCACCCGTAGTCCCAACTCGTGCGCGAGCGTTACACGGCGCGACGGCGAAGATGTCATTTTTGCCGCGGCTCGAACATTAAGCGGGTGATGGCAGTCCCGGAGGACCCGCAGGCACGCTTTGAGGCGCTGTACCACCGGCACGCAGGCGCGGTCAAGCGCTACGTGTTGAGGCGCTCGGACGCGCAGTCCGCAGACGATGTCGTGGCGGACGTGTTCGTCGTCTGCTGGCGCCGATTGACGGACGTCCCCGACGACCCGCTCCCCTGGCTGCTGGCCGTCGCGCGCCACGTCCTCGCCAACCGCCGGCGCCGCGATGCCCGCCAGGGCGCGCTGGCCCGGGCGCTGCGGTTCGAACGGCCGCCGATCGCCAGTCGGCCCGATGATATGCCGCCCGGAACAGACGTCTGGCGGGCTCTGGCCGCGCTGTCAGAGGGCGATCGCGAGTTGCTGTTGCTGGTCGCGTGGGAGGGACTCTCGACCGCCCGGGCGGCACGCGTGCTCGGCGTCCGCGCCAACACGTGCTCAGCGCGCCTGTCCCGCGCTCGGCGGAGGTTCGCGCGGGCGCTGTCCGCGGAGAAGCGGCGAGCCGGATCCACCGGCACGGAGGTGATGAGATGACCGCTGGCCCAATTGACGCAGACGATCGGCTGATCGAGACGATCCGCGCCGTCGATCCCTACCCCGACGAAGTTGCCGGTCCGCCGTTGGAGCTGATCATGCACCGTCTCCACGAGCGCGAACGCGATCCGAGTCGCCGTCCGCGGTCCTGGCTCAGGCCGCTGGCGGCAGTCGCGCCCGTCGCTGTCGCTGTCGCTGTCGCCGCCGTCGCGGTCGCGCTGCTCGGCCACCACCACGCATCAGGCCGGCAGCCGGCATCGGGCGCGGGCACGGTCGTTCGCGCCTGCCGGTCGGGCCTGCATGTCGGCGTGCTGCCTGTCTGGGCCCGGTCGGGGTTCAGAGCCGCGCGTCCGCGCACGGAGTTCGCCGTCGGCCGGCGGGATCGGATCGGCGCGATCCTGTTCAGCACCGGGAACTATCTGGACTCGCCCCCGGCGGCCGACCACAACAACAAGATCCTGTGGGTCTCACGCCGTCGATCCCACTCCGGCGGGACGCTGAGGATCCAAGCCCAGCTGATCCGCGGAACCCGGCGCATCGGCGCTCCGGTCAGGCGCACCGTGCCCGGCGGGCCGGGACCGTCGATCATCAATCTGCCCGCGGCCGGCTGCTGGCGGCTGACGTTGCGCTGGTCGGGCTTGAGCGACCAGCTCGACCTCGACTACATCCACCACGGCTGAGCAACCGCCTGATCGTCTGGCAGCGCGTGTCGGGGGGGCGGAGGCAAGTTCCGCACGCGCGGCTGATCAGGATTCTGAAAATCCGGGCTCAAGTCCCGTCGGCTCGTGCCGATTAACGAACCGCCCCACCCCGGGGCCCCTCGACATGGCACAGCTTCCCGGCTCCCCGCTCCCGGTTCTGAAAGGACGCTTCACCGAGGCCGACGCCACGCGGCTGCTGTGGCGCGCGGGCTTTGGCCCTCGCCGGGGCGAGGCGGCACGGGTTGCGGCGCTCGGGCTCGACGGCGCGGTCGCCTCGCTGACCCGCCCGAGCGGTCCGGTCAAGCTGATCGGGCGTCCGCCCCACGGGGCGCACGGACGTCCGCTGGACCCCGTCGACGTCTGGGGAGACGATCACTGCTGGTGGCTTGATCGGATGGTCCGCTCCAACCGACCGCTGCAGGAGCGCATGACGCTCGTCTGGCATTCCTGGTTCGCCACGTCGATCGACGGGGCCACCCAGAAGCTGATGCTGCGTCAGAACGTGATGATGCGCCGCCACTGGCTGGGGAACTTCCTCGATCTGTTCCTGGACGTGACCCGGGACCCGGCGATGCTGCTCTGGCTCAACGGCGTGGAGAACAACAAGTGGAGCCCCAACGAGAACTACGGGCGCGAGATGATGGAGCTGTTCTCGCTGGGCCAGGGCCGCGGCTACGGCCAGCGCGACGTCGAGGAGCAGGCGCGCGCGCTCACCGGCTTCACGAACGAGTGGTCCAATGCCCAGGGGCCGCACGATTTCCGCTTCGAGCTCGACATGCACGACGGCGGGACCAAGCAGATCCTGGGCACCCGCGGGCGCTTTGACTGGCGCGACTCGTGCCGGCTATGCGTCGGTCACTGGTCGCACCCCTCCTTCATGGTCTCGAAGCTCTGGTCCTACTTCGTGGCCGAGCCGATCCCCGGCGACGTGGCGCGAGCGCTCGAGCGCCACTACGTCGAGAGCCACTTCGAGACCCGCCCCCTGATCGAGGCGATCCTGCGTCATCCGCTGTTCTACGCGGGCGAGCGGATGGTGCTCCCGCCCGTCGTGTTCTGCGCCGGGATGCTCCGCGCGCTCGGTCACACCGTGCAGACCGACGCGTGGGCGTGGATCGGCCAGCTCATCGGACAGAAGCTGTTCGAGCCGCCCAACGTCGCCGGATGGAACTACGCCGACTGGCTCGACACCGCGCGCTGGGCAGGACGGCTGACCGCGGTCAACTACGCGCTCGGCGACGACGTACTCGATCCTTCCAAGGACCGCTCCTACCCGGCTCACGAGTCGCCGTCGCAGGCGCTGGGCGCGGCCCTGGCGCACTGGGGGGGTCCATCGCTCGGCCGGGCGAGCGAGCACCATCTGCTCGCGCTCAGCCGCCGCGTCGCGCATTCCATCCACGCGACGTGGGAGCAGGTGCCCGACCGGGTCTCTCGCCAGAACGCGCTGCGCGCGCTGATCCCGATGACCCCTGATTGGCAGACGTGCTGATGAGTGGCGGCGGTCCCAGAGCGATGCGCTGCTGCAACTCCTTCACGCGCTCGGAGGCGCTGCGCGCGGCCCTCGCCGGCGCGCGAGGGCGTCACCCGCGCGAGTGGGATCCCTCGATGCCGATTCCCGCCGGGACCGGCCTCGACCGGCGCCGGTTCCTGCTCGGAGCAGCCGGCGGCCTCGTCTCCGTCTACGGCGCGGGCCGACTGGGCCTCGGCGGTCAGGCGCTCTCCGCGGGAATCGCGCAGGCGGCCGAGACCCAGCCGTCGCAGAGCCCGATCCTGATCTCGATCTTCCTCGCCGGCGGAATCGACGCGCTGTCGATGCTCGCGCCGGTCGAGGATCCGACCTACGCCAAGTTGCGCCCAACGCTGGCGATCAGCGCGAGCGACTGCACCCCCTTCACCGAGGACCCGTCGCTGGCGTGGGGTCCCGCGGCGGCTCCGTTCGCCGCGCTGCACGACGCCGGCAAGGTGATCGTGATGCCCGGCAGCGGTTATGCCGAGGAGGACATGTCGCACTTCACCAGCCGCCACTACTGGGAGGTCGGCGCACTTGACACCTCGGTGACGACCGGCTGGCTCGGCCGCTATCTCGATCAGGCCGGCTCGGCGACCAATCCGCTGCAGGGGCTCTCGATGGACTCCGCGATGAACCCGACGCTCGCCACGTCGCGGGTCCCGGTCGCCGCCATCGACCGACCGGAGAACTTCTCCCTATGGATCTCCGGAACCTGGGGACCCGTGTTCGACGAGGCGCTCGACACGGCCGCCCGGATCGGCGACGCGCAACGGACGGCCGCCGACGCCGCGATCGCCCAGGTCGCGAGCGCGGCCTCGGACGTCGGGACGGTGCGCCGGGCGCTGCGACCGTTCGCCACCACCGACGGCACCGCGGCATACACGAGCCCGGTGAGCTATCCGACGCTCTCCGGCAGCGACTTCCCCCAGCGCCTGGCCGGCCTGGCCGCGATGATCGACGCCGGGTTGCCGTTGCGGTGCGTCGCGCTCACCCCTGAGACGCAGTTCGACACCCACGCCGACCAAGCCGAGACGTTCAGCCAGGACGTGCCCGCGATCGCCGGCGCAATCGCCGCGTTCCAGGCCGACCTGGAGGCGCGCGGGGTCGAGGGGCGAGTGCTGATCCACGTGTGGTCGGAGTTCGGCCGGCGCGCGGAGGAGAACGACAGCGGGACCGACCACGGAGCGGCAGGGCTCTCGATGCTCATCGGCAGCCGGGTCACCGGCCGGATGTGCGGAGAGTTCCCATCGCTCGAGCAACTCGACATCAACGGCAACCAGCGGGTCAACGTCGATTTCCGCGGTGTCTACGCCTCGCTGCTGGAGCAGTGGTTCGATCACGATGCGGCGGCGGTCATCCCGGGCGCCGCTCGCTTCCCTCGGTACTCGCTCATCGCATGAGCCGCCGCGTCGCAGCCTGGCTGGTTCTCGTTCTGGCCCTCGGCGCGGGTGGCGGGGCGGCGGACGCTCGCGCGACCGATCACGTCTATCCCGCGCGGCTGCTCGTCTACGCCCAGGAGTGGTCGCTCTCTCCGAGCCGGGCGTCGCTTCCCGCCGGCCGGGTCGTCGTCCAGCTGTGGAACCGCGGCATGGATCCCCACGACCTGCGCGCGCGGCGCCTGGTCGCAGGGCAGATGGTCGGTCACGCCTACGCCGTCCACCTCACGCGCCCCGGACGTGTGAGCACCGCGACCTGGACGCTCGCTCCCGGCCGCTATCAGCTGTACTGCTCGCTGCCGGGCCACATGAAGGCCGGGATGCGCGTACAGATCACCGTGCGCCGACGGTCCTGACCTCGGTCGGGGCGACCTGTCCCGTGGCAAAGCCATTGCGCCAGGCGCCGCGGGACCTGACGACGGTCGACCATAGCCGCCTTTCCGAGCCACAGCTGAGCGCCGCCCGAGCGATCACCCCGACCTCAAGCGCATGGATCGCAAGACTCGCCGACGCTGACGGGAGCCGGCGCCGGTACAGCTCCGCCTTGCCGCGCAGGATCATGATCTCCCGCATGCCGGGTTCCAGGCCCGCGCCTCCGACGTGCATCACGTCGCTCAGATGCGAGAACAGCGGATCGGCGCCGAGCTCTCGCGCGCGCAGGCAGAGGTCCACATCCTCCCCGTAGTGGATGAAGCTCTCGTCGAATCCGGCGAGTCGTGCCCACAGCCGGGAGTCCACCAGCAGGGCCGCCGCGGTGAGCGCCGGAACGTGGCGCACTGAATCTCGCCGCCAGCCGCCGAGCTCATCAGGATCGAGCCGGCGGAGCGGGCCGAGCCGGTGCAGGCAGAGTGCGTAGGCAAGCGCCTGGGCAACAGAGGGCATCGCCAGGCACGAGCTGTGGTCCACCGCACCGGATTCGCGGTGCGTCCGAGCGCCGTACAACCCGGCATTCGGCAGCCGTTCGGCGACCGCGACCAAACTGCGAAGCGCACCCCGCATCAACATCGCGTCCGGGTTGAGGAAGAGCAGCCAGTCGGCTTCACTCGGATGGCGGGCGGCACCCTGGTTCGCCGCTCGACTGAAACCCAGGTTGTCACCCATCTGCAGGGCATCGACGTCTGGGAAGCCACGCTTCACCAGAGAGAGAGTCCCATCCTGTGACCCGTTGTCCACAACGGTGACAGTGAGGTGGGCGCCGGCCGTGTCATCCAGCAGCGTTCGAAGGCACGCTCCGATGAGGCGCTCTGAATTGTGAGTCACCACGACCGCATGAACGCGCGGGACGCGCGCCGGGTCCGCCGCCTCTCGGCGCTGGGACTCGCGCGATGCGCGCGGCGGGTGCTCCCAGGGGCGGGTCATGGTCCAGCGACTCGTGGCCCGCGCACTCAGGCTGTGGAAGACGAAGCTCGGCAGATGGGGCCAGACGGCCGGGGTCCGCGCGATCTCGCGGATGTGGTCGGCCGGCCGGGCCGACACCCCTTCGGCGCTGTCGGTTGCAGAGAGCCGGCGATTGAGATCTCGCCAGCGCCGGATCGTCTCGCGCATCTGCCCTGAATCTCGGGGCGGCACCAGCAGGAAGGGTTCCTCGCGCAGGACCCGCTCACCATCCGCGAACCGGGAACGGACGAAGGCGTCGTCGGGCAGGAGTGCCGGGAAGCGATCCCATCGTCGCCGGCCCGCCGCGTTGACGGCATACACCCCCCCACCGACCACCTGATTACGCACGGAAGGCAGGTGGCTCCACACTCGAAAGAAGCTCCTGACACTCCGAGCGGGTGTCTCGTAGATCGCAGGGGTGAGGCCGGCCAGACGCGGCTCGGGACCGGCCAGCGCCGCGATCAGCCCCGGGACGGCGTGGGCGCTGAGAACGACGTCGGCATCCAGGAAGATGCGGATGGAGGCGTGGTCACCGAGCGCGGCCTCACCCGTGTCCAACGCGGCCGGCTTGCCCCAGCCGGCGCTGTCGACGATCTCAAGTTCATGATGGTGTTCGACCGCGAGCGCCTGGTAGGCGGCGGCGACGTCGGAGGCGCGGTCGCGACCGCCGTCCAGGACCACCACCACCCGCATCGGGGGCGCGCCGTCCTGGGTCAGGAGCGACCAGAGACAGGCGCCGATGACGAGCTCCTCCTCGCGGGCGGGTATCACGACCCCGACCTCGAATCCCGGGGCCGGCATCAGTCCACGGCAGGGATCCGAGCGAGCGCGTGGATCGTGGCCAGGACGACGCCATCGACCCAATGGCGTGGCGCGAACGCCCAGCTCGCGATTCCCCCGAGCCGTTCCCGCCGGGCGCGTACCCCGAGATCCGGGCACCGCCGGTCGAGCGCCTGGTTCGAGGTGCGGTACCGGCGCCGAGCAGCGAGCAGGGCGGCGAACCCGTCCGGTGGCAGGACCTCATAGGAGCCGCGGGAAGTGACGGCTCGCTCGGCGCGGGTGAACCGCATCCGCGTGAACTTGTCGTCCGGCACGCCCTCCGGAAGCTGTCCGCGGCGCCCACGACCGACGCCCGACATGGCGTAGCAGCCGATGGTCACAGGCGAGTCCACGACGTAGGGGAGCTGCTGCCAGGCGCGGTAGTAGCGGTCGACGATGCCACCCGCGGGCCGGACGCGCACAGTGGGGGCCGCGAAATGCCGGCCCTCCTCGCTCAGCACGCTGGCGAGAGCGTCCAGCGTCTCCGGGTCGAGCCGGGCGTCCTGGTCGACGATCGCAAGCGCGGTCGAGGGATCGATCTGCGCTTCACCGGCGTTGATCGCCGCGTTCCGGCCGGGCGGGCTCTCGATGACGATGAGTCTCCACCGCCGCCGGGCATACGCCGCCTGCCACGCCTCGGCGCGTGCGGCCGTCGCATCCCGGCATCCGTTGCAGACCACGACCACCTCCACCACCCCGTGCAACCTCTGCTCAGCGATCGAGCCGAGACTCCGTGAGATGGTCCGCTCGCCCTGGTGGGCGGGGATCAGCACCGCGATCCTCGGCGTGGCGGACGCGCGAACCTGCGGGCGATGCGAACGGTCCATCCCGGGAAGTGATCTCAGGGCTCAGACGAGCGCCGGTGACTCGGTCGGCTCGCCTGCTCGCACGTCCTCGAGCATCTGCCGCTCGCTGATGGGCTTGGGGAGCACGTCAGTGAATGACCGGGCGAGCACGGTGGCTGCCATGGCCATGTTGCGCGGCCGGCGGACGAGTGGATCGAGTGCCGCACGTGCCACTGGTTGCAGCAGCGGATCGGCGATGTGAAGAGCGCGTGCGTAGCGCCGGACCTGCTCTGCCGGTGTGAGGACTTCCGGTCCCGCGACGTGGACGATGCCGTCGAAACGCTCCTCCGACAGCCGCACGGTCGCGTGCGCGGCGTCGGCGAGCGACAGCGGTGTGCGGTATTCGTCGACCACCACCGGGACGGGTTCATGGGCACGCAGTTGCTCGAGTTGGGTCTCGAACAATGTCGTGCGGGGGCACCTCGGCAGGCCGTACATCCCGGAGTACCGAGCGACTGCCCCTACCCCCCGTCGAAGCACCTCCTGCTCCGCTGCGATCTTCGTCTTCGCGTAGACCCCGTCGCCATCGGGAGGGTCGTCCTCCGCGTGCGGCGCTGAGCCATCACCGGACCACACGAAGTCACTTGACGCGACCAGCAGGTGTGCCCCGGTTCCGCGCGCATGGTCGGCCAAGCGGCGGGTGACGTCGACATTGAGCCGCCACGCCCGGGCCGGACACCGCGCGGCCAGGCTCGGCGAAGTGATCCCCGCAAGATGAATGATGTGCGTTGGCTGATACGCATCGAGCAGGGCGCCCACCGCGCGCGGGCCGTCGAGGTCGCAGACAGCGGTGGGGCCATGATCGCCCACGCACGGGTGCCGGCTGACGCCGAGGCATTCGTCACCTCGCCGGTGCAGCTCGTCCAGAACGTGGCTTCCAAGCCGCCCGCACCCTCCGGTCACGAGCCAGCGCAACTCACCGCCCACCAGTCGCAGGCCAGCCCGGGCCCCCCGATTCTCTCCCCGATCCTGCTCATACCTCCGCATCCTAACGGCGGGAGGTCCGTTTACGTGAAAATGTTTGTGCGGTGCCGGAACCTTCGCGGGCCCAGCCCCCGCGCCCCCGGCTCAACCGGGGGCGCGGGTCGTGTCGTCCTCGCGGGCTACTTCACCGTGTACTGGTAGGCGAAGTCGTGCCAGTCGGAGATCGACCCCGGGAACCCGATTGGGTCCACGAGATTGAAGTCCGTCGACACGCCGACGCTCACAACTCCGTGCACCTTGGTGCCCGCGGCCGCCGTCGGCGACAGCGTCGCCGTCAGCGTGCCAGTGGCTCCAGGGGCCAGCTGCAGCGGCGTGCTGGTGTTACCGCCCGTGATGTCGTTGCCGGACGGCTGCAGCTCGAACAGCCCGGTGTGGTTCATCGTGTTGGTCACGGTCACGCTGATCGGGACGCTCGCCCCGGAGGCGATCTTCTTTGAGGTCGACTTCGGGAGACCGGTCTCGCTGAACGGCGCGAGCTGGTTGTAGGCGACCGCGCCGGTGACCGTCTGGGAGAACTCCGTCCCGTCGGTCGTCGCGCCTTGCATCACGTCGATCTCCCACAGACCAGCCTGGGGATGCGGCGCGATGAGCGAAGCGTGTCCGGTCGTGTTGCCGCTGGTGGGCGTTGTGTCGATCGAAGTGGCAAAGATGTTCCCCGATTTGGTGATACCAGGTCGGAGAACAGACGGCGACAACAGGTAGAAGTGCACCTGATTGTCGGCCGCGTCGTCTGGCACGTTGAACGACACGTCGATGTCGCTCTGACCCTTGGGCACGTCCACGTAGAACGTCTGGATCTGCCCCACCCCGCGAGACACCGAACTGGTCAGCGTCGCGTCGAACGGGCCACCGGCCGACGGGATCAGCGTCCGCCGTGCGATCGGCACCGAGCTCTGGAGCAGCCCGTCGGAGCTTGCGAACTGCACCGACTGGGGTGAATCGCCGGGAGCCTGAGGCATGGCGATGCTGAGCGGCACGCTCACCTTATGGTGAGCCGGGATGGTGACGGGCGCCGACGCCGGACTGGTCGTGAAGTTCTGGCCGCTGGCCTGGAAGGTCACGGTTCCGGTGTACGGGCCTGGGACGTCCGGCGGTGTCTGCACGTGACCGCGTCCGTTCGACCACAGGACCTGGGCCGTCCAGGTCCCCGCCATCGGGTGCTCGACCGTGCTGTGCTGGATGTCGGGGCTGGCGTTGTTCCCATTGGAGGCGCCGTAGTCATACGACATCTGCGCCAGCTTCCCGGCCGGGTCGGTCAACAGGAACGTCAGGATGTTGTCGTCGCTGTTGGTCGGGTCCGGCCAGCGCATGTCGGCGTCCAGGACGTCGACGCCGCTCGGCACCGTGAAGGTGATCGGTGCGGCTGCCTGCGCCCCCTGGGCGGGAATCACAGCACCCGCAGCCGGGGCGCTGACGTTCTCGGTGATCGGGTCGCCCAACGGCGTCTCGCTCCCGAGCGTCCGGTATGTGCCGGTGACCGTCTCGGGGGACGAGGAGGCGTTGAACAGGCTGACCGACTGCTGGATCGTCGATCCGCCCGTGCCCTCGACGTCGAGCTGCGTGGGCGAGTCCACGAGTTCCGGAGCGTTGGACCCAGTCGTCGCGGCCTTCGTCGCGCCCGGCATCTGCCGGGCCGCCTCGACGGCGGCATACACGTTCAGGAGGCCGGCTCCCTGCTGATCTGCATCCGCGCCGATGTCGGTTGCGGTGCTGGTGAGAATCCGCTTGACCGTGGCCGGCGACGGCGTGGTACCTCCGTGGGTGTCACGGTAGGCCTGGATCACGTCGGCGGCCGCCCCGGACACGAACGGGGCCGACTGGCTGGTACCGCCGAAGGCCTCGGTCGGGAGTGGCGGATCCTGACCGACGCCGGCAGCAGCGAGGCCCAGGTAGCCGGGGGCGACCAGGTCCACAACCCGGCCGTTGGGAGCGGTGCCGCCCGAGGACAGCGTCGTCATGTTGTCGTCTTCCCAGCCGTTCGTGTAGCCGTCAGCCTGGGCGAGGAGCCTCAGGTCGTTCGTGCCACCGACATCGATGATGTCGGGGTTGTCGGCCGGGGCCTCGACGGTGCCGGACGAGCCGCTGTCGCCAGCGCTCTCGACCACGACGACGCCCGCCTTCACCATCGCCTGGTTCGTCGGGGCGAGGAGGTCGTCGTTGGCGCCCGGCAGAGCGCCGAAGCCGTAGGACTCCGAGACGACGTTGACGCCGTTGTTGACCGCCTGCTGCAAGCCGGCGATGACCTGCGACTCAGGGGCGATGACCTGCCCCTGTGCGTTGGTGTCGGTGAAGGAGCCGGTGGTGAGAATCGATGCGCCGGTCGCGTCACCCTGGATGGTGAATGTGCAGGTCGGCGGAATGTTCGAGAACGGCAGCTGGGACTCATAGGTGTAGGTGACGGTCCCCTGAGCGCCCATCGTGCTGACGTCGCCGTTGAACTCGTCGCTGAACACGTTCTCGTTCGGGTTCTTCGCGTCGATGATCACGTGCGACCCGTCGGGCCGGATCATGTTGGGGTTCCCGGCCAGCGTGTCGGCGTCGACGTTCCCGATGACCACACCGGTGCCCGTCGCGACCGACTCCGCTTCCGGCCCGTCGCTCGGATCATCAGAGGCGTCGTGGATGCTGGTGAGCTCCTCCGGCTCCAGCATCGGCTGGTTGGGGTTCGTGCTGCACAGCTGCTGCCCGCCGGTTGCCGTTGCCGGCGCCGACGCCGGCGCCTGGACGCGGGAGGGGGCGATGGTCGGCGTGTTGTCTGCTCCGGCCGAGAGGATGACCGTGCCGTCAGGGACGACCTCCTTGATCCCCGCGGTCTGGCGGAGCGCCTGCGCCTCGGCCGCGGGCATCGTCGCCGCGACGGCGTTGAGAAGTGAAAGGCCCGTGACGTTCGTGGCTCCGACCTGCCCCAGCTGGGCGACGAGCGGAGCCTGCATCGAGGTGGCCGTCGCCGCCCGAGCGCCGCGATGGGCCCGGTTGGCCGGGAGGTTGGTGAGCTGATTGTCGAAGACGACAATCACCGCCTCCTGCTTGCCGGACACTCGTGCCTGGATCTGGCCCGAGCTCAGGTGAGCCAGATCGGGTCTGGCTCCATTGGATCTGGCGGTCGAACCGGCTGCGGAGCCGGCGCCGGCCATCGCGGTCGCGCCGACGGCGACTGCACCGATCAGTGCAGCCCGCCTGCGGGGGGTCCTCGACATCTCTCCAACCTCCGTGTTTGGCCCTCTGCCAGCGCCCGCCCGATCTGCCCCACCGGCATCTCTGAGCGGCGCCGCGCGCCCCAGCGGCGCGCGCGGGCATCATTCCACAACGGACGACGTCTCGCCACCGTTCACCGCGCCCCGACAGAGGTCTTCACACCAAACCTCACCATCCGCCACCCAAGCTCATCCAACCCCGGGCGACGGTGTCAGTTATCAGTCATATCTGAATAGTGAGATCTCTACTGCGGACCGCAGAAGATGAACATGGACGGCGCCGGACTCAGCGCGTCAACCCGCGAGAGATCACCAGTCGCTGGATGTCCGATGTGCCCTCCTCGATCTCCTCGAGCTTGGCGTCGCGCATCCACTTCTCGACCGGATATTCGCGCGAGTAGCCCCAGCCGCCGAGCGTCTGCAGGGCGGCCCAGGTGCACCACATCGCGGCCTCGGAGGCGTGCAGCTTGGCCATCGCCGCCTCGGTCGTGGCTCGCTCGCCGTGGTCGATCATCGTCGCCGCGCGCCAGGTGAGCAGCCGCGAGGCGTCGACCTTCAAGGCCATATCGGCGAGGCGGAACGCGACCGCCTGGTGCTGGGCGATCGGCTTGCCGAACTGGGTCCGCTCCTTGGCGTAGTCGACGGCGAATTCGAGGGCGGCGCGTGCCAGGCCGGTGGCCGAGGAGGCGAGCGTGACCCGCGAGCGGTCGAAGGTCTCCATCAGGCCGATGAAGCCCTGGCCCTCCGCGCCGAGGCGGCGGTCCTCCGGCAGGAACACGTCGTCGAAGAACAGCTCCGTGTTGAGAAGCGCCCGCTGGCCCATCTTGCGGATCGCGCCCCCGCAGGTGAAGCCCTCGTCGCCGTCCTCCACCACGAACGCGGTCACGCCCCGGTGGCCTGAGCCGGGCTCGACGGTCGCGAACACGACGTAGTACTTCGAGACGCCGCCGTTCGAGATCCACGCCTTCTGGCCTGAGAGCCGGTAGCCGCCGTCAACCCGTTTGGCGGTGGTCAGGATCGAGCCCGCGTCCGAGCCGCTCTGCGGCTCGGTGATCGCAAGCGCGGTCATCGGCGGGTCCTCGGTGCACAGCGGTGCCAGCCAGCGCTGCTTCTGCTCCTCGGAGCCGAGCGCCATCACCGGCTCGGCGAAGAAGCCGTTCGAGGTGATCAGGTTGCCGATCCCCGAGCAGCCGTGCGACAGCTCCTCCTGCACGATGCAGCCGGTCAGGCAGTCGGTCAGGTCCCCCCCGCCGTACTCGCCCGGCAGCATGAACGAGGTCAGGCCGAGCTTGGCCGCCTTGCGCCAGACGTCCCACGGCACCTCGGTGTCGGCCTCGTCCACCGCCAGTGAGATCGGCCGGATCTCGTTGGCGGCGAAGTCGCGGCACATGCTCTGGATCTCGCGCTGCTCGTCGGTCAGCTCGACCAGGTTGGTCATCGTCTGCATCTCTGGGCCTCGGTCGATGGTTCAAGGGTTTGCGAGAGCGCCATGTAGGCGAGCCGCTCCAACTCCAGTGCCGTCCGGCGGGAGCCCTCGGCGGCGGCGTCGATCGTCCGGCCGGTGATCTGCACCGCCAGCTGTGGCAGCTCGGCGAGCCGCCGGCAGTGCTCCAGCGTCCGATCGAGCGCCTGCCCCTCCGGGACGATTTCGGTGACGACGCCGAGCCGGTGCGCCTCGGCGGCGTCCAGCCGGTCGCGCAGCAGGATCAGCTCCTTGGCCCTGGCCGGGCCGACGATCCGCACCAACCGGTGGGTCCCGCCCGAGCTCGGGTTGATCCCGAGGCTGACCTCCGGCAGGCCGAAGGTGGCGGTCTCCTCGGCGATCCGGAAGTCGGTGGCGAGAGCCAGCTCGAAGCCACCGCCCAGGCACCAGCCGGAGATCGCGGCGAACGTCGGCTGCGGAAGGTCGGCGATCCGTTCGGCGAACTCGCCGGTCGCCAGGTAGTAGGAGTGAATCCACTCCGGCCCCTGGCCTCGGATCTCCGACAGGTCGGCGCCGGCCGAGAAGGCCCGCGCGCTCCCGGTGATCACCACGCAGGCGGCCTCCTTCAGCTCCGGACGCCCCAGCGCGGCGATCAGCTCGCCCTCGACCTCGGTGGAGATTGCGTTGAGCTTGCGCTCGCGCTGGAGGCGAAGCACGCACGCCGGGCCGTGGCGCTCGACGGCGACCAGCTCAGACACCGACGGCTTCTCCGACCGAGCCGAACGAGAGCAGGGTGCCGAGTCCACGCTTGCGGGACTCGTTGGAGATGATCAACCGCTGGATCTCTGAGGTTCCCTCCCAGATGCGGTCGACGCGGATGTCGCGGTACAGGCGCTCGACCGGCTGTTCACGCATGTACCCGCGGCCGCCGAAGATCTGGACCGCGCGGTCGATCACGCGGCCGGCGGCCTCGGCACCGGCCAGCTTGACCATCGCGGCCTTGGCATGCAGCTCCTTGCGCGACATGCCGTTGTCGGCCTCCCAGGCGACCTGGTAGGTGAGCGCCCGGTTCAGCGCGATGTCGCAGGCACTGTCGGCGATCATCGCGCCGATCATCTGGTTGTCCGCGATCGGCTTGCCGAACTGGACGCGCCCATTGGCCCATTCGTTGGCCAGCGACAGCGCCCGCTCGGAGGCGCCGAGCGCGCGGGCGGCGATCATCAGCCGCTCCTCGACGAACCAGTCGCGCGTCAGTTCGTATCCCTCACCGATCTCGCCGAGCACCTTGTCCTCGCCGACCTCGACGTTCTCAAACAGGAACTCGGGGTGCTCGTAGACGAAGGTGTGCATGTAGGCGGGCACGCGCTTGACGCTGACGCCGGGCGTGTCCTTGTCGATCAGGAACAGTGTCGGCTTGCGATCGGGGAGGACCAGCGCCAGCACGATCAGGAAGTCGGCGACGTCCCCGACGGTGACGAACCACTTCTCGCCATTGATCAGATAGCTGCCCGAGCCGGTCGACGCGGCGGTCGTCTCGATCAGCGACGGGTCCGAGCCGGCCTGCTCCTCGGTGACCGCGACGGCGTCGCGGCGATTGCCCTCGATCTCCGGGATCAGGTACAGATCTCGCTGCTCCGGCGTGCAGTGGCGCAACGCGTTGGCGGGGCGCCAGACCACGTCCCACAGGGCGTTGGTGATCTGGCCGAGCTGCTCGGAGACGATCACCTGCTCGAGGGTCGACAGGCCCTGGCCGCCCCACTCGGTCGGCATGTTGATCGCGCCCAGGTTGTGCTCGAGCGTCAGCTCGCGGATCTTCGCGAGCGACTCCGACGGCAGCCCGCGGCCCTCCTCGCAGGGCAGCTCGAACTCGAAGATGGCCTCGGCAAGCGAGCGGGCGCGCTCCTTGAGCTCCTGCTGGCGCGGGGTGTAGGTGAACTCCATGACGGTGCTCCTCGTGCTGACGTGATCTGGTGTGTGGTCTACGGCTGTGGGACGGTCGTTGGCGGTGTCGCGCTCGGTTGCGACTGCGCTGGAACCGCGCGGGCATCCAGTGCGACCGCTCCGCGCGGCAACACCAGCAGGGGGTTGACCTCGAGCTCCGCCAGCTCGGGGTGCTCGGCGATGACGCGGGTGAGCGCCGCGAGTGCCGCGGCGGCGGCCTCGACATCCATCTGCGGGCGCCCGCGGGCGCCGTCGAGCAGCGGCCAGCCGCGCAGCCGCCGCAGCATCACTCCGGCCTGGGCCTCGGTGACCGGCGCCAGCGCGGCGGTGACATCGCGCATCACCTCGGTGAAGACGCCGCCGAGACCGGCGAGCGCGATCGGGCCGAACCGCGGGTCCCAGCGCGCGCCGATGAGCAGCTCCACGCCGTCGTCGATCGGCGCCATCGTCTCGACCGAGAAGCTCGAGGGATGCAGCCGGGCATCGATGTCCTCGAACGCCTGGGCGAGCTGCTGCTCGGTCTGAAGGCCGAGCGCGACGCCACCCGCGTCCGACTTGTGCAGCTGCCCGAGCGCCTTGAGCACCAATGGGTAGCCGATCTGGGCGCCCGCCCGCAGAGCCTCATCGAGCGTCGTGACCGTTCGCTGGTCGGCGAACCGGATACCACCGTCGGTGAGCAGCGCCCGGACGTCGCCGTACTCGGTCTCGCTGACGGGCTCGGCCGGCTCGGGGAGGCCCGCCACCTCGATCCGGTTCGCGCCTCGCTGTTGCTCGCTCTCGGCACGCTGGACGAGCCTGGCGAGAACCTCGGTCGCCGGCGCGATCGAGCGATAGACCGGCGTCCCGGACCGGCGCAGCGCGTCGGCCCCGGAGGTGTTCGAGTGCATCGTCTGGGTGACCAGTGGCCGACCCGCGGCTCGCGCCGCCAGCGCCAGCGCCTCGCCGACCGCGACCTCGGAGTCGCCGAACACCTCGCCGTACTCGGCGTACCCGCCGAAGTAGCCGGTCATCAAGATCGAGTCGACCTCGCCTGAGCCCAGGAGCACCTTCGCCGCTCGCTCGAAAGTGCGGATGTCCTGCTCGCCGCCGCCGGCCAGGTCGACGGGATTCGAGCAGGCCGCCGTGGGCGGCAGCTCTGCCTCAAGCTTGGCCACGGTCTCCGGGCCGAGCTCCGGGAGCTCGAGCCCGGCGGTCGATGCCAGCGAGGCCGCGATCCCGCCGTGGCCGCCGCCGTCGGCCAGGACCGCCACCCGCCGTCCCCGCGGCGCGGTGGAGCGAATCAGCCCCTGCGCCAGGTCGACCAGTTCGCCCGGGGTGCGGACCCTCTCGATCCCGGCGGCGCGGCAGGCGGCATCGATCGCGACGCTGTCGGAGGCGAGCGCGCCCGTGTGCGAGCGCACCGCCCGCTCGGTCGCGGCGTGACGCTCGATGGTCAAGAGGATCACCGGCTTACCGAGCTCGGTCGCGCGCGCGGCCGCGCGCGTGAACGCCCTGCCGTCGCGGAAGTCCTCGACGTAGAGGGCGATCGCCTCGGTCTGGTCGTGCTCGGCCAGCGCCTCGATCAGCTCGGCGGTCTCCAGGTCCGCCTGGTTGCCCAGCGACACGAACCGCGAGAAGCCAAGCCCGGACTCCTTGGCCAGCAGCCCGACCTCGAGCGCCAGGTTGCCGCTCTGGGAGAGCAGCCCGATCGTGCCGGCCGGGAGGTCGTTGGAGACCAGCTCCAGGCCGCTGGCGGCGTCGTAGACGCCCAGGCAGTTGGGCCCGAGCAGCACCGCGCCGGCGTCGCGCACCCGGCGTGCCAGCTCGGCGTCGAGCGCCCCGCCGGTGGTGCCGGCGGTGATCGCGACGATGGCGCGCACGCCGATCTCGAGCGCCTCGTCGACGGTCTGCTCGAGCACCGGCGCGGGGACCGCGATCACGACCAGCTCGGCGCCGTCGGGCAGTTCGCCCAGCGACTGGAAGGCGGGGCGGGAGAGGATCGTGCCGCCGGCACGGTTGACGAGCATCACCTGGCGCCGGCGCTCGCCGCGCAGCGCCCGTCGCGCCAACCAGTTGCCCCACTTGCGCGGGTCCTCGGAGGCGCCGACGACCGCGACCGACGTCGGATCGAACAGCGGACGCAGGTCTCTCATGTGGTCCCTTCCGGTCGTCGCACTTCGGGTGGTGGCTCGGCCATGCCCCAGGCGTCGGCGCCTCCGTCGACGACGATCGTCGTGCCGGTGACGTAGGCGCCGCCGGCGGTCGCCAGGAACGCGATCAGGCTCCCGACCTCCTCCGCGCGGCCGAGCCGGCCCAGCGGCACCGAGCGCCGCCAGCGCTCGACGTCGGCCGGGTCATACCCGTCGAGGCCCTCGGTGGCGATCGAGCCCGGCGCCACGCAGACACTGCGGATACCGTGGCGGCTCCACTCGAGCGCCAGCCCGGAGGCCAGGTTGGAGACCGCCGCGCGCGACGCCGACGCGTGGGCGAACCCCGGGATGCCGCGCGTCGGGCTGAAGCCGATGAAGACGATCAGTCCGCCGCGCCCGGACGGGATCATCGAGCGGGTCGCGACCGTCCGGGTGATGCTCCAGATGGCATCGACCGACAGTCGCTCCACGGCCTTCCAGCCCGAGTCGGTGATCTCCTCGGCCGGTGCCGAGAACTGGCCGCCCGCATTGTTGACGAGCACGTCGATCGCGCCGAACCGCTCGAGGGTCGCATCGACGATCCGGTCCACGTCCCCCGGCTCGCGCACGTCCCCCGGAACGGCGAGGCACCGCCCGCCGCCCTGCTCGATCGCGGCCCGGGTCTGCTCGAGCACCTCCGGCCGGCGGCCACAGACCGCCACCGCGGCACCGCTGTGTGCCAGCTCCAGTGCGGTGGCGCGACCGATGCCGCTGCCGCCGCCGGTCACGAGCGCGCACCGCCCAGCGTTGGCCTCCGCGTGAAGCGGCGATCGGAAACTCTCGGTCACCGGTCTACGCGAGCGAGAGTGTCGGAACGTCGGACAGGAGCTGTACTGCGTATTCGGATTGGGGATTGTCGAGGACGTCCTTGCCGCGCTCGACCACGTCGCCGT
The DNA here is from genome assembly GCA_036501965.1 of Solirubrobacteraceae bacterium. Classification (GTDB taxonomy): domain Bacteria; phylum Actinomycetota; class Thermoleophilia; order Solirubrobacterales; family Solirubrobacteraceae; genus Palsa-465. The sequence continues at coordinate 47,455 of DASXZK010000103.1, forward strand.
CGCGCAGGATCACGACGTCGTCGGCGAGGCTGCGGACGAGCGCGAGGTTGTGGGTGATCAGGACCAGCGTCAGCCCCCGGGAGACCTGCAGCTCGTGCAGCAGCTCGACGATTGCCGCCTGCACGGAGACGTCGAGCGCGGAGGTGACCTCATCGCAGACCAGCAGCTGCGGCTCGACCACCAGCCCGCGTGCGATCGCCACCCGCTGGCGCTCTCCGCCCGACAGCTGATCCGGGTAGCGGGTCAGGTACTGCTCGCTGAGCGTGGCGTCGCGCAGCGCCGCCACCACCCGGTCCGAGCGCTCCGAGCGGGACATCTTGAACAGCTGGCGCAGCGGTTGCTCGACCAGGTCGCCGACGGTCTTGCGCGGGTTCAGCGCCGTGTACGGGTTCTGGAAGATGTACTGGATCGATCGCAGCACGTCGTGGTCGCGCCCGCGATGTCCGGACGCCAGCTGCGTGCCCTCAAACGTCAGCGTGCCGGTCCAGTTGGAGTGCAGCCCGACGATGCAGCGGGCGAGCGTCGTCTTGCCGGCGCCCGACTCGCCCACCACCGCCAGACAACGCTGCCGGCCGACGGCCAGCTCAACGCCGTGCAGCACCTCGGTGCCGGCGCCGTACACGGCCCGCAGCCCTTCGATCTTCAGCAGTGGCTCGTCGCCCTCGGGATCGAAGTGGTCTCGCAGCGGAAGCTCCCCGAGCGGCGGCAGCCCGGCGATCTCCTCGGCACGCAGGCATCGGGCCCAGCGCAGCGCGCCTTCGAGTCCGACGGGCGGCGGCAGCGTCACCGCGCACTCGGCGCTCGCAAACTCGCAGCGATCACGGAACGAGCAGCCCTGCGGCCACGCGCCCGGTCTGGGTGGCTGGCCCTCCATGCCCTCGAGGACGTGCGCGCGTGTGGGCGAGGGGATCGCGCGCAGCAGACCGCGCGTGTACGGATGGCCGGGTGCCTGGAACACGCGCTCGCTGGGGCCGTTCTCCACCATCCGCCCCGCGTACATGACCGCGAGCGAGTCGGCGATGTCGCCGACCACCGCGAGGTCGTGGCTGACGTAGACGGCGCCCACCCCGTAGGTGGTGCACAGGTCCCGCACGGTGTCCAGCACCCGGCGCTGGGTGCTGACGTCCAGACCCGTCGTCGGCTCGTCGAGGATGATCAGCCGCGGGCGCAGCGCGAACGCCATCGCCAGCATCGCGCGCTGCTGCTGCCCGCCGGACAGCTGGTGCGGGAAGCGGTCGAGCACCGAGGCGATCTGGTCGAGTCCGACGTCGGCGATGACCTGTTCGATCCGCTCCGCGATCGCGCGATCGCCTCGGAACTCGTCGTCGTGCCCGATGAACACCTCGCGCAGCTGGGTGCCGATCTTCAGCGCCGGATTCAGCGCACTGCCGGGATCCTGCGCCACGTAGGAGACCGTCGAGCCGCGCAGACTCCGCAGCTGCTCGCTGCTCAGACCGAGCAGTTCCTGGCCGCCGAGCGTGATGGTGCCCGCGTCGATCCGCAGGCCGCGCCGGGTGTAGCCCATCAGCGCGAGCGCGAGCGTCGTCTTGCCCGAGCCCGACTCCCCGACCACTCCGAGCACCTCGCCGGAGTCCAGCCGGAACGACACGTCGGCGACGACATCGACGTTCGACGGGGAGACCACGACCTTGAGGCCGTCGACCGCCAGCAACGGCGCGGCGGCCGCGCCTGAGCTCTGATCCCGACCGGTCATGCCACCGCCTCCAGTTCGACCCGGCCGGCCATGGCCAGCTCCTCCACCGGCCGATCGACTCCCAGCGAGGCGCGAGCGACCGCGTCGGTGAACGTGTTCGTGCCGATGGTCAGGATCGCGATCATCACCGCGGGCGCGACGACCGCCCACGGGTTGACGACCAGGCCGATTCGGTTCTCCTCGATCATTCGCGCCCAGCTGGCCGCCGGCGGCTGGATCCCGAAACCGAGGAAGGTCATCGATGCGATGATCAGGATCGAGTACGTGAAGCGCAGCCCGATCTCGACCATCACGATCGTCGTCACGTTCGGCAGGATCTCGGAGAGCATCACGCGCCACGGGGGGGTGTCGGTGAGCTCGACGGCCTTGACGAAGTCCCGCTCGCAGACGTCGAGCGCGACCGAACGGATGACGCGGGCCACCTGCGGCGCGTGCGAGATGCCGACCGCGACGATGATCAGCCACAGCTTGTTGCCGAGGACGCTGACCAGCAGCAGCGCGAACACGAGTTGCGGGAACGCCAGGAACACGTCGACGATCCGCATGATCAGGCCGTCGGTGAAGCGTCCGAAATACGCCGCCGCGATCCCGAGCCAGACGCCGAGGCCCACCCCGATGGCGGTGGCGGCGAGGGCGAGGACGATCAGCAGCCAGCCACCCGCCAGCAGCCGGCTCAGCACATCGCGGCCGAGCTCGTCGGCTCCGAGCGGGTACGCCCCCGAGGGCTTTGCGAACGCCGCCGTCTGGAGGGCCAGCGGCTTATACGGCGCCACGAACGGCCCGACGATCACGAACATCACCACCAGGAGGGTCAACCCGAGACCGACGCGGCCGCGAGGGCTGCGGGCGGCGCGGCCGAGCACGACCAGCCATTCACGTCGAGCATTCATCGTGGCGCCCTCCGTCGCGGGGTGGCCATCAGCGCGATCACGTCGCTGAGGATGTTCACCAGCACGTAGAAGGCGGTCAGGACCAGGACGATGAACTGCAGCGTCGGGATGTCACGGTTCGACACCGCGTCGACCAGCGCCGCCCCGACACCGGGATAGTTGAACACGTACTCGACGACCACGATGCCGCCAGCGAGATACAGGAGGTTCAAGCCGACCACCTGGATGATCGGGGGCAGCGCGTTCGGTAGCGCGTGCACGAACATGATCCGCCGCCGCGAGACGCCCTTCAGCTCCGCCATCTCGACGTAGTCGCTCTCCAGCGCCTCGATCATCGCGGCGCGGACCATCCGGAAGATGTAGGGCGCGATCACGATCGCCAAGGTCGCGACCGGCAGGATCAGGAGATTCAGACTGTCCCAGGCGTGCGTTCCCGGCGGGATCGTCGACACCGCCGGCAGCAGGTGCGTGACGTTCACCGCGAGCAGGATCACGAGCGCGATGCCGACGTTGAACTCGGGCATCGCCGTGATCACGAGGGCGATCACCGAGGCGATGTGATCGAACCAGCCATCACGCCGGGACGCGGCCGCCAGCCCGAGCAGGCCGGCCAGCAGCGAACCGATGATGCCGGCGGCGAACACCAGGACGGCCGAGTTCTCGAGCCGTCCGGCCATCAACCCCGCCACCGACTCGTTGTTGGCCAGCGAGGTGCCGAAGTTGCCCTTCAGCACCCCGCCGATCCAGGAGCCGTACTGGCTGACCAGCGACCGGTTCAGGTGCAGCTGCAACTCCAGCGCGTGGACGCGCTGCGGGGTGGCGCCGTGACCGAGCACGGCGTAGGCGGCGTTCCCCGGCAGCGCCTGCGTGGCCGCGAAGATCACGATCGACACGGCAAACAGGGTGACCACGCCGAGCGCCACCCGCACGATCACGAGTTGTGCGATCGGGTGACTCCTGGCGAAGCTCCCGGCCGCCCGTCGCATCTGCGTCCGCCGGATGCCGAGTCCGCTGACCTCTGCAGAAGTGCTCATGACGCGCGCCGCCCTCGCCGCTCAGGCCGTCTTGTACATGGCTTCGAAGTTCCAGTCGTTGAACGACGAGCCGACCTTGGACTGGATGATCCCGCCGACCTTCGGCGAGTAGCCGTCGATCACCGGCGGGAAGAACGGGATGATGTACCCGCCCTCGTCGTAGTCGATCTTCTGCATCTCGTGCGCGATCGCGGCGCGCTTGGAGGCTTCGGTCTGTGCCAGCGCCTGCTGGTACAGAGACGTGTAGTGGGGGTCGTTCCAGTGGGTCTCGTTGTACGGTGACTTCGCCAGCGTCGCCTGGCTGACCTGGGCAAGGTACGCCTGGTAGTACCAGTAGTCCTGGGCGAACACCCACTTCAGGTAGTTCGGTCCGTAGAAGTCGGTCACGGTGACCTGGTTGAGCTTCACCTTGACCCCCGCCTGGCTCGCCTGCTGGGCGAACACCTGTGCCATGTTCACGACGCCCTGGGCGATGTCGGCAGTGGTCAACTGGAACGTCGCATCCGCCTGGCCCGCGGCCTTGAGCAGGTGCTTGGCCTGCTCGATGTCCTGCTGGCGCTGGGGCAGCGAGTGGTCGTACTCCGTCGACCAGATCGAGAACACGTCATTGCCGAGGGTGCCGTGGCCACCGAAGACGATGTCGTTCATCTTCGGGCGGTCGACCAGCAGCCGGAACGCCTGGCGCACCCGCACGTCGTTGAACGGTGCCTGGTCGACGCGCATCGTGAACGGGTTCCAGCCACCACCCGGCGAGATCACGACCTTCTTGCCCGAGCCGGTGACCGTGTTGATCGTGTCCTGCGACAGCAGGTTGACCACGTCGACCTGACCACTCAAGAGCGCGTTCACCTGGCTGGTCTCGTCCTCGAAATTCGTCATCACCAACGAGTCGACGTACGGCAGCGGGCTGTTCCAGTAGTTCTCGTTCCGGTCGAACACGCTCTGTTGCCCGGGAGTGAAGCTCTTGAACTTGAACGGGCCGGTGCCAACCGGCTTCTTCGGATCGAAGCCGACCGGCACGAGATAGACCGTGATGTTCGCCGCCAGCGTCTCGACGAAGGTCGAGTACGGGTGCGAGAACGGCACTCTGACCGTCAGCTTGTCCAGCTTCTTGATGTCCCCGGCCTTGATCCCCGCCAACGCGCTCGCCGCCTCACCGGGAGCCTTGGGGTTGAGCACGCGGTGGATCGAGAAGATCAGGTCGTCCGCGGTCAGCGGCTTGCCGTTGTGGAAGGTGACTCCGTCCCGCAGGCGGATCGTCCACTCCGTCGCGTTGGCGTTCGGGGTCATCTCCTTGGCGAGCCGGAACACCGGGGTGCCGGCCGCGTTCAGCCACACGAGGCTCTCATACAGGTTGGCGACGCGCGCGTAGTCGGTGTTGTTGACCGGGCTGTTGGGATCGAGCGTGTCGGAACTCGAGCCACCGGTCAGACCCGCGGTCAGGGTGCCGCCGTGCTTGGGCGTGCCCGCCGCTCCGGTGGTCGACGTCGACGCAGTCGTCCCCGGCGAGGACGGCGACGAGCTGCCGCAGGCCGCAATCAGCGAGCCCGCGCCCAGAGCGAGGCCGCCCTTGGCAGCACCGTCAAGAAATGTCCGGCGAGTGATCACACTCATTGTCTTCTGTCTCTCTCTCCTCGGGTGCGGTGTCGGCTGCTCCCTGAACGCCCGGCCGGACCGCGGTGTACTTGGCGCACTGCGTCACGTCTGGCTTGCTGCTGGCCCTTCTCGTATGCGCGCGATTCCCTCGCGCAGCGCGTCCAGGTCGCAGCCGAGCTCCAACGCAGCCGACCTGATCGACATCTCGATGTATTCCTCGCGGTCATGCGACTCGAGCACCATGTGAACGGCGAGGCCGTTCGTCAGCGAGGCGAGCCGGAGGGCGACTCCGTCGGGGTCCCCCTCCCGGAACTCTCCGTGCCGCTGGCCGTAGCGCACGACATCGGCGATCGTCGTGCACCAACGCTCGTGGAAGCCGCGCTCGGCGGCGAGCATCTCCGGGTGGCGGCGCGAGTACGCCCACAGATCCAGCCACAGGACCCACTCGCTGCGGCTGGAGCGCTCGATCAGGCAGGCGATCCGATCGGCGGGTGCCTCGATCCCGGCGAGCTCTGGCCACAGGCGCGCATAGAAGTCGCCGTCGGCGTCGGAGATCGCCTCTTCGAACAGCTGATGCTTGGTCCCGAAGTAGTAGATGACGGTCGCCGGGCTGATCCCGGCCCGTTTGGCGACATCAGCGACCCGCAAGGTCCATAGCCCCTGTTCGGCAAGCAGCTCGATCGCGGTCGCCAGGATCTCCGGACGCCGCACCGATCCCCGCGGCCGCCGCGGGGGCGGACGACGCGTGGGGGACCTGTCGAGGGGGTTTTCTGACTCGCCGTTCTGCATATCGAACATCCGAATGGCCATTTGAACTGGCCGTTTAATACTCCTCTTGCGGACCTCATGTCAAGGGAGGAGCGGACAAATTTATCCAAACAGGTGCCCGTATCGTGCTCATCTCCTTGCAGATTATGCAAGACTGCCAACGAGGATTGGGCCATCGTGCAATAGTCCTCGCACATGGTGCGCCCGACCACACCCTCCGGCTCGACGCTGAGGTCGCTCTATGACCCTGCCTCGGTCGCGGTGGTCGGCGCCTCCGATGACACCCGAAAATGGGGCAACTGGCTCGCGCAGGGCGCCGTGCGCGGGTCGCACCGCCGAACCGTCGCGCTGGTCAACCGGCACGGCGGCACGGTGCTCGGCCGGCCCGCCCACCGCTCGCTGCGCGAGCTTGAGGAGCCGAGTGAGCTGGCGGTGATCGTGGTGCCCGAGCGGGCGGTCGACGCATCGATCGACGACGCGCTGGCCATGGGTGCCAGGGCGCTGGTGGTGATCACATCGTTCGCGGGTGATCTCGCCCGCCGGCGGGCGCTCGACGCGCGACTGGCCGCCCGCTCACACGCCGGGGGTGCGCTGCTGCTCGGACCGAATTGCCTGGGCGTGTTCGACGCCTCCACGCAGCTCGAGCTGGTCCCGGCCGGGTTCCCGGCGGGGTCGATCGGATTCATCTCGCAGAGCGGCAATCTCGGCCTGGAGCTGGGACGGCTAGCCCAGGCCCGCGGGCTCGGCCTGTCCCGGTTCGTGTCGCTGGGCAATCAGGCCGGCATCGACGCCGCCACCGCCTTCTCCTCGCTGCTCGAGCACGAGCCGACGCGACTGATCGCGCTGTACCTGGAGGATCTCCGCAACCCCGAGGCGATCGTCCAGGCCGCCGGCGCGGCTGGGGCCCTCGGCAAGCCGGTGCTGCTGATGGCGCCTGACCGCAGCGATGCCACGGCTCGCGTGGCCGCGTCGCACACGGCGTCGGAGCCGCCGCCGCGAGCGGAGATCGATGCGGTCTGCCGAGCGGGCGGAATCGAGCGCGTCGCCGACCCCAGCGAGCTGATCGACGCGGCCGCGCAGTTCCTCGGACGGTCGCGGGCGCCGCGCCCCAGGGTCGGGATCCTCGCCGACGGGGGCGGCCATGCCGCGCTGGCGACGACGCTCGCCGAGCGGGCGGGACTCGAGGTTCCGCGGCTGAGCGAACCGTTGATGGCGCAGCTCCGAGCGCCGCTGACCGCCACCGCTGCGGTCGGAAACCCGATCGACCTCGCCGGCAGCGGCGAGTCCGACATCCGCACGTTCGACCGCACCGCGGGCGCGATCATGCGATCCGGCGAGGTGGCCGGTCTGCTGATGGCCGGGTGTTTCGGGGGATACGGCGATTACTCGTCCGAGTTCGCCGAGGCCGAGGTGCGCGGCGCACTGGCGCTGGCGCAGGCGGCGGCCGACACGGGCCGTGCCCTGACGGTCCACTCGATGTACCCGGAATCGCCCGCGGCCGAGATGCTGCGCAGCCACGGCGTGTCCGTGAGCGCGTCGATCCGGCAGGCCGTCGGCCGGCTGGCGGAGCTGCTCAGCTCCAGGTCGTGCCCCCGTCGCAGTTGAGGGTCTGACCGGTGATGTAGGCAGCGTCGCCGGAGGCCAGAAACGCGATGGCGGCGGCGATCTCGTGCGCGCCGCCGAACCGGGCCATCGGGATCGCGGCCCGGAGCTGTCCGGCGATGGGGGCGTCCATTGCCTGGGTCAGCGGGGTGTCGACCATCCCCGGCGCGACTGCGTTGCAGCGAATTCCGTGGCGGGCGTGCTCAAGCGCGATGGTTCGGCTCAGACCGACGATCCCCGCCTTGGCGGCGGCGTAGTTGGCCTGGCCGAAGGAACCGTGACGCGACTCAGAGGAGACGTTGACGATCGCCCCGGCACCGCGCTCGCGCATCGCCGGCAGCGCCTGGCGGCAGCCCAGCCAGGTGCCGCGCAGGTGGACGTCGATCACCTGGTCCCACTCACTCTCCGACATCGTCACCGCAGTGCGGTCGCGGGTGAAGCCGGCGTTGTTGACCAGCACGTCGAGCCCGCCGAACCGCTGCACGCAGTGCTCGACCGCACGCTCCCAGGAACCCGCGTCGGTCACGTCGTGCCCGATCTCCTCGGCGGTGCCACCGTCGTCCGCGATCGCCTGCGCGGTCGCCGTGGCCGCCGCCAGATCGCGGTCGGCGCAGCCGACAATCGCCCCCTCGGCCGCCAGCCGCCGGGCGGTGGCCGCGCCGATTCCCGAGCCGGCGCCGGTGACGAGCGCGATCCGTCCGTCAAACCGCCGAGCCCCGTGGATCGTGACCCCGGCCGCGTCGCTCACGGCCGGACCGTGGCCCCGCTCACGGCGGCGGGGGCTCCGGCCCGGCGGCGACCAGCCACACGTCGTGGCCGCGCTGGACGACCGTGTCGTCCTGCTTGACGACCTCGACATCGACCGTCACGACGCCCATCGTCGGCCGCGACGTCGAGCGGCGCAGCTCGCGCACCGTCCAGCGCGCGCGGATCGTGTCGCCGGGGTAGGTCGGCGCGACGAACGTCCGAGCCTCCTCGAGGTAGGCGATCACCTCGAGATCGTCGAGTCCCGGCGTCCGCAGGCCGCTGGAGGCCGACAGGACGAGCAGGCCATGGGCGATCCGGCCCTGGAACGGCGTGTTCTCACGGACCCAGGGCTCGTCGGTGTGCAGCGGGCTGAAGTCGCCGGAGATCCCGGCGAAGGCGACGATGTCGGCCTCGGTCATCGTCCGGCCGCCGGAGACGAACTCCCGGCCGGGCTCGAGGTCCTCGAGGTAGGCGGTCACCTCGACCCCTCGTCGTTCGCGACCAGCGTGAACACCGGCAGCGGCGGCTCAGTCGGCGCCTGCGGCCAGGCGACCTCGACGACCGCGTCGCACGCCAACGTGTCAACTGGCGTCCCCACGATCCGGGTCGACAGCCGCACGCCCTCGTCGAGCTCCACGATCGCAAACACGTACGGGCAGTCGTCGGCGAACTCGGGATTGCTGCTGCGAAACACGACGCTGAACGTGTGCAGGCGCCCGCGTCCGCTCGCCTCGACCCACTCGGGCTCCGCCGCCAGGCACGAGCTGCAATGCGACCGCGGATAGAACTGGTGGGCCCCGCACGCCGCGCAACGCTGGATCAGCAACCGCTGCTCCCGCGCCGCCTGCCAGTAGACCTCGGACAGCCCGTCGGTCAGAGGGACCGGCTTCGCCCCGGGCCGGTGCTCGATCTCGCCGTGCCCGCTCATGTCCCCAGCACCATCGTCGCGGTTGCCGACAGCGACCCTCCGACCCCGTGCACCACGCACGTCCGTGCTCCCGTAAGCCGCACCCCCGGCGAGCGTCCCTGCAGCTGGCGCACCCCCTCGACCATGGCGATCGCCCCGCGGCGTCCCGGATGGTTGGACGACAGGCCGCCACCATCGGTGTTGATCGGCAGCGGACCCCCGGCAGCGATCCCGGCGCCGGCGACGAACGGGCCGCCGTCGCCCTGGGCGCAGAAGCCGAGGTCCTCGAGCGCCAGCAGCACCGTGATCGTGAAGCTGTCGTACAGCTGAGCGCAGTCGATCTCGCCGGGCGTGAGGCCGGAGCCGGCAAGCGCGGCCTCGCCGGACCGCGCCCCGGCGGTGGCGGTGAAGTCCGGCATCTGGTTCATCGAGACCTGCCCGAGCGCCTCCCCGAACCCCAGCGCATACACGGGTTTCACCCCGCTCAGCGACTGTGCTCGCCGGCGTGACGCGAGCACGAAGGCCGCCCCCGAGTCGGTCACCACGCAGCAGTCGAGCCGGTGCAGCGGGGAGGCGATCACCGGCGAGCCGAGCACGTCGTCGACGGTGATCGGGTCGCGGTAGCGCGCATGCTCGTTGGCGGCGGCGTTAGCTCGGCATTGGACCGCGATCTGCGCGAGCTGTTCCGGCGTGGTGCCGAACTCGTGCATGTGACGGTGTGCCGCGAGCGCGTAGGTCGCGACCGTCGTCGGGCCGTAGGGAACCTCCCACTGGCCCGGTCCCGAGGCATAGGTCAGGTAGTCCTCGGAGCCGTGCGGCCAGGATCGGCCCGATGCCGCGTAGCTGACGACGACGACGTCGGCCATCCCCGTGGTGATCGCCATCGCCGCGTGACCGGCGTGGGCGATCGGGGCGGCGCCGCCGATGTCGGTGCCGTCGAACCACCGGGGTCGCAGCCCGAGGTACTCGGCCACCTCCGCCACCGCCATCTCGCGCGCGCCCTCGGGCGGGAACGAGGCCGCGGTCGCAAACCCGTCGACGTCACCGAGCTCGAGCCCGGCATCGGCGAGCGCGCCCGCCACGCACTCGGCGTGGATCGCGAACGGGTGGACGCCGGGCGCCGACCGGTACGGCGCCTCGTAGGCGCCGATGATCGCGACCTCAGCTGACCATGGGTTCTGTCCCATATCGTGCGAGGTATTCTGCACAATGCGCGACCCGATGTCGAGTCGCTCTGCCATGATCGTCAGCGATGCCCGCCCGGGAGCCGGCCAGCCGCAGGATTCAGTCGATCGACCGCGCGGTCGCGCTGCTGCGCGTCGTGGCCGAGTCGCCGAGCCCGCCGTCGCTGGCCGAGCTCGCCGAGGCGGCGTCGCTGAACCGCAGCACCGCCTGGCGGCTGCTGCTCACGCTCGAGCACCACGGGCTGGTCGACCGGGACCCTGACAGCGGACGGTTCGTGCTCGGCCACGAGGTCGGCCGGCTGGCGGTGCGCGGAGGCCACGGGGCGCTCGTGCGCAGGGCACGCCCGGCGCTGGTCGCGCTGACCGCGCAGACCGGCATGTCGAGCGTGCTTGCGGCGCCGACCCCGACCGAGCCGGTCGCGATCGATCAGATCGACCCGCCCGGCAGGCCCGAGCCGAACATGGTCGGCTGGAGCCTCCCGGTCCACGCCACCGCCGCCGGCAAGCTGTGGCTCGCGTTCCTGGCCGAGCCGGAGCGCGACGAGGTGCTGCGCCAGCCACTATCGCGATTCACCGACGCCACCGTCACCGACCGCGCCGCGCTCGCCCACGAGCTCGCAGAGATCAGGCAGAGCGGGATCGCCGTCGACCGCGACGAGTGGGACCCGGGCTGGACGGCGGTCGGCGCGGCCGTCGAGCACGGCGACTCGATCGTCGGGATGGTCAGCGCGATGGCGATCACGCAGCGGTTCGAGGGCGCATCCGGCGAGGCGATCGCCGAGAGCGTGAAGCAGGCGGCGGCCGCCGTGGCCGCCGCGCTCTGACCCACCTCACGCGGGGCGAGCCAGCGCGTCGCGGGGCTCGTCGCCGCCCAGCACTGCTCGCACCGCCTCGCCGGCCCGCCGGTAGGGCTCGCGAGCGGACCGTGGCGAGTACCACGCGGCGTGTGGGTTGATCACCGTCCGCGGCCAGTCGAGATCCGGCTCCTCGCCGCTCGGCGGCTCGTGGTCAAGCACGTCGAGCGCGCACCCCGCCAGCCGCCCGGCGCGCAGCGCCGCTCCGAGAGCCTCGCGGTCGATCAGGGCGGCGCGGGCGCAGTTGATCAGGTATGCGTCGGGTCGCATCGCCGCCAGCTCGGCGGCGCCGATCATCCCGTGTGTCTCGGGGGTGAGCGGCGCGTGCACCGTCAGCACGTCGACCGACCCCAGCAGCTCGTCGAGCCCCATCAGCTCGACGCCGTCGACTGCGGTGACGACAGGGTCGGCGCCGAGCACCCGCATCCCCAGAGCGACCGCGCGGCCCGCGACCTCACGCCCGATCCGGCCGAGCCCGGCGATCCCGAGCACCGACCCCGCGATCCGGCGTGGCGGAACCTCCGTGACGTCCCAGCGGCCGGCCCGGACGGAGCGATCGAGCAGGGTGACACCGCGCAACAGGTCCAGCGCCAACGCGATCGTGTGATCGGCGACCTCGTCGTCGCAGTAGCCGGGACAGTGCGTCGCCCACGCGCCGACCGCCGCGATCTCGGCCAGGTCGAGATGGTCGTATCCCGTGGAGGTTGCGGCGACGATCCGGACGTCCGGCAGCCCGCGCAGCTCGGCGGCGCCGACGGGCACCTCCGGCGGGACCAGCACCGCGACGATCCCCTCGCCCTGCGGCAGTCCCTGGCGCATCTCGCACGACACCCCATCCACGCCGGCCAGGGCGGCGGTGACCGCACCGAGGTCGCCCGCCTGATCGACCAGGACGACCCGTGGGCCGCTCACGCGGTGACGCCGGCGACTTCGATCGGACCGCGGACGACCGACACCGCGGGCCCCTCCACCCTGAATTGCCAGTCGAGCAGCCCTGGCAGGTCGTCGGGGGCGCCCTCACGGACCGGCACCCCGAACGCCTCGGACAGCGTCGCAAAGCTCGGCTGCGCCAGATCGACGGCCACCGTCTCGCCGTACGCGTCGCTCTGGTAGGAGCGAAGGATTCCGTAGCCGCCGTCGTCGACCACCAGCAGCTTGGCGCCCAGGCCGTGCTGACGCGCGGTCCCGAGCTCCGCGAGCGCGTACTGGAACCCGCCGTCGCCGACGACGCCGAGCACCGGCTGCCCGGGGTGGGCGGCGGCGGCGCCGATCGTCGCCGGCCACGAGTAGCCGAGCGTCCCGGAGCCGAGCGGATACAGGAACTGCTGCGTTCCGCGCATCCGCAGGTGCGGCGCCGCCCAGTACCCGAGGATCGTCATGTCCCAGACGGTGATCGCGTTCTCGGGCATCGCGGCCTCGAGCGTGGCCAACAGCGCCAGCTCGGTGTCGTGGCCCTGTGCCTCCAGCCCATCTCGGATCCGGGCCCGCAGGGCCGACGCGGCCTGCTGTGACGCCTGGAGGCGAGCCGAACCGCCGGCGCCGATCTCCCGCAGCCGCTCGTTCAGCGCCTGCAGCGTCAGCTTCGCGTCGCCGACGACGCCGAGCGCCGGGTAGGTCGCGCCGATCCGCTCCGGCGCCGCGTCGATCTGCACGACCGCGCCGGAGAACGTCAGCTCGTACTGGCGGGTCGTCTCGGCGCCGAGCTCGGTGCCGACGCACAGGACCACGTCGGCCCCCTCGATCAGTTCGGCGAACGCGCCCTCGTCGCAGCCGCAGCCGACCGCGAGCGGGTGGTCGTCCGGGATCGCGTTCTTTCCCATGTAGGTCGTGGCCACCGGACAGCCGAGCAGCTCGGCCAACTCGGCCAACTGGGCCTGCGCGCCTGAGCGCACCACCCCGCCACCGGCCCAGACCACCGGGCGCTCCGCGCCGCTCAGCGCCTGGGCGGCAGCGGCGACCGATTCCGTGCGCGCCGCCTGCCGGCGCGGCTCGGCGGTCAACTCCGATACGGGGCCGACGCCGGTCTGGCCGGTCAGCACGTCGACCGGGATCTCCAGGAACACCGGGCCACTCGGCGGCGTCAGCGCGTGGGCCCACAGCTCCGCCAGCAGCCCGGGGATCGCCTCGGCGGTCTCGGCGCGGGCAGCGCGCTTGACCAGCGGTGCGAACGACCCGATCTGATCCGGCAGCTCGTGCAGGAACCCGCGCCCTCGGCCCATCAGCGCCCGCGGGATCTGGCTCGAGATCGCGATCACCGGAACGTGCGAGCTGGCGGCCTCCATCAGCGCGGTCAGCGAGTTCAGCGCACCGGGCCCGGTCGACAGCAGCAGCACCCCGGGGCGGCCACTGCTGCGCGCGTAGCCGTCGGCGGCGAACCCGGCGCACAGCTCGGTGCGGGTGCCGTAGGCGCGCAGGCCGCCGTTGGTGCGCAGCGCTTCCCAGATCGCCAGCGCGTGGACGCCGGGAACTCCGAAGACGCTGTCGGCTCCGAGCGCGGTCAGGCTCTCGACGACGACGTGTCCGCCGATCCGGACGGTTGGCTCGACGGTTGTGCTCATACCCGACCTCTCATGCCCCAACGAAGTACACGTTCATGGTTGGGGCCGGACAATATTTGGCGTGTCAACGGCAGCCGGCCGCGGATCTGGTCGTTGCGGCGGTCGGTCGATCGCGAGCGCTCAGTTACGCATAGTCATCGGGCAGGTACCGCGGCTCGCTGCAGACGCGCTGCACCATCGGCTGGAACCTCTCCAGCGGCTCGGACTCGTAATCCGGGTCGAAGCAGTTCTGGTCATAGCGCTCGCAGAACTCGACGGTCGCGGCGTAATACTCGTGCTCGGCCCAGCGATCACGGACGTTGGGATCCATGTCGTAGTGGTGGCCGTAGTAGTAGAGCTGGAACGCGCCGTGGTGGCCGCAGATCCAGACCAGCTCCGGTCGGACGAACGGGCGCAGGATCGCGCCGGTCATCTCGGAGTGGGTGTGCGGGGCCAGCGAATCGCCGATGTCGTGCAGCAACGCCATGACCACGTACTCCTCATCGCGGCCGTCCCGCAGTGCCCGGGTCGCGCTCTGCAACGAATGCTCATACCGCGTGACCTGGTAGCCGGAGAAGCTGTGCTGCAGCTCCTGCACCGCAGCGAGCAGGCGGTCAGGCAGCGCCTGGCAGAAGCGCTCCTCGGCAGCGGCCAGCAACTCGTAGTCGTGCCGTGTGCCATCGGCCATCCGGGTGAACGAGACCACTTGATCGTGCATTCCGACCTCCGCGAGTGTTTGTCAAAGGTGCGCGTGGGCTGGATTATCCGACGGCGAGGTCGGTCTCGACGTCTTTCGTCACGTCCGCCGCGGACCGTAACTTCACGGCATGCAGGCCATGGCGCTGGACGATCGCGAGCTCGCCGCCCGCCTGCGGCTCGCGGCTCAGAAGCTTCGCAAGGCGCAGGCGGTTCATACGTGGTGCCAGACCGAGCAGACCGCCGCCAAGCTCGCGCGCCGCCGCGCGCAGGTCAACGCGCTGATTGCGGAAAGCCGCAGCCGCCCCGCCCGCGCCGCCTGACCCAATCCCAAGCGCCGTCAAGTCAGCCGGCTTGCGGACTGGCGGCGTTGATCGCCCACTGGGCGGCGAACGCCCGCTTGTACGAGGGCCGCGCTTCGCCGCGGGCCACGTAGGCAGCCAGTGCCGGAGACTCGTCCAGAAGCCCCGAGGGTCTCAGCCTGAGCAGCACCGAGACCATCATGAGATCGCCCGCGCTGAACGCCCCATCGAGCCACTCGGCATCGCCCAAGCGGGCAGAAAGCTGGCCCATTCGATCGCGAATGCGGTCTTTGACCAGAGGCAGCCGCTCGCCGGCCCAGGGCTTGTCTCCTTCCAAGATCTTGGCGGTCACCAGTTCGAGGATGGGCGGCTCCACGGTGTTGACCGCGGCGAACATCCAGGTGATGGCCCGCGCTCGCGCATTGGCATCCTCCGGAAACAGGCCCGCATGGCGCTCGGCGATGTGCAGGATGATCGCGCCCGTCTCAAACAGGACAAGCTCGCCTTCCTCATAGGTCGGAATCAGGCCGAAAGGATGGACGCGCAGATGCGCGGGCTCCTGCTTCGCGCGCATCGACACCAGGCGCACCTCGTAGGGCCGGCCTACCTCTTCAAGCGCCCAGCGAACGCGCGTGTCGCGCGCCAGGCCCGCGCCGCCATCGGGCGACCGATCAAATGCGGTGATGGTGATGGTCATCGGGAGCCTCCTCGTCTCGCGGTAACGGTATACGCACCGCCCGCGGCGACTCCCCCGACCGCGCGGAGACCGGTGGCGTTGGGTTGGTGGACGGCAAGCGGGTAGTCGCAGATGCGATGAACGAACCAGACGAACACACAGACCGCCAGGACGCCATCGAAGAGGCCGCCGAGCATGCTGATCGAGCGAGCCAGGAGCGCGAGGAGATGCGGCGTAAGGCCAGCTTGGCCGAGACGACCGACGATGCTCGCCGCGCCGACAGGCTGGCCCGAGAGGCCGAGGAGCATCAGGAAGAGGCCTACGAGCAGGAGGACGAGTCGGCTGACCGTGCCCACGGCGCCGGCTGACGGGTGTAGTTTTGGGGCATGAAGGTCGTGGTCGTGGTGCTGTGCTTCCAGTCCTTGCCGTTCGCCGTTCTGACCAGCGCCGTCTCGGGTCGCGCGCGGTGCCGGAGATCGAGGTTCTGGCTCCGGCTCATCGCGGTCGCTGTGGTGATGGTGCTTCCAGATCTAGCGGCGATCCTGATGCAGGCTGACGAGCAAGCCGCAGGAGTCCTGTTGTGGATCGGGTTCGTGTGGGGGCTCATGGTCGCCGCCGCAGCCGCCTTCCTGCTCTTCCACTGGGAGGGACCGGATCCGGGACCAGGAGACGACGGTGGCGGGGGGCCGGATTCCGGCGACACGCGGCCGACACCGCCGCCGCCCATCGGCGGGATCCCGCTTCCCGACGCAGAGCCTTCATCGACACGTCTGCGAGATCACCGCCCGCTCCCGCGCGCCCCGCGTCCTCGTCGACCGAGTCGCCGGCGGACGCGAGTGCCGTCACGGCTCTCTCGGTCGCAGTTGCGACCCAGCTGACAACGCGCCTGGGGTCGCGCACGGGGCGCCCGCCGTCCCGCCGCCGGTGCGAGTCATCAGTGCCCGGCGCCGGTCACCTCCGTGATCGAGACGCCCGTGGGGGTGTATGACACCTGCGGTGTGGCCCCACCCGGCACCGTGCTCGTCGTGTTGACAGTGGCGAAGGTGCCCGCGCGCGACGCGGAGCTGACTGCGGTGTACGTTGTCCCCGCCGTTGCCTGGTAGGTCTGGGTGACGTCAAAGGTGCCGGCGAGGCTGCTGGTTCCGGATGCCACCAGCTCCCCCGAGCTGGTCGGCGAGGCGAGCGTCACCCCGAGCGTCCCGCCCGAAGTCTGGGCATAGTTGCCGCCCACCGTGAGCGTGCTGCCGCCACCGAGGGTGATCGTCCCGGAATCGGAGAGCGAGGCCGGCGTCGTCAGACCCTCGCCGCCGGCGAGCGTAAGCGCCTTGGTATTCGATGCGAGATCGCGCATTGCGTTCTCGCCGTCTCCGTCGGTGAACGCGCCCGATCCGTCGAGCGTGAGCTTCGCCCCGTTGGTCATGATCCCGTTGGTGTCAAAGGACGGGTTGTCGTACTCGAAATCGCCGCTGAGCGAGTACTTGCCGCCCGTCAAGGTGCTGGTCGCTGTCTTCATGTTGGTGAGCGTGCCGTCGAGCACGAGCGTCACCCCGGAGGCGACCGAGACCAGGCCGCTGCTCTTGACCTTGCCGTCGATCTGCGCAGCGCCGGCCGCGGTCCCCGCCACTGCCGACAGGGTGCCCTCGTTGCTGAGCGTGCTCCCGGACGGCAGCACAATCGTGTCCGAACCGCTCGCGCAGCCGCCGGCGTGGGTGAACGTGATCGTTCCGGCGTTGGTGAAGTTCTTCTTCGGGCTGAGCGTCACGTCCTGGGCGCCGCTGCAGGAGTCGGTCGACTCGAGCGCCAGTTGCTGGCCGACGGCGAGGCTTCCGGTCTCCGGGATCGACCCCTCCGCCAGGATCGCCCCCTTGCCCACGCCCGCGTAGTGAAGCGCCGCCGAGCTCAGGACGACAGCCGGATAGGTCGGCACGGGTGCGGTCTGGCTGATCCGACCGGCACCCTGGGTGTAGGTGCCGCCGTCCATGAGCAGATGTCCGGGGCCTGAGCCGTTGCGACTTCCGTTGTTGAAAAGGCCGCGGGAGTCGTCGGTGACGGCTGCGCCGTTCTCGGCTGTCAGGGTCGCGGCGAGGGCGACGTCGCCGCGGTTGTCGAACGTGCTGCCTGTGATGGCGCTCCCGAACGCGATTGGGGCGTCCACATCGACGAAGGCGGTGTTGGTGATGTCGCCGTCAAGCTGCGCGGTCGTGCTCTGGTTCGGGCCGGCCGTGGCCCTGATGACACCGTCGTTGGTGAGGACGGCGGGCTTCTCGACGGTCAGCGATGGGGTGCCGCCGGAGCACCCACCGGTCTGGGTGAGCACGATGTGCGCGTCGTTGGTGAGGCTTGAGCCGGCGGTCACCCCCGCGTTGGTGGCGCCGCTGCAGAAGTCGGTCGCCTGGATGGTGAGATCGCCGACCGGATCGCCCGACAGCGTCGTGGTGCCCTGGGCAACGATCCAGGCCCCGCCCGCGCCGGTGGTGTAGTTGAGCGAGGCGTCGTTGAGGATGACGTCCGGGTTGTATTCAGTCGACCCCCCGCCTGCGCCCTGGGTGTAGGTGCCGCCGTCCATCACCAAGGACCCGCTCGTGACGCCGTCAATGGAGCCGCCGCTGTCGTCGGTGACCGCCGCGTCGTTGTACGTCGTCAGCGAGTCGCCCGTGGTGAACTTGATTCCGCCATGGTTGTCGAGCGTGCTGCCGCTGATGTTCTCGCCGAACGCCGTGGGCGCGCCGATCGACATCTGGCCGCTCGTGGTGTTCGTCGTGGTGCCGTCGATATGGGCGGCCGTCGTCTGGTTCGTCCCGAGGACGGTGCTGATCATGCCTCCGTTGCTGAGCGTCCCGCTTGTTGTCTCCAGTGAGGGGGTGCCGCCGCCGCACGATCCGCTCTGGGTGAGCTCGATCACGCCCGTGGTGGCGAGCGATCCGCCGGCGGCGAGCGACAACTCGGCACTGCTGGCGCCGCCGCAGTTGTCGGTCGCCTGCACGACCAATGTCTGGGAGGCCACGGTCCCTGAACCCAGGGTGAGCGTCGCGGCCGACCCGGTGTAGCCGGAGATCGTCACCGTGTAGATGCCCGCCACGGTGATCTTCGCTGCGCACGTGGACCTCGGCACGCCGTTGGTCCACTTCGTCGGGTCATTCCAGTTGCCCGAGACGGCGGACACCCACGCGGTGGTGCACGACACAGCGCCCGCTCTCGCGGAGCGGCCCGTAGATCCGCGCCACGCCGCCGCATGCGCGCCTCCCGTCACCCACAGACTCATCGGCAGAAGCGTCGCGCAGACGATCCACGCTCCCCGGTTGCGGCCGCGCTGCATACGAGTACTCAAGGTCTGCCCCTCTCGTCGCTCACCCCGACGCCCCCGACGCCACCGGGCGGGCACCAAGTGAACCGCGCGCCCGCGCCGCCGTCAAGGACGATGTCCGCGCGCACCATGGGTGGCTTGCGTGCTCTAACCCGGAGCTTCGATCGGGTCGAAAGTCGGAGCAGGACCGAGCGAGCGGCGTCACTAAAAGAAATTAGAACATTTCTCTAAGGTTTGGTATGTTGCGCCGGCGACGACGTGGGGTTGGGCTGGATGCCCGGGCGTCGCCCAGGAACCAATCGAATCGGGGGGTGTCATCGTGAGGATTCGCGATGGGGTGACGGCTGCCGCCGTGGCCGTGGGCTGCGCCGTGGCGTGCACGAGTGGACGTTCACAGGCGCAGGCGTCGACACGCCGGCCGCCGGAACGCCGGGTCATCGTGATGCTCAAGGGTCAGCTCGGGCCGGTGCCGCTCTCACGTGGTGAGCTGTCCCAGCGTGAGCATGCCTTCACCGCCGATGAGACACCCCTCGTTCGGACGATGAGCGCGGCGAGCGCAACCGATCTGCACACCTACCACCTCATCAACGCGGTGTCGGGAACCGTCACCCCGGCCGAGGAAGCGCGGCTTCGCCACGACCCCTCGGTCGCGCGCGTCATCCCCGATCAGGTCATCCGGCTCGCCTCCGTCCCGCCGGCGACCCCTCACGGAGCCGGCCACCGGGCAGCGGCGGCCGTGACTGCGCCCCAGCAGGCGTGCGCGCCGAGCGGCCAGACCGAGCTCGATCCCGAGGCGCTGCAGACGATCGGAGCCGACTCCGACGATCCCGACGTCGCCACCGCGCGATCGCTCGGCATCACGGGCGCGGGCGTCCGCATCGGGCTCGTCGCCGACAACCTCGACGTCAACGACCCGGATTTCATCCGCCCCGACGGCGAGCACGTCATCTACGACGACACGGACTTCACCGGCAAGGGCACGAACGTGCCGACCGGTGGGGCCGAGGCGTTCCTCGATACCGCCGCGCTGGCCGCGCAGGGCAGACAGACCTATGACGTCAGCCACGACGGAGCGGTGCCGCTCAACCAGCCGTGTCCGGTCCGCATCGAGGGGGTCGCGCCCGGGGCCAGCGTCGCCATCCTCGACGCCTTCGGCGACGACAACGAAGGCTTTACCTCGGCGCTGCTGCAGGCAATCGACTACGGGATCACCGTCGACCACATCCAGGTGCTCAACGAGTCACTCGTCGTCAACTCCTATCCGGATGACCCGCCGGCTCTCGACGTCATCAAACAGGCGCAGGACGCCGCCGTCGCCGCGGGTGTCACCGTGGTCGCCGCCTCCGGTGACACCGGGCCGACGAACACCGAAGGGTCACCCGCGTCCGATCCCTTGGTCATCTCCGTCGGGGCGAGCACGACCTACCGGGCGCTCATCCAGTCGGGCTTCCCCGCCCGGTTCCCCGGGATCACCGGATGGGTCAACGACAACGTCAGCGAGGCGAGCGCCAGCGGATTCACCCTGGCGGGCCAGACCGTCGACGTCGTCGCGCCGGGCGAGTTCAACTGGTCGGACTGCTCGACCGACGTGAAGCAGTTCGCAGACTGCTACAGCGACGCCGGGCAGCCGGCGCCGATCGTCATGCAGGGGATCACCAGCCAGGCGTCTCCGTACGCCGCCGGCACCGCAGCGCTCGTCATCCAGGCCTACCAGCAGACTCACGGCGGGCAGGCCCCGACCCCGGCGCAGGTCAAGCAGATCATCATCTCCAGCGCCGACGACATCGGCGCGCCCGCTCAGGAGCAGGGCGCGGGCCGACTCGATGCCTACCGCGCGGTGCTGGCCGCCGAGGCGGGCGGCGGTCAGACAGGTAGCGGTGGTCCGAGCGCGACCGTCCTCGACAGTCCGACCCAGCTGGGCGCGACCGGCGCGCCGGGATCGCCGCAGCAGTTCGAGGAGACGATCTCCAACCCGAGCGCGACGACCACGCAGACCCTCTCGCTGTCGACCCGCACGCTCGGTCACTACACGAACCTGAAGCGGACACAGGTGGACTTGGGGGACGCGACCAGTTCGCACATCCTTGATGCCTACGGCTACGAGAACAACTACGCAACCGTTCACTTTGCCGTCCCGGCGGGCGAGAGCCGCCTCCGAGCGTCGATCGCCTTTCACAGCGGGACCTACCCGGTATTCCTCACCCTCGTCTCACCGACCGGCCAGATGGCTGATTTCTCCGATCCGCAGGGGCCCGGCAACCATGGAGTGGCCGAGGTGACCAACCCGGCCCCGGGCCACTGGACGGCCTACATATCGGCGGAGGAGAGCAGCGTCGGAGGCACGACCGGTCCGGTGCAGTTCGCGGCCGGCGTCGCGCGGGACACGTCGTTCGGCACGGTCAGCCCGTCGCTGGTGACACTCTCTCCGGGTAGCTCGCAGACCGTCCAGCTCGACGTGACCACGCCGCCGGTGCCGGGCGACACGGCGGGGTCGATCGTGCTCGACGCGACGACGCCGGGTGAGGCCCAGCCGATGCAGTCGACGGTCCCGGTCACGCTGCGCAGCCTGATCCCCGCCGGTCGCCAGCAGTTCAGGACCCGCCTGACCGGCGGGGTCGGTCGCGACCCGTGGAACGGGCAGACCTCGTACTACCAGACGAAGGTCGCCGCGGGCCTTCCGGAGCTGAACGCGACGATCCGCCTCCTGGACGGTCGCCACAACCCGTTCACCGCATTGCTCGTCTCGCCCAGCGGTGAGACGCTCGCGACGACGAGCAACGACCGCCCGAGCACGTCAGCCCCCGGCTATGTCGACGAGATCGGCGGCCAACTCCATGTCCTCCAGCCCCAGGCGGGCATCTGGACGCTCGTGGTCGAGTTCTCGCCGCAGGTGTCCGGGCGGTACACCGCCCAGCCGGTCAGGATCTCGACCAACGACACCGCCGTCACTGCAACCGCGACCGGCGGCCTGCCCGATTCGTCCTCGCGAATCCTCTCGCGCGGCGTTCCGCGGACCTTCGATATCCGCGTCCGCAACCGCGGGGACGTGCCGGAGGCGTATTTCGCCGACGCGCGGCTACCTGCCGAGACGCAGTTGGCACTCAGCGCGGTCAACTCCGCGACGACCAAGGAGCCGCTCACCTTCAGCGGTCCGATCCCGACCTATCTCGTCCCGACCGAGTCAACCGCCTTCACGGCGACCGCGCGGACCGCGGGCGCGACCCCGATCGAGTTCGACGCGAGCCCGACGCTCGGGGTGCCGAGCGAGAACACGACGAACGGAGATCCGGACATCGAGTCGAGCGCCGGGCAGCGCGCCACCGCGGGCTTCTCGGGCGATCCGCTCGCACCGGGATTGTGGATCCTGTCACCGGTGCCGGTCGGTCCCTTTGGCGAGAGCAAGATGGTCGCCGAGCGAGTCTCGACGACGATGTCGGTCACGACCCGCGCCTTTGATCCGAGCATCAGCTCCCCCGGCGGCGACCTGTGGCAGGAGACGCTCAACCCGCAGCAGCTGAAACACTTCTCGCCAGTCAACGCCGGAGCGGGGAGGACCGTGACGATTCCGGTCACGATCACGCCGCACGCCAAGCGCGGGACGTTCGTGCACGGGACGCTGTACGTCGACGACGCGAGCCTGCGAGCGTTCCAGATCGACCCGGACTATCACGGCGGCGAGGTCATGGCGATCCCATACAGCTACCGGGTCGGGTAGGCGACGGCGGAGCGATAGCGGGCGTTGCGATGGGCGGGAGGGCCGTCGCCGACGGTCCGCCAGCCGCCGGCCCAGGGTGCCGCGGTGCGGAGCGACGGTCGCCCGGTAGCCCGCCGAACCGGTCACGGTCGGCGGCCCGGTCGAGTGCACGGTTCCCAGTCAGCTCACGGTCCGAGCCGTGTACGTCTGCCCTCGGTAGGTCGCGGTCGCCTCAAACACGGTGCCGCGGGTGTGCGAGTGAGCTCGCCCCGGTGATCCCGAGCCGGGGCCCGCCGCGGCGGCCGCGACGCCGACGCCCACCGACAGCAGCGCGACTGCGGTCAGTCCAGCGGTTCTCTTCCGGGAGCGATGCGTTTGCATTTGCTGATGCCAGGGCGCGGCCCGGGATTATGATGATCGATATTCCGCCCGGATCCGACACCCGCGAATTCGACTTGGTCATTCGTGGCGCGCGAGTTGTGGCGGACGATCACGAGGGCCCTCGGGCAATCGCGATCAGCCAGGGCATGATCGCCGCCGTGCTCCCGCCGAACGCTGACCTCGACGCCCGGGAGGAGATCACGATCGGCGCGGATGCAGTCATCCTCCCTGGGCTGGTCGACAGTCATGTCCACATCTGTGACCCCGGCACCGACTGGGAGGGCTTTGCCACTGCGACGGCGGCAGCGGCTGCGAGTGGGATCACGACGCTCGTCGACATGCCCATCGACAGCTTCCCGGCCACCGTCGACCTCGTCAGCCTGGCAGCCAAGCACCGGGCCACGGAGGGACAACTTCACACCGACGTTGCCATCTGGGGCGGCCTGACGCCTGGGAACACCGACAAGATCGACGCACTCCTGGACGCGGGAGTGGTTGGCTTCAAATGCTTCCTCGTTGATCCTGGCTCACCTGACTTCGAGGCAGTCGACGACGACGTGCTCACGACGACCCTCGCGGCCACGGCGCAAGCCGGCGTTCCGGTCATGGTGCACGCCGAGGACTTTGCCGGCGCGCCCGACCCGCCCGCTCGGAGCCGACGCTATGCCGACTGGCTTGCGGCACGGCCGCCTTGGACCGAGGATCGCGCCGTCAAACGGGTGATCGAGGCCGCCAGACGAACGGGCGGTCGCGCTCACATCGCGCACGTGTCAAGCGCGTCCAGCCTGCCCCTCTTGGAGGAAGCACAGGCGGCCGGTGTAGCGGTGACGGGCGAAACGTGTCCCCACTACCTGGCGCTCTGCGCCGAGGAGATCGCTGACGGACAGACCGCGGCCAAGTGCGGACCGCCGATCCGGGATCGCGCTCATCAAGCCGCGCTCTGGGATGGCTTGCGCGCTGGGACACTCAGCGCGGTGGTGTCCGACCACTCGCCCTGCCTACCGGAGCAGAAGACGGATGACTTCGCAACGGCATGGGCCGGCGTCTCCTCACTTCAAATCGCTCTGCCAGTGGTCTGGACAGCGGCTCGGGCGCGCGGTTTCGCACTCACCGACCTTGCTCAGTGGATGTCCACCGCGCCCGCAGCCCTCGCCGGCCTCCGCGACAAGGGACGTATCGCGGTGGGCGCCGATGCTGACCTGTGTGTGTTCGTGCCGGACGATACGTTCGTCGTCGATCCATCGCGGCTTCTTCACCGTCACCCCGTGTCCCCATACACAGGCAGAGAACTCAGCGGAGCGGTTCGTGCAACAATGCTGAGAGGCCACTGGATTGACCAGTCCCGGAGCGGGCGGCTCGTGAGCAGGGAGGCATCGTGAGAGTCCTGGTTCTGAACGTCAATACCAGCGAGCAGATGACGGCGACGATTGCGACCGCCGCCCGCGGTGTGGCCTCTCCCGGAACGGAGATCGTGCCTCTTACTCCGCGGTTTGGTCCAGAGGCGGTTGACGGTGCCTTTGAGAGCTACATCGCCGCCGCCGCGCTGATGGAGGCCGTGCAACAGCACCCCGATGACTATGACGCCATCGTCCTCGCCGGCTTTGGTGAGCACGGCAAGGATGGCCTGCAGGAACTGTCGACGGCTCCGGTGATCGAGATCTGCGAGGCCTCCGCCCACGTGGCTCAATTGATCGGGCGGACCTACAGTGTGGTGACGACGTTGCAGCGATCCGTCGCGATGATCGAGGATCGGCTCCGACTGGCGGGCCTCGCCGATCGGTGCGCCTCGGTGCGTGCCAGCGGAATGTCGACAGCCGAAGTCGACGCTGATCCCGAGAGCGCCGCCCAGGCCGTGCTGGCAGAGGCCCGCCGCGCTGTCGAGAGCGATTTCGCCGAGGTCGTGTGCCTGGGCTGCGCCGGTCTGGCCGGCCTCGAGGACGCCATCCAGGCCGAGTTGGGTGTGCCCGTCGTCGACGGAGTCGGCGCGGCGGTTCGGTTGGCTGAGGCCGTCGTCGGCCTCGGGCTCTCGACAAGCAAGCGCTGGACGTACGCCCCGCCGGAGACCAAGCGGTTCGTCGGCTGGCCGCTGTCAGGGCGATGAGCGACGAAATGACCACTGTGCCGATTCCTGACGCCGCCGCCGGCGAGTCTGACCTTTCGTCTCGCTGGGTCGGCGGGACGGTCGTCGCCGCCAGCGACGAATCGTTCGGTGAAAAGGAACACCTGCTTGACCCCGGGCCGTGCGACTGGAGGCCGGGTCGCTTCGGGCCGAGAGGGGAGCTCGTCGACGGCTGGGAAACCCGTCGCCGGCGGGACGGATCGGGCGAGGACTGGGCGATTGTCCGCCTCGGAATGCCGGGCGTCATCACCGCGGTGGACGTCGACACAACCTCATTCACAGGAAACCACCCCGCGACGTGTCGGATCGAGGCGACAGCGCGCGAGGGTTACCCGGACGAGCAGGAGCTACGCGGCCCGGGTACCACATGGGAGGTCCTCGTCGACACCGCCACGATCGGCGGCGACACGCACCACCTCCTGTCGGTGTCGGATGAGCGGCGGTGGACTCACGTCCGGCTCGTGATCACGCCCGACGGAGGCGTCGCTCGTCTCCGGGTCCACGGCCACGCCCTCCCGGACCCGAGGCTCGTCGACGGTGTCAGCGTCGACCTGGCGTCGTGGAGCACCGGCGGGTTGGTCGTCGCGAGCAGTAACGATTTCTACAGTTCGGCTCAGGTTGTGAACCGGCCCGACCGGCCACGAAACATGGGGGAGGGCTGGGAGACCCGACGGCGACGCAGTGGCGACTGTGATTGGCTCACGCTCCGCCTGGGTTACGTCGGGACCGTCGCACAGGTGGTTGTCGACACCTCCTTCTATCGGTACAACGCATCCGCATCGGTCGCGCTCCACGGTTCCGAGACGGGAGACGAATGGGCCGAGCTGCTCTCCGACACCCTGCTTCAACCCGACACCATCCATCAGTTCCAGGCCGCCTCGATCGGACCGGTTGGGTTCGTCAAGGTGGACGCGTTTCCTGATGGCGGTCTGTCACGGGTCCGGGTCATCGGCCACGTCGACCCCGCGACGCGGGCGAAGGCCGGCCGGCAGTGGTGGAATGCCCTGCCCGACCCGCACGCGGCAGAGGTTCTCGCGGCGCTTGGGCTGCCGACTCAGCGGCCCGTCGACTCAGACGCTCCGCGGAGACTGCGGCGGGTGCTCGACGGCCATCTCTGAGGACTCGGCCGACGCCAAGCTGGGAGCGTCGTTCATCAGCTTGATGGTGTAGGGATGCTGGGGGTTCTCGAACACGGTCTCGACCGGCCCAGACTCGACGACTTCGCCCTCATGGAGCACGACGACGGTCTGGGCGATGGAGCGGACCAGGGCGAGGTTGTGGGTGATGAACAGCAGCGCGAGGTCGCGCTCGGCCTGCAGGCGGCGCAGGAGCTCGATGATCGTCGCCTGGACGGACACATCGAGTGCGGAGGTGATCTCGTCACAGACGAGCAGTCGCGGAGATACCACCAGCGCCCGGGCGATGGCAACGCGCTGACGCTCGCCGCCGGACAGCTGGTCGGGATAGCGATTCCGGAAGTCGGCGCCGAGCGAGACGTCCTCCAGAACCTGGGCCACTCGAGTGTCACGCTCCAAGCGCCCCATCGATTGCGCGAAATGCGCCAGCGGCAGCTCGACGATGGCACCGACCGTCTTGCGCGGGTTGAGGGCGGTATACGGATTCTGGAAGATGTACTGCATCGCCTGGAGGACCGAGCGATCGCGGCTCTGCGCAAGGCGGGCGAGAACATCGCCGTCGAATGTGACCTCGCCCGTCCAGTTGCCGTGCATGCCCACGGCGCATCTGGCGAATGTCGTCTTGCCCGATCCCGACCCTCCCACGACGGCGACGCACTCGTCGTGGCCGACGGTGACATCGACACCGTGCAGCACCTCCGTGGAGCCATAGCGGGCGTGCACCCCGGTCGCCCGGAACAGGTTTTGTCCATTGGTGGCCTGCACCCTCGACACGACCCGCGGGCGGCGCACGTCCGAGCCGACCGTCACCTCGGTCCGCAGGCAGCGAGCAACGTGGCCTCCGGACACGGAGACGAGCGGGATCTTGCCCACGCGACAGGCGTCTTCGGCCAGCGGACACCGAGGCGCGAACTCACATCCGGTTGGTCGTTTGGTGGGGTGAGGCGGTTGACCCTCGATCCCCTGGAGTGTCATCGCACGATCCGGCGAGGGGACGGCCCGCAGCAGCTGGCGGGTGTAGGGATGCGCCGGGCTGCCGAATACGTCTGCGGTTCGCCCAATCTCCACCGCACGGCCGGCATAGAGGACCATAAGTGAGTCGACGAGACCGGCCACCACCGCGAGATCGTGAGAGACGTACACGGCGGCCACGCCGTAGGAGCGGCTGAGCCGGAGCACGGCGTCGAGCACGTGTCGCTGAGTTGTCACGTCGAGGCCTGTCGTCGGCTCGTCGAGGACGATGACGCTTGGCTGCAGGGCGAAGGCCATCGCGAGCGCGACGCGCTGTTGCTGTCCGCCGGACAGCTGGTGGGGATAGGCGTCGAGGATCTCAGGCCTCGCGCCGAGGCCGGCATCCTCCAGGGTCTGGCGCACCCGTGTTGCCGGGTCGCCGAGGCCCTTGGCAGCGACGACATCGCGGTGGAACTGCAGAACCTCGTCGAGCTGCGTGCGGACGCGCAGAGCTGGGTTCAGAGCCGACGCGGGATCCTGGGGTACATAGGCGACCTCCGCGCCCCGTAGGTGCTGAAGCTCCTTCGCAGACGCCGTCGCCATGTCCGTGCCGTTCATCTGCACTCGGCCAGCGGTGATCTCCAGACCGCGGCGGGTGTGGCCAAGCAGTGTCAGCGCGATCGTCGTCTTCCCTGAGCCCGACTCCCCGACCAACCCGAGGAGTTCACCGCCTCTCACCTGGAAGGACACGTCATCGACGACATCGGTCCGGGTCCCGGCCAAGCGAACCTGCAGGCCCTGGACATCGACGCGGACGTCGCCGGGAGCCCCAACGGTGTCCAGGCTCACGGCTGCTCCACCACGGCGAGGGCGTCCGCCAGGGCGCCGCTTTCGGACTCACGGTCAACGCCAATCGTGACGCGGGCGACCGCGTCGGTGAACGTGTTGGCGCCGATGGTCAGGAGGGCGATGAGCAGAGCGGGGATCACGACTGGCCACGGGTTGAGGACCAGACCGGAGCGGTTCTCATTGATCATGACCCCCCAGTTGGCGGCCGGCGGTGCCTGCCCGAACCCGAGGAAGGAGAGCCCGGCAATGATCACGATCGAGTACGTGAGGCGAAGGCCGGTTTCCACCATGACTGGCGTGATCAGGTTCGGGAGGATCTCGTGCGCCATGATGCGGCGGCGCTTGACGCCGAGCAGCTCGGTCGCCTTGACGAAGTCGCGCTCAGACACATCGAGCGCGGCCGAGCGCATCACCCGCGCCACCTGAGGCGCGTGGGAGAAGCCCACAGCCACCACGATCAGCCAGAGCTTGGGCCCGATGATCGAGACGAGGAGCAGCGCGAAGACGATCTGCGGGAAGGCGAGAATGACGTCCACGGTCCGCATGATCGAGGCATCCCAACGGCCCTGCAGGTACGCGGCACCGATACCCGCCGCGGTGCCTGCCGCAACTCCGAGGGCGGTCGCGGCGGCGGCCATCAGGAGGAGTACCCACCCTCCGTCCAGCACGCGAGAGAGGACATCGCGCCCGAGCTCGTCGCCACCGAGAAGTGAGCCCCCGGATGGCGACGAGAACGGTCCGACGAGGGTGGCCGTCGGCGAGTGCGGGGTCACGAACGGCCCGACCACGGCGACGCCGACGACGAACGCCATCAGCGCGAGTCCGACACGGGCACGAGGCAGCGACGCCGCCTGCCGCAGGATGGTCGTCCATTGGCGGCGGCGGGCAGCGGCTGCTTGAGTGCTCACTGCCCCGCCGGCGGATGTGGCGGCCACGACGTCTTACCTCGGAAGCCGGCGCCGTGGCGTCGCCAGGAGGGCGATCACGTCGGTGACGATGTTCACGAACACGTAGAAACCCGCCAGGATGAGCACGATCATCTGAATGACCGGCACATCCCGGTTATTCACCGCGCTGACCAGGGCCGCTCCGATGCCCGGGAAGGCAAACACGAACTCGACGACGACGATCCCTCCTGCGAGGTAGAGAAACGTCAGGCCGAGCACCTGGACCACCGGGGCGAACGCGTTGGGCAGGGCATGGACGAGGAGCACTCTCCTGGTCGGTAGACCCTTCAGCCGCGCCATCTCGACGTAGTCCGACGCCAGCGCTTCGATGGTCGCCGCCCTCGTCATGCGCTGGATGTAGGGCACGATGACGATCACCAGTGTCGCAACGGGAAGAACCAACTGCCTCGGCTCGCTCCATGCGTAGGTGCCGGGGGGAACCAGCGAGACGGCGGGCAATATCTGCAGGACGACGCTTGCGAAGAGAATGACGAGTCCGATCGCCACGACGAACTCTGGGAGCGACGTCGCGGCCAACGCCAGCGTCGACGTGATCTGGTCGAAGACGGAGTCCTTGTACAGGGCGGTCAGAGCGCCGAGCGCGACCCCGATGAGACTGCCGATGATCCCCGCCAGCACGACCAGGATCGCTGAGTTGAGCAGCGCCGGTCCGACTGTGCTCCAGACGGGTCGCCCGTTCGCCAGGCTCTTGCCGGGATTGCCGCTCAAGACCCCGCCGATCCAGTGCCCGTACTCGTCGAACACCGGACGGTTCAGACCCAGCTGCGCCTCAAGGGCATGGAGGGCTGCCGGTGTCGCCGAGTGCCCCAGGATTGCGACCGCGGCGTTGCCCGGCAACGCCTCGGTCGCGAGAAAGATCACGATCGACACCACAAACAGCGTCACGACGCCCAGTCCCAGCCGCCGCAGCAGCAGCGTCCGGACAGGATGGGGCCGCGACCTCGTGCGTGCTTTCTCCTCCTCGAGTGGCTGAGCGGTGACTGACACGCGTCAACTCGCCAAGCTGTAATCTTCAAAGTTGAAGTTTCCGAGCGGCTCGCCCACCTTGCCCTTCTGGAAACCCGAGACCTCGGAGCTGTAGGCGTCGAGGCTGTCGACGAAACAAGGGATGATGTATCCGCCCTCGTTGAAGTCGATATGCATCATCTCCCGGATGATCTCCGTGCGCACGCTGGCGCTCTGAGTCTTGTTCGCCTGCTTGTAGAGCTCCGTGTAGTGCGGGTTGTTGAAGTGCGTCTCCTGGAACGGTGACGTTGGCAGGAAGGTCTGCGCGACCTGGGAGAGGTACGGCGAGTAGTCGTAGTAGATCTGCGCGAACGGAACCTTTGTGTAGTAGTTCGGCCCGAAGAACGAGCCGGGACTCACCTGGTTGATCGCGATGGTGATGCCCGCCTCCTGTGCCTGCTGCTTGAGCACGGTCGCCATGTTGAGCGCGCTGGAGTTGATGGCCAGCGAGGTGTCAAGCGTGACCTTCAGTCCCCGGCTGAAGCCCGCCTTGGCCAGAAGCTTCTTGGCTCCGGGAATGTCCTGCTCGCGCTTGAGCGAGTGGTCGTATGCCGGGTCATACGGCGAGGTGACGTCCGCGGCCACCCAGCCAAAGCCGTCGAGCGTGGTGGAGATGAACTCCGGCCGGTTCAAGGACAGCCGCAGCGCTTGGCGCACGTTGACGTCGTTGAACGGCGCCTTGTCGACCCGCATCGTGAACGGCTCGATCGCTCCGGTCTGAGACGGCACCGCCACGATGCCGGGCGTGTTCTGCAGGATCTTCATCTGGGCGCCGGTGAGCTGTCCGGTGCAGTGGATCGCCTTGCTCACCAGCGCGTTCTGGACCGCAGTCGAGTCCTGGAAGTCGATGATCGTCACCGAGTCCAGATGCGGGACCCCTGACTTCCAGTAGTTGGGGTTGCGCACGAAGACGCTCTGCTGGCCGGGGGTGAAGCTCTTGTACATGAACGGCCCGGTCCCATTGATCTTGTCGCCCTGCTTCCACCCCTGGGGCGCGATGTAAAGGAAGTACCAGAACGCTGCGAGCTGATCGGTGAAGCTTCCGAAGGGCTCACTCGCGGGGACCTCCACCGTGTACTTGTCGAGCGCCTTGATGCCCTTGACGTCGACGGGCGCCAGAACGGCGGCCCCTCCCAGCGGCTTCTTCGGGTTCAGGATCGTCTGCAGCGTGTAGACGACGTCCTCGGCACCGAATGGCTTGCCGTCATGGAAGGTGATCCCCTTCCGCAGCTTGATATGCCAGTTCGACGTCGACCCGGCGGGAACGATCTCCTCGGCGAGGATGTACTGCAGCTGCGCGTCGTTGCTGAGCTGGACGAGCGGCTGGAAGAGCTGCTGTGCCCGCGCAGTGCCGATTGCGGACAGACCCCCATCGAACGGGTTCAGGGAGTCGCTGCTCGATCCGCCGGTGAGACCGACCCGGAGGTCACCGCCCTTCTTGACTGGCCCCGACTTGGTGGTCGCGCCAGCCGTCGTCTTTGACGAATTGCTGCCGCCACCGCACGCGTCGAGAAGCCCGCCGACAGCGACGGCTGCGCCCGCGGCTCCAGCCGAGCGCAGGAAGGTCCGACGGTCAAGGTTGAACTGCCCCAGGTCCTTGGCGGTGCCACCGTCGCGGCCCTTGTCATCGGTCGCAGGGTTCATGGTGTGCCCTCTTCTCTCCTCAAGCTGGATTGCCGATCGTGGCGCGATGAATCGTGGCGTAGTGCTCTTCAGCGGCCGCCTCGTTGCGAAAGTTGTAACTGCGCTTGCCGCCCAGCCTCATGAGGTGGAGGCCGAGCTGGCTGAGCGGAATTGATGCCAGTGGTGGTGTCAGTGCCTCGGGGAGCCCTGGGGGGAGCGGCAGATGCAGTGCCGGCGAGGGAGGCGCGGTGTCGCTGATCCAGATTGGCTCGGCATCGATGTAGTTGAGCTCCTCGAGAATCTCGACGGCCCGGTCGTAGCCGGCTCCGGTGGGCGCCACGAGGACGACAGGCTCACCCGGCCGGGTGATGAAGTAATGCTCGTGAGCCCACTCCTCGGTGTTCGTCGCCAAGGCAACCTGTTGCGCACCCTCGAAGAGCTTGGCGGCTCCGAAGCTGGCACTGCCCTCATTCGGGCCGGCGCCGAGGAACGCGGTGAACCGGGCTCCGACCAGGCGCGCTGCGGCCGCTTCAGCGGGCTCGCCGGCCCGCACGAGCTGTTCAGCGAGGTCAGGGAGCCGCTGGAGGTCCGCTCTGAAGCTGTCCGTGGCTGACGCGTTCCCGTTCGCGGCCGCCTCCCCCAGCGTCGCCGCGAGGGTCAAGAGGGTCATGAGCATTGCGGTGTAGGTGCTCGTGCCGGGCGAGAAGCCGAAGGTGGGGATTTCGGCCGACAGCACCAGATCCGCCTCCTGCGCCAGGCGAGATGCCGGCTTGCCGGTGAGCGCGACGACGGGATGACCGAAGGTGCGAGCCTGCCTGGCGGCCTCGATTGGCCTGCCCGTCTCACCAGAGAACGACAGCACCACCACGGCCGTGCCCTCTGAGCAGTACCGCACCCCGTAGCGGGCGAAGTCGAGAGCGTGCTGATAGCGGACCCGCAGGCCGGAGTGAATGTTCATCGCCAACTCCGCTGCCTGGCAGGCAAAGGCCGAATCCCCACAGCCGACCAGGACGAGGCTGTGCACGCCACTCTCTCGCAGTCGGTCGACGACCGGCTGCGCCGCGCCCGCCAGCTCCAGGCGATCACGCAGCACGGCGGGAATCGTTGCGATCTCGCGCTCCATCACATCGCTGTCGTCGCCCGGCGGCGCGGCGCCGTTCCCGTTCGGTGACGGTCGACCGTCTCCGTCAGCCGCCAGCAGGCGCTCGGCCACCGCCTTGCGGCTGAGGAGGCGCAGTGAGCCGCTGGCCCCGATCGCAGCGCCGGCGGAGGCCGCGCCACGCCTCGCAGCCGCCGTCAATACCTCGCCCATCGCGAGGCCGGCGGCCAGGCCACCGCAGAACGCGTCGCCGGCTCCCGTCATGTCGATCACCGGCACCTGGAGCGCGGGGGTGGTCGTCAGCCGCGTCTCCCCATCGCTGCGCGACGCGATCACGGCGCCGTTTTCCCCGCATTTCACGACGATCGCGGAGACACCCGCGTCGAGCAACTCCTTCGCCGATCGCTCGGGATCGTCGTAGCCGACGATCGCAGCCAGTTCACCGTGGCTGGGTACGAACACGTCGGCTCGGCAAGCGAGCGCGACGATCTCGTCCCGCGACGCCTCGTCTGTCCATTCCTCGTGGGTGTCGAGGGTGATCAGTGGACGGTTGGCGGACGTTCGAAATGAGTCGACGATCCGGGCGGCTGCGTGAAACGGCATCGCCGCGACGTGAGCGACCGGCGGTGTGGTCCAGCCCTCCGGGCAGTCCTCGGGTTGCGGGGCCACCTCGAAGCGCCGCTCGCGAGGCGTGCGGTAGATCCAATCTCGGCGGCCATCCGCTTCGTAGATCACCCAGTTGCGGACGGTCGGGCCTTCGATCGGCGTCAGCCCGGCGAGGTCGAGCCCCGCCGCCTCGAGCCGATCCAGAGCACTGCGCGGGAAGTCGCTGCCGACCCTGGCCACCATGCCGACGCGCTTGCCCCAGAGGGCCGCCGCCGTGGCCGCGTGGATCGTGTTGCCGCCGGGCGCGGCCATATTGGTCTCGCCGTTGGGGTACACGACGTCGTCGATGGTGAGGTTGCCGACGACAACCACATCCGGAGCAGTTTCAGTCATCGCGACTTCCTTCTGCGGCTAGCGGACGCCGGAAAGTGAAGGACGTGGCCATCGAGGCGGTGGCTCTCCAGGCTGAAGCGGAATCGCTCCATCCGATAGAGGACCCGGGAGAACTCGACGGCGGCGTCGTCACGGTCATAGGTCACGGAGTCCACGCGGAGCAGCATCGTGCCGGTCGGCACTCCCAGCCGAGCGCCTTCGTCGTCGAGAGCATGGACCGATTCGATCGTGCTGTCGGCCCGCACGAGTTCGATGCCATAGGCGGCCTCGAGGGTGCGGTAGATGGAGCCTCCCTCCAACTCCCGGCTCTCGATGCCGGGAACCCTGGACGGATCGAGGTAGGAGGAGAGCAGCGCGGCGGGGCTTGAATCGAGATAGGCGAGACGCTGGATCAGCACCAGCCTCGGGGTCCGCTTCGCCATGGCGTCAGTGACCTCTGGAGGCGACGGCACCAGTCCGCAGTGCAACACGATCAGTTCGGGGCGATCACCCTGGTCAGCATGGCTGCCCGTGAAGCTGGAGAGGATTGACAGCTTCTCCTCGAACTTCGGCTGACGGACGAAGGTGCCGCGGCCGCGACTCCGGTCGAGGTACCCCTCAGCCGCGAGGTCGGCGAAGGCCTGGCGAACCGGCGCCAGGCTGACCCCCCAGCGGTCCGCCAACTCGCTCTCCGAGTGCACCCGTGTACCGGGGGCGAGCCGACCTTCCGCGATCTCCTGGCGGACCAGATCATGGATCTGGCGATGGAGGGGCAGGAACGAGCCTCGGTTGACCGCGAGGGAGCTGAGCCACCCCTCGTCGCCGAGCTGTTCTTCGTCGTTCAATCGGTCGTCAGCCATTGATGACGTCACCAATCACGCCACGTCGCATCCCATCGCTCCCGACAATTGATAATAACAGATCATTATGTCTTTGTACACGCCAGCCGCGTCGCCTTGGCTTGGTCGATGCGCCCAGACAGCTCCGTGCCAGTGCGGATCGAGGTCGCAACCACTGCACCGTCGGCGCCTTGACGGACGGTGCCGATGTTCTCCTCGGTCACACGGCCGCCGATCAGAACCGGGACGCCCGGACCCAGCGCCGCCTTCAACTCCGCGATCACTTCGAGCGCCTCTGATGCGCCGTCGTCACTGGTGAAGATGACGCCGTCTGCGCCGCCGAACCTGACGTGCTGGCGCGCCTCCTGGGTGGGGTCCTGGAAGCCGAGACTCACGCTCGTCACTTCGTGGACGTCCGCGAAGACGTTGATGTGCACTGGGAGCCTGCTCCGGAGCGCCGCGACCTGCGCGACACAGGCCTCAGTGAGACCGGCCGCGCCCACCGCGGCGCCGGTCAGGACCTTGATGCGCACGAACGTCGCCCCGACTGCATACGAGATCGCGACCGCGGCTGCCCCGTCGTTATGAGCGACGCAGATCCCGAGTGGGATGTCGCAGCGCGCGCGCACCCCGGCGCCGACCACGGCCATCGCTGCAACGGTCTCGATGGGGACCTGCGGGAGCTCCGGCACATCGGTGGCGTTCTGGAGCAGAGCCGCGTCGAAGCCCGCGTCGCGCAATGTCTGCGCGTCGCGCGCAGCGCCGTCGACGATCTCATCGATCGGCGTGCCGGCGTAGTTGGCCGCGCCTGGCATCGGCGGCAGGTACAGAACCCCGATCAGCGTGAAGGCCGAGGTGTCCACGTCAGACGGAGCGGCGCCGGCTCACGCCGGCTCGGCGATGGTCGCGCGATGAATCGTGTCGTAGTGCTCACGTTCGGTCTCGGCGTCAGGAAAGTTGTAGGAGCGCTTTCCACGCGCCTCCGCGAGGAAGAAGGCAAGGAGCGCGAGCGGCAGCGCCGCGAGCACCGGGGAGAGCGTCTCGGGCAGCCCGGGAGCGAACGGCAGCGCGGCGCCCGCGATGTCGCTGACGACGATCGGGTCCGCGCCGATGAACTCGAGCTCAGAGAGGATCTCCTCGGCGCGGTCTCGGCTCGCCCCCGAGGGCGCGACCACGACGACCGGAGTGCCGGAACCGGAGACGAAGTATTCCTCATGGGCCCACTCCTCGAGGTTCGTCCACGTGCCGAGCATCTGTGGGCCTTCGAACAGCTTGGCGGCACCAAAGCGAGCGATTGCCTCAGACGGGCCGGCGCCGATGAAGCACAACCACTCAGCCTTGGCGAGACGAGCAGCAACATTCCGAGCCGGCTCGGCGGCGACCGCGAGCGTCTGCCGAGCGGCGGCGGGAAGACGCCCCAACGCCTCGGCCAGCGAAGTCCCGGAGTCCCGGCGCTCACCCATCGCGGCGGCGAGTTGCAGCAGCGCCAGCAGCATTCCCGCGAAGGTGTTCGTACCCGGCGAAAAGCCGAGCGAGGGCACATCGAGCACGACGGCGCGGTCACAGGTCTGCCCGAGCGGTCCGTCCGCAGCGCCCGTCAGAGCGATCATCTGCTGGCCGAACCGCTTGACCTGCACGGCGGCCTCGACCGTCCGCCCGACGCGCCCGGAGTAAGAGATCGGCACGACCAGGGTCCGGTCAGTCAGGTAGCGCACGCGATAGCGCGAGAACTCCATGGCATGGAGCGCTGTCGCGCGTATCCCGGCGCACTGCTCGAAGGCGAGCGTCGCCGCCTGACCCGCGAAATACGAGTCGCCGCAGCCGACCAGCACGACCTCCTCGATGCCGTCCAACGTGCCGGCGAGTTCGCTGATCGGCGCGGCCAGCTCCCGCAACTGGCTCTCGAGGAGGCTGGGGATGCCGTCGATCTCGCCGAGCATGGCCCGGATCGCTCGGTGATCCTCCGGGCCGGCTCGGACGAGCGTGACTCGGGTGAACGAGTCCGAGGACCGCGCCAGACGCGTGGCGGCATCCTCGGGAGCCACCGCTGCGAGTCGCAGCGAACCAAAGCCCTCGATGGCCAGCGAAGCCGAGACGGCACCGCGGCGCGCGGCCTCCACTGCGTCGAGCCCCGCGGCCAGCCCGGCCGCGAGTCCACCGCAGAATGCGTCGCCGGCCCCGGTGACGTCGATGACGGCGTCAGCGGCCGGCGCCTCGACCTTCACGGCGTCGGGCTGGTCGCGTTGCCAGATCAGCGATCCGTCGGCACCGAGCTTGACGACCAGAAGAGGCGGCGCGTCATCGCGGCCGGACACCTCGCCGATCGCGCGCACCGGGTCGTCGTAGCCAAGCAACCGCGCGAGCTCCTCCCGGCTGGGCACGAAGCAGTCGACCTGGCCGGCCAACGCGAGCACTCGAGCCTTCATGTCGTGGGTCCAGTCCTCGTGCGTGTCCAGCGTGATCGTGACCGCCGGGGCGACGGCACGGACAGTGGCGACGATCTCCTCGGCGGCAGCGAGCGGCATCGCAGCCAGGTGCAACAGCGGCGCCGGTTCCGCCATCAGCCAGGCGTGCGGCAGGTGCTCCGGCCGCGGCACCAACTCCAGGTACCGCTCGGTTGGCGTTCGACTGACGTACCGGCGAGTGCCGTCGGCCTCATACAGAACCCAGTAGCGGGAGGCCGGCCCGGAGGCGGGTGTCGTGCCGTCTTCCACGCCGGACGGCGCGAGCGCACGACGGGTCGCCTCCACGACATCCTCCCCGAGCCGGGCGACCACCCCCACCCGCTCTGACCACAGACGGGCGCCGAGCGAGGCGTAGATGCTGTTGCCGCCGACGGCGGCCATGTTCGTCGTGCCATCGGGATGGACAACGTCCTCAACCGTGACGTTTCCCACGACGATGACCCGCGGCGTCGTCGCACTCATTCTGGCCGGGCCCCGTTCAGTGCGAGCGTTCGCGGCTGCCTCACCAGTGAACCGGCAGCGGTCGCGGGAGGCAGCACCATGACAACATTATAACCTTATGCTTCCTGCGTCAAGCCGCGGCGCTCGATTAGACTAGACTTTTATGTACCTAAACACGCGGCTCCGGCCTGTCACTCCGACGAGGTGAAGCGATGAACCAGCCTGCCGACCATCACCTTCCCGGTCTTCATCTGGAGGGCGGTCTCTTCCGTGTCGACAGCGCTGCCGTGCTCAAGCGCTTCTTTCACCTCGAGCGCGCACTCACGATCGCGTGTGCCGGCTGGATCCCGGCGGCTCGCCGC
This sequence comes from Solirubrobacteraceae bacterium, assembly GCA_036501965.1. Taxonomy (GTDB): domain Bacteria; phylum Actinomycetota; class Thermoleophilia; order Solirubrobacterales; family Solirubrobacteraceae; genus Palsa-465. The sequence continues at coordinate 85,176 of DASXZK010000103.1, forward strand.
CTTGACACCAAGCTCGCCCTTGCCAAGGCGGCCTGGGAGGACGCGCTGACCGCTGACGATCTCCGGAACCGCGTCTTCGAGCTCAAGTATCCAGACCGGACTCTTGACCGCGGCGTTGACGCGCGTCTCGTCGAGCTGTACTGCTCCGCACTCCATGCACCGAGCGCTGTCGCGCTACTTCGCGCCCAGGCGCGTGTGCTGCTGCCGGCCCTCGCAACCTCCTACCGCGAATACCTGACCGCTGCCGACGAAATCGCCGACGCTCCGACTCGCCGGTTTCTCGGGCAGGCGCTCGATGAAGTCGAAGCCCAGATCACGGCGTTTGAGAATGCGGCCTCCAGTGAGCTGGACTCCCACGGCGAGGAGGCTCAGGACGTTGCCGAGGAGAGCGGATCCTGGATCGCCGGCCTCGCGGAGCACATGTCAGGAGGGCCGGCTGCTCGATCGGGAGGCGAGCTCTCCCGGGCAGAGCTGGTGATCGCTCCGGGCCGTCCGTGGCAACTGGCCGAGGACCCGGGCCGAGACGAGCGCTACCTGGCGACGTCCTTCTACTGGCCGGACAACTTCGAACCGAGCGTTCCATACGGCGTGGGGTTGCAGTTGCAGTTGCGGAGCGCGGTGAGCCATCTCAACGAGGTGTGGGCCGTCGACACGGCCGCCGCAAACCTGGTTCTGCTCTCCCCTGAGCTCGGCTGGGAATTCGTCGTCGACGCCGCACGCTGGGTCTACGACGAGAGCCGACATATGACGATGGGGAAGTCGCGGCTGGAGCGGTGGGGCCTTCAGCCCGCAGGGATCCCGCTGGGTGGGTTCATCTATGAGGCGTGTCGGGGTCAGGACCCGATCCTGCGACTGGCGATGCTCGCGTACTTCGAGACGAAGAACATCGGCAAGAAGCGCGACCGCACCAACGCATTTCACGAGCTCGGCGATGAGGTGTCAGCCCGGGACATGGACTTCGATTGGGCCGACGAGGGGATTCACGCGGCGTATGGGCGCAAGTGGATGCGCGCTCTGCTCGAGAAGCGCGGCCGCCGAGCGGAAGAATGGCCGGAGCTCCTTGAGGAGTGCGAGGCGCTCGTTGCCCAGCGCGTCGCCGCCGCGAGCGAGGTCGAGCGCGCGGAGTTGAAGGCCCATGTGCACCAGCTGATCGAGCGCGCGACCGGTATCGCCGAGGGGGTCGCGTGATTGCGCGGAGTCGACGCGACATACTGGACGGCCGTGCCCAACACCATTCGGCAGACGAGCAAGCGCAGTCACTCCGCGGCCTCACGTCCTCGCAAGTCCGGGTTGCTGAAGCGTCACGGAGCGGTGCCGCTCTACCGGCAGGTCGAGGATCTCCTGCGAAGCCGGATCACGAGCGGCGAATGGCCCGAGGACTACAAGCTCAAACCGGAGGCCGAGCTTGCGCAAGAGCTCGGCATCGCGCGTGGAACATTGCGGCATGCCATCGGTGCCCTGACCGCTGACGGCTTGCTCTCGCAAACCCGTGGCCGCGGCACATTCGTGACCAGCCGACGGACAGATCTCCCCGGGCAGGAGCGGCTGATCACGCTCCACGAGCTGTTGGCGGAGTCCGGTCAAGCCTTCACGACGGAACTTCTGCTCAGAGAGTGCGCCCCGGGACCGGCACGCGTCAGGTCTCTGCTGGATGTCGGTCCCGGTGAGGATCTCCTCCGGCTGCGCCGGCGGCTCCTGCTGGAGGGGGAGCCGTTCGTCGCGCTCGACAACTGGGTGCGGCTGGCGCTTGCGCCCGGTCTGAGGGAGCGCGACTTCTCGGATGAGCCCCTCTTCGCTGCGATCGAGAACACCGGCCTGACGATCGGCTGGGGCCAGCGTCACTTCAGCGCTGTCCGAGCCGGCGACATGGCCGGCCTCCTCGGCACCATGGCTGACGAGCCAGTGCTCTACCTCGAGCAGGTGACCTACCTTGCGGACGAGCGTCCGCTCGAGTACTCCGATGTCTGGGTCCGAGGTGACAAATTGCGCGTGACAACAGTGCTGCGTCGCTGACCCCGAGCGGGCGGCGGAGTCGAGCTTGCGGCCGGCGTCCTCGCTTTGGGGGCCGAGACAGGCCCCCCGCCGCTCAGCTCAAGGCTTGTTCGAGTTCGAGGTCCAGGAGGGGCTGCGCGGCCGCCCAGTGGTGGCGCAGTTCGCGGATGTCGATCTGGACAGACGATCGGTCGTCCGGTTGATCGGCGGCCGCTCGGACTTCAAGGCGGGCCGCGGCCTGCGCGAGGCCGGTCGCGCCGATCATGCCGGCGCTGTTCTTGAGTCGATGCGCGGCCGCGTGCACGGCGGCGCGGTCGCCTCGCGCGGCGGCTTGGTCGACGTCGTCGAGCTCGTGCGAGATCGTCGATGCCAGTTCCTGGAGCATGCCGCGCACCTCGTCGGCTGAGAAGACCGATCGCAGCGCGTCCAAGCGGGCCTGATCGATGGCTGGTCCTTCAGGAGGCGTTGTCGGCCCGGGCGCAGTGTCTGGAAGCCAGCGGGCGAGCGTCTGGTCAAGGACGTCGGGGTTGATCGGCTTGGCCAGGTAGTCGTTCATGCCGGCGTCCAGGCACTTGTCGCGGTCGCCATGCATCACATTGGCGGTCATGGCGACGATCGGGATCGGCGCGTCTCGGCTCTGGCTGCTCTGGACTTCGCGGCGGCGGATCTCGCGGGTGGCCTCGTATCCGTCCTGGACGGGCATCTGGCAGTCCATCAGAACGAGGTCGTACCGGCCGGCTGCGAGCATGTCCACCGCCTCGCGGCCGTTGCCGGCCTTGACCGCGACGTGGCCGCGCTTGGCGAGCAGGCGCTCGATCAGCTTCCAGTTGACGTCCTGGTCCTCGGCGACGAGTACCCGATGGCCGGTCCGCGGCGTCGGGAATCGCTCCGGCTCCTCGGCTGGATGACCTGGCCGCCGGCCGCTGTCGACGGCCATGACGGCGGTGATCGCATCCAGCAGCCGTGACTGACGGATGGGCTTGGTCAGGTACGCGGCGATGCCCGTCGCCGGGTCGTCTGCCGCGCCATGGCCGGAGGAGGGCAGCAGGATCAAGCGCGTCCGACGGAGGGCGGGGGAGGCCGTGATCTGCCTGGCGAGCTCGACACCATCTTGCCCGGGCATGTTGTAGTCCAGCAGGGCGACGTCGTATGGGTCGGCCGCCTCGGCCGCCTCGTCGAGCATCGACAGGGCGGTGGCCGCATCACCGGCGACGTCCGGTCGCATGCCCCAGGACGCGACGTACGCCTCGAAGATGCGCCGGTTGGTGGCGTTGTCGTCGACCACCAGGACACGAAGACGGCCCAGCTCACTGGCCAGGACGGGTGAGGGCACGTCGGCCTCGGCCGCGGCGAAGGGGACGGAGAACCGGAAACTGCTGCCGACTCCGAGCTCGCTCGTCGCGTCGATGGTCCCCCCCATCAGCTCGGTCAGCTCCCGCGCGATCGTCAATCCCAGTCCGGTGCCGCCGAAGCGGCGCGTGGTTCCCGCGTCAGCCTGGGAGAACGGGTCGAACAGCGCATCGATCCGGTCCGGCGCGATCCCGATGCCCGTGTCACGCACCTCAAAGCACACCATCGCCGTCTCACCGTTGCCCTCGGCCCGCGTGACCTCGACGCTGACCTCGCCCTGCGCGGTGAACTTGACCGCGTTGGAGACCAGGTTGGAGAGGATCTGGCCGAGGCGCAACCGGTCGCCGCGGACCAGCCGCGGAACATCGTCATGGACGAATGACTGCAACTCGAGGTTCTTGCCCGCGGCGGTCGCGACGGCCATCTCGCAGGTCGCCTCGACCATCTCGTGAAGGTTGAAGTCCCGGCGCTCCATCTCGAGCCGTCCGGCTTCGATCTTGGCGACGTCCAGGATGTCGTTGATGACCGTCATCAGCGCATCGCCGGAGGAACGGGCGAGGTCGAGATACTCGCGTTGCTCTCCGGTCAGTTCGGTGTCGGCGAGGAGGGTCATCATCCCGGTGACGCCGTTGAGCGGGGTGCGGATCTCGTGGCTCATGTTCGCGACGAAGTTGGACTTCATCGCGGAGGCCTCGGTCGCTGCCGCCACGTCGCGATGTGCCGAGCGCAGCACCCGTGTGGCCAGCAGCAGTGCAACGGCGGCCATCAACGCGAAGGCGATGAAGATGAGCCACGGCACCCACTGGTGCAGCCCGGTCACGCTGGCGAACAGCGGGCCGTCAGGTGCGCTCACGACCAGCCGCCAGGTCGAGCCCGCGAGCGGCATCTCGGCGTAGTACCTGCCGCTCCGGTTGCCCGAGGCGCGGCTGAGCGCATGCACGGAGGCGGGATCGGTGAAGCGGTAGCCCGCGGGCCTGGCGGGATTGGTGGACGCCAGCACGGTGTCGTCGCGATCGATGACGTAGTTGTGGGCGCCCTTGACGCCTGGGATCTTGCGCAGCTCGCCGCCGAGCAGCGCCTCCAGGGACGCGGGAGGCACCCCGGCGACCAGGATCCTGCGCCCGTATCGCGTCGGGAACTGGACCGCAAGGTCGATGACCTTGGCGTGCCCATAGGGCAGCACGTTGCCCACCGCATACGGGCGGGTGGAGCCAACCAGATCAAGCGCCGCTGAGCGCGACAGGTCCGCTCGCCCATACGGCTCAAAACCATGGGAGCTGGCGATCACCCGCCCGCGAGAGTCCAGGAGAGCGAGATAGGTGTCCTGCTGACGACCGGCGTTCATCATCCCGGTCGTCACGGTCTGCGTGCCGTAGAGCCGTTCGTACTGCGGAATCTGCTGCGCGATGGTCTGGAACAGGCTCTCGACCAGGGCTCCCGCGAGCTCCGCGCGCTGGTGCATGCGGCCTTCGACATCCGCGCGCGAGTTGGCCTGCGTGTCGGACAACTCGATCGCAAACAGCGTCAACAAGGCAAGGACGACCAGGCCCGCGACAGACAGTCCGAGCGCCGAGGCGCGCCACCGACCAGGTCCCTTCCGGAGCGTCATGGGCTCGCGAGCCCCATCACATTCGGCGCGGCGGGTGCAATGGGCGCCCGCGGTGGCGGCGCGGGCGCGAGCCGGCTGCTGCGAGCCGGGCCCAGCAGGGCAACGTGGTCAAGCGCCGCGAAGGCGTCGAGAACCACGGGGTCGAACTGGCGAGCGCGCTGGCTGAGAACCTCAGCGATCGCGTGCTCCACCGGCCAAGCCGCCTTGTAGGGACGCTCGTGGGTGAGAGCGTCAAAGACGTCCGCGACCGCGGCGATCCGGCCGGGCTGCGGGATCTCCTCCTCCCGCAGTCCCGCGGGATACCCCGTTCCGTCCCAGCGCTCGTGATGACTCAGGGCGATCTGCTCGGCCAGGCTCAGCAGCGAGCTGCTGCTGCCGGAGAGGATCTCGGCGCCGATCGTGGTGTGCCGCTTGATCTCAGCGAACTCGGCCCGGGAGAGCTTGCCCGGCTTGAGCAGGACAGCGTCACGGATGCCGATCTTGCCGATGTCGTGCAGCGGCGCCGCCCGTTCGATCAGCGTCGCCTGCCGATCCTCCAGACCGATCTGGCGCGCCAGCAGGCCGCAGGTTCGGCCGATCCTCCAGGCGTGCTCCTGGGTCGCGTCGTCGCGGTACTCAGCTGCCAGCGCCAGACGGTTGAACGCGTCCAGCCGAGCCTGTTCGAGCTGGGCGGTCCGCTGCTCGACGAGCTGCTCGAGATTGGTGTTCTGCGCGCGCAGTCGTCGGTGCAGCTGCTGGACCTCCAGCAGGTTTCGCGCGCGCAGCAGCAGCTCGGTCGGGCTGAACGGCTTGGTCAGGAAGTCACGCGCCCCGGCTTCCAGGGCGCGCTGCTTGACCTCCTCGTCATCGTCGCCGGTCAAGACCAGGAACGGCACCCCCGAACGTCCTCCCGCGATCGGCGCCAGGCGGCGCATGAGCTCGAACCCGTCCATTCCCGGCATGTGAAGATCGAGCACGACCAGATCCGGCTCGGTCTTGACGAACACCGGAACAACCCGGAGAGGGTCCTGCACGGTCGTCACATGGCGACTGCCCGCGCGCTCCAGCGTGCGCCGCAGGAACAGAAGGTTCGCGTCCTGGTCGTCGACGGCGAGAACCCGCAGTTCTCTTAGGTGCTCATCGAGTCTGATCACCCGGCCGCCTTTTCCTGCCCCCAATTCGAAGTGATGATCCGCGATCCGCAAGCAAAGAGTAAATCGGGAGTCCGGTGGAGCGATGAAGGGAATTGCACCAGTTCAGACGCGTAAATGTGCGTCTGAGGCCCCGTAACCTCCCTGCATGCTCCAATTTCGTCGACGAACGTTCGACTCGACGCGACCACGCCCAAGAACAGCTCGTGGGATCCGAGTCCGCCCCGCGAGGCGCGGAAAGGCGATGCGAGATCTCAGCTTCTTCAACACGGCGTCAGATCCGGACGTCACCGCGGTTGGTGCGTGTGGTTCCGAACGCGATTGCCCGCAGGAAGACTGGTCGAGCCGGCCGTGTCGTGCCCGACATCTCTGCCGACGGAGATTTCTCGACAGCCATGGCCATCGGCCAGATGGACCCGAAGACCGGCCGGTACAGAACGTCGACGGCTACTTCCACGGCAAATACGGGCCCGGCTTCCTGGTCGGTGTCAATTCGGCCAGGACCGGGCGTGCGACACTGCCCGGCTACGACACGCTGACGGGACTCGGCACACCGAATGGGTCGTACTTCATCAACGCGCTGCGCTCAGGGCGCTAGACCGCTCTGGCGGCCGGTGTCGCCACTATCCCAGGGATCGGGCACGACATCGAAGTCTCCACCCTAGGCCTGGAGCTGCTCGAGCACCGTGGCGTTGTCGGTGGATGCCCACTCCTTGAGGATTCGGCCCTGGTCATCCATCACGAAGATGTTGAGCAGCGGCCAGACGACCTTGCGCCCGTTGGGCGCAAGGGGACCGACCGGTGAGTGGGTGAACTCGCGGACGAAGGTCCCCTCGATCCAGGTCTGACAGGCGATGGTGTCGCCTTCGACAACGATGATGCCGCGCCGGATCGACCGGTCGTCGAATCCCGCGCGTACCGAGGCGAAGTAGTCCGACAGGCCGTTGAAGTCGGCGACGAAACCGCCGGGGCCGTTGAACTCGAATCCAGGAGCGAAGTAATCACCGATGGTTTCAATGCCCTCGCCGGTCACCTCGATCTCACCAGCGCGTACCAAGCGTGCGACCAGCTGTTCACGTGTGTATTGCTGTGCCATGGGAGTCTCTCCTGATCGTTTGCGTGTCTCGGACGGTAGACGCAGATGCCATCACTGTTGCGAGGATCGGAGCTAGCAGCCATCACGCAAGCGCATGGCTCTACGCTTGACGTCATGTCCGAGCTGAGCTTGACCGGGATGCGCGTCGTCTACGAGGTCGACGCGCGCGGTTCGTTCACGGCTGCGGCTCGCGCGTTGGGCTACACGCAGTCGGCCGTCTCGCGCCAGGTCAGCCTTGCCGAGCAGGCCGTGGGCGCCAAACTGTTCGAGCGCGGGTCGCGCGGCGTCCGCCGGACGCAGCGCTGCGAACTGCTGCTCCGTCGCATCAAGACGATCCTGTTGCAGCTCGACGCTGCGATGCTGGAGCAGGACGAGCTGGGGGAGCCCCGGAGCGAGCGGCTCACCGTCGGAGCGTTCCCGACGGCGCTCGCCGCGCTCGTGCCGCGGGCGCTCGCGCGAGTCAAGGCTGAGCATCCTGCGCTCGAGGTGAAGCTTCGCGAGGGCGGTACAGAGGCCCAGCTACGGCGGCTGCGAGCCGGCCGGATCGATGTCGGGGTCATCGCCGCCGGCGCTGGCCTCGAGTACGACCTGGACGATCTTCAGTTCGATCTGCTGATGCGCGGTCAAGCGCACCTCATCGTTTCCGCTGAGCACCGCTTCGCCGAGCGAGGCTGGGTCAACGTCGCCGACCTCGAGGACGAGCGCTGGATTGTTGGTGAGGCCGACCGCAGCGGACCTCAGTTCGGCGCCTGGCCGACGCTCGCGGGGGAGCCCGACATCATGTACACGTTGCGCGACTGGCCCGCGCGCTTCGGACTCGTCGCCGCCGGCCTCGGCGTAGCCGTCATCCCGTCGCTGCTGTTGCCGGCGCTCCCTCCTTGCGTCCGCGCGCTCCGCGTCGAGGATCCCCAACCGTTTCGGCGCGAAGTTCTCGCGGTGACCAGCCCCGACCGCACCCCAAGCATCCAAACGGTGATCGCAGCGATGCGCGAGGAGGCCGCGCGGCTCATCGACCCGCGCTGAGCCGGCTGAACGGGCTCACGGTCCCGCTCACCTGGCTTCCTCACACCCGCCGCGCCGAACCGCGCTCACGAATCAACGACGCAACCGTGCGCGCGCTCTCGGCTCGATCGACCCCAGCGCTCACAGCCTCGGCGACCATGTCCACGAGATCAGGATCCACGCGGCGGGCCTCCATCGGAAGGGGTCGTCGGCGCACAGACTGCGGCAGGCGCCTGCCGGGTCAATGGGGCAGGGTCGCCACGTAGCCGTGTGAGCGTCCCGAGCTGTCCCAATACTGGCCGCCTGCCATGGTGCCGTTTGCGTTGATCCCGTACAGCGCGCTGCCCAGGTTCGGGCCGATTGCCTCAAGGGGGTCGTTGAGCGCGGCGAACTGCCAGTTGCTCAGCAGCCACCCTGAGATCTCGTTGGTTCCGCTCAGGGTCCAGCCGCTGATGACGCCGTCGCTCGTGATGCCGTAGGGGATCGTGCCCTGGTTGGCCAGCGTCCCGGCTCCGGGGGCGTCGAAGTCGAAGAAGCTGCCGTGGGAGTCGACGACGCCGTGGTAGACACCGGCGTCGTCGACGTAAGTGCCGGCGATCACTCCGGAGTTGTTGATGGAGACGAGCACGGTGCCGGCCCCGGACGCGGTCCCGGCGGCGGGGACGTCGACGGTCGTGAAGCCTGCCCGGCGCGTGTAGACGAATCCGTGCGCGAGATTCTGGGCGTCCACGTAGAAGCCAACGATCATTCCGTGGTTGACGCCCTCCGGGAACGTGCCGTAACCCGCGCCTGTCCCCGCCAATGGATCGTCGAGCGGCTGGAAGCTGCCATCGGAGGAGCGGATCCAGCCGTGGTCGGTGCCGGCGCCATCGACATAGGTGCCGACCGCAACTCCGCGGTTGTTCATGCCATCCAGGGACGTGACGCCCGACGTGCCCGGATAGTCGACCGTAGTCACCCGGCGCCCGTGCTGGATGAAGCCGTGGCTCAGGGCACCCTTGTCCTTGTAGTAGTTCCCGCCCACCACGCCGGAGTCGGTGACGGTCACGACCTGCGTGCCGTAGGCGCCGGGCACATCAACGGTCCGGAACGTCGCCGAGGGCGTTTGTGGAAGTGCCGGCGCGGCGGTCGCGCCTGATGTGACCGGTGCCGGGTTCTGGCTCGCGCCAGGCAGCGGCGGCCCAAAGCGAGGCTGGAGCGATGGAGCGGCATGTGCTTGTCCCGCCGCGGCAAGCGCAGCCCCCACCACCACTACAGCGACCGATGCGATCCGACGGCCAACAATCATGTGCCTTCCCCTCCCGACGCCATGTTCGGCGCACAACTCAGCGCCGCTGGCGCAACGCTACCGCCTGATGCCGCCGGTGGGGCATCGATGACATCAGTCGCTGCGCCCGCCTGGACTGACGAGGCGGGTCTCGTAGGCAAGGACGACTGCTTGGACGCGGTCGCGAACACCGAGCTTCATCAGGATGCGGGTGACGTGCGTCTTGACCGTGGTCTCGCCGATGATCAGTTCGGCGGCGATCTCACCATTTGTCTTGCCGGCTGCGAGGAGCCGGAACACGTCGAGCTCTCGCGGGGTGAGCTCATCGAGCTCGGGGGCGGCGGCTGAGGGGGCGCGGGAGGCGGAGAATTCCTCGATCAGGCGGCGCGTGATGCTGGGTGAGAGCAGTGCGTCGCCCTCACCGACTGTGCGGAGGGCGGCCACGAGCTGACGGGCGGGCACGTCCTTGAGAAGGAACCCGTTCGCTCCGGCACGCAGCGCGTCATACACGTACTCGTCGAGATCGAACGTGGTGAGGATCAGCACGCTCGTCTTGGGGTCGTGATTTTGGGCGAGGATTCGGCGGGTGGCGTCGATCCCGTCCAGTTCGGGCATGCGGATGTCCATCAGCACCACGTCCGGGCGCAAGTCTCGGGCCATGGACACGGCTTCGGCACCGTTGCTTGCCTCGCCGACGATCTCGATGTCTGTCGCGGTAGCGAGGATCATCCGGAAGCCGTCACGGATCAGCTGCTGGTCATCGGCGATCAAGACGCGCACGGTCACGCGAGTGCTCCTTGCATGCCGCGCGGCATTCGGGCGACGAGCTGCCAGCCAGGCTCGCCGAGGACATCGTCGTCAATGACGCCGGCGCAGAGCGCGATCCGCTCGCGCATCGCATCGGTGGGCCACGCGCTCGGTTCGTCGCATTGGGCCGTGAGCCGCAGCTCGAGATCGTCCTCGCGAAACCGCAGCGTGACACCCACGGTGGGTGCCGGGTGGCGGCGAGCGCTCTCCAGGGCGTCCTCGAGGATTCGGTACAGACCGAGGTCGACTCCGGCCGCCAACGTTCCCGGCTCACCGTCCACCTGCAGTTCGACTCGCTGACCACGCTCGCGCGCGCGGTGGATCAATGCGTAGACCTGAGCGACGCCCGGTTGCGGCTCACGCCCTGGTGGATCGTCGCCGTGGCGTAACACTCCGAGGAGGCGGCGCATCTCTGTGAGCGTCTGGCGGCCGGTGTCCTCGATCGCGCCCATCGCGACGTCAGCTCGCCCGGGGTCGTCGGCGAGCATGCTGCGGGCACCCTCGGCCTGAACGACCATTCCCGCGACACTGCGCGCCACGACCGCATGCAGCTCGCTCGCAATCCGCGAACGCTCGCCGGCGACGGCCAACTGCGCCCGGTCCTCGCGTTCGGTCGCCAGCCACGCGGCGGTGCGCTGAAGCTCCGACGTCAGCGACCTGCGCGCGCCGACCGCGCGGCCGACGGCCCACGCCGCGCTGATCGTGAAGGCCGCGCCGGCGAGGTTGCCGACCGGCTGGTGCCGCACGATCAGCACGCTGATCGCTGCGATCCCGAGCAGGAATGCGAGTGCGGCCACGGCCTGGATTCGGGGCAGCCAAGCCGCGACTGTGTATGCCGGGACGAGTAGGAAATACGCAGCCAGCAGCGGTGAGTGGTCAAGCGGCGTCAGGTACACGTTCATCACCGCGGCGAGCACCCCGACGACGAGGGCGAACCACAGCGGCGAGCGGCGACGCCACAGCGCCGCCAGCGCGACGGCCGCCACAGCCAGCATGTTCAGCGCGATCGGACCGTGGCGGCGCTCACCGATCAGCACGCCGATCTCGAGCGCCACCAGGAACACACCGGCGCATGCCGGGTCAAGCCAACGCCGGGGCGAGCCGTGATCGGGCCCCGCCGGCAGGCGGTCGCGGCTGGCGGGCGAGGTGACCGAGTGGGGCGCAGGCCCGATGCCATCAATTGGAATGCGCGCGTGGACCTCAAAGCCGTGCCCCCCGGTGCGCCTCCCGGTGTGCAGCTCCCCGCCGTACAACCTGACTCGCTCAGTCATACCGACGAGCCCGTGCCCGACTTCTCGGTGGTTGTTGCGGTCGGGCGCCGGGCCGTGGCCTGTGTCGGAGACCTCCAGCTCGAGGACACCGGCGGCGATGGCCACCTTCACGCGGGCGCGCGCGGGGCCAGCGTGCTTGATCGCGTTCGTCAGTGCCTCCTGAACGACACGGTAAGCGACCAGATCGATGCCGGGCGATAGCGCCCGCAGCCGACCGTCGACGTGCACGTCGACCGGCAGGCCTGCGGCGTGCGCGCGGGCGACCAGCGCATCCAGCTGCGACAGACCGGGTGCAGCCGAGCTCGCCAGCGCACCGTCGCCGCGGTGCAGCACGCCGACGATCCGCCGCAGCTCCACCAGTGCGTCACGGCCCGCGCTCTCGACAACCCGCATCGCACGCTGCGCCCTTTCGATATCGGCGCTCGCGATGCCGCGGGCGCCGCTGCTCTGAAGCACCATCACGCTGACGTCATGCGCGATCACGTCGTGCAGCTCGCGAGCCATCCGGTATCGCTCTTGGGCCGCGGCACGGCTCGCACTGGCTTCCTGGGCCTCCGCCAGCCGAGCCGTGCTCGCCTTGAGCTCGTCCGTGAGTCGTCGGCGCGTCTCGAGCGTCCGTCCGAGCGCGAACGGCAAACCACCCAGCACCGCCCAGGCCCCGAGCACGGCGCCGACGGAGCCGCCGGGCTGAGAGTAAGAGATCACCACGGCTCCGATCAGCCAGTAGGTGAACACCACCGACAGTCCGAGCATGCGCTCGCGGCCCCGCGAGTGGCTGCCGAGCAGATAGAAGTTCAGAGCGATCGCCGCTACCTCGAACGCGCCGCCCCCGGTGTAACCGCTGGCAAGCTGGAATGCCATGAACGCGGTGACCGCGAGCAGCGTCGTCAACCATGGGTTTGGTCGTCGCCAGGCAACGGTGGCCGTGAGCACTACGAGCGGCACGATCGCCAGCTCGTCCGGTCCTCGGTGAAGATGCGAGGAGGCATCCGCAAGCGCTCCGGTGGTGAGCAGCACCGCCAGCACCACGTCGACCACCCGGAGATCGATCGTTCGTGCCCGCGCGATCAGGCTGCGTCCAGTGCCCACACGCCCACGCTAGCGCCACAGTTGGCATTGCACATCCGACCAGGCGGCGACCCGGGTCCTACTCGAGCAGGACCCGAGCCCGTTCAAATCACCTCCCGGTCCACACAAGTCGTACCGCCGGCCGACGACAGCAGCGCCACCAACTGAAACGCTGGCGCCAACCAATCAGGAGGCCAGCATGTCGAACACCGCAGTTTCGCTCACAGCCCTCAGCCGCCGGTCCTGGATCGGCCTGGTCGTGGCGGACGTGATGTTGTTTGTATTCGCCAACCTCACCGCCAAGAACAGCAGCCACCCAGGCACCGCAAGCAACGTGTTCTTCGCTGCGTTCGTGATCGGCGTCGTGCTGCTGATCGCGCTGGCAATCGCCACCATGGTCAAGTCGCGACGGGGAGCGTCGCGATGAGCCCGACCGGAAGAGCGGTCGCCATCCTCGGCGCGCTCGCATCGATCCTTGCTGTCGGCATGACGTCCGTGAGCAGCGCCGCCAGCTCGGGCCTGCCGACGATCACACTCACTCTGAACGGCCGGTCGGTTGTTGTCAGCGGTGCGCTCCAGTCCGGGGCGGTGAACGTCGTTTCCAGCGTGAGCGTCAGGCACACCGAACCGGTCCTGATCCGCCTCAACCCGGGAGTACCGTTCTCGGCCTTTGCCAAGGCCGGGGCGGCAATCAACGCCCACCACGGAGACCTTAACTACCTCGACCCGTACGGCTCGATCGTGTTCGACGTCAGCGCCGACAAGGGAACGACCAGCGCACAGACGACCCTACAGCCAGGCAATTACCTGGCGGTCGACCTGAGCAGCAGCAATCCCGACCCCCCGCACGCAGCCTTCGTGATCAGTCGAACGACACACCCGGCTTCGCTCCCCGCGCCGGGCGCGACAATCAGCGCGATCGACTTTGCGTTCCGTGGCCCGAGCAAGCTCCACGACGGCGAGCTCGTGCGATTCCAGAACAACGGCTTCCTCGTGCACCCGATCCAGGGGATCGGCGTCAAGAACGCCAAAACCGCCCGACGGCTCACCACTCTGCTCAGTGCCGCTAACGACAAGGAGGCCCCAAAGCTCGGGATCAGCTTCCCGGAGTTCGCCGGACCGCTTTCATCAGGCGGCGTCCAGCAGGAGCTGATCAACGAGCGGCCGGGCATATATGTCCTGGCCTGCATCCTGCCTACTCAGGACGGCCGCGAACAGACTCAGCTCGGCATGGAGCGAACAATCCGGAT
>DASXZK010000104.1:0-17519 GCA_036501965.1 Solirubrobacteraceae bacterium
CCCCCCGGGGGAGGCTCGACCTTCACCACCTCGGCGCCGAAGTCCCCGAGCAGCGTCCCCACGTACGGTCCCGCCAACAGCTGTCCGAATTCGACCACGCGGAGCCCTCCGAGCGGCCCGTCCGGCAGCTGCACGGCCGGACTGTCCGCGGTCACCGAATCGGGACTGCGGTGCTCGCCAACTGTGGGTTCCATGTGCCTCCTCCTCGAGCGGTAGGTGCAGCTACCAGCGCGCCCCGCGGTATACGACAGCATACCGGCCACCTGGCCGCGGGTGTGGGGATTCTGGAACCGCCACGCCGGCCGCGGGCGCTACTGCCTGCTCGCTGATAGGTGGCATGGCGGTGCAGCCTGGCGGGCCAGCTCATAAACCGGATAGTCCGGCCGTGGTCTTCGAGAACCCGTGCGCGTCGACCAGGTACACGGTCAGGTAGCCAGTCAGACTGAACTGCCACACCGGACATGACGAACCCGAACAGCGCCGTCGGCGCAGGTGCTGGCCACCGCCGCGGTCGCCGACACGCCCAGCCCGACCACGACGGGCGGGGTGACCCAGGTCATGCGACCGCCCCTAGAGCTCGCCGGCCTCGCCCGCCGCGAGGTGCTGGGCGAGAACGTCTCCGCCCCGCCGCAGGTGCCTGCGCCAATGCTCCTCGGCCGCGGCGCCGTCACGCGCGCGCAACATCTCGATCAACTCGCGATGGTCCGCGTCGGACCGGCGCCGGCGACCTTCGTCGAAATACACGTAGGCCTTGTAGAGCAGCGGCAGCTGGAAGACCTGTACGAAACAGCGATCTAGCGGGGCGTTGCGTGCGGAGCGGACGACCACCCCGTGAAACCGCTGGTTGTTGCGCGACAGCGCTCGGATGACGTCGGCCGTCATCTCGAGCGGCTCCTGGTCGGTCTGGCTCTGGATGTGTGACAGGGCGTCCAGCTCGCCCTCGGTGATCCGCTCCGCGGCGAGGCGAGCGCCGAAGCTCTCGAGGTGGGCGCGCAGGTTGTAGATCTCGCGCACCTCATCGCTCGAGTAGCGGCGCACAGCCATCCCGCGGCCGACGCGCGCGACCAGGTTCTCGCGCTCCAGCTTGAGCAGCGCCTCCCGCACCGGTGTCCGGCTGACCTTGAGCGTCTCGGCCAGCTGCTGCTCCACGATGCGCTCGCCGGGACGTAGCGTTCCCTCGAGAATCGCGCGGCGGATCTCCGCGTAGGTCTCCTCGCCGGGCGTGCTCGCCGGGCGGTAGAGGTCGGCGATGCTCAATTCGTCACCCGTATGCAATGGCATACGATCAAATGTACAGTAGTCCCGGCATCGCTGCCGAGGGCTGTCGGTGCCGGGACCTCCGCTCGATTGTGACTACTCCCACCGCACCGCCGCAGGCCGCGCCACGGCGGTTCGGCGTGCGGGGGACGATCCTGCCGGGATCGCGCCGGCGACCAGACTCCTGGCGGCGCGACACGGTCGCCGCCCTGTTGTGGACGGTGGCGGTCGTGCCCGCGGCGATGGGCTTCTGGCTCGTCGCCGGCTCGCTGGCGGGCGTGGCGCCATCACAGGTCTCGACACTCATCAGGGCTTCATTGCTCGGGCTCGGGATCGGGACGTTGCTGCAGGTCGCCTTCGGCTTCCGGCTGCCGATGTACGAGGGCCCCGCCGCCGCGTACCTGGCCGCGATCACCGTGGTGACCGCGGAAGGGCAGCACAGCCTCGCGGCGATCACCGGCGGTCTGATCGCCGCCGGGGTGTTCGTCGCGCTGTTGGGCGCCGTGGGCGCCGACCGCCTGATTGCAAAAGCGTTCACGCCTCTGGTCGCGAACGTGTTCGTACTGACCGTCACGTCGGCGCTCATCCCGGCGACGGTCGAGCGGGCGATCGGCGCCACCGGCGGGCTGCCCGGGAAAGGCCCGGCATGGGCGGCCACCATCGTCGTCGTCACCGTGGCGATCGCGCTGCGACGGGTACCGCGCCTGATCCCTTACAGCCTGTTCGCCGCGCTCGTCGCCGGCACAGGCGTTTACGTCGCGCTCGCCGGCGCGCCCGGAATCAAACCGGGCGCCGGCGTCGCCGCACCGGCCCTTTTACCGTGGGGGACTCCACGCGCCAGCCTCGGTGTCGTCATTCCGTTCCTGCTCGCGGGTGGCCTGGCTGCCTTCAACACGGTGGCGTCCGGCAAGGTCGTGTCGATCGCGCACGGCCTGCCGGCTCGGCCGGGGGCACAACGACGCTCGTTCTTGATGCATGGTGCCGCGCAGGTCGGCGGGGCCATGTTCGGCAACGTCGTCGGCACGGTCTCGCGCATCGACTCGATCCCGATCGCCCAATTGCTCGATCACCGCGGCCGCGCGCCGCTGTTGCTGTGCGGCATGCTGGTGGGCGCGCTCGGGTTCGTCACTCCGTTCGTCGCGGTGGCCGCCGCGCTGCCCCTGAGCGTCTCGGCCGCGCTGCTGGCCGTGCTGCTGTCGCTGATCCTGATCCACGCGGCGCGGGGCATCGCGCGCGAGCCGCGCGCGCTGGTGGCGCGGGTGGTGGTGCCGGCGATGATCCCGACCGCGCTATGGATCGCGGTGGGCACCTCGCTCCCACCAACTGTGCAGCTCGTGGCCAACCCGATGCTGTGGGGCGTCCTGGTCGCGATGGTCCTGGAGCGGATCATGACCCCGCGTCTGAGGGCGGTGTGACGTGACGGCCGCGATCGGCGCCGGACCGGCAGCGCTGCTCGCCGGTGACGATGTTCTTCTGGGGAACGGCGTTCGTCTGCTCACCGTCTCGCTGAGTCTTGAGGGGATCGCCGAGGCGACGAAGCTCGCCGGCCCTGGCAACGCGGCCGTGCTGATCATCGGCCACACCGCGGCGCACAATTCCGGGCTCGACATGTGGGCTTCACCGCGCTTCAGTACATCGCGGGGAGCGTCCTGCTGATCGCGCTGACGTGGGTCTACGGTCACCCCGGGCGCACGGATTGGGGATCCGGCGTCGCCGTGGTCAGCATGGGTCAGCCGGCCGCCGAGCCGATCGGAACGTAGGATGCCCGCGATGGCCGCGGAGCCCACCAGCACGAGCTATCGCGTCGCGGTGCTGCCCGGCGACGGGATCGGTCCCGAGGTCATCGCCGAGGCGCAGGCGACACTCGAGCTCGCCGCGCAGCTCGGCGGCTTTGCCGTGGCCGTCGAGACGTTCGAGGCCGGTGGCGCTCACCACGTGGCCACCGGCCGGCCGATGGCGCCCGAGCTGCCCGAGCGCCTGGCCGAGTTCGACGCGATCCTGGCCGGGCCGTTCGGCGATCCGCGCGTGCCCGACACCGTGATCCTGTGGGGGACGATCCTCGCGCTGCGCCAACGCTTCGACCAGTACGTGAATCTCCGCCCTGCCCGCTCGCTGCCTGGCGTGCCGGCCGCGCTCCGGACGCTGGGCTCAGACAAGTTCGACGTCGTGGTCGTCCGGGAGAACACCGAGGGTGAGTACTCGGGAGCCGGCGGCCGCGTCCACCGCGGCGGCGAACACGAGGTCGCGGTCGAGACGGCGATCTTCACCCGCGCGGGAACCGAGCGCACGATCCGCTACGCGTTCGAGTACGCGCGCGCGCACGGGCGCCGTCGCGTGACCAGCGCGACAAAGTCCAACGCCCTACGTCACGCGATGCCGTTCTGGGACGAGGTCATGGAGCAGGTCGCCGCCGAGTATCCCGCGATCGAGCACGAAGGCGTGCTGATCGACGCGCTGGCCGCGCGCGTGGTCAGCCACCCCGCGTCGCTCGACGTGATCGTCGCCAGCAACCTGTTCGGAGACGTGCTCAGCGACCTGACCGCGGCGGCGGCAGGCGGCCTGGGGACGGGGCCGAGCGCAAACCTGGACCCGTCGCGGGCGCACCCAAGCCTGTTCCAGGCGATTCACGGCTCGGCGCCGGACATCGTCGGGCGCGGCATCGCCAATCCGATCGCGGAGATCCTTTCGGTTGCTTTGATGATCGAGTTTCTGGGTCAGCCGGCCACCGCGGCCGCCATCGAGCGGGCGGTGGACGCCGCCGCGGCCCGCGCCGACACGCGCACCCCCGATATCGCCGGCACAGCGGACACGCGCAGCGCCGGCGAAGCGATCCGGCGGGCGCTCGAGCGCGAGCTCGAGGGGTGAGCTACGCGTCGTCGAACACGTCGAGCGGGAGGCGGCAGGTGACCAGGACGTTGGGAACGTTGACCGCCTCGGCCACCCGCAGGTCGGCGGCGACGCTGGCCAGGACGTAGCCCTGCTCGCGGCTCAGCCCGCGCTCGGCCTCGAGCCACCCGATCAGCTCGAGCAGCGCGCGCCTGGCCGCGAGTGTGGCGTCCATGCTCCCGTTCTCTCCGTCGTCGGTGAGCGGGATGCCCATCGTCTCGAAGCAGGCGCGTTCGCCGTGCACGGCGGGCTGCGCGTACTCAATGGCCGGGAAGCGCGGTCGCCAGCGCAGAGTTTCGGCCGGCCGCACCGACACCTCGAGCGTCACGCTGGCGGCGATCTCGATCGCGGTTCCGCACACCTCGCCCTCGCCCTGGGCGAAGTGGGCGTCGCCGACCGACAGCAGCGCACCCGGCATGTGGACGGGTAGCAGCAGCCGGCTCCCCTCGCGCACCTGGGTGACGTCCAGGTTTCCGCCGTTCTCGCGTGGGGGGATCGTGCGGAGCGCGTGTGAGGCGTACGGCTCCTGCGCGGGCACCGCGGACCGCGCCTCCGGCGGCAGGACCGGGCCGCCGCGGCCGGCCAGCGCCTCCTCACGACGCGACACGTCGGCAAACAACTCCGAGGAGGGGGCCAACGCTACGCACCCGAGGAACGGCCGGCCGCGGATCGCGATCCCCGGCAGCTCGTCCGACCGCGCGACGCCGTCCTCGATCCGCCAGCGGACCAGGTAAGGCTCGATGAACAGATCGCCGAGTACGCCGAAGCCGGGGATCACGGCCGTGGTGCCGAACCGATCGGGCTCGATCCGGTGGGGAGTGACCACGAGCAGGTCGCCGGGCCTCGCCCCGCGTACCTCGATCGGGCCGGTCAGCGGATGGTTGGCGTCGAGATCGATCGTGCGCAACGCGGAGGCGTCGCTGCTCGGCGAGAGCTGCCCATCCATGCCGTCGCGCAGCTCGAGCTCGATCTCCTCCCCGGGATCGACCGTGGCGATTGGTTCGAGATCGGGCCAGATCCGGTTGTGGCTGTTCTCGGGATGCTGGACGATCGACTTCTCGCGCGCGACGCTGATGTGGAGACTCATGGCCTGGCGGTCCGTGCCATCAAGCGACGCACCAGCTCGGCGCCGGCGCGCGCCAGCCTGAGCTCGCGCTCTGACCACTCGCGCGGACGGCCCAGGTGGTGCAGCGAGATGATCCCCAGCAGCTCTGCGCCGTCTCTGACCGGCGTGACGATCTGGGCGCCCAGCCCGCCGTAGTGAGAGAGCATCGCCTGGAACGCGAGATCCTCTGACGCCACGGCGCAGTCCGGCTGGACGACCTGCTCGGCGCCCTCCAGGATCGCTTCCACCACCGGCTGGCCTTCAAGCGACACCTTGCGGTCGCCGATCAGCGTGCCGGTGCCCGGCGTCAGTGCCTCGTGCACCACCGGGAAGTACTCGCCCGCGACGTCGAGGCGCAGGGTGCAGCGGTCCACGCCGACCTGCTCGCGCAGCGCGGCGACGATGGCCTCGAGAGCGGTCGCGCGCAGCACAAGGATGTGGTCGTGGTTGGTCATCCGCGAATGTCGAACATTAGAGGGACGGCACGTTAGAGTTGCCGAAATCCGAGCGAGAGGAGAAGCGATGCCGTTCGCCGACGTGGACGATGTGCGGTTGTACTACGAGTTCACGGGCCCGGAGGACGCGCCCCTGATCCTCCAGTTCGGAGGCTCCCTGTTCGGGCGCCAGAACTTCGACGCCGTGAACGACGGCTTTCGCGAGAGCTTCCGGCTGCTCAGCTTCGACGCCTCCGGCTACGGACGCTCGACCCAGCCGCTGACCGAGTACAGCATCGAGACCTGGGCACGGGAGGGCGCCCGTCTGCTCGATGCGCTGGGGATCGAGCGCGCGCTGACCCACGGAACCTCGATGGGCGGGATGATCGCGCTCGCCTTCACCGCTTTGTCTCCCGAGAAGACGATCGCATCGTGTGCCGACTGCGCCATGGCCCGCTGTGACACCTACCGCCGGATCATGTTCCGCAACTGGCGCCAGCAGTGCGAGGCACTCCCGCTCGACGACTTCTGCGACCTGCTGACGATCCAGGCGGTCGGAGCGGGCTTCCTGGAGGAGAATCCCGACGTCTTCGACAACGTCAAGCGGATCGTCGCGATGAACTCTCCGTACACCGTGCGCCAGGCCTGCCTGGCCATGGAGCGGATGGACCTCGAGCCGCTGGTCGACCAGATCACCCGCCCGATCCTGTTCACCAACGGCTCGCGCGACATCATGACGCCGCCCGATCTGGCGCCCTCCGGCTACAGCGCACGCCAGATTGTCGAGCGAGTGCCGGAGTTCGCCCGCCTGCACGAGTTCCCGCACATCGGCCATGCTGACCTGCTGGAGGCGCCTGACGAGGCGGTGCGCGTGGTGAGTGCCTTCTTCAAGGAGGCGCTCGCGGCTGAACGATCCGCGACCCTCTCCTCCGCACCAGCCTGACCGCACGCGAGGCCGCCTGCGGCGGCCGACGCTGTGCGTATCCCGGGCGGCAACTGATGGCGATGGGGGCGCCCGTGCAACGCGTCTGGAAGGCGTGATGCTCCGCAAGGCGTACGTGCGTCTGTGGACACATCATCGGGAAACCTCGCGGGCCGGGCCGCGTGACGGCGTCGGTGACTGAAGCGCCTCGCGTCGCGGTGATCGCCGTGGGGCGGATGGCCGCGCGGATGACCCGCCGGCTGATGGCGGCAGGCCACGAGGTGACCGTCTGCGATGCGTCGGTCGCGGCAATCCAGAAACTGTGCGCGGACGGCGCCGCCTGCGCCGAGGTGGCGCTCGCACGCTACCGAGAAGCGCAGGCCGCGGACCTCGGGGAGCTCGACGATTCGGCCGTCGCGCGCCTGTTCGAGCAAATGTCCGACATCTGGACATCGCTCGACCCGAGCCCATAGACTGCGGCCGTGTTGCGACTCGGCGTCGACGTCGGCGGAACCTTCACCGACCTGCTGCTGCACGACACCGACTCCGATCAGCTGTGGCTGGCCAAGGTGCCCAGCACCCCGCAGGATCAGTCGGTCGGCTGCTCGACGGGATCCGCACGATCGCCGGCATCGCCGGTGTGACGACCGGCGATCTCGCCACGATCTTGCACGGCACGACGGTCGCGACGAACGCCGTGCTCGAGAAGCGCGGCGCTCGGGTCGGCCTGCTCACCTCCGAGGGCTTCCGGTGGATCCTGCATCTCGCCGAGGCATGGACGCCGGGGCCGCTGTTCGGCTGGATGATCTACGAGAAGCCCGAGCCGATCGCCGCGGTCGAGGACACTCGCGCGCTCACCGAGCGGACCGGCGCCGACGGGAGCGAGCTCAGCGCGCTGGATGAGGAGGGTGCCCGCACCGCGATCGCCGAGCTGCGCGACCGCGGGGTGGAGGCGATGACCGTCTCGCTGCTCAACTCGTTCGCGAATCCCGCGCACGAGCGCGCGGTGGCGCAGCTGGTGCGCGAGGAGGCGCCCGCGCTGCCGGTGTCGATCTCCTCTGAGGTGCTGCCGGAGTTCCGCGAGTACGAGCGCACCGTCACCACGGTCGTGAACGCGTACGTCTCGCCGGTGCTCGACCGGTACCTGTCGAACCTTCGCGATCGCCTGCGTGATGAGGGGACCGCCGCCGAGCTCAGGGATCACCGATCAGCTGAACGCGCTGGCTCGGCAGGCCGACGAGTGGCTGGAGGGCGAGCGGGTGCCTCGCCGCTTCAACCAGGTCCACCTCCGCCTGTACGGCTTCGGTCTCGAGGGAGGGGCCGAGATCGTCAACCTCCGCGCGATCGCCCGGGGCCGCGTGCCGGTTCCCGAGATTCCCGCCCACGATCCCGGGCCGGAGGATCCGTCGAGCGCCCGCCGTGGAACCCAGCGGGTGTGGACGGGCGGCGGGGAGCACGACATTGCCACGTTCGAGCGCTCCGAGCTGACAGCCGGGATGCGGATCCCCGGCCGACTGGACCGCAACCGCCGAGCAGGCGCCCGGATCGATCAACTTCCACACCCACGAGGGCCTGTGCAAGCTGTTCTTCGGGATCTACATGATCATGGCCTTCGATCCCCAGATCCTGTTCAACGACGGTCTGTACGACGTGTTCGAGATCACCCTGCCCGAGGGCTCGCTGCTGAATCCGCGGTTCCCGGCGCCGCTGTCCAACCGGCTCAACGTCCACACCAGGTTCTTCGACTGCCAGAGCGGCGCGCTTGGGCAGAAGGCTCCGGAACTGTCGATGGCGGCCGGCTATGGGACGAGCCCGGTGTTCGTGTTCTCCGGGATGGATGAGACCGGTCAGTACTTCCAGTTCGTCGAGCTTCTGTTCGGCGGGATCCCCGGCCGGCCGATCGGCGACGGCTTGGACGGTCACTCGTGGTGGCCGCTGTTTCGCACCACGCCGGCCGAGTACGCGGAGGCCTATCACCCGATCGTGATCGAGCGCTACGTCCCGGTGCGCGATTCGGGAGGGGCCGGGCGCCACCGTGGCGGGACCGGGATCGAGAAGGTGTACCGATTCACGGCGCCCGGAGAGTTCACCGTCCACGACGATCGCGCCCTGATCAGCCCGTGGGGGATCGGGGGCGGCCGCGCCGGCGGACGCAGCTCAAAGCAGCTGATCAGGACCGACGGCTCGGTCGTCGAGCTGCCGTCCAAGGTGGACGCGTACCGCGTGCAGGCCGGCGAGCCTGGTGTTCCGCACCGCGGGCGCGGGCGGCTGGGGTGACCCGCTCGAGCGGCCGCCGGCCGAGGTGGCGGCCGACGTGCGTCGCGAGCTCATCTCGCTCGAGGCTGCGGAGCGTGACTACGGTG
This sequence comes from Solirubrobacteraceae bacterium, assembly GCA_036501965.1. Lineage (GTDB taxonomy): Bacteria > Actinomycetota > Thermoleophilia > Solirubrobacterales > Solirubrobacteraceae > Palsa-465. The sequence goes on from DASXZK010000104.1 coordinate 8,968, forward strand.
TGGTGATCCGCGACGATATGGTCGACGAACAGGCCACCGCCAACCTGCCCGAGGCAGTCGGTGTGCGATGAGACAGGAGAGCGAAAATGGATGAAGCAACCCGACAGCTTTACTCGGACCGGGGTCTCGGCGGGCGTCAGGGGGCCGGGACGCGGCCGGCCCTGGTGATCGTGGATCTCAATCGCGGTTTCACCGATCCGGCCTCGCCGCTGCACTGCGACACGGACGCGGCGGTCGAGGCGACGGCGCGCCTGCTCGCGGCCGCACGCGAGCACGCGTGCCCGGTGGCCTTCACCACGATCCAGTACGACGAGGCGGGCAAGCGCGTGGCCAAGGCGTTCATCGACAAGGTCCCCACGCTGTTGACGCTGGCGCCGGACACGCCGTGGCCGGAGATCGACGCGCGGATCACGCCGCTGCCCTCCGAGCCGGTCCTGATCAAGCTGTTCGCCTCGGCGTTCTTCGGCACGCCGCTGGCCCCGATGCTCGCCGCCGCCCACTGCGACACGATCATCATCACCGGCGCCTCCACCTCGGGGTGCGTGCGCGCCACCGCCGTCGATGGGATGCAGCACGGCTATCGCGTGGTGGTCCCTCGCGACGCCGTGGCCGACCGCGCGGCCGCGCCGCATGAGGCCAACCTGTTCGACATCGACGCGAAGTACGGGGATGTGGTGTCGACCGACGAGGCGCTCGAGCTGCTCCGCTCGGCGACGTTCGCCGAGGCGGAGGCGGTCGGCGCCGGCTGATCGCCTCAGGCGGCGGTGACGGTCTCTACAACCAGGTCGCCGTACAGATTCGGGCGGCGGTGCCCGAACAGGTAGAGCTCGTACTCGCCGGGGATCACGAAATCCTTGTCGCGGGCGCGCTCGAGGTCGACGTCGGCGACCAGTAGGGCTTCCTCGTCGGCGCCCGCCTCGGCGAGCCGTGTTCCATGCGGGTCGACGATCTGACTCCAGCCGCAGAACTCGGCCCAGCGCTCCTTGCCGATGCGGTTCGACGTCAGCAGATAGACGCGGTTCTCGGCTGCGCGCGCCCGCGTGATGAACTCGGTCTGCGGCCGGGCGGCCAGGGGGAAGTTGGTCGGGTGGGCGATGACGTCGGCGCCGCGGAGTGCGAGCGTGCGCGTGACCTCGGGGAAACGCAGGTCGTAGCAGATCTCGAGCCCAATCCGTCCGAGCGGCGTCTCATACACCGAGAGCTCCTCGCCGGGGAGCACGAATCGGTCGACGCCGAGGAACGGCAGGTGGGTCTTGCGGTAGGTGCCGATGAGGCCGTCCGGTCCGATCAGGACCGCGGCATTCCGGAGCCCCTCGGAATCACGCTCGAGCATGCCGCACACGACGTGCATGCCGAGGCGGCGGCACTCTCGCTCCAGCACCTCGGTCGACGGGCCAGGAATCTCCTCGGCGAACGGCAGCGCCTCCTCGGCGCTGTCGAACATGTAGCCAGGGAGCGCACACTCAGGCAGGACGAGCAGCTGCGCTCCGTCCTTGGCCGCGTCCTCGAGCCGGGTCAGACAGGTCTCGAGATTGCGGCCGACCTCAGCCAGTTGCGGATCGATCTGGGCGACGGCAACCCGCATGGCGCGAGTCTACCCGCCGGGTCGGTGCGCGTAGGATCGCGTGCGTTAGTGTGGGAGCCCCGGGATGTCTCACACGCTGGCCGAGAAGATCCTGCTCTCGCACTGCGACGCCGACGAAGTCCGCCCCGGCGAGGTCGTGATGGCACGGTGTGACCTGGTGATGGCCAACGACGTGTCCGGGCCGGTCGCCTTCCGGGCCCTCGAGAAGATGGGCGCGACCGAGGTGTTCGACCCGGCCAAGGTCGTGATGGTCGCCGACCACTTCATGCCGGCCAAGGACGCGCGCTCGGCCCAGCTCCAGAAGCGCCTCAAGGAATGGTCGGATGCCCACCGGGTCACCTTCTACGGGCAGGGGCGAGGAGGGATCGAGCACACGCTGCTGTGCGAAGAGGGATGGATCCGACCCGGAACGATCATCGCGGGCGGCGACTCCCACACGTGCACGTACGGGGCGGTGGGCGCGTTCGGCACCGGCCTGGGATCCACCGACATCGCCGCGTGCCTGGCTTTTGGCGAGTTCTGGCAGGCGGTCCCGGCGACGATCCGCGTTGAGTTCACCGGCGAACGGGGGCGCTTCGTGACCGGCAAGGATCTGATCCTGGCCGTGCTCGACGAGATCGGGGTCGGCGGCGGAACCAACGCCGCGCTCGAGTTCGTGGGGGCGGGGGCGGAGGCGCTGTCGATCGACGAGCGCCTCGCCGTGGCCAACATGGCCGTCGAGTCCGGCGCGGAGACCGGCTTGTTCCCGGCCGACCAGACGACCGCGGCGTACCTGGAGGGGCGTGGCGCGGGCGAGTGGGTTGCCGAGCGCTCAGATCCGGATGCGGAGTTCGCGCGTGAGGTGCGGGTGGACCTGAGTGAGCTGGCGCCGCTCATCGCCCTGCCGCACCTGCCGGGCAACGTCGCCTTGGTCAGCGACGTCGCCGGCACGAAGATCGACCAGGTCTACGTCGGCAACTGCGCCAACGGCACGATGACCGACCTGCGCCAGACCGCGGAGATGCTACGCGGGCGCTCGATCCACCGCGACTGCCGCATGATCGTCGTGCCGGCCACCCAGCGGATCTACCGGGAGGCCCTCGCCGAGGGTCTGCTCGATCTATTCGTCGAGGCGGGCGCGATGGTGTCCACGCCGACCTGCGGCGCCTGTTTCGGCGGCGGCATGGGCGTGCTCGGTGCCGGCGAGCGGGCAATCGCCACCACCAACCGCAACTTCCGCGGCCGGATGGGCTCGCGGGACGCCGAAGTCCACCTGGCCAACGCCTACGTGGCCGCGGCCGCCGCCGTGGCCGGCGAGATCATCGATCCCGCGGAGCTGAGCGGGTGATCATCGAGGGACGCGCCGTGGTGATCGCCGGCGACAACGTCGACACCGATGTGATGTACCCGGGCGAGTTCCTCAACATCGAGGATCCCGACGCGATGAAGGCGCACCTGTTTGAGGGGTACGACCCGGCGCTGCGCGACGAACTGGGCGACGACGCGATCATCGTCACCGGCTGGAACTTCGGGATCGGCTCCTCGCGCGAGCACGTGCCGCTGGCGATGAAGGCGTGGGGGGTGCGCTGCGTCCTGGGCAGGAGCTTCGCACGCATCTTCCGCCGCAACTGCGTCAACCTCGGCCTCCTGGCCCTGGCCTGCCCGGACGCGGTGGAGGCGGTGCAGTCGGGCTCGCCGATCCGCATCGACACCGACAGCGGCGAGGTCACCGTGAATGGCAGAACGTTCGAGGCCGAGCCGGTGCCCGGCCTGGTGCGCGAACTTCAGGATGCCGGTGGGCTTGTGGAGTGGGCCCAGCGGCGCACCCACGCCGGGTGATCGGGGCTCACCGCCGGGACTTGCCAACCGAGACGTGCAGAACCTGCCAGTCGAGGCGCGGGAACCTGACCGTGGCATGTTCCGCATCTTCGGGCACCAGATGCCACGGTCCCGGCGATCGCGGACGACTGGCAGGTTATGCACGCGCCGGCGTGCCTACCCCGCGCCAGCGTGGCGACGGAGGAAGTCCGCCACCGCGCGAGCGTGCTCCTCGGAGTTATCGAAGATCGTCGAGTGGTTGGAGCCCTTGATCACACAGGCCCCGCCGTTCGGTAGGTTGTCGGCGATCCACTGCTGGCCGGCGCCGTTAGGTCCCTGATCCCAGGGCGTCATGAGGTCTTCGTCGCCGCCCACGACGAGCGCCGGCGCGGTGATCTTCTTGACCCACTCCCGGTTGTCCATCGCGTTCATCGCCTCGCACGCGGCGATCATCACCCGGGGCTCATTGGAGTCGCGCAGGATCTGCTGGATCGTGTCGACGCCGGCCTGGCCCACGGGAGTCTCCATGTAGGCCTTCGACAGGCATTGCCACGAGATCAGCTCGGCCAGGACCCGGCTACCCACGCCCTCGAGGCGGATCAGGTCGATCCAGTTCTTGAACACGAGCCGACCGGAGAACCCGAGCTTGGCGGCGGCGCAGTTGATCACCACCGACTGGATGCGATCCGGATACTTCCCCGCCATCACGGTGGCGATCATGCCGCCCATCGAGGTGCCGTGCACGTGCGCCTTGCCGACGCCGAGCGCGTCGAGCAGCCCGACTGCATCGTCGGCCCAAACCTCGAGGTCGTAGTCCTGCTCGGGCTTGTCGGACTGTCCGTAGCCACGCATGTCGTAGTCGATCAGGCGAAACTCGCCGCTGAGCAGCGGCGTCACCGGTCCGAAGTTGAAATGGCCGAAGCCCGCACCGTGGATCTGGATGACCGGCTCGCCCTCGCCGGTGATCTCGTACCACAGACGCGCCCCATTCACCTCGATGAAATCGCCAGCCATCGCCTTTCTCCTGTCCGCCTCACAAAACGCTGGCGCAGTATATGTCAGACATCTCGGGGACCGGCGAAATGGTTGACACCTCCCGACCGCGGAGATAGAAAGCGTGAATGTCCGACCTTCGTGTTGGAACGTGACTCTGCCGCTCGCCGACGTCCGCGTCATCGCGGTCGAGCAGTACGGCGCCGGGCCCTGGGGCACGCTCCAGCTGGCCGACCTCGGCGCCGAGGTGATCAAGATCGAGGACCCGCAGTCCGGGGGAGACGTGGGGCGCTACGTCCCGCCCTATCAGGAACGCGAGGACTCGCTGTTCTTCGAGACGTTCAACCGCAACAAGAAGAGCGTCTCGCTGGATCTTCGTTCCCCGCAAGGGCGAGAGGTGTTCGAAACCCTCGTAGCGAAATCAGACGCGGTCTACTCGAACCTGCGCGGTGACCAGCCGAAGAAGCTGCGCCTCACCTACGACGACCTCCGCGAGGTCAACCCGCGGATCGTGTGCTGCTCGCTGTCGGGCTTCGGGATGAGCGGTCCGCGCTCCGCCGAAGCCGGATACGACTACATCATGCAGGCGATGGCCGGGTGGATGAGTCTCACCGGTGACCCCGACGGCCCTCCCACCAAGAGCGGGCTCTCGATCGTCGACTTGTCCGGCGGGTATGTCTCGGCGATCGCGCTGCTCAGCGGCCTGTGGCGCGCCCGGCGTGACGGCGTCGGCTGCGACTGCGACATCTCGCTGTATGAGACCGCGCTGCACGAACTGATGTACATCGGGACCTGGGTGGCCAGCGCCGGATACGAGCCGCGGCGGATGCCGGAGTCCGCCCACCCTTCGATCGTGCCGTTCCAGGCCTTCGAGACGGCCGACGGCTGGATCACGGTCGCCTGCGCCAAGCAGAAGTTCTGGGAGCTCCTGTGTCAGGCGCTGGGCCGAGCCGAACTGACGCAAGATCCGCGCTTCGCCGACTTCGCGGCGCGCAACCGCAACCGCGACGAGCTCCTCCCCATCCTCCGCGAGGACTTCCGGCGCCACTCCACCGGCCACTGGCTGGATGTTCTCTCGCAGGCCGGCGTCCCGCACGGTCCGATCTATGACGTGCCCGAGGCGCTCGAGGATCGCCAGGCCCAGGCTCGGGGGGACGTCGTCGAGCTCGAGCATCCGTCGCTGGGCACCGTTCGCCAGGTCGCCTCCCCGCTACGCCTGTGCGGCGAGCCCAACCCGCTGGCCCGCGCTCCCTTCCGGGGTGAGCACACCGCCGAGGTGCTGCGCGATCTGTGCGGCTATTCGGCGGAGCGGATCGCCGAGCTACGTGCTGGGGGGACGTTCGGCGCGGTCGAGGCTCAGGTGGCCGCCGACAGGTGAGGGGGCCGCTGGAGGTGCCAGTCGGTGGCCTGCTGGTAGGCATGTGCGGCCGCGAGCACCGTCCCCTCGGCGAACGGCCTACCGATCAGTTGCATGCCGATCGGTAGCCTGTCGCAGAAGCCGACGGGCACCGCCATCACGGGCGTTCGAGACAACACCCACATCGAGATCGTCCGGGTGAGGCGGGCGGTCATCTCCAGCGGGTCGCTGTCGGCGATCTTTGGCGCCGGGATCGGGCACGCCGGCGCCAGCAGCAGGTCGCGACCTTCCAGCGCCTCGAGCACGCGCCGGCGCCAGATGCGCTGGCGCTGGCGGTCCCGGGCGTACTGCGGGCCGGTGACCGCCGCTCCGCGCCGCAACCGCGTGAGCACGTCCGGCCCGAACACCTCGGGCGTCCGAGCCAGCCGCTCCCGATGGACCCAGGCGGCCTCGGCCAGCACCATCTCGCCGGTGACCTCGAACGCCTCGGCCCGCCCGGGCAACTCGACCTCCTCGACCACCGCCCCGAACCGTGCCAGCGTCGCGGCGGCCTCCCGCACCGCGGCGGCGATCGGCGCGAGCACGTCCTCGAGCCAGTCCCCGGCGAGCAGGCCGATGCGCAATCCCTCCACGCCGCGCGACAGCGCCGCCACGTAGTCCTCGCCCGCGATGTCCGCCGACGCGGGATCGTCGCGGTCGTATCCCGCGATCACGTTCAGCACCTGCGCCACATCCTCGGCCCGCCGTGCCATCGGACAGATCGCGTCGAACGTCCAGGCTACGGGGATGCATCCCCGGTTGCTGACCAGTCCCGCGGAGGACCGGATCGACGAGATCCCGCACAGTGCGGCGGGGATCCGCGCGGAGCCACCGGTGTCGGTGCCCAGCGCGGCTATCGCCATGCCCGCGGCGAGCGCGGCGCCCGCGCCGCCGGAGGATCCGCCGCACACGCGGTCGTGATCCCACGGGTTGCGGCACGGGCCATAGTGCACGTTCTGGGTGGTGCCCCCGATGGCCCATTCCGACATGTGCAGCTTTCCCACCAGCACTGCGCCCGCGTGCCGCATCCGCCTCCATACCGGCGCGTCGTGCTCGGGCGCAGGGTCATCGAAGAACCGTGTGCCCGCCGTCATCGGCAGGCCGGCCACCTCGATGTTGTCCTTCAGCGCGACTGGGATCCCCGCCAGCGGCCCGAGTCGATCGCCTCGACGGGCGGCTTGCTCGACCGCCTGGGCCTGCTCGCGCGCGCGGTCGGCGAGCACGCTGCGGAACACGTTGAGCTCGCTGTCGTCGTGCGCGATCTGGTCCAGCGCCGCCTGAACTAGCGCGACCGGCGACAGCTCGCAGGCCGCGATCCGTTCTCGGGCCTGGGCGATGGAGAGGTCGGCCAGCAAGGCCTACGCCAGGCCGAACGCCTTGTTGCCCGCCTCCGAGGTCGGGCTCCGGGACGGGATCAGCCGGCCCGCCTCGCGTGAGAAAAGGTCGTTCAGCGAGCCTTCTGCGTCGCGCGGGGCTCGGAGCTCCGCTCGTCGCCGTTCGGTTGCCTCGGCGTCCACTTCGAGCGTCTTCTCGTCGGTGAAGATCACTCCGTATGCGTCGCGGGCGAGCTCGATCGTGGTGAAGTCGTCGAGCACGTCCTCGCGCACGAGCGCCGGCTCGCGATCGAGCGGGTCACCGTACCCGCCGGCGTTCGGCTCGCGAAACTCGATGTACTCGCCGGCGCCGAACGGGATCCCGGTCACCTTCGCCTCCAGGTACTGCTCGCTCGGCGTGTCCGGGTTCTTGCGACATGACGCGGTGAGCCCGTGCCAGCCGCCGAAGATGCCGCGCGGGGGATCAGTCTGGCGGTCGCCCTCGCAGGAGTAGGTGCCGTCGACCAGGAACCGGTTGCGCCGGATGATCCCCACGCCGCCTCGCCAGCGACCCGGGGCGGCCGGTTCCGGTCGCAGCTCGTACTGGTCGCAGCGCACCGGGAACCGGAGGTCCAGCTCTTCGATCGGGTTGTTGCGGGTGTTGGCCATCAGGTTGTCGACCGAGTCCATCGCGTCCTTGCCGTAACGCCCGCCGTAGGCGCCCTCGTTGACCTCGAGATACAACCAGTACTCGCCGCTCTCCGGCTGAAAGCCCGAGTACGAGCAGAAGTGGATCCCGGCCGAGTTCCCTGCCGTCACCTGCTCGGGCAGCTGATCGGCCAGAGCCAGGATCGTGTTGTCGACCACTCGCTGGACCTGGCAGAAGCGCGAGAAGCACGCGCGGGGGAAGTTCGGGTTGAAGATCGTCCCCTTGGGAGCGATCACCTGGACGGGCCGGAACACCCCGTCGTTCTGGGGCACGTGCTCGGGGAAGGTCACCTCGTCGAGCAGTAGCGTGCGCACCGCGTAGTAGGCGCCGACGAGCAGCGATCCCTCGAAGGGGACGTTGAAACCGGTCGGGACCTCGGCCTCGGATCCGGTCAGGTCGATCGTGATGCTGTCGCCCTCGACCACGACCTTCGTCTCGACCCGCAGCCGCCGCCCGCGATTGCGCGCGTCGTCGTCGAGCCAGGCGGTCGGGGCCACGTACTCGCCGTCGGGGATCTTCGCGATCTGCTCGCGCAGCATTCCCTCTGAGTAGTCCATCCAGCCGTACGCCGCGCTCATCACGGTCTCGGTCCCGTATCGCTCGATCAGCCGCACGAAGCGGTCGCGGCCGAGCTGACACGCCGCCATCATCGCGTTCATGTCGCCGCGGTTCATGGTCTCGGTGCGGACGTTGTCGAAGATCATGCGGTCGATGTCGACGTTGAGCTCGCCCCGGCGGTACCAGCGCAGCGCGTTGTAC
>DASXZK010000105.1:0-64160 GCA_036501965.1 Solirubrobacteraceae bacterium
GGGGAGGATCTCGGTGTTCCCGGTGAAGCTGGTGCCCGGAGCGACGGTGAGCAGGTTGGTGCCGAGTCGGTCGATCTCGGCGAGCAGGTTCGCCTGCGCCGAGGAGGAGACACCGACCACGGCAACCATCGCCCCGATGCCGATCGCAATCCCGAGCGCCGACAGCGCGGCGCGCAGTTTGCGCGACCGCAGGCCCTGCAGCGAGGCCCAGGCGAGCTCGGCGAGCGGCAGGCGGGCGAGGTCGCGGGAGGGCGCGCGGCCGGGGTGGGCGAAGCTCGTCACTGCGCGTCGTCGACGATCTCGCCGTCGCGCATCTGAATCTGCCGGGGAAAGGTGGCGGCGATCGCGGAGTCGTGGGTGATGAGCACGAGGGTCGCCCCATCTGCGGCGAGATCGTGCAGCAGTTCGATCACCTGCGTCCCCGCATGCGAGTCGAGGTTGCCGGTCGGTTCGTCGGCGAGGACGATCTGCGGCCGCTTGGCGATCGCGCGCGCGATCGCGACGCGCTGGCGTTCTCCGCCGGAGAGCTGGGTCGGGCGGTGGGAGAGGCGGTGCGCGAGCCCGACACGATCCAGCGCCTCACGGGCCGCGGCGCGGCGGTCGCGCAGGTGCCGGCCGGTGTAGAGCATCCCCGTCGCGACGTTGTCGAGCGCAGTGAGCGCCTCCTGGAGGTGGAACGCCTGGAAGACGAAGCCGATCTGGTGTGCGCGCAGCCCGGCGAGACTGCGGTCCGATGCGTCGGTCAGCGGGCGGCCGGCGACGGACACCGTCCCGGCCGTCGGGCGCTCGAGCGTGCCGAGGATCGTCAGCAATGTCGTCTTGCCCGAGCCTGACGCGCCGGTGACGGCGACCTGGTCGCCGATCGGGATGGCGACGGTCACGTCTCGCAACGCGGTTACGCCGCCCGCGTACTGCTTGCTGACGCCGTCCAGGACGAGTGCGTGCGCGTCGTTCATCCCTGTGAATCGGTGACGGCCACGCCGGAGTGGACGTCTCGGCCTGAGACCTGGACGTAGCCGGCGGCGAACAGCCCGACGGTGACCGGGATCAGGGTGTGCGGCGCGCTCGCCTGCTGCAGGGCGTACCGGGTGCCCGACGTCGCCACCAGCGCCGTGACCGGCACCGACAGGACGTGGCGCACGCGCTCCGAAACGAACGCGACGCTCACGGCGGCCTGGTCCATCCCGGCAGTTCGATGGCGGCCGATGATGGCGATCGTCACCGGCACCGTCGACGACGACCCGTCGCCCGAGCCGCTGCCCTGGCCGGCGCTCTGCGCGCCAGCCGAACCGGAGCTCGAGCTCTGCGCGATGCGGCTGACGGCGATGATCTTCGCCCTCACGTGGTTCCCGGCCGGCATCTCGACGCTGACCCGCTCGCCGACGCGCGCCTCGCTCTGAGAGCTCGCCGAGAGGTCGACCGTCACGACCAGCCGCGTCGAGGTCGTCTGGAGGATCGCCTGGGCGCTCCCGCCGGCGCTGCCGCCGCTGGAGTGGTGCGAGCTCGAGCTGGAGTGATGCGAACTAGAGCCCGAGTGGGAGCTTGAGCTGTGCGAGCTACTGGCGGTCGCCTTGAGCGCCGCGGTCGCCGCCTTCAGCTGCGACGTTTCGGCCTTCAGCTCCTTGGCGAGCGCCGAGAGCGCCCGCGCGGCGCCATCCGAGGGCGCGGTGGTCGTCGAGGAGACGAACTCGGCCGACCCGGCGAACGGGAGTGTCGAGCTGTCCTGGGCGGTGCCGGAGGATCCGCCGCCTGCGCCGGTTGACCCGACCGTGGTGTCGAGCGCGGAGACCAGCTGCGGCCCGGGGAGGAACACCATCTGGCCGAGCGTCAGGCTGCCCGTCGGCGCCTGGCCCAGCGACTCCTGCAGCTCCTCCACGCCGAGCGAGGTCGCCGGCTGCCATACGTCGTCGACGGTGATCTCCGTCGCGTCGAAGCCGAACCGCTTGAGGTTGCGGTTGAGCTCGAGCACGTCGTACCCGTCCGCGTCGGCGGCGCTCAGCGTCCGGTAGGCGGGCGAGGACCCGCTCATCAGGATGACCGGCTGGCCGTCGACGCGGTACAGCACGCCTCCCGGCTTGATCGTCCGCCCGACGGGCGGAAGCCACGTGACCGTCCCGCCGAGCCGGTTGTAGACCGTCTGCGCACCCGCGTAGCTGAGCGTGCCGGACTCGGTGTCGGTGGCGACGAGAGTGCGTCTGCGGACGGTCGCCGAGCCGCCGATGGTGCTGGAACTTGAGGAACCCGAGGAGCCCGAGGTCGTGCCCGAGTTTGAATGCACGATGAGCACGACGACCACCGCGGCCGCGATCAGGAGCGCCAACGAGGCGATCACCCCGGTCCGGCCACCGCCTCCGAGCCGACGCATCAACCGCCTCCAGGGATCCCCATGCCGACGCGCACGCATGCCTTGGCGGCGGCCTCGAACGCGGGCGAGTCGTGGTTGATCTTGCTGCTTGGCGTCTTCACCCCGCCGTGCGGGCCGAAGATCGGGTCGGGGAAGCCCGGCACGCCGTGCCTGCGCATGCACTCCGCGCTCTTCAGCATCCCCTGCTGCTGGGCTTCGGTGAGCTTGGGCTTCGACCCGTAGGCGCCGAAATGGCAGGCCTTCTCGGCGGCGGTGAACGCCGGGCCGCTGAAGGTGACGCCGCCGACGGTCACCGCCGAGCTGCCGGGCGTCATCGTCACCGACAGCCCGACGCCACCGCCCGAGGAGTTGGTCGGGTCAGGGAAGTTCGACATACCGTGCGCGCGCATGCAGCGCGACATCGCGATCAGCTTGTTGTCGCCGCCGGTGGTGGTCGTGCCACCGGCTGCGCCCGTGCCCCCGCCCGAGACTCCGCATCCGGCCAGCGACAGGGCCGCGGTCACGATGACCGCGGCCCGGCGGGGGGTGGAGATGGTCAGACGGTGGCGCATCATGTCGGTGCCGCGGCCGGTCGGGCCGGGCACGGCAGTTGTACGGACGTGCCGCTAACACCGCCGTAACGCTGTTACATCGCTGTGACATGGGCTGCGCGATCATCGATCCAGGTGCCGCCGGGCCGCTGCCCGGCGGCACGTCCATCGATCACCGAGACAGGACGCGAGTGAGGACATGAGGGTGCTGGTGGTCGAGGACCACGCCCGGCTGGCGGAGACGATCGCCACCGTGCTGCGCCGCGACGGAGTTGCGGTCGACGTTGCGTTCGACGGGCGCGAGGCGCTCCAGCGGACCTCGCTGACGACCTACGACGTGGTCCTCCTCGACCGAGACCTTCCGGTCGTCCATGGCGACGAGGTGTGCCGGACGCTCGCCGCGGGCGAGTACCCTGGCGCGATCCTCATGCTCACCGCGGCCGCGGCGATCGAGGAGCGTGTCGAGGGCCTCGGCCTCGGAGCCGACGACTACCTGTCCAAGCCGTTCGCGCTCGCCGAGTTGGTCGCCCGCATCCATGCGCTCGCGCGCCGCTCACGCCGCCCGCGGCCGCCGCTGCTGGCGCACGGCGACCTGGTGCTCGATCCCGCTCGCCGCCGGGTGTCGCGCGACGGGCAGCGACTCCGCCTCAGCCCCAAGGAGTACGCGGTGCTCGAGGTGCTGATGCTCGCCGACGGAGCCGTCGTCTCGACGGAGGAGATCCTCGAGCGCGCCTGGGACGATGCGACCGACCCGTTCACCAACACGGTGCGCATGACCGTGAGCCGCCTGCGCGCGAAACTGGGTGAGCCCGACCCGATCGAGACGGTCACCCCGGTGGGCTACCGGATCGACAGAGAGTCGTGATCGTCGCCACGCTTCCCGGCCGGCTGCTGGAGCGGCTGCGTCACCCGCGGACGACGGTGCGCTGGCGGCTGACGGTGCTCTACGGGCTGCTGTTCCTGGTCTGCGGCGCGGGTCTGCTGGCGATCACCTACGGGCTCGTGCAGCATGCCAGCGCGATCGTGTCTCCAGACCGCCTGGTGGAGCTGCCCTATCGCAGGAGCGCGCCGGCCGGTGCGTCCCGGCCGGGATTCGAGGCGAGCAAGAAGTCAAACAGCGCCCTGCCGCCGGCGATCCGGCGTCTGATTCGCTCGAGGGCCGGCCGGACAGTCGCCCAGATCGCGGGCTCACAGCAGCGGAAGGTCGATCTGCACCAGCTGGAGATCGAGTCGTTCATCGCCCTGGCGTTGATGGCGCTGCTGTCCGGGCTGTTCGGATGGGTCCTGGCCGGCCGGGTGCTCGCGCCGCTGCGCACGATGGCCTCACGCACCCGCGAGATCTCCGAGGAGAACCTTCACGAGCGGCTCGCGCTCGCCGGCCCGCCCGACGAGCTGCACCAGCTTGCCGACACGATCGACGCTCTGCTCGCGCGGCTGCAGGGCGCCTTCGACGCGCAACGACGGTTCGTCGCCAACGCCTCACACGAATTGCGCACGCCGCTGACCGCCGTGCGCGCCCTGCTCGAGATGGCGCTGTCGGATCCGGACGCGGATCTGGAGAGCTTCCGCAGCGTGTGCGTCGAGGCGCTGGAGGAGACGGCGACCCAGCAGCAGCTGATCGACGCGCTCCTCACGCTCGCCCGAGGACAGCGCGGTCTCGACCGGCATGAGCGGCTGGACCTCGCGGCGATCACCGCGGATGTCCTCGCGCCTCGCGGGCTCGAGGCGGGCGCTCAGGGACTGCAGGTGGAGTGCTCGCTCTCGGAGGCACCGCTGGAGGGAGATCGGTGGCTCGTCACCCGTCTGGTCGCGAACCTGGTCGACAACGCGGTCCGTCACAACGTCGCCGGCGGGCAGGTGGTGGTGAGCGTGACGACCGTGGCGGGCAGGGCGGCCGTCATGGTCCGCAACACGGGCCCGGTCGTCCCCGCGCCCGAGCTGCGCCGGTTGCTGGCGCCCTTCCAGCGGCTCGTCGCCGAGCGGGTCGGCGACGACGCGTCGAGCGGCCTCGGCCTCGGCCTGTCGATCGTGGAGGCGATCGTCCACGCCCACGATGCCGAGCTCGATCTCGGCTCCCAACCCGCCGGCGGGCTGGCGGTCACGGTGCGCTTCCCTGCGCCGGCCGAGCCGGCCGAGCCGGCGGCGCAGGCGGCCGAAGTGCCGGACGGGGGCGCCTCGGTCGCCGTCCGCAGCGGGACCGGCGCCTGAGCTCAGCCCGATCGACGCCGACGACGCGGCCGGCGAGGGGGAGAGTGGACCTGCTCGTCGCGTCGGACCGGGCCCTTGCGTGGGACCGGGCGCCAACCAGGGACCGACCGCGTGAGATGACCCCGAGCACCGCGCGACCCATCGTCACAGGTCATAGGATTCCGGACCCTGCCCGGTGCCCATGCGGGAATACGGAAGAGGAGCAGCGATGGCATCACGACCGGGGTCGGCTTTGGAGCGGATCAGGATCGCCCAGAGGGCGCGCAGCCACGTGGATGGGCCGGCGGACGAGCCGGGGACGACAGCAGGCGGTCAGCTGACGCGCCGGTCGCTGCTGCAGGGCGCCGGCGGGACGGCGCTCGCGCTCGGGCTCGGGGCTGCCTGGCCGGCGGCCGCGGCGGCCAAGGGCGACTCCGAGGCCATCGTGATCGTCGGCGCCGGCATTGCGGGCCTTGGATGCGCGGACTGGCTGTGGCAGCGCCATCGGATCCGCGCGGACGTCTACGAATGGTCAGACCGGACCGGCGGCCGCATCCAGACGCTGCGCGGGTACTTCGACGACGGTCAGCTCGTCGAGGAGCACGCGGAGTTCATCAACCCCGAGCACACGGCGACGCTGCATCTCGCACGAAAGCTGGGGCTCGGGCTCGACAACACCGAGCGCTACCCACCGGGGATCGACCCGGACCAGGAGTCGTTCTGGTTCGACGGGCGGCTGGTCGCCCAGCACTCCGTCAACCGGGACTGGCGGGAGTTCGGGTACGCGGTCTTCAAGGAGGCGGCGGCCAAGGCCGGCTGGCCGACGACATATCGCCACGGCACCCCGTCGGCCCGCAAGTGGGACCAGATGTCGGTCACCGAGTGGCTGGACGCGCATCTCCCCGGAGGCTCGCAGGGAGACTTCGGCCGCCTCTGCGTCTCGGCGATCCTGGACGAGTACGGCGGGCCCGCGGAGCACACCTCGTCGCTGAACCTCATCGATCTGCTCGGTGCGGACTCGTCCACGCGCACCGGCCTTCAGTCCCGCTCCGCGCCGGAGCTCGATGGTGGCAACGAGAAGTGGCATCTACACGGCGGCAACGATCTGCTGATCTCGGGGATCATCGACCGGCTGCCGCAGGACTCCGTGCACCTCGATCAGCAGTTGGTCGGGCTCAGCGCTCGCTCTGACGGGAAGGTCGTCTGCAGCTTCGCCTCGGGGCAGAGCACCGCGCAGGTGCTCGCCGACCATGTCGTGCTGGCGATCCCGTTCACGACGCTTCGCCAGGTTGACATGAGCGGGGTATCGATCCGCCCGCTCCATCGTCGCGCGATCGAGGAACAGCCGATGGGCAGCAACGCCAAGTTCTTTCTGCAGTACTCCTCGCGCATCTGGGACCAGAACCACCAGACCGGCAACGCGTACAGCGACACGATCGTGCAGGGCACATGGGATGCGACCGACTACCAGCCCGGCGCGGCCGGCGTCCTCGCCGCGTTGCCCGGCGGACTGGTCGGCCAGGGCTGGGGCTCGCGGTACGGCTTGACGACGTACCGCGGCACCCCGCCCGCGCCCATGGTGAGTGACTACCTGGCGAGCTTCGAGCAGCTGTTCCCGGGCAGCAGCGCCCAATACAACGGGAAGGCGTTCTTCGTGTGGTCCTCGGGCGATCCCCACATCCTCGGCGCCTACTCCTACCTGGCCGTCGGCCAGTTCACGGCGTTCAACGGCATCCAGGGCCACCGTGAAGGACGCCTGCATTTCGCCGGCGAGCAGACGTCGATGAACTACCAGGGCTACATCGAGGGTGGATTGCGCAGCGGCTACCGGTGCGCGGAGGAGATCGCCGCGCCGCGCCATCGCTCAGCGCCGCGGTGAACGGGTCGGCTCAGCTCTCGCGCGGGGGGCGCACCGCAAGCAGCTTGCGGGCGAGCTCGCGTGACAGCGACGGCGCCAGTCGGGCGGCCTCGGGGTTCGTCGCTGCGTCGGCGTAGCCGAGGACGTCGCCGGTGAGCAGGTGGGCGGCGTGACGGCGTGAGGCGAGCAGCAGCGCCGCGGAGGTGCCCTTCGGCGTCAGCTCCAGTCGCTCTGCTTCGACGAGGCTCATGCGCCGCAGGCGGCGCACCATCTCAAGTGCGGTCGGAGCCGAGACGCCCATCGACTCGGCAAGGCCCTTCTGCGTCGGCGGCTTGGTCGCGGACGCGAGCTGGTGCAGAGCGAGCAGATATCCTGCCTCGCGTCCGCTCACGTCGGCGCAGGGAGGATCCGGGTCGACGGCGGGGCGGCGACGGTGCCCCGCGGGATACTCCGGTGCGCTGTGAGACGGCTCGGCCAAGGTGCTCCTCCTCGACGGCTGTCGCATCGGCACACATGCTCGGTCGTGTCCCGGACGCGACAGTTATCGCAAGACGAGTAAGATAGCATTTCCCTCAAGAGAACGCCTCTTCTGTGGTACCGTCAACCTCGCCCATGGACGCCACCGACACCGCCCTGTCCGACGCGCTCCGCGCTCGCGGAGGCCGCGTCACCCCTCAGCGGCTCGCGATCGCGAAGGTCGTCCGTGAGACGGGCGGCCATGTGACCGCGGAGGCGGTCTTCGGCGAGGTCAGCCAGCGGATGCCGGGCGTCTCGCTGCCGACCGTGTACGCGACGCTCGAGCTGCTGGAGGAGCTCGGACAGGTTCGCCGCGTCCCCGGCGCCACCGGCGCGGTGATGTTCGACGCGCGCACCGATGCCCACGATCACTTCGTGTGCCGACGCTGTGGCGCGGTGGCCGACCTTGACTGCGGCACCGACCGTGCCGCGGCGCTGCTTGCCGCCACCGCACTCGGCTTCCGCCCAGACGACGCCCAGGTGGTCGTCTGCGGGCTGTGCGCGGACTGCGCCGGGCGCAACTGACCGATCCGTGCCCGCCACGGAGCCACAGCCGCTGCCCGACGGCGTCGTGCTCGGGGAAGACGGTGTCGCACGCTGCGCGTGGGCGGGCTCGGCGCCCGACTACGTCGCCTATCACGACACCGAATGGGGGTTCCCGAGCGACGACGACGTCCGGCTGTTCGAGAAGCTCTCGCTCGAAGGGTTCCAGTCAGGCCTCTCCTGGCTGACGATCCTGCGCAAGCGCGAGGCGTTCCGCGCCGCGTTCGCGGACTTCGACTTCCGCGTCGTCGCGGGCTACGGTCCCGACGACGTCGCGCGGCTGCTGCAGGACGCCGGGATCGTCCGCCATCGCGGCAAGATCGAGGCCGTCATCGACAACGCCGCCCGGGCCGTCGAGCTGGTCGATGCAGAGGGCTCGCTCGCCCGCCACATCTGGAGCTTCGCCCCGGACCGCCGCGGCGATGCGGCCGACCGCGCCACGCGCCAGGTGCAGACGTTCAGCGAGGAGTCGACGCGGCTCTCCAAAGACCTCAAGCGGCGCGGCTGGCGGTTCACCGGCCCGACCACGGCCTACGCGTTCATGCAGTCGATGGGGCTCGTCAACGACCACCTCGGCGGCTGCGCGATCCACCGCCGCGTCGAGGCGGCGCTCGACGCGTTCACCGTCCCTAGGTGAAGGCCGAGATCCCGGTCAGTGCCCGGCCGAGGATCAGCGACTGAATCGAGTCGGTCCCCTCGTAGGTGTCGACGATCTCCATGTCGGTCATGTGCCGCGCGACGTGGTTCTCCAGCAGCAGGCCGTTGCCGGCCAGGATGTCACGCGCCTCCGAGCAGATCAGCTTTGCCCTGCGCACGTTGTGCAGCTTGGCCAGCGACGACATCTCGGCGGTCGCCTCGCCGGCCTGCTGCAGCTCGGCCAGCCGGAAACAGACGAGCTGCATCGCGGTCAGCTCGGCGGCCATCGTGGCGAGCTTGGATTGCACGAGCTGGAAGGCGGCGATCGGCCGGCCGAACTGCTCGCGCTCGCCCGCGTAACGGACGGCCGCCTCGACGCAGACCATCGCGTGGCCGACGCACTCCCAGGCGGCGCCGCCCCGCGTGAGGTCGAGCACGCGCGAGGTGTCACGGAAGGTCCGCGCCTGTTCGAGCCGGCTCCCGGCCGGGATGCGGACCCCCTCAAGCGTGATCTCGGCCTGCCAGACCGCGCGCTTGCCGATCTTGCCCTCGATCACCGTCGATGGGTCGAAGCCGTCGGTGCCGCGCTCCACCAGGAACCCGCCGACGTCTCCATCGTCGTCACGGGCCCACACGACGACCACGTCGGCGATCGAGGCGTTGCCGATCCAGCGCTTGTGGCCGTCGAGCACCCAGTGCTCTCCGTCGCGCCGCGCGCGAGTCTCCAGTGAGACCGAGTCGGAGCCGTGCTCGGGCTCGGTGAGAGCGAACGCGCCGATCGTCTCCAGGCGCGCCATTCCGGGCAGCCAGCGCTGCTTCTGGGCCTCGGAGCCGAGCACCGCGATCGATCCCATCGCCAGGCCCGAGTGGACGCCGAAGAACGTGTTGAGTGAGCCGTCGGCGCGCGCCAGCTCACGCGCGACGATCCCCGCCCCCCGGCGCGAGAGCCCGGGACAGCCATAGCCGTCGATGGTTCCGCCGACGACGCCCAGCTCGGCGAGCGGCGCGATCAGCTCGAACGGGAAATCGGCGCGCTCCCAGTAGTCGTTGATGACCGGCAGCACATGGTCGTCCCCGTAGGCGCGCACACGGTCGCGCAGTTCGCGCTCGGTGTCGCTCAGCGTGTCGTCGAGCAGGAACACGTCCTCCGCGCGGGCGGTGGCCCGGCGGGAGGGTTTTGCGGCCGGCGAGGAGCTCATCGGCGGGTACGCTACCCGCCGGGCGACGCGAGCAGTCGGATCGTCGCCGCGTCCTCGGCGCCGCCGTAGAAGCGGCGGAGCACCTCAACGGCGGTGTCATCACCGGTCCGTGCGAACAGGGTGGCGCAGGAGCGTAGCTTCATCGCGTCGACCTGCCCGAGGACGTCCTCGGCGCTCGCGGAGGCGGGCAGCTCGAGCAGAGTGTGGAAGCAGTCGCGCAGACGTGCGCCGAGCAGAGGGTCCGCTGCGTACTGGCGCGCGTGCTGGAGCGAGCGGATTGAGTAGTGATGCGCGGTCGGGCTGCGGCCGAGGCCGTCGAGCTGGGGGAAGACGAACCAGATCCAGTGGCCGGTCTTGCGCCCGGCGCGCAGTTCGGTGAGCGCGCGCTCGTAGGTCCCGCCCGATTGGGCGTCTCGGAACCGCTGAAGGTCCGGGAGCTCGCTCAGGCGGCCGCCGCCACGGGCTCGGTGGGCCCACAGGCGCGGACGTCGCAGTCCAGGCGCTCCGCGGTCACGATCTCCCAGCGACCGCTCTCGACCAGTGCGGAGCAGAGCTCGTCGATGTCGCGCAGCGCGTCGAGCGCCGGCTCGTCGGTCGTGAGGTCGGAGCTGAAGATGAGGTTGTCGGCGGCGTGACGGATACGGTCCTGCTCGGAGCTCAGCAGCTTGCTGGGGCCGAGTTCGTCGATCGTGCGCATGACGCGCCGGTATGCCTGGGTTCGTTCGGGACTCATCGGATTTCCCTCCTTGCGGGGGTGGTGATGACGGGCATGATGTCCATCGAGTCGGCGGGGTTGGTTGGCCAGGTGTCCAAGGTTTGCCCTCCTTCAGTTGTACAAACCCTGGAGATCGCCCTGCACGATTCCGTCCACGACGTGCATCTCGGATTCGTGGAAGCGACCGGACGCGTCGCGGTGGCGGACGACGGGTGCGTCGGGGTTGTGGGGGCTGACGCTGGCCACGACTCCGCTGGAGCCGTCGGGAAGCGTGACCTCCGAGCCGATCGGATACGGCATTGCGACGTGGAGGAAGTGGTCGACGACGCTCGGATCGAACTGTGTGCCGGCGCCCTCCTGGATCGCCCGCACGCCGACGCGGGGCGGGTTGGCGGCCTTGTAGGGCCGGTCGGCGGTGATCGCGTCGTAGACGTCGGCGACCGAGGCGATCCGTGCGAACGGGTGGATCTCGTCGGCGGCGCGGCCCGACTCGTAGCCGTCGCCGTCCCAGCGCTCATGGTGATCACGCACGATCGCGATGCTGAGCGCGGACACGCGGTCGGAGGGCAGCAGCGAGGCGCCCGCGCTCGGGTGGGTGCGGATCAGGTCCCACTCGTCGGCGGTCAGCTCCCCGGGCTTGTTGAGCACCGCCTCAGGGACCGCGATCTTGCCGATGTCGTGGATCAGAAGGCCCATCGCCATCTCGGACATCCGCGCCGAGACGGAGTCGTAGCGGCGCTGGCCCCGCCAGTCGAGCCACCCGTCGAGCCTGGTGATGCGGTGGCCGAGCACGAGTCCGAGCGTGGTCACGCGGATCGAGTGGCTGTAGGTGTAGCTGTCGGCGCTGGCGAGATCGTCGAGTGCAAGTGCGGCCTCGGGGCAATCCTCCATGGCGTCCATCACCCCGCGGGCGGCGGTCTCCAGATGAGCCAGCGCCTCGGCGGTGACGCCGGCGCCGGTCTCACGGGCCCCGTCCAGACAGGTGACGACCGCGCGCTCTGCGGAGCGCCGGACCTCGTCGGAGAGCGGTTGCACCGGGACGATGCCGTCGCCCAGATCGTCCTCGATCCAGACCGCGCGCACCCCGCGCCGCTCGAGCGAGGAGCCGACCCCGCCGGACAGCCGCACGCCGCGTCGCAGCAGCGGCGCGGACCCGAGCGTGGCCGCGGGGACGTCCCGGGCAAGCTCCATCCCGTCGGCGATGCGGTCGACACGGACGAGCCTCATGCGAGGTCTCGGGGGTGGCGGATGGGAACACGCAGTGCCATACGGCCTCATTTATCGGCAGGGGGGTCGCGTTCCTGACCGGGAAATGGTGAGGATCTCCCTCGCGGATCCTCCGGGTGCGCCCAACGGCCCGTAATAAGCTCGCCGCGGATGACCGCCGCACGGAAATGAGCCCCGCCGCTTCCGCCGATCGCCCCGCCGCCGGTGCACGGCACCTCGCCCGCGTCGCCGAAGAAGGTCTTCAGCGGCGGGGAGACCATCCGGCGCTCCTGTTCGAGGGTCGGTTGCACAGCTCCGCGACGCTCGCCGAGCGCGCCGCGCGGCTGGCCGGCGGCTTTGCGACGCTCGGTCTGGCGCCGGGCGATCGCGTGGCCGTCTGCATGGCCAACTGCCCCGAGGTCTCGATCACCTACCACGCCCTGTGGCGCGGCGGACTGGTCGTCACGCCGGCCACGTTCCTGCTCGGAGAGGCCGAGCTTCGCCACGTCCTGGCCGACTCGGGCGCGCGGGCGGTGGTCACCACCCCGGAGTTCCTGGACAAGATCCGAGCGGCGGCCGCCGGCCTCGCCGAGCTGCGGCACGTCCTCTGCACCGACGCGGTGGAGAACGCCGAGGCCGGGCCGGTGATGACACTCGGCGAGCTCGAGCAGGCGGCGGCCGCGGGGATCGCCGACCGCGACGAGGACGACCTGGCGGCGCTGCTCTACACCGGCGGCACCACCGGGCGCGCCAAGGGCGTCATGCTCTCGCACGCGAGCCTGCACTACACCGGCCAGGCGGCGTACCGCTCCGCCCACCAACCCGGCGTCACCCGCGCGCTGGTCACGCTCCCGCTCTCCCACGCGTACGGGCTGCTCGTCACCGTCGCCGCCCTTCATGCCGAGGAGCCGGCGTTCACGGTGCTGCTGCGCTGGTTTGAGCCCATCGACTTCCTGGAGATGGTGCAGGACCACGAGTTGCAGCAGAGCTCGGTGGTGCCGACGATGGTCCAGCTGCTGCTCGGCTGCCCGCTGGAGGACTACGACCTGTCCTCGCTGCGCTACCTCACCTCCGGTGGTGCGCCGCTGCCGGAGGAGACCGAGCGCGCGTTCCTCGCGCGGATGCCCGGGACGCTGATCCGCCAGGGCTACGGCATGACGGAGACCGCTGCGCTCATCTCCTCGACGCCGGTCGGGCGCGAGCGATCCGGTTCGGTCGGCCTCCCGGTGCCCGGGACCGAGCTCGAGGTCCGCGACGACTCCGGCCGGTCGCTGCCACCGGGTGAGATCGGGGAGATCTGCGTGCGGTCGCCCGGCGTGATGCGGGGCTACTGGCGCTCTCCGGAGGCAACGGCCTCGGCGATCCACGACGGGTGGCTGTACACCGGGGACGTCGGCTACCAGGACGCTCGCGGCTACCTGTTCGTCGTCGACCGCAAGAAGGACCTCATCATTCGCGGCGGCTTCAACGTCTACCCCCGCGATGTCGAGGACCTGCTCACCGAGCACCCGGAGGTCGCGATGGCCGGGGTGGTCGGTGGACCGAGCGAGCGTCACGGGGAGGAGGTCGTCGCGTTCGTGGCGCTCACCCCGGGCTCAACGCTCACCCCTGAGGCGCTCATCGTCTGGGCCAAGCAGCGGATCGGTGGCTACAAGTACCCCCGCGAGGTCCACATAGTCGCCGCGGTGCCGCTCACCGCGGTCGGCAAGATCGACCGCAAAGCGTTGCGGGCGCGTCTGCGCTGAGCCCCGCCTGCGTCCCGCGCCTGCGCCGCCTCAGATCGTCCACAGGTACTGCATGGCGTAGGAGCGCAGCGGCCTCCAGCGCTCGGCGAGCGCCGCCGCGGCCCGCGGGTCTCCCTGCAATCCGGCTCGCTCCAGCGCCCGCCGCACCCCGAGGTCGCTCGCCAGGAAGACGTCGTGGTCGCCGAGCACGCGCATGACGATGTAGTCCGCGCTCCACGGTCCGATGCCGGCGAGCGCCAGCAACCGGTCGCGGGCCGTCGCGGGGTCGTCCCCGCGACGGAGAACGAGGTCTCCATCGGCGAGCGCCGCGGCGAGGCCGACGAGCGAGCGCGCCCGCGCGCGGGGCATCGCCAGCGTCTCCGGGTCGGCCGCCGCCAGCGACGCGGCCGTCGGGAAGAGATGGGTGACGGTGCCGTCGGCGAGCGGCCCGAGCTCCGCGCCGAACCGGGCGACGAGCCGGCCGGCGGCGGTCGCCGCGCCCGCCAGCGAGATCTGCTGGCCGAGCACCGTGCGCACGCACAGCTCGGTCGCGTCGGCCGCACCCGGGACCCGGCGGCCGGGGGAGGCGGCGGCCGCCGGCCCGAGGAGCGGGTCGCCGGCGAGCTTGGCCTGCACCGGGGAGGGGTCGTGGTCGAGATCGAGCAGTGCCCGGCAGAGTGTCTCGGCGGCCGCTTGGTCGCGCCGGTCGGTGAGTGCCAGCTCCCCGCTGAGCGGTGGCCCGGCCGCGACATCGCCGAGCGCGAGGCTGACGACACCGGGGCCGCGGGGGAGGGTGAGGCTGCGCGTGTACGTGCCGTCCTCTATCCGTTCGATTCCCGGGACCGCCCGGTTGGCGAAGTGGTGCAGCAGCGCCGCGGCGTCGAGCGGTGGCGTGTAGCGCAGCTGGAGCGGAACTCGGGTGGGGGTCACCGGGGGACAGCCTGCCAGGCGACGCGAATAGAGTGCGGGCGCGTGGAGGTGACGAGCGACATCGCGGTGCTGGAGCGACTCGTCGACGTCGCGGGAACGCGGAGCGTCGACGTCGGGTGCGGCGACGGCTGGCTGGCGCGCGCGCTCGCGGCCGACGGCTCGCGGGTGACGGCGCTGGAGATCTCCGGTGACCTGCTCGCCGCCGCGCGGGCAGCGGGCGAGGAGCAGGGGGGCGTCGACTACGCGATCGGACGGGCCGAGGCGCTGCCGTTGGGCGACGCGAGCCAGGATCTTGTCGTGTTCATGCGCTCGCTGCACCATGTGGCGATCGACCACATGGACGCGGCGCTCGCCGAGGCGCGACGGGTGATCGGCGGCGACGGCGCGGTCTACGTCTCCGAGCCGCTGCCCGAGGGCGACTGGTTCGAGCTGCAGTCGGTGATCGAGATCGAGACCGAGGTCCGGGCGGCGGCGCTCGCCGCGATCGAGCGCTGCGAGGCGCACGGGCTCCGGCGCGTGCACACCGAGCGTTACCGCACCGAGACCCGGCTGGAGAGCGCCGATGCGTTCCGCGCCCGGATGCTCGCGGTCGAGCCTGCGCGGGAGGCGCTGCTCGACGAGCACCGCGGCGCGCTCGAGCGGGCGTTCGCCACGCTCGGCAGCCCGGCGCCCGACGGCGCCGGCAGGATCTTCACCCACGCCCATCGTGCCGATCTGCTGCAGCCGGCTGGCTAGCGTGGATGACCGATCCGTCCCGCGAACTCAGGAGCTGACGCCATGGACCACGTGAACCTCGGAGCGACCGGGCTGCGCGTGTCACGCGTGTGCCTGGGAATGATGAGCTACGGCGAGCACGAGAGTCGCGAGTGGGCGCTCCCCGAGGCCGACGCCGAGCCGCTGATCCGGGAGGCGGTCGAGGGCGGGATCACGTTCTTCGACACCGCCGACGTCTACAACGGCGGTCAGAGCGAGGTCGTCACCGGCCGGGTGCTGCCCAAGCTGTTCGGGATGCGCGAGGAGTACGTCGTGGCGACCAAGGTGCATGGCCGCACGATGCCCGGCGAGAACGGCCGCGGCCTGTCGCGCAAGCACATCATGGCCTCGATCGACTCCTCGCTCCAGCGGCTGCAGATGGACTACGTCGACCTGTACCAGATCCACCGGTTCGATCCCTCGACGCCCGTCGAGGAGACGATGGAGGGGCTGCACGATGTGGTGAAGGCCGGCAAGGCGCGCTACATCGGGGCCAGCTCGATGTCCGCGTGGCAGTTCGCCAAGCTGCAGGCGGCCGCCTCCACGCCGTTCGTCTCGATGCAGAACCACTACAACCTGCTCTACCGCGAGGAGGAGCGCGAGATGATTCCGCAGTGCATCGATCAGGGGGTCGGGGTGATCCCGTGGAGCCCGCTGGCGCGCGGGATGCTCGCCGGCAACCGCGGGCGGGGCGGGGAGCGGAGCACGACGCGGGCGCGGACCGACGGGTTCGCAGACACGCTGTATGGGGACGCGGACTTCGACGTCGTCGATCGCCTGCAGGAGGTCGCCGACGCGCGCGGCATCGCGCCGGCGCAGGTGGCGCTCGCCTGGCTGCTCGCCAAGGACGGCGTGACGGCGCCGATCATCGGTGCGACGAAGCCCGGCCACCTGGCCGATGCCATCGCCGCCGAGCAGCTCGATCTCTCCTCGGCCGAGATCGAGTCGCTCGAGGAGCCCTACGTCCCGCACGCGATCGCGGGGCACTCGTGATCTTCCGGAGACTGGGGTAGGAACGCGCCATGCCATCAACCGACACCGTGCAGCGCCGCCCCTCGAGCCGTGTCCTGGTCGTGTTCGGAGCGACCGGCGACCTGGCCAAGCGCAAGCTGTTTCCCGGCTTCTACCACCTGTTCAAAGCCGGCCTGATGCCTGAGGATTTCCGGATCATCGGCTCCGGCCGGCACGCTCTGGGCTCAGACGAGGACTTCCGCGACCATGTCCACGAGGCTCTCGGCGAGTTCGGGCGGATGGAGCTCGACGACAGCTGGCATGACTTCGCGCAGCGGCTGAGCTTTGTCGTCTCCGACGCGGACGACGGCGCCGAGCTCGCCGCCGCGATCCAGGCAGCCGAGAGCGAGATCGACGCGCAGGGCGAGCGGCTGGTCTACCTGTCGGTCCCGCCCGGCGCGATGGAGCCGATGGTGCGGATGCTGGGGGAGACCGGGATCGCGGAGCATGCCTCCCTGGTCGTGGAGAAGCCGTTCGGGCACGACGTTCAGAGCGCACGGGAGCTCAACGCCGCCCTGCACGAGGTACTCGAGGAGGAGTCGATCTACCGGATCGACCACTTCCTCGGCAAGGAGGCGGCGCAGAACATCCTCGCGCTGCGCTTCGCCAACGGCATCTTCGAGCCCGTCTGGAACCGCGATCACGTCTCCTACGTGCAGATCGATGTCCCGGAGAAGATCGACATCCAGGGGCGTGCCGGGTTCTACGAGGAGACCGGGGCGTTCCGGGACATGGTCGTCACCCATCTCATGCAGATCCTCGGAATCGTCGCGCTCGAGCCGCCGTCCCGGATCGATGCCGACTCGGTGCACACCGAGCGCAGCAAGGTCTTTCAGGCGATGCGTCCGCTCGACCCCGAGCGTGTCGTGTTCGGGCAGTACGAGGGGTATCGCGAGACCGACGGGGTGGCCGACGACTCCGTGGTCGAGACGTTCGTCGCGCTCGAGGTGTGGGTCGACACCTGGCGCTGGTCTGGGATCCCGTTCTACCTGCGCACCGGCAAGGCGATGACCGAGGGCCGGCGGACGGTGACGATCGGCTTCACCGAGGCGCCGCTGCGGATCTTCCCGGATACGAACCCCGCCCACCCGAGCGGCACGCGCCCCAGCGAGCTCGTGTTCGAGCTCTCCGACGATCCGCAGGTGCGGATCGAAGTGCAGGCGAAGATTCCGGGTCCGACCATCTCCCTCGGCCAGGCGGCGTTCAAGCTCGACGTCGACGAGGCGTTCGACGGTCACGACGGCCTGGAGGCCTACGAGCGGCTGTTGCACGATGTGATGCTCCGCGAGCGGCTGCTGTTCACGCGCGCGGACCAGATCGAGCGGCTGTGGGAGGTCGTCGATCCCGTCCTCAAGCATCCTCCGACCGCGGAGCCCTACGCCGAGGGATCATGGGGACCAGAGGATGCGCTGGCGCTGCCGGGCGACAACGGCTGGCGGCTGCAGGAGGCGGCCGCCAACGGGAACTAGCCGACCGCGGTCTCGCGCCGGGCCGCGGCGCGGTCCGGCACCGGCCACCCCGGTCCGGGCCGGCCGAGGTAGAAGCCCTGGATGAGGGTGACCCCGAGCCCGCGGAGCGTCTCGAGCTCGGCCTCGGTCTCGACCCCCTCGGCGACCAGCCGGCCACCGGTGTGCCCGGCATAGCTGAGCATCGCGGCGACGAGCGCGGCGCGGTCGGGGTCGGCGTCGATCCCGCTGATCAGTCCGCGATCGAGCTTCAGGTAGTCGGGGCGCACCGTCATCATCTGGGTCAGTCCCGAGTAGCCGGCGCCCATGTCATCGAGCGCGATCTGTGCGCCGCGGGCGCTGAGCTCGCCGATGTGCACGGTCAGCCCTGAGGTGTCGTCGACGACGCTGTTCTCGGTGAGCTCGATGATCAGGCCGTGCAGATCCTCGTGCTTGGCGAGCAGCGCGTGGGTGCGCGGATCGGCGAGCAGCGAGCCCGAGATGTTGACGCTCAGCGACGTCCCCGGCGGCCGCTCGCAGAAGCGGTCCAGAGCGGCGCGCAGGCAGGCGAGCTCCAGCTGATCACGGGCGTCGAGCTCGTCGGCGAGCGCGAACCAGTGCAGCGGGCTCGAGGTCGTGCCCGCCTCGAAGCGCGCGAGCGCCTCGTAGGCGTGGACCTCGCCGCGCGAGATGTCGACGATCGGTTGCGCGACGATTGTCAGGCCGTCGCCGGTGATCAGGCGCTCGAGGCTGCGACGGGCGCCGCCCGGGCCGTCGTCGGACAGCGACTCGCCCGCATAGGACTCCACGCGACCGGTGCCGCCGGCACCGCGCTTGGCGACGCGCAGCGCGATGTCGCCCGCTCGCAGCAGCGACTCGGCATCATGTCCGTCCCGGCCGACCCGCGCGACGCCGATCGACAGCGGCACCGTCTGCCGCAGTTCGTCCACGAGCGCCCGGGCCGTCACCTCGGGATCCGGGGCGCGTACGACCACGGCGAATTCGTCCCCACCGAGCCGTCCCAGCGGTCCGCCGTCTGTCGCGACGGCGCGCAGGCGATCGGCGACCAGGACCAGCACGGCATCGCCGGCGGCATGACCGCGTGCCTTGTTGATCGAGCGGAAGTGGTCCAGGTCGATCATGAACAGGGCAGCGTCAGAGCCCTCGTGCTCGGTGGTGGCGATCGCGTCCAGCGCCGCACGAAACGCGGGCCGGGAGAACGCGCCCGTCAGCCCGTCGTGGTCGGCCTCCCAGCGGGCATGTTCGGCGATCGTGCGCAGCTCGCGGGTGACGCGCCCGCAGGTGAGCAGCAGGGCGATCGCGGCCAGGCACAGGTCGGCGAACGGCTGGTGCAGACCTGGATGGATGATCAGCGGGAGCGCGAGCGACAGGAGCAGCAGCGCGCGACCGAACCAGTGCTGCCGGCCGCCCCGGGCCAGGACCCCGCACGCCACCGCGGCCAGCCACAGCAGCGAGACGATCGTCACCCGCGCGGGCCCGGCGCCGATGATGAGCAGCGCCGAGACGGGGGCGAGTGACTCCTCGACGGCGAGCAGGCCGCGACCGGGGATCAGGAGCTGCACCGCGGCGGTGGCGAACATGACGGCGAACCCGGCAAGCGCCCAGTGCCCGGAACTGCCGACGCCGGCCTCCGCGGGCTCGGTGATGATCGCGACGATCGCGGCGATCGCCATCGCCGCGCGGGCGCACGCCGCGGTGCGCCGCGCACGGCGGACGCCGGCGGACAGCTGGATGCCGTCGGAGCGAGCCACAATGGTTCCCATCGGCCGCTCCGCGACCGTCCATGACGGTCGACCGCGGTGGTGTGGACGGACGGCCGGGCTCAGCCGGCCGGCGCGGTCACGGCAGGTGGTTCGTCCGGGAGCCACCCGCGCTCGAACGCCACCGGCAGGTCTGGGTCGGCGGCGGCGTAGGCGATCCCGGGGTCGTCGGTCTCGCGCCTGACGCCGGCGCCATGGCGCTGAGCGAGGTCAGACACGGGGTAGTGCACCGAGAGATCGTCACGGTCACGATTACCCACGCCGAGCAGCACGCAGGGCCGCTCTCCTGCGCCCACGAAGATGTGGCGGGTGTGCGGCGGGCAGTGCACGAAGTCCCAGCGCCGCAGGCGCCGCTCCTGCTCCTCGACGATCAACAGGCACTCACCGTCCAGCACCAGGAAGTTCTCCTCGACGTTCTCGGCGTGGTAGTACGCGTTCGGCTGCCCGGGTCGGAGCACCGCGACGTTCATCCCGAGCTCGCCGAACCGCTGCTCGATGTTCTCGAACGGTGTGTAGGCACCGAACGGGCCGTCCTGCCACTCCGCCTCGCTGGCGTTGATCACGAACCAGCCCGGGCCTGCCGGCCTGATGCCGTGGAGTCCCCGCTCGAGCCTCGCCTCGGAAACCATTGAATTTCCAACCTGTCCGGTTCCTGACAGCGGCAAACCTTGATGAGTGACCGTGAGCATTGGACACGGTGGCGTCTTTATCTAGGCTAACCGTCATGACGCTCGCCAGCGAGCTGTTCGCCCGCCGCATGCACCTGGTGCGCCCGCTCACGACCGACGTCGTGCACGAGCGCGACCTCCCGGTCGAGATGGATGACGGCGCGGTGCTGCTGGCAGAGCGGTGGGTCGCCGCCACCGAGGCCTCGCGGCCTCAGCCGACGGTGCTCGTGCGCTCGCCCTACGGTCGCCGGCAGGTCGTCGGGCTGCTGTTCGGGCGCCTGCTCGCCGAGCGCGGCTTCCAGGTCGTGCTGCAGAGTGTGCGGGGCACGTTCGGCTCGGGGGGGACGTTCGCTCCGTTCGACGAGCGCGCCGACGGCGCCGCGACGCTGCGCTGGCTGCGTTCCCAGCCGTGGCACGCCGGACGGGTGGCGACGTTCGGCCCGAGCTACCTCGGACTCGTCCAGTGGGCGCTTGCCGCCGAGGAGCCGGAGGACCTGGCGGCGATGGCGATCCAGGTCAGCGCCTCGGAGTTCCACAGTCAGACCTACGCCGGCGGATCGATCTCGCTGGAGACGATCGCGTCATGGATGGCGATCATCGCGGTCCAGGAGCGCCGGCTGGCGCCGCTGTGGATCAACCGCGCGCTGCGATCGCTCGCTGGGATGTTCGGCGACCACGCGCTGGTCGGGCTCGACGAGGCGGCCACCGGCGCGCCGGTCGCGTGGCTGCGCGAGAGCTTCGAGCAGCCGGGCCGTGACGGCGACTACTGGATGCGCCGGGACTTCTCGACCGCGGTTCCGCACGTGGCCGCGCCCGTCTCGTTCGTCGGCGGCTGGCACGACATCCTGCTGCCATGGATGCTCGACGACGTCCGCGCGCTGCAGACCGCCGGACGGGCGCCGCGGGTGACGATCGGCCCATGGACGCACACCTCGCCGGAGCTGGCGGCGGTCGGCCACCGCGAGGCGATCGCGTTCCTGCGCGCCGAGCTGCTCGGCGACGATCGGCTGTTGCGCCGCCGCGGTCCGACGCTGCCCGTGCAGCTGCGGCTGAGCGGCGAGGGAGCCGTGCGGCGCGAGTTCGAGGTCTGGCCCCCGCCAGGTGCGGAGCCCACGCGGTGGTTCGTGCACGGGGGCGGGACGCTCTCGCCCTCGCCGGCGGGGTCGCAGGCGGAGGGCGCCGAGCGCTATCGCTACGACCCCGCGGATCCAACCCCGTCGTTGGGCGGGCCGGTGCTGATGTCGCGCGAGGCGGTCGTCGACAACGGCCCGCTGGAGGCGCGCGCGGACGTGCTCACGTTCACCACGGCGCCGCTGGGGGCGACGCTCGAGGCGATCGGCCGGCCGGTCGTCGAGGTCTGGGCGCGGTGCGCCGCGCCGTCGTTCGACATCTTCGTCCGACTCTGCGATGTCGACGCGGCCGGGGTCTCACGCAACGTCTGCGACGCGCTGGCCTCGGTGAACCCTGGCCGCGACGAGCGCGAGCCGGACGGGAGCGTCCGGCTGTGGTTCGAGCTGTGGCCCGTGGGGCATCGGTTCGCGACCGGCCACCGGATCCGCCTGCAGATCTCCTCGGGCGCCTATCCCCGCTACGCCCGGAATCCCGGGACCGGAGAGGATCCCGCGGCCGCCGCGCCGTCGAGCATGCGGGCGGTCGAGATCGAGATCCTCCGCGACGGGGCGCACCCGTCGTCGGTCACGCTGCCCGTGATGGACCGCCCGGCTGGTTGGACCGGCGGCGACGGCGGCGCTGCGCCGAGCTGACGCCCGCGGGCCGGCCGGCCTGCGCGCCGGGTCGCGGCTCGTGGCGACGGCCCCCACCGGAGTGGGCCGGCTTCGTGGCCGCCGGACGGCTGCCCGGGCGCGCGCCCTGACCGCCATGGTGCAAGCCGTGCTCAAGGCCGAGCCGGTCGGCGAGTGCGGCGATCTCCCGGCGCTGCTCCTCGCCGACGAGTGTCACCGCCACCCCCAGGCGCCCGGCGCGGCCGGTGCGTCCGACGCGGTGGACGTAGGTCTCGTGGTCGGCCGGCGCGTCGAAGTTGATCACGTGCGAGATACCGGTCACGTCGATTCCGCGGGCGGCGACGTCGGTGGCGACGAGCACGTCGACCTGCCCGGCCTCGAAGCGGCGCAGCGCCGACTCACGCTGGCGCTGGGACTTGTTCCCGTGCATCGCGACCGCGTCGATCCCCTCGCGGGAGAGGCGCTTGACGAGCCGGTCGGCGCCGTGCTTGGTGCGCACGAACACGAGCGTCAGCTCGCGCTCTGCCGAGAGTTGCTCGACGAGCGCGTCCAGGCGGTCGACGCCGTGCAGCGGATGGAACCGGTGCTCGACGTCCTCGGCGGCGCGGCGCGCGGTCGGGCCGTGCTCGTGGACGACCGGGTCAGTTGTGTAGCTTCGCGCGACGCGGCCCGCCTCGCCGTCGAGCGTGGCGGAGAAGAACAGCGTCTGGCGCTCGGACGGGCACGCCCGGACGATGCGGTCGACGGCCGGCTTGAACCCCATGTCGAGCATCCGGTCGGCCTCGTCGAGCACGAGCATGCGGACGGCGTCGAGGGCGAACGCCCCTCGGGCGAGCAGGTCCTCCAGGCGGCCGGGAGTGGCGACGAGGATGTGGGAGCGCGCGGCGTTCTTGGCCTGCGCGGTGAGCCCGACGCCGCCGTAGACCGCGGTCACGCGGAGCGCACGGGCGTGGGCGATCAGGCGGAGGTCCTCGGTGATCTGGGTGGCGAGCTCGCGGGTGGGGGCGAGCACGAGTGCGGCCGGGCGGCGTGCGTCGGCTGCGGTGCGGTCGACGAGCGGGATACCGAAGGCGAGCGTCTTGCCCGAGCCGGTCGGGGACCGGACGAGCGCGTCGCGGCCGGCGAGGACGTCGCCGATCGCAAGGTTCTGAACGGCGAACGGACTGGTGATGCCGGAAGCGCCCAGGGCGCTCACGACAGCCTCGGACACGCCGAGGTCGGCAAAGGACTGCATGAAACTAATCAACTCCTTGGGCGGTGGGGCGCGTAGGCGTCCATCACCGCAACGGTTCGGGAGGCGACGGCTGACCCGAACCGCTCTATGCGGGACCCAAGCAAGCTGCCTCGCGGCCGAGGATCGACCGCGGCCCGCAAGATAGCAGGGGTTTTTGCGCGCGCCCGCTCGGCGGTGCCCGGTCGCCACCCGTGGCGGCCGGGCACCGCGCCGTGTCGTCGGTCAGCCGGCCTGCGCGGGCCGGAGGTCTCCGACTGCTTCGGTTCCTGGATCGGGAGCCATATCGCGTGTGTTGTCCGCGCGACATGGGCTCAAAACGCTCTCAGCCCCGAGAACTTGCGCAAACCGCCCCGGATGCGGAGGGTTTGGGAACAATCGAGACACCTGGGACCGCCGCCGGCCCCAACGAGGCGGCGGAGAGGATCAGCGGTGGCGGGGTGCTACCAGGCCTGCGAGTCGCCGCAGTGAGGGCAGCCGACCGACGTCGAGACCGCGGCCTCGAACACGTAGCCGCAGCCGCACGCGTATGTCGCCTGGTCCTGAGGCACGTCGAGCCGGCGGGAGATCCGCACGGCGCCATGAGCCTGGAGTGGCTCAGCGACCCGCCCCGATCTCCCGTCACGACGGCGCCGCAGAAGCTGGGCGCCGGTTGAGCTTTTTGTCATCACAGTCATCATCTAGAACGCTCTCTTATCGGTTTGGTTTCCCGACGCCTGCTGCGTATTGGCGATTGCTAACAAACCGCTAACAATCCGGCAGGTCAGGGCGGGGACCGGTGACCGCGCCGGAGCGTGGGGCGCGCGTGCGACAATCACGAGTCGTATGGATCCGAGCCGCAAGCGCACGATACGGCTGACGGTTGCGCTGACGTGCGCGGTCGTGCTCGCGGCCGCGCTCGTCTACACGAGCTTCTCGGCGGGGCGCGACGAGGTGACCGCGTCCCAGTTGATCAATCGGGCCAAGCCGGGGACGACCTACATTCTCGCCGGCACCGTCGTCGACGGCTCGGTGCACCGGTCCAGCGCGGCGCTGGACTTCAGCATCCGGGACCCCAAGAGCGACGTCACCGCCGCGGTGCACTACACCGGCGAGGTGCCGGACCCCTTCGCCCAGGGCCGAGCGGTGCTCGTCGACGTGAAGGAGGGCAACTCGCCGACGGCGACCTACACCGGAGTCTCGAACTCGCTGACGACCAAGTGCCCCTCGAAGTACAAAGCGGCCTCGGGCGCCATCCCGAAAGCCAGCTCCTCCGGCTCCGGCTCGGAATGAGCCGGCCCGCGGGCGACTGAACGTATGGCTCCCGTCGGCCGACTGCTGCTGATCCTCGGGTTCATCACCGTGCTCTACGGGTTCGGCGCGTCGCTGTACGGCGCGCGCGTCCGTGACGAGGCGTGGATTCACTCCGGGCGCCGCGCGATGTACTCGCTCGCCCTGATCGCTGTGGTCGCGTTCGTGATCCTCGACGCCGCGTTCATTCGCAACGACTTCTCGTACAACATCGTGGCCGACGGGTCGTCGTCGACGACGCCGTTCTTCTATCGCGTCGCCGCGATCTGGTCCACCCAGCAGGGATCGCTGCTGCTGTGGGTGATGCTGTTCAGCGGCTGGGCGAGCCTTGCGCTGTTCATCACGCGCAACAAGATGCGCGAGGTCGTGCCGTGGGCGCAGGCAACGCTGTTCGTGCTGGTCGGCTTCTTCCTGGCGCTCAACACCTTCTTCGCCAACCCGTTCGAGACGACCACCGGCCCGAACACGCCGACCCAGGGCGCGGGGCTCGACCCGCTGTTGCGCCACACGACGATGATGATCCACCCCCCGATGCTCTACTCGGGGTACACGCTGATGCTGATCCCGTTCTGCTTCGCGATCGGCGCACTCGTGTCCGGCCGGGTCAACAGCGAGTGGGTCTCGGTGACGCGCAAGTTTGCGCTCGGAGCCTGGCTGTTCCTGGGGGTCGGCATCATGCTCGGTGCCCGCTGGTCCTATACCGAGCTCGGGTGGGGCGGCTTCTGGGGCTGGGACCCGGTGGAGAACGCGGCGCTCATGCCATGGCTCGTCGCCACCGCCTACATCCACTCGATCATGATCCAGGAGAAGCGCGGGATGCTGCGCGTCTGGAACGTCTCGCTGGTGCTGCTGGCCGGCGTGATGGCGATGGTCGGTGACTTCCTGGTGCGCTCCGGGATCCTCTCCTCGATCCACGCATTCGTGCCCGACCCGGCGCTCGACATCGCATTCGTCGCGATCGTGTCGATCATGACGCTCGGCTCGATCGGTCTCGTGCTCTGGCGCTACGAGAGCCTCAAGTCCGACGCGAGCATCGCGTCGATCTTCTCGCGGGAGGCGATGTTCGTCGCCCAGAACATGGTGCTCGTCGCGCTCACGCTGGTGATCTTCTGGGTGACGTTCTTCCCGCTCATCAGTCAGGCGCTCACCGGCAACGAGATCAACGTCGGGCAGGCCGCGTTCCTCCCGTTCGTCGACCCGCTCGCGATCGCGATCGTCGCGCTGGCCGGGATCGCGCCGATCATTCCGTGGCGGCGCATGTCGATCGACAAGCTGGCCCCCAACTTCGCCTTCCCCGTCGCCGCCGGCCTCATCGCGCTCGTCGTGCTGCTGCTCGTCCCCGGCGTCACCGCCCATCCGGCGTCGCTGGCGATGTTCTGCGCGGCCGCGTTCGTCACCGCGACCGTCATCCAGGAGTTCGTCCGCGGCACACGGGTCCGCGCCCGAGGCGCCGGCGAGGCCCCGCCGGTGGCGCTCGTTCGGCTGGTCTCACGCAACCGGCGGCGCTATGGCGGCTACATCGTGCACCTCGGTGTGGTGATCGCGCTCGTCGGCGTCGCGGCCTCGACCTCCTTCCAGCACCAGCGCCGCGCGACCCTCGCGCCCGGGCAGAGCGTGCGCAGCGACGGCTACACGTTCACCTACGCCAAGCCGATCGCCGCTGCGACCGCCCAGAAGCTCGAGTTCGGCGCGATCATCCGCGTCAGTCGCGGCGGTCAGCGCGTGACGACGCTGCGTACCGTCTACGGCGTCTACCCCTCGGCGACCTCGGGCGCGCCGCTCGGGCGTTTCTTCGAGACGAATCTGGGCGCCTCCGACGAGTCGACCGTCGGCCTCGATGCCGGCCTCACACACGACATCTGGGTCGTCATCTCCGCCGACACGCAGCCGCTGGACCCGATCATCAACAAGGGCGACGCCGCGTTCACGCGCGCGATGAACGCGATCGCGAAGCTGCCGCGCAGCCAGCAGGGACAGAAGCTCACCGACCTGTTCCAGCTTCGCGACCGCGCCGTGCAGGAGCTCACCGACCGGTGGGTGACCCGGCCGTGGCCGACGCAGTTCCTGATCGAGGTCTCACCGCTGGTCACCTGGCTGTGGATCGGCGGGATCATCGCGGCGCTCGGCGCCCTGATCTCGCTGTCGCCGGTCTCCCCGCGCCGCCGCCGCCCCGGGGGCGGTCCCGGTGACGGCGCCGGCCGCCTGCTCGACCGCGGGCGCAAGGTCGGCGCCGCCCATGCGCCCGTGCGTGAGCGCGAGCTCGTCACCCGGCTGACCCCTCCCGACCCGGCCGCCTGATCGCACCGTGGCGTTCGGCTACCTGATCATCCTCGTCGTGCTCGCGATCGTGTTCGCGTTGATCACCGGCCCGTTGCGCAGCGCGCGGCACCGCCGGTCCGACCTCGGCGTGACCGCGGCCGACCTGGAGGCGGCGCGCGAGGCCAAGTATCGGGAGATCCGCGACGCCGAGATGGACCTGCGAACGGGCAAGCTCTCCGAGGAGGATCACCGCGAGATCGACGGCGCCCTGCGGGCCGAGGCGATCGAGATCCTGCACCGGCTCGACGAGGCGCAGGCCGAGGAGGCGAGCCTCGCCGCCGAGGATGGGGCCGACGACGAGGGTGCTCGTCAGGGCGCCGACTCCGAGCTACCATCCGCGCCGTGACCGCTGTCCTCGACTTCGTGCAGATCGTCCTCTGCGTGGGGCTGATCTTTCTGATCCTGATGCACTCGGGCAAGGACTCGGGCCTGTCCGGAGCGTTCGGCGTGGGCACGGGCGCGGGCCCGCTCGGCGGCGGCTCGCTGGTGGAGAAGAACCTCAACCGCTGGACGGTCCTGTTCGCGGTGCTGTTCGTGATCAACACGATCGTGTTGATCAAGATCTCGTAGCGCAGACGCTGCCCACTTCCCGCGCTTCTCGCTCGTCTATGCATGTTCGAGGGCGTTCGCTCTGCGAACAGAGTGACCGCTGTGCGCCCACACTCGGGAAAACCTCTACTGTGTCCGAGCACACATGGGCGCGGAGCGGACACAGGTCGCGATCATCGGCGCGGGGCCGGCGGGGCTGCTGCTCGGACGCCTGCTCGCGCGCGCGGGGATCGAGGCGGTCATCCTCGAGGCGCGCAGCCGCGAGTACGTCGAGGCGCGGATCCGCGCCGGGGTGCTCGAGCAGGGGACCGTCGACGTCCTGCATGCGGCCGGAGTCGCTGACCGGCTCGACCGCGAGGGCCTTCGCCACGGCGGCATCTACCTGAGCTTCGACGGGGCGCGCCACCACGTGCCGATGGACGAGCTCACCGGGGGCCGCGCGGTCACGGTGTACGGCCAGACCGAGGTGGTCAAGGACCTGATCGCGGCCCGGCTCGCCGAGGACCTGCCGCTGCGATTCGAGGCCGCCGACGTCCGCATCGACGGCTTTGAGGGCGAGCGCCCGACCGTGCGCTACCGCCACGACGGCGCCGAGCGCGAGCTGCGCGCCGACGTGATCGCCGGGTGCGACGGCTTCCACGGCGTCTGCCGGGAGACCGTGTCCGAGCAGGTGCGGATCTGGGAGCGGACCTATCCGTTCGCCTGGCTGGGCATCCTGGTCGACGCCGCGCCGGCCACCGACGAGCTGATCTACGCCCGCCACCCGGAGGGCTTCTCGCTCTACAGCATGCGCTCGCCGACGGTCAGCCGGCTCTACCTGCAGGTGGCGCCGGAGGAGTCGATCGAGAACTGGTCGGAGGACCGCATCTGGTCTCAGCTGCACGCCCGCCAGGACGGCGACGGCGACGGCTTCGCGGTGAACGAGGGACCGATCACCGAGTCCTCGATCACGCCGATGAGGAGCTTCGTCGCCGCGCCGATGCGCCACGGCAATCTGTTCCTGGCCGGTGACGCCGCTCACATCGTGCCGCCCACCGGCGCCAAGGGCCTCAACCTCGCCGTCGCGGACGTGACCGTGCTCGCGCGGGCGCTCGCCGCCCACTTTCACGACGGTGAAGCGGGCCCGCTCGAGGCATACTCCGACCGCTGCCTGGCCCGGGTGTGGCGTGCCCAGCACTTCTCCTGGTGGATGACCACGATGCTCCACAAAGACCCGGGCGAGGACGCCTACGGCGCGGAACTCGCGCTCTCGCAGCTGCGCTACGTCGTCTCCTCACACGCGCAGGCGACGGCCCTGGCCGAGAATTACGTGGGCCTGCCGCTGGAGCGCACGGCGGGGCCACGCGGCGGCCGTGCCGGCGCCGCCGTGGAGGTTCTCGGTGGCTGAGCTCACCACCCTGCCCGACGCGATCGCGCAGCTCGTCCACAACGGCGACTCGCTCGCGCTGGAGGGCTTCACCCACCTGATCCCGTTCGCGGCCGGTCACGAGGTACTCCGCCAGCGCCGCTCCGACCTGGAGCTGATCCGCATGACGCCCGACATCCTCTACGACCAGATGATCGGGATGGGCGCCGCGCGCCGGCTCGTGTTCTCCTACGGGGGCAACCCCGGGGTCGGCTCACTGCACCGTTTCCGAGACGCGATCGAACACGACTGGCCGCGGCCGATCGAGATCGAGGAGCACAGCCACGCCGGTATGGCCAACCGGTATGCGGCAGGCGCCGCCCGGATGCCGTTCGCGGCGATGCGCGGCTACGCGGGCACCGACCTGCGCGAGCTCACCAACGTCAAGGAGATCGTCTGCCCGTTCACCGGGGAGAAGCTCGCCGCCGTCCCGGCGTTGCGCCCCGATGTGTCGATCGTGCACGCGCAGGAGGCCGATCGCGAGGGCAACGTGCAGCTGTGGGGGATCCCGGGCGTGCAGAAGGAGGCCGTGCTCTGCGCCGACCGCTCGCTGGTGACCGTCGAGCGGATCGTCGACAGGCTCGAGCCGCGGCCGGGCGGCGTGGTGATCCCCGGTTGGGTGATCGATGCCGTCGCCGAGGCGCCGGGTGGCTCGCTGCCGTCCTACGCGGCGGGGATCACGACCCGTGACAACGACTTCTACCGTTTCTGGGACAAGCTCAGCCGCGACCGCGACGAGTTCACCGCCTGGATGAACGACCACGTTCTGGCGCCGGAGTAAGCGATGATGGAGGCGGCCACGCGATGACCGAGACGAGCGACACGACGCAGGCGAGCACCGGCGAGCTGCAGACGATCGTGGCCGCACGGCTGCTCACCGACGTCCGCTCGGTGTTCATCGGCGTGGGCCGGCCGAGCACCGCGGCGCTGCTTGCGCGGATGGTGCACAACCCGGACCTGGTGCTCGTCTACGAGTCGGGCACGATTGGCGCCAAGCCGTCTCGCATTCCGCTGTCGATCGGTGACGGGGAGTTGGCCGAGACCGCCGACACGGTCGTGTCGGTGCCGGAGATGTTCAACTACTGGATCGGGACCGGTCGCGTCCAGGTCGCGTTCCTAGGCGCCGCGCAGGTCGACCGCCACGGGAACCTCAACTCGACGGTGATCGGCGACTACGGCCATCCCCGCACCCGGCTGCCGGGCGCCGGCGGCGCGCCCGAGATCGCCTCCTTCTGCCAGGAGGTGGTGGTGATCGCCCCGCACTCGCCGCGCACCTTCGTCGAGCGGCTGGACTTCCGCACGACGGTCGGGTTCGGTGACGCCGCCGGCGACCGAGAGCGCTGGGGATTCACCGGCAAGGGCCCGACGGCGGTCGTCACCGACCTCGGTGTGCTCACCCCCGAGAAATCCGACCCCACCGACCACGCGCGCGAGCTGACGCTCACCCAGATCCATCCCGGGGTCGAGGTCGACCAGGTGCGCCAGGCGACCGGATGGGATCTCCGCGTCGCCGAGGACCCCGCGCGCACCCAGCCCGCCACCGACGAGGAGCTCAGCGCGCTGCGCGAGCTCGTCAGCCGCTGAAGGAGGCAACGATGACCGTCGAACAGGACGAGCCGCGCCGGATCTACACGCCCATCGCCGACACGCCGCTCGTCTACCGGCGCGAGCCCGACGGCGCCCACCCGCCGCTGGACTACGAGCCCTACAAGTCGACGGCGCTGCGCCATCCGGACGAGCCGCTCGTCTACCTTCCGCACACGCTGGGCGAGATCACCGGGCCGGCGCTCTCGGAGCGACTCGGTGTGATCGAGCAGGATGCCGACCTCACCCGCCAGCATGGGGGCGAGCCGATCGGGGAGCGGATCATCGTCACCGGCCACGTCTACGACACCGAGGGCAAGCCGCTGCGCGACACCCTCGTCGAGGTCTGGCAGGCGAACGCGTGCGGCCGCTACCGCCACAAGTGGGACCGCTACCCGGCCCCGCTCGATCCCAACTTCTCAGGCGCCGGGCGTTGCCTCACCGACTCGGATGGGCGCTACACGTTCACGACGATCAGGCCGGGCCCCTATCCCTGGGGCAACCACTACAACGCGTGGCGCCCGGCTCACATCCACTTCTCGCTGATGGGTCGGGCGTTCGCTCAGCGGCTCGTCACCCAGATGTACTTTCCGGGCGACCCGTTCTTCCCCTATGACCCGATCTTCAACTCGGTGCGGGACCCCAAGGCGAGGGAGGCGATGGTCTCGACGTTCTCGATCCACAAGACCCAGCCCGACTGGGCCCAGTGCTTTGAGTGGGACATCTACCTGCGAGGTCCGGCGGCCACGTTCTTCGAGGAGGAGCGGTGAACTTCACGCTCACGCCGTCACAGACGGTTGGCCCGTACTTTGCGATCGGGCTGCCCTGGAGTGCCGGCCCGCATGCGGTCGAGCCCGGCACACCGGGCGCCTTCGCCATCCGGGGGATGATCTACGACGGCCGTGGAGACGCGATCCCCGACCACCTGCTCGAGACCTGGCAGGCCGATCCGGACGGTCGCTTCGCCGACGTGCACGGATATGGGGGGGCCTCCGAGCTGACGGGCTTCCACGGGTTCGCGCGGTGCGGGACCGAGGACGGGGACGGCAGCTACGAGATCCTCACCGTCAAGCCCGGGCGGGTCGCTGACCCGCGCGGCCGCCTGCAGGCGCCGCATCTCGCGGTGACCCTGATGGCGCGCGGGATGCTGAACCGCGTCGTCACCCGGATCTACTTCGCCGACGAGCTCCAGGCCAACGCGAGCGATCCGGTGCTCGCCCACGTCCCCGCCGAGCGCCGGGAGACGCTCCTGGCGCAGCCGGACGGCGAGGGCGGCTACCGGTTCGACATTCGCGTGCAGGGCCCGGGCGAGACGGTCTTCTTCGCACTCTGACCGTGTTCGAGGCGATCTACGCGCGAGGGGCAGTCGGTGAGCAGCTGACCGACGGCGCATGGGTGCGGGCGATGTGCGACGTCGAGGCGGCCCTCGCGCAGGCGCTCGCGGATGGCGGCGAGATTCCTGCGGATGCCGCCGCCGCGATCGCCGCCGCGGCCCGGGACGCCGGTCGAATCGATGTCGCCCAGCTGCGCGCTTCGCTTGCCGAGAACGCGACTCCGGTCGTCGGCCTGGTCTCGGCGCTGCGGGCCGCCGTGGGGGCGCCGGCCGCCGAGCACGTGCACTCCGGGGCGACGAGCCAGGACATCGTCGATACCGCGCTGATGCTGGTCGTCCGCCGCGCGCTGAACCCGTTGCTCGCCGACCTCGACGGGGCCGCGGACGCGGCGGCGGTCCTGGCCGCGACCCACCGGGCGACGCCGATGATCGCCCGCACGCTGCTGCAGCAGGCGCTGCCGACGACGTTCGGGCTCGTCAGCGCGGGCTGGCTCGATGGACTCACGCAGGCGCGAGTGCATCTCGATCACGTCCGAGACGCGGAGCTCGCGGTGCAGATGGGCGGGCCGGTCGGAGGTCGCCCGCCGGCCGTCGCCGCTCGGGTCGCCGCTGAGCTCGGCCTCGCCGAGCCCGTGATCGGGTGGGCGACGATCCGGGTTCGCGCCGCGCTCACCGCGTCCGTGCTC
Source organism: Solirubrobacteraceae bacterium (assembly GCA_036501965.1). GTDB lineage: Bacteria > Actinomycetota > Thermoleophilia > Solirubrobacterales > Solirubrobacteraceae > Palsa-465. Next base: position 32,207 of record DASXZK010000105.1, read on the forward strand.
GGCGTGTTCGCGGGCGTGCTCGGCAAGATCGCCCGCGACGTCACGCTGCTATCCCAGACGGAGGTCGCGGAGGTGGCCGAGAGCCGCGCCGGCGGGTCGAGCGCGATGGCACACAAGCACAACCCCGTCGCCTCGGTGGCGACGCTGGCCTGCGTCACCCGGGTCCCGGGCGCGGTGGCGACGATGCTCGCCGCGATGGAGCAGGAGCATCAGCGCGCCGCCGGGACCTGGCAGGCGGAATGGGGGACCCTCTCCGAGCTCGTGGGGCTGGTCGGCTCGGCCGCGGCATGGACCCGCGAGCTGATCACGGGCCTGCGCGTGGACCCCGCGCGGATGGCCGCCAACCTGGCCACGGCACCGACGGCCGGTGAGCCGCCGCCGGCGGGGACGGACGAACTGATCGACCGCGCGCTCGCCGCCCACGAGGCGAGGCGGCGATGAGCGCGGTCGCGCTGCACCATGAGAGCGACGGTCCGGCGGGCGCCCCGGCCATGTTGCTCGGCGGCTCGCTCGGGACTTCGCTGGCGATGTGGGAGCCACAGTTGGCCGCGCTGACAGAGCGGCGTCTCGTCATCCGCTTCGACCACCGTGGCCACGGCGGCTCCCCGGTTCCGGCCGGTCCCTACACGATCGCGCAGCTCGGCACCGACGTGATCGCTCTGATGGACCGCCTCCGGATCGCGCGCGCCGACTACGCCGGGGTCTCGATCGGCGGGATGGTCGGGCAGTGGCTGGCGATCCACGCTCCGGACCGTATCCGTCGTCTCGTCGTCGTCTCCAGCGCGCCGGACACGCTCAACCCCGACGCATTCCGCGAGCGGGCGCGCACCGTCCGTCACGCGGGCGCCAGCGAGCCGATCGCCTCGGCCGTCGTCGCCAACTGGTTCACCGAGCCGTACGCTGCCTCGCACCCCGACGTCGTGGCCACCCACCGGCAGATGATCGTCGAGACGCCGGTGGAGGGATACGCCTCATGCTGCGAGGCGGTCGCCGCCCACGACGTCGCGGGCGGACTCGGGGCGGTGCGCGCTCCGACGCTCGTCATCTCCGGCGCACAGGATCATGCGATTCCCGCCTCCCAGGGCGAGCGGATCGCCGCCGCTGTCCCGGATGCGCGCTTTGAGCTGCTCGACCCCGGCTCGCACCTGGCCAGCGTCGAGCGCGCCGACGAGGTCAACCGGCTGATCAGCGACCATCTGGAGGATCGCGATGGATGACACCGAGCGTCACGATGCCGGGATGGAGGTCCGCCGGGCGGTGCTCGGAGACGAGCATGTCGACCGCGCCATCGCCCGCACCACCGCCTTCACCGAGCCCTTCCAGGACTTCATCACCCGCACCGCCTGGGGGGATGTCTGGCAGCGCGACGGCCTGGACCGTCGTGCTCGCTCGATCATCACCCTCACCGCGCTGACCGCGCTCGGCCGCGAAAACGAGATCGAGATGCACGTGCGCGGCGCGCTGCGCAACGGTCTCACCCCCGAGGAGATCGGCGAGGTCCTGCTCCACACGGCGATCTACGCCGGTGTCCCCGCGGCCAACGCCGCCTTCGCGATCGCCCAGCGGGTGATCGACGGCGAGCGAGAGGACTGAGAACGCGAACGGGCGGGGATCTCTCCCCGCCCGAGCGCGTTGCCCTACCTGGACGGCCGAGCCGTCCGCTTTCCCGTCCCTAGGACTTGATGAAGTGAGTGCCCGCCACAGCGCTCAGAACCTTGGATGCGGTCCAGCCCGTGTCGGTCGCCGTCGGCGCGATGTCCTTGCCGAGGTACAGGCCGATCGCGCCCGAGTGGCGCGCCTCGACGGTCACGATCGATGCCGCAACCAACAGATACTGCGGGTTGGAGATGTTGCCGGCCTGCCCGAGATAGGCGTGGACGCCGGTGTTCTCCAGCACGTACGCCGTGGCGGCGAACGTGTCCTTGCTGGTGACGGCCTTGCCGAAGTCGAACTGCGGCTCCTTGGCGGCCTTCGAGCCAAGGGCCCCCTTCAGCAGCTTGACGTGCGCGTTCTCGTCGCGCTGCGCCGTGTTCAGGAACGCGGTCAGCTTCTTGTCGCCCTTGGCGACGCCGTTCTTGGCCGCGGCGTTGTAGAACGATGACTCGAGGTACTCGAGCGTCAGGGCGTAGTTGAGGATGCCGATGTCGCCCTTGCCGAACGTTCCGGCGGGCGGCGCGCCGACCTCCTTGGCCAGAGCCGTGCCCGGAACGAGCGCGCTCAGGATCGCGCCGCCGCCCAGCGCGGCACCGCCGGCCATGGCACCCTTCCTCAGGAAGCTCAGGCGAGTGTCGCCCGAAACCGCGTCTGCCGCCTCGCGGACGGCGCCGTCGACATCGACGTGCTCCAGATCGAATGACATTTGATGAGACTCCTTTGCGTCAGGGACGGAACGGCGCCCGGTCTCGGACGCTCTCCCAGTGAGCGGGTCGGGAGGGCTGTCGGGTCAGTGCTGCGTCAGAATTCCGACATCGAAACCGGCCGGCGGCGGCCGGTGATCCAAATCCCGGAGTACCGCGTATCACACGCGTGGAGTCCGGGCTCCGCTTCCTTCCCCGCTCAAAGGAGCATCGATGACAGAAGTGACCGGAGTCAGCCGCGGCCAGTTCATCCGCAACGCAGCCAAGGGCAGCGTCGTGCTGGTCGGAGCTGGCGGCGTTCTCGCGACCATGGACGGAGTCGCGTTCGCCAAGACGACCAAGAGCGACATCACGGTCCTGCAGACCGGCTACATCGCCGAGACGCTGGCCGTGACGATCTACGGAGCGATCCTCAAGACGTACTTCTCCAAGCTCAAGCTCGACCCGGGCAACCGCAACTACTTCGAAGCGGCCTACAAGGACGAGAAGATCCACCAGCAGGCCTGGAAGAAGGCGCTCGGCAAGGACGTTCCCACCGGCTTCACGCTGACGGTGCCGGGCAAGTACGTCGCGAGCAAGTCCGCGCTCGTCGACACCGCGTGCATCCTCGAGGAGGCGTTCGTCGCCACCTACATGGGCGCGGTCAAGGAGTTCAACTCCGAGGACCTGAAGGTCGTCGCCGCCGGTGTCGCAGCCAACGAGGCGACGCACTTCTCGTTCTTCGACGCGATCAAGCCCAACGGCACGGCTGTCCTGCCGCCGTTCGGGCCCAAGGCGATCACGGCCTCGCAGGCCGCCAAGGCGCTGGAGACGTTCGGCTTCCTGTCGTCGTAACGGACTACGTCCGGAAGCGTTGAGCGGCCGGGCCCTCGGGCTCGGCCGCTTGTCGTTGGTGGGCCGGTGGATCCGGCCGCCGCTATCCGGTCGCCGCCACGGTCGCCGAGGCCAAGGCGCCGGCGCTCGCCCCCGGGTCGATCCACCGCGGTTTGGCGAGCAGCAGCTGGATGTCGCAAATCCGCCGCTCGGCGAACCCGGCCTCGCAGTAGGCGAGATACAGGGTCCACAGCCTCCGGAACGATTCGTCGTAGCCGAGCGCCTGGAGCTCGGGGGTGTGGTCCTGGAAGCGCTCTCGCCAGCGCCGGAGCGTCGTCACGTAGCTTGAGGTGAGGTCATGCAGGTCAACCGTCTGAAGGTCGGTGCGGCGCGCGACGTTGCGCTGGATGACTTCGAGCGAGGGCAGGCAGCCGCCGGGGAAGATGTAGTCCTTGATGAACGACCGCGACGCCTTCTCGACCTCATAGGCGCGGTCGTCGATCGTGATCGCCTGCAGAAGCATCGCGCCGTGGGGACGCAGCAGCCGCGAGCACCGCGCGAAGAACGTCCCGATCTGCTGCCAGCCGACCGCTTCGATCATCTCGATCGAGACGAGCTTGTCGTAGCGGCCGCGCAGGTCGCGGTAGTCGCTGCGCAGCACGATGACGAGTTCCTCGAGCCCCGCCTCACGGACCCGGGCGACGGCGTAGGCGTGCTGGTCGGCCGAGATCGTCGTGGTCGTCACGTGGCACCCTCGGGTGGCGGCGGCGTGCACCGCGAACCCGCCCCAGCCGGTGCCGATCTCGATCACCTGGTCCTCGGGCCGCAGGTCGAGCTGCTCGCAGACCCGCTCGAGCTTGGCGACCGATGCCTGCTCCAGGCTCATCCCGTCGCGCTCGAACAGCGCGCAGGAATAGGACATCGTCGGGTCGAGCATGCGGCTGAACAGCTCGTTGCCGAGGTCGTAGTGCGCGGCGATGTCGCGGACGTTGCGCCGGCGACTCTTGGGGCGCAGCGCGGCGCGCAGTCGCTGGTGCGGGGTCCAGAACGGTGCGGTATAGCGGCGCACGCGGTCGATCACGACTGCGTTGCGCGCCGCCAGCCGGATCACCGCGACGAGGTCAGGGGTATCCCACAGGCCGGCGGCATAGGACTCGGCAAGACCGCGGCTGCCGTGCAACAGCGCATTCCAGAAGCGAGGATCGTGGACCTCGACAGTCGCCGTCGGGACGCCCTCGCCGAACGTGAGGCGCCGACCGTCGGTCTCGTCGACGACGAGCAGTGATCCGACCCGGATCCGCTTCAGCAGCGCGATCGCGGCGGCGCGACAGGCGAGTGACTCGCGGCTTCTCATCGCACGGTCGCGGGGTGGGGGTGGATGCGCGCGCCCTTGAGCTTGAGTGCGACCGCGTGTCCGTAGATGAGCGCCAGGGTGCGGGCGCTGGCCGCCGGATGGGCCCCGGCCAGGCGGGCCGCCGAGGCGCGGGTGAGCTCGCGCCGGTGCAGGCTCAGGGTCGCGTCGAACACGGTCATCCCTCGCTGCTCGTTCTCGATGTGCACCGACAGCGTCTGTGCGGGGGTACCGGCACGGGCGCGGTAGCGATGGTCCATCCCGAAGAACGGTGAGACATGCAACTGCTTCTCGAAGGCCCCGTGCAGCACCCGGGAGCCTGGCCGGTGGTCGCTGAGCACGTACGCACGCCGCTCGCCCCAGGGCGTGTTCGTCACCTCGGCAAGCACGTGCTCCAGGTGCTCGCCCTGCGGGTCGAAGCAGTAGTAGAAGCTCACCGGGTTGAAGCAGACCCCGCACGAGCGCAGTTGCGTGAGCAGCCGGATCGGGCCCGCCGGACGCTCTCCGGCGAGTGCCTGCACCCGCTCGCAGACGGCATCGCGCAGCGGGGTTGCCGGCTCTCCCAGATAGTCGGCGCGGCGAAAGCGCAGCAAGCCCGGTCCGGGGCGGACGAGCCGCCCGCCGAGCAGCTGTGGCAGCTCCTCGAGGTCGATGTAGGCGAGCGCGATCCGGTGGCGAAACTCGTTCTCCGGGGCGCGTCGGCGGTGGCGGATCGTGCCCTCGTACAGGCAGCTCACGGTCTGCGGCGCGCTCACAACGTCGCTCCCAGGCGGGCGGCGACACGCTCGGCCGAGACGACGCCGTCCTCGTGGAACCCCCAGCCCCAGTACGCGCCACAGAAGTGGGTCCGGTTGCGGCCGCTGATCTCCGCCACCCGCGCCTGCGCCGCGACGCCCGGAGGCGTGTACACCGGGTGTGCGTACGCAATCCGGCGAACGATCAGCGCGGGGTCGATCGCCTCCGTGCGGTTGAGCGTCACGCACAGCTCCTGCTCGGCGCGCAGCGACTGCAGGCGGTTCATGTGGTAGGTCACCGTCGCTCGTTCCTGGGGATCATCGAGCAGGTGGTAGTTCCAGCTCGCCCACGCGCGTCGCCGTCGCGGGAGCATCGCGGCGTCGGTGTGCAGCACCGCCTCGTTGTGCTGATAGGGCAGGGATCCGAGCAGCTCGCGCTCGATGTCGGCAGGATCGGCGAGCAGGGCGAGCGCCTGGTCGGAGTGCGTGGCGAGCACGACCTGGTCGAAGCGTTCCGGCTCCCCGCCGTGCGGCGTGACGAGCACGTGATCGGCGGCGCGAGCGACGGCTTCCACCGCGGTCCGCAGGCGGATCCGCCCGCCCAGTCGTCCCGTGAGCGCCTCCACGTATCGCGCCGAGCCACCGCGCACCGTTCGCCACCTCGGCCGGTCGCCGATTCCGAGCATCCCGTGGTTGTCGAAGAACTCGGCCAGGAAGCGCGCCGGGAACGTCCACATCTGCGCCGGATCGGCTGACCACACCGCCGCTGCCTGAGGCACGATCAGCCGCTCGATGAACGGACGGGAGAACCGCTGGCGCTCGAGCCAGTGCCCGAGCGAGACCTGCGCTCCATCCCGCGGCGTCTCGCTCACGAGGGACCGCGCGGCACGATTGAACCGCACCAGATCCGCGATCATCCGCTGGAACCACGGCGTCACGAGGTGCGCGCGCTTGGCGTAGAGGCCGTTCGGGGAAGCGCTGTTGTACTCGAAGTCACCGCGTCCGTCGGACACGCTGAAACTCATCGTCGAAGGCTGAGAGGCAACCCCGAGCCGCTGCAGCAGCCGCTCGAAGCGCGGGTAGTTGCGGTCGTTGAAGACGATGAACCCGGTGTCGACGTCGTGCGTCTCGTGAGCCGTGTCGACGCGCACGGTGTTCGTGTGACCGCCGGCGTAGTCGCCGGCCTCGAACACCGTCACCTCGTGCACCGGGTCGACAAGGTGTGCGACGGTCAGGCCGGAGATCCCGGCCCCGATGATCGCGATCCTCATGCGTGTGATCCAGCCCGAGGATCGCGCTGCGGTCCGCCCGTCGCGCGGTCAGGCGATCGGCTCGGGCGCGCGCTCCTCGGCGCTCGTCGTGTCCGCGGTCACCGGCTGCGCCGGGGCGGCCGTGATCTGCTGCGCCATCGTCTGGTCGTGGTGTGGCTCGCCGCTGATGCCGGATTTGAAGCCGCGCATCCCCTCACCGAGTCCCCTGCCCATCTCGGGCAGCTTCTTGGCGCCGAACACCAACAGGACGACGACGAGGACGATTGCGATGTGGAGGGGGTTATCAAGACCCATCGGTGTGGCTCCGATCGATTGCTGGACGCTGATCCATGGATGTATACGCGTTCCGGCGGGTGCCGGATCAGAAATTCGGTGATCAGTCGGTCAGGACAGCGATGCGGAGATGACCGGGTTCTCCGTCGGCGCCCGGGTGCCGCGGGGGGCGGGCTCCGCGGTCACCATCACGTGGCTGACGCCGTACATCGAGCCGGCCACGTCGACCGAGGCGTCGCCGCTGCGATCGACGCCGAACAGCGCGTTGGGCCGCGGGGCGTGCTTTCCGTACTGCAGCCAGACCTCGTAGATCTTGCCCTGGGGCGGCGCCGCGATGTGCCGCACGACGAGCTGGGTGCGGTTGGCCGAGATGTGCAGCGCGGCGGTGCCGCCGACGGTCGTGTCGGCCCGCACCGTGCGGCCGTTCTGACGACCGGGGAAGGCGACGATGACGACGATGACGGCGACGAGCGCGAATCCCATTGCGGCGCCGAGCGCGAGCGTCGGCCCGCGAAGCCAGGTGCTTGCCCGCACCCTGGCATCGCGCCGTCGCGCCCGTCGCGTCCGCGCGCGAGCGGGCTGCCGGCCGGACGCGTCCGGCGCGATCTCCGGCTCCTCCTCGATCGCATTCATCACGCGGCGCTTGAGCTCCGGCGGGGCATCGACGTTCGGGACCGCGATCGCGAGATCGTCGACGACTTGCTGGAAGGCCCGCAGCTCCTCCGGGCAGACCGCGCAGGTCTGCAGATGTCGGCGGAATGCCTCGGCCTCGGTGGGCTCGAGCGCCCCGAGTGCGTAGGCCGCGACGTCGGCGCTGCACGACTCCGTCTTGTGGCCGTTGGTCAGCTCATCCTGGCTCATCGTTCGACCACCTCCCTGGGGTCGGTCAGCGAGACGCGTAGCTTGGTGAGGCCGAGGCGCATCCGGCCCTTGACAGTGCCCGCCGGCAGGTCGAGCATCGACGAGATCTCGGTGTGGCTGAAGCCGCCGAAGTAGGCGAGCTCGATCACCTGTCGCTGTTCGGAGGGCAGCTCAGCGAGCGCCGCTCGGACCTGGACGGCGTCGTCGCGACGCTGCACCTCCGCCTCCGTCGAGGCTCCGGAGACCAGACGCGCGACGGCCTCGTCGTCGGAGACGTCCTTGCCTGCGCGGACCGACTCACGGCGGAAGAAGTCGATGCCGCGGTTGTGGACGACGCTGAGCACCCATGAGCGCACGCTCCCCCGGCTGCGGTCATAGCGCGCCCCCGAGCGCCACAGGGACAGGAACGCGTCCTGGACGACGTCCTCGGCAACGGCGCGCCGGCCGCACATCCGGTACGCCAAGGAGAACGCGACGTCGGTGTGCCGGTCGACGATCACCTCGAACGCGCGGGCGTCACCCTCCTGGACGCGACCCATCAGGTCCTCGTCTGCGAGGCCGTGGAGATCGGTGCGCTGCTGGCGGAAGGGAAGAATCGGCTTCATCGGGGTCGGGCGCCTCACGGGGCTGGCTGAGGAAGCCCTCTCTCACCGACTACGAAACCGACCGGAATCCGGATCACTATCCAGACGAATGTGTGCAGACGGCTATGCCGCGGCCACGCCACCGGGCTCGGCGACGTCTGGCACCGCCAGTTCCTCCAGCTCGCCGGGGCGGTCGCCGCGCAGCAGCCAGCCTCCCTCGACGGGGCGCACGAGGTCCATTCGCGCCAACTCCGAGAGCGCGCTCGTCACCGTGGGTCGCCGCGCCGCGACCATGTCGGCGAGCACAGAGTGCGTGATCGAGAGAGGCAGCACGACGCCCTCACTGCGGACGCGCCCCCAACGGTCAGCGAGGTGCCACAACAGCATGTGCACGCGCACGTTGACGCGGGCATGGTGGACGATTGCCATCAGGATCTGGAGGTTGCGGGTTCGGTTGATCGCGCGGTCGACGAACGCGCCGGTCAGTTCCGGGAATTCGGCGAACCGCCGCGCCGCCTCGAGATCGAGTACCGCCAGGCGGGCCGGGGCGAGCACGCGCCAGCCGGCGGTGACCGGGAGAGTCGTCGTCGGCGGCACGTCGTAGCGCGGGCGCATCAGATCGCCCTCGCCGAGGATCTCCGCGCCGAAGCGGCCATCGACACCGACCCGGCGCAGCAGCAACCCCTCGAGCAGGAGCAGCCCGATGCCGTCATACAAGTGCATCGAGCCCGGGACCGCCCAGCGTCCACGGGGCACGCGGACCGTTCTCGCGGTGCAGCTCTCGACCGCCAGGGCGCGCCGGGCGTCGGGGATGGTCTCTGCGAGTTCGGGTTCCTCCTCGAGCAACCTGCAATCAGGCGCCGGGGAGATCGTGGACGGCATCAGGGACACCATCTTAGGGCCGGCGGCCAGACGGACCCGTAGAATCGTGGGAGATCGAGGGGAGATCCGATGACTGAGGCGTACGCCGCAGGGGCCGAGACGGTCCCGCTGCTGGAGGAGACGATCGGCGCCAACCTCGACCGTGCGATCGCGCGATGGCCCGACCGTGACGCGCTCGTGTCGTGTGCGGAGGGAGTGCGGATGAGCTGGTGGGAGTTCGGCGCGGCCGTCGAGCAGGTCGCCCGGGCGCTTCTCGGCGCCGGTCTGGAGACCGGCGATCGCGTGGGCATCTGGAGCCCGAACCGGCACGAGTGGACGCTCGTGCAGTACGCGACCGCCAAGCTCGGCGTGATCCTCGTCAACATCAACCCCGCCTACCGGACCTCCGAGCTCGAGTACGCGCTGCGCCAGTCGGGGTGCCGGCTGTTGATCGCCGCCGAGTCATTCAAGAGCTCGGACTACCGGTCGATGGTCGGCGAGGTCCGAGACGGGGTGGAGACGCTCGAGTGCGTCGTGTTCCTCGGCGGCGAGGAGTGGCAGGCCTTCCTGGCCGGGGGCGGCGCCGTCGACCCGGGGCAGATCGAGCGCATCGGCGAGGGCCTGGAACCGACGGACCCGATCAACATTCAGTACACGAGCGGAACCACCGGCTTCCCCAAGGGGGCGACGCTCACCCATCGCAACATCCTCAACAACGGCTACTTCGTGGGCGAGTACTGCCGCTTCTCCGAGGAGGACCGGCTCTGCATCCCGGTGCCGTTCTACCACTGCTTCGGGATGGTGATGGGCAACCTCGGCTGCACCTCGCACGGCACGACGATGGTCATCCCGGCGCCCGGCTTCGATCCCGTCGCGACGCTCGCCGCCTGCGCGCAGGAGCGCTGTACGGGTCTGTACGGCGTGCCGACGATGTTCATCGCGATGCTCGACGACCCGGGGTTCGAGGACTACGACCTGTCCTCGCTGCGGACGGGGATCATGGCCGGCTCCCCGTGTCCGGTCGAGGTCATGAAGCGGGTGATGGAGCTGATGCACATGCGCGAGGTCTCGATCGCGTACGGGATGACCGAGACCTCGCCGGTCTCCACGCAGACCGCGCCCGACGATCCGGTCGAGAAGCGTGTCGGCTCGGTCGGGCGGGTCCATCCGTGGGTCGAGGTCAAGGTCATCGACCCCGGGACGGGGGAGACGGTCGAGCGGGACGAGACCGCCGGCGAGCTCTGCACCCGCGGCTACAGCGTGATGCGGGGGTACTGGGAGGATCCGGAACGCACCGGCGAGGCGATCGACGCCGACCGGTGGATGCACACCGGTGATCTGGCGACGATGGATGCAGACGGCTACGTGGCGATCGTGGGGCGGATCAAGGACCTCGTCATCCGCGGCGGCGAGAACGTCTATCCCCGCGAGGTCGAGGAGTTCCTCTACGGCCATCCGGAGATCGCCGACGTGCAGGTGATCGGGGTCCCGGATGAGCGCTACGGAGAGGAGCTGATGGCGTGCGTCATCCGCCGCGAGGGCGCCGAGCTCGACGAGGACGGCGTGCGCGAGTTCTGTCGCGGCCGGATCGCCCATTTCAAGGTGCCCCGGTACGTGCGTTTCGTCGATTCCTTCCCGATGACGGTCACCGGGAAGGTCCAGAAGTTCAAGATGCGCGAGGAGGCGATGCGGCTGCTGCAGGAGCGCGCCGGTACCGCCTGAGGGGAGGCGGCAGTCGGGCGCCCGCCGCCGGTCAGCGGGCGGCGACCGTGCGGTCGCGGCCGGCCTGCTTGGCCGCGTAGAGCGCGGCGTCGGCACGGCCGAACAGCTCCTCGCCGGTCTCCTGGCCGTCCCAGGCCGCGACTCCCGCCGAGGCGCTGACGCCTCCGGCGGTGGCGACCCGCAGCCGTTCGACCACCTCGACGGCGACCTCCAGGGGCCACGCCGGGATCAGGGCCGCAAACTCCTCCCCGCCGTACCGGGCGAGGACGTCGGAGCTGCGCAGGTGCGACTGCCATGCCCGCGCGGAATCGGCGAGCACGCGGTCGCCGGCCTGGTGGCCGTGCTCGTCGTTGAAGCGCTTGAACCCGTCGAGGTCGAGCACCGCGATGCAGACCGGGTGGCGATCTCGCACCGCGCGCGCGAGCTCACGCCGGACCGCCTCCTCCCAGGCGCGCCGGTTCGGCAGCCCGGTGAGCTCGTCGGTGAGCGCGAGGCGCCGCAGCGAGTCGACGGCGTCGCCGCGTTCCTGGAGCATGCCGAGCAGCTCGCCGACCTGGGTGCCGGCGACCGACAGTGCGGCGAGCACGCCCCCATCCAGCGGGCGGGGGCTGGAGGACAGGAAGCCGATCACGCCGTTCGCCCGCCCCATGCGCGTGGTGGGCACGGCGACCGCGCCGTGCAGTCCGGCCTCGCATGCGACGGTCGCGGTCCTCAGCACCGGGTCGCCAGCGAGATCAGTCGCCCACTGGGCCTCGCCCGCCCTGAACGCGCGCTCGGTGAGACTTCCGGCCAGCATGTAGCGCTCGGGCACCATCGTCCGTGCGTCGCCGCCGGCTGCGCTCCAGGCGAGCACGAGCTCCAGCGTGGCGTCGTCGGCGGCAAGCCGCCAGTAGCCGCCGACCTCCCAGCCCATTGACGTGCCCAGGGACGCGACGAGCGACTCCAGCGCGGCCTCCGGCGCCTGCGCCCGCGTCATCGCCCCGATCACCGCCTGGGTGGCGGCGAGCGCCTGCTCAGCCGAGCGCTGCCCCGAGATGTCGTGCAGGTAGGCGGTGAGCGGCGCCGGCGCGCCCGAGTCGGCGGTGGCGGCGGCGATGATCGCGGTGTGCACGACATGGCCGTCGGCGCATCGCAGCCCGAACGACGCCCGGAGTGCGGGTCCGCCCGGGCGCAGCGCGCCGAGCAGCGCGGCGAGCGCGGGCCGGTCGGGCTCGAACGCCAGATCGGCCAACGGCGATCCGAGCGCGGTCCGATCCCCAAGCAGCGCCTCCGCCGCGTCGTCGATCGCAACCACGACACCATTCTCGTCCAGCGCGACAGTCGCCTCGGGCTCGCGCGAGTCTCGAGTGGGGCTCTCGGGCGTCATACGCGCGGGCGGCACGATGGAGCGATGATTACCACGTAGGGGACGGCAAGCCCCGGACGTCGGCGGATGGTCGAGCACCGGGACACGGGTCCCCGCGCGTTGCCGCGCGAGTAAGGTGTGTGTTGACGGCCGGCGCTGAGCCGGATCGTGGTTGAAGGTCGGAGTCGTCGTAGCGCGTCCGCGCTACCGGGGTTCATGCCGACGAGCACGGGCCGAGTCAAGATGCGCCCGTTGAGCCGTTTTCTTGTTGCGCTGATGAGTCCCAGGACTCCAGCTGCTTTCGTTCTCCCGCCGCGCCCTATCAAAGGACGGAACCTCATGCTGCTCAGACAGGCCAGCCAGCCGTGGTATCGGGACGGCGCGCCATGTTGGTAGCGGAGATGCGGGAATTCGATGAGGTACGGGGTCTGATCCTCCGCGGCCGGCGGTCCGGGGTGCTGACGAAGGTCGAGGTCGCGAGCGCGACCGCGGAGCTGGGGTTCGATGAGGGCGACGTCGAGGACTTGCACGGCCTGCTCGAGCGGTCCGAGATCGAGTTGACCGAGGAGCCCGATCCGGCCGCGGCCGGCCGGGTGGTCATCGAGCGCGCGTCCGACGTGCGAGGGCGTCGCAACGCGGAGGCCCATCTGCAGCCGGAGATGACGACCGACTCGCTTCAGCTGTTTCTCAAGCAGATCGGCAAGGTGCGGCTGCTGACCGCGCGGGAAGAGGTCAGCCTCGCCAAGCAGATCGAACGCGGCTCTGCGGAGGCCAAGCAGCACATGATCGAAGCGAACCTGCGGTTGGTGGTCTCGATCGCCAAGCGGTACCGCAACCAGGGCCTTCCGCTTCTGGATCTGATCCAGGAGGGCTCGATCGGACTCGTGCGCGCGGTCGAGAAGTTCGATTACCGTCGTGGCTTCAAGTTCTCGACTTATGCGACGTGGTGGATCCGCCAGGCGGTCTCTCGCTCACTTGCCGAGAAATCACGGACGATCCGCCTGCCGGCGCACATCGTCGAGAGACTCAACAAGATCACGCGGGCCCAGCGAAGTCTGGCGACCTCCCTGGGTAGGGAACCGACCACGGAGGAGATCGCAGAGATCGTCGCCGGCGTCGATCCAGAGGATGTCGACTCGATCACACGCTCGGCTCGCGTGCCGATGTCGCTCGAGAAGCCGGTCGGAGACGAGGAGGGGGTCGAGTTCGGCCAGCTCCTCGCCGACGAACATGCCGAGTCTCCGTACGAGTGCGCCGTGGACACGCTTGCGAAGGAGGCGCTCAGCTCCGTCATGGAGACTCTCGGAGACCGAGAGCGTCGCGTGCTGGAGCTGCGGTTCGGCCTGTGCGGGACGACTCCCCAGACGCTGGATGAGGTCGGGCGGGCGTTCAACGTCACGCGCGAGCGCGTCCGGCAGATCGAGCACATGTCGCTCCGTAAGCTCCAGCAGCTTCCCGAGAGTCAACAGCTGCGTCACGAAGACCACCGTCCGTGGGCAGTGCGTGGCGCAGCCTCTCCGGTCGCCGAGCAACCGGGACACCGTCTCGGAGTATGAAAAAACCCCGGGCTAGCGGGGCTTTTTCAGTGCGCCCGAGAGGACTCGAACCTCCACGGACCATACAGTCCACAAGGCCCTCAACCTTGCGCGTCTACCAATTCCGCCACAGGCGCGTGGGCGGGCCAGTATAGCCCCGATGGGCCTCCCGGCCTCGCGTCCGGGAGTGTTGTGAGGCATCCGTCCGTCGGCCTCGCTAGATTCACGAACACATGTTCGACCGCGGCCATCGTGGCCTTCATCCCAAGGAGTTGATGGCATGGATCTGACGAAACGACAGCAGGAGATCTTCGACTTCATCAAGCGCTACACGGCCGAGTTCGGCTACCCGCCGACCGTGCGTGACATCGGCAAGGCAGTCGGCCTTGCGTCGTCGTCGACCGTGCATGCCCACCTGGCGAACCTCGAGCGGATCGGAATGCTGAGGCGCGACCCCACCAAGCCGCGGGCGATCGAGCTGCTCGACCGCGCCGCCGCGGGGGTGCGGGCGATCATCAGCCCGGGGTTGCCGCTCGTCGGCCAGGTCGCCGCCGGCGCGCCGATCGTGGCCGAGGAGAACATCGAGGAGTACATCCAGACGCCGGAGTTCGCGGGCGGGGACGCCGGTTCCTATCTGCTGCGCGTCCGCGGCGAGTCGATGAAGGACGTCGGGATCCTCGAGGGCGACCTGGTCGTCGTCAAGCCGCAGGACACTGCCGAGGATGGTGAGATCGTCGTCGCCCTCGTCGGCGAGGAGGCGACCGTCAAGCGCTTCTTCCGCGAGAGCGACCACATCCGGCTGCAGCCGGAGAACGCCGAGATGGAGCCGATCATCGCCACCGATGTGCAGGTGCTCGGCAGGGTGGTCGGACTGATGAGGAACATCTCATGACCCCGACCGGCGTGCACCCCCGCCGCGGCCTTGCGCGGCCGGCCGGCCGGCGCCGCAGCGGTGGGCCCGGGCGATTCGCCGCCGAGGCGCCGCCGCGGCTGTTCCCCGAAGGTAGTGACGGGCCGGCGGGGGCCGATCTGTCCGTGGACGTGCCTGAGGCGGCTGAGCCGCGGGCGCGGGAAGCGGGAATGGCGGGCGGCCGCGGCGACGGGATGACGCTCGAGGAGCTCATCTGCGGCGTGTGGGACGAGGTCGTCATCGAGGGGCGCGCCGTCTGCCCGCTGTGCGGTGGCGAGCTCGAGGGTCGCGCGAGTGCGCACTCGCGTCCGACCGAGGGGCGCTGCGGCGACTGCGGGACGACGATCGCCTGACCCTTCGTGCTCGCCGCCTGAGGCACGTGGCTGCCGCCTGATCCTTCCTGGTGGCCGCCTGAGGCGCGTGGCTGCCGTCTGACCCCGCCCAGACTGCAAGCCGAACCGCACCGCCGCTGGCGGGGGGCGGGTGCGGCCGCTACGCTGCGGTGCCGCAGGCTGAGCAGTCGCGGAGGTGCTTCACCTTCGAGGAAAGTCCGGACATCACAGGGCAGGGTGGTCGGTAACGCCGACCCGGGGAAACCCGCGGGAAAGTGCCACAGAAAAGACACCGCCCAAGACCGGCGCCCGCGGGCGCCGGGACGGTAAGGGTGAAATGGTGCGGTAAGAGCGCACCGGCGTCGCGGCGACGCGGCGGCCAGGTAAACCCCACCCGATGCTAGGCCAAGCAGGACCGTTCGCAGGTGACCCGCCAAGGTCCGGGTAGGCCGCGTAGATGGATGACTGCTCTCGACAAGATCCGGCTTATAGGCCTGCTACGGAAGAGCCCCGCCCAGTGCGGGGCTCTTCTATGTGCGGGCTCCGGCGGCCCGAGGCGGCTCCTGCGACTCCGACGGCCCGCGCCGCTCCTGCGA
The DNA here is from genome assembly GCA_036501965.1 of Solirubrobacteraceae bacterium. Taxonomy (GTDB): domain Bacteria; phylum Actinomycetota; class Thermoleophilia; order Solirubrobacterales; family Solirubrobacteraceae; genus Palsa-465. Next base: position 47,752 of record DASXZK010000105.1, read on the forward strand.
CTCTGACGGCCCGGCGACCCCCCGGCCCCGGGCCGCTCGCTCACTCCCCGCGGGGCGGCTCGATCTCGCGCTTGAGGATCTTCCCGGTCGGGCCCTTCGGCAGATCGTCGACGATCCACACCGCGCGCGGGTACTTGTAGGCGGCGACCCGCTCCCGGACGTAGTCGCGCAGCTCCTCGGGCGTCGCCTCGGCGCCGTCGGTCAGCGACACCGCGGCGCCGACCTCCTCGCCGTACTCGTCGTGCGGGATCCCCAGGACCGCCGCCTCACGCACTGCGGGGTGCTCGTAGAGCACCTCCTCGACCTCACGCGGGTAGACGTTGTAGCCGCCGCGGATGATCAGTTCCTTCTTGCGATCGACGATGAAGAAGTAGCCGTCCTCGTCGATGCGGCCCATGTCGCCGGTGTGCAGCCAGCCGTCGATGATCGTCTCGGCGGTCGCCTGGGTGCGCTGCCAGTAGCCGCGCATCACGTTCGGGCCCTTGATCACGATCTCGCCGACCTCGCCGCCGGGCACCGCGACCCCGTCGTCATCGACGACCTTCATCTCGGTGTCCTCGATGGGGGTGCCGATCGATCCCGGCTTGCGCTCGCGGTCGGGGTGGTTGAACGACGCCACCGGCGAGCTCTCCGACAACCCGTAGCCCTCGAGGATCTTGCAGCCGAACGCGTCCTCGAACGAGCGCATCAGCTCGACCGGCATGGCCGAGCCGCCGGAACCGCAGAGCTCCAGCGAGCTGACGTCGTAGTCGCCTCGCTCGGGAAGGTGCAGCATCGCGCCGTACATCGTCGGCACTCCGAGGAACACGTTGACCCGATCGCGCTGGATGACCTCGAGCGCCTTCGCCGGATCGAAGCGGGGCACGAGCGTGAGCGTCCCGCCGCCACCGAGCGTGGCGTTCATCCCGCAGGTCTGCCCGAACGAGTGAAACAGCGGCAGCGCGCCCAGGCAGATCGCCTCCGCGCCCTTGGTGAACAGCTTGCGCGACGCGTTCGCGTTGCTGGTGAGGTTGGCGTGGGTGAGCTCGGCGCCCTTGGGCTGACCGGTCGTGCCGCTCGTGTACAGCAGCACCGCCGTATCCTCGTCCTCGAGGTCGGCGATGGCCTGCTCCGGCGCCGCGGCCCCGACCAGCTGGGCGAAGCCCTCGAGCGTCACCAGGATGCACTCCGCGCCGGCCTCCTCGGCACCCGCCTGGGCCTCCTCGGCGAACCCCTCCCAGGCGAACAGCAGCTTCGCGCCGGAGTCAGACAGGTAGTAGGCCACCTCGCGCCGCTTGAGCAGCACGTTCATCGGGACCACGACAGCGCCACGGCGCAGCGCGCCGTAGTAGCAGACGGGGAAGTGGGGGAGGTTGGGCAGCATGATCCCAACCCGGTCGCCACGCACGATCCCGTGCTCGGCGAGCAGCCCGGCGAGGTGAGCGCTCGCGATATCGATCGCCGCATAGTTGAGCGCGACCTCGTCGAGCCGCACCGCGATGTGTTCAGGGTCGTGACCGGCCGCCGGGCCGACGACGGTCGAGGCAAGGTTCATGGGTGGATCTCCTCCAGGAACGGCGTCAGGGGTACGGCTCCGTACCGCACGGATGCTACTCGCCGGTGAACGAGGGGGTGCGCTTCTGCGCGAAGGCGGCGGCCGCCTCCCGGAAATCGCGCGTGGCGGTGCGCTGCTGCTGCAGGACCGCCTCCAGGTCGAGCAGCTCCGCGAACCCCTCGTAGGCGCGGGCGTTGATCGTGCGCTTGATCGTGGCGTAGGAGCCCGGCGCCCCGGCCGCCAGCCGCACGGCCAGCTCGTCCACCGCCGGCTGCAGCTGCTCGTCGTCGACGACGCGGTTGATCATTCCCCACTCGAGCGCCTGCTCGGCGCCGATCCGCTCGCCGAGGTAGGCCATCTCGAAGGCGCGGGCAGTGCCCACGCGCGCGGTCAGGCTCTGCGAGGCGCCGCCGTCGAGGCCGAGGCCGATGTTGACGAACGCGAGCAGGAAGTACGCCGAGCGCGCGGCGACGATCAGGTCGCACGCGAGCGCCAGTGAGCAGCCGATCCCGGCCGCCGGGCCGTTGACCGCCGCGACCACCGGCTTGTCGATGGTCCGGATTCGCATCAGGAGCGGGTTGTAGGACTCGCGCAGCGGGGTGAGCACGTCGACCGTCCCGTCGGGCCGGAACGACTCTGTGTCCTTGAGGTCCGCGCCGGAGGAGAACGCCCGGCCGGCGCCGGTCACCACGATCGCCCGCACCGCGGGGTCGGACGCGAAGCCGTCCAGCGCCTCGAGCATGTCGTCGCCCAGCCGGCGGATCCACGCGTTGAGCTGCGGCGGGCGATTGAGCGTCATCACGCCGACGCCGTCGGCGATCCGGCACTGGACCGTCTGCAGATCAAGGACGCTCATGAGCGGGGCGAACCATACCGGTCGGCCGCCGCGCTCACGCGCAGGCGCACGCGCGTCAGAATGCGTTCAATGGATCTGTCACCCCGCGCGATCCTGCGGCCGGCGAGCCGGCTGGGCGCGGCCGCACAGAACGCGTTTGAGGTGGCGCGCTTCGGTGGTCTGGACGGCGGCACTCAGCGCTCGCCGTTCGTCGTCGCCGGAGAGGACCGGATTCATCGCCTGCGCCACTACGGCACCGAGGCGGACCTGTCGTCCGACGGCGAGTCGCTCTCTGCGCCGGTGTTGCTGATCCCGCCGATGATGCTCGCCGCCGACATCTACGACGTCTCGCCGAGCGCGAGCGCCGTCGCGATGCTCCGCGGCGGGGCGATCGACCCGTGGGTGATCGACTTCGGCTCGCCGGAGGACCAGCCGGGCGGCCTGGAGCGGACGCTCGCCGACCACGTGCAGGCGATCTCCGCCGCCGTCGACCGCGTCCGCGAGCTCACCGGGCGTGACGTCCACCTCGGCGGCTACTCCCAGGGCGGCATGTTCGCCTACGAGGTGGCCGCCCTGCGGCGCGAGGAGGGGATCGCGTCGCTGATCACGCTCGGCAGCTCGGTCGACACCCAGGAGGGGATGCCGTTCGGCGTGCCTGAGCAGTTCGCCTCCAACCTCGCCGGGTTCGTCGCCGAGCGCGTGTTCGGCGGCCGGGCGCTGCCCGCCTGGGCCAGCCGGGCCGGCTTTCAGCTGATCGACCCGGTCCGGTCCGCGCGCAACCGGCTCGAGTTCATCACCCAGCTGCACGACCGCGAGGCGCTGCTCGAGCGCGAGGGCCAGCGACGCTTCCTCGAGGCAGATGGCTGGGTGGCGTGGCCCGGTCCCGCGATGGCCGACTTCCTGCGCGAGTTCATCGCCGCCAACCGGCTGCTCGAGGGCGGCTTCGTCGTCGACGGCCGGCTGCTGACGCTCGCCGACCTGAGTGTTCCGATCCTCGCCGTCGTCGGCTCGCTCGACGAGATCGCGCCCGCCGCCGGCGTCCGGGCGATCCGCGAGGCCGCGCCCAGCGCGCCGGTCTACGAGCTGATGCTGCCCGGTGGCCACTTCGGCCTCGTCGTGGGGGAGTCGGCGCGCGAGCGGACCTGGCCGGCAGTCGCCGAGTGGGTGCGCTGGCGCGACGGCCAGCTCCTCGCCGCCGCGGCCGGTGGCGGCGGCACGCCGTCCGAGCCACCGCCGCCGATCGCACCGATCCCCGACCGAGCGCAACGCAACGAGGAGCAGGCCGACGTGCGCGATCGCGTCGGATACCGGCTGGAGCTCGTGGGCGGTGTCGGCGCCGGGATCGCGCGCTCGGCCGTGGGGACGGTACGGCGCACCGCTCGCGGCGCCCGGGACCTCGGCCGTGCGGCCGGCCAGCTGCCGCGGCTGGCCCGCCTGGAGGGCCTCGGCGCCGACACCCGGATCTCGCTCGGCTCGATGCTCGAGGAGCGCCGCCGACAGGACTCCGAGGCGGTGCTGTTCCTGTTCGGGGAGCGTGCCCACACCGCCGGCTCGGTCAACCGGCGAATCGACGATGCGGTGCGCGGCCTGATCGCGATCGGCGTGCGGCAGGGCGAGCACGTCGGCGTGCTGATGGGCTCACATCCGGGCGCGCTCGCGGTCCTCGCCGCGCTCAGCCGGATCGGCGCGGTGGCGGTGATGTTGCGACCTGACGGCGACACTCCCCGGGAGGCGGCGCTCGCACGCGTGCGGCGGATCGTGACCGACCCGTCGCTCTCCGAACGGGCGGAGACGGCGCGCGTCACCGTCCATGCATTCGAACTGCACGAGCGCTCGGGAGCCGGTCGCGCGGTCCCCGCCGGGGATCCAGGGCTCATGGTGACGATCGGCCGCGAACCGCTCGACATCGCCACCGTGCGGCTGCCGCGCTGGTACCGGCCGGATCCCGGTCGTGTCTCCGAGCTCGCCTTCATCCTGTTCACGGGCGACGGCGAGCAGATCCGCATGAGCCGGATCACCAACGGACGCTGGGTGACCGCCGCGCTCGGCACCGCCTCCTCGGCGGCACTCTCGTCCTCGGACACCGTGTACTGCGCGACCCCGGCATGGCACCCCTCGACGCTGCTGATGTCGGTCGGCGGCGCGATCGCGGGTGGGGCGCGCGTCGCCATCGCGGCCGAGGAGCAGCAGCCGGCGGGCGCCTTCTGGGACGAGGTGCGGCGATGCGGGGCGACCGTCGCCTCCTACACGTGGGCGATGCTCGACATGCTCGTGAACGCGCCGCCCCAGGCCGGCGAGCGCCACCACCCGTTGCGACTGTTCATCGGGTCCGGGATGCCGCGCGGCGTGTGGCGCAGGGTGCAGGACCGCTTCGCGCCCGCACGCGTGCTCGAGTTCTACGCGTCGACCGAGACCGGCGCGATCCTCGTCAACCTGTCAGGCGCCAAGGCGGGTGCGATGGGGCGCCGGCTCCCCGGCGCGCCCGAGGTCCGGTTGGCCGCCTACGACCCGGTCGCCGATCAGCTCGAGCTCGGTCACGGCGGCTTCGTGCGCGCCTGCCGGACCGACGAGCCGGGCATGCTGCTCACCCGCGCGCGCCGGCGCGACTCGGTGGCGACGACCCCGCTGCGCGGTGTGTTCGGCGCCGACGATGCGTGGCTGTCGACCGGTGATCTGTTCCGGCGCGACTCCGACGGCGACTACTGGCGGTTGGACAGCGCGCGTGAGCTGATCCTCACCCCGCGTGGACCGGTCTACGCAGGGACCGTTCGCGACGCGCTCGGCGACCTGCCCGAGGTCGATCTCGTCGCGGTCTACGGGCTTCACGTCGGACGGCGCCGCGAGGAGCTCGCCGTCGCCGCGGTCAGCCTGCGCGGGGACCGAGAGCCGGCGTCGAGCGCGCTGACGACCGCGCTCGACGGGCTCGCGGCCGGCGTCCGGCCCGACGTGGTGCGCGTCGTCGAGTCGATCCCGCTGACGACCTGGTTTCGTCCGATGACCGGACCGCTGCGCGACCAGGGACTCCCCGACCCGGGGGCCGACGGCGCGCCGGCGGCGTGGTACCTGGATCGCGGCGGCGAGCGGTACCGGCCGCTCACCGCGTCGGCCCGCCGGCGGCTCGGCTCGGCCTCCTAGCGCCTCGCTCCGCGGTCTCAGGCCGCGAGCGCGAGGACCCGGCGCGCGGTGGCGACGTGCAGGTTCTCGATCATCCGCCCGTCGACGGTCACCACGCCTGACCCGGCCCGCTCGGCCTCCTCGAAGGCCTCGATCACGCGGTGCGCGTGCTCGACCTCCTCGGGAGAGGGCGAGAACGCCTGGTTGCAGGGTTCGACCTGTGAGGGGTGGATGAGGGTCTTGCCGTCGAACCCGTAGCTGCGACCCTGGCGGCACTCGGCGGCGAACCCGTCGGGGTCGCGCACGTGGTTGTAGACCCCGTCGAGGATTGTGCGGCCGCTGGCCCGGGCGGCGAGCACGCATGCGGAGAGGGCGGCGAGCAGAGGACCGCGCGGCGGCTCGGCGCGGGCGACGTCCGCGTAGAGCTCGGCGGCGAGGTCGTTGGTGCCCATCACCAGCACCTCGAGCCGCTCGGAGGAGGCGGCGATCTCGGCGGCGCGCAGGATCGCGGCCGGCGTCTCGAGCATCGCCCAGATCCGCGTGTGATCCGGCGCGCCTGCCTTGACGAGCAGCTTCTCGACCCCATGCACGTCGGCCGCCTCGCCGACCTTGGGCACGACGACGGCGTGCGGGCCGGCCCGGGCGGCGGCGGTGACGTCGTCGCGGTGCCATTCGGTCGCGATCCCGTTGACGCGGATCGTCACCGTGCGGCTGCCGTACGCGCCCGAGGCTGCCGCCGCGCAGACGCGCGCGCGTGCATCTCCCTTGGCGGACGGCGCGACGGCGTCCTCCAGGTCGAGGATCAGCGCGTCGGCGGGGATGTCGTGCGCCTTGACGAGCGCACGCTCGTTGGCGCCGGGCATGTAGAGCGCGGAGCGCAGCCGCCGCGCCGGATTCGGGGTGGGGGACGACATGCGGCGCCGGAGCCTACCGGTCGGGGACGCCCCTCACGGTGCCGCGACGCACACAGACTCTTGTCAGAGCGGACACATTGTTGATCGCTTGGGTGGTCTATATTCCCTACATCTTCGATAGGAAAGACCTTTCAGCTTGACTAGATCGAAGTGACAGGAATAATGCGAGATCGGGGGGTCGGCGGCTCTCTGGTCTCTGGTTTTGAGAGGACTCATGACGACACCAATGCACCTGCCGCGACTGCGATCGATGCCCGCCATCGGGTTCGCCGTCGCGACGATGATCGGGGTCGCCGCGTGCGGTGGCTCCTCGGACTCGACCACGAACACCGGCGGTAGCTCATCAGGCGCGACGCACGCCTCGGTGAAGCTCAACCTCGTCGGCTACTCCACGCCTGAGAAGGCGTACGACGCGCTCACCGCGGCGTTCGCCAAGACCTCGACCGGCAAGGGCGTCGGCTTCGCGGGGTCGTTCGGCTCCTCGGGATCACAGAGCCGCGCCGTCGACTCCGGCCAGGCGGCCGACGTTGTCGCCTTCTCCACCACGCCCGACATGACGCGCCTGGTCGGCGACAAGATCGTCGCCTCCAACTGGGCCTCGAACCCCGAGCACGGCTTCTCGAGCGACTCGGTCGTGGTGTTCGTGGTGCGTAAAGGCAATCCGAAGCACATCACCACCTGGAGCGACCTCACGAAGCCGGGCATCAGCGTCGTCACGCCGAACCCGGCGACATCGGGCAGCGCGCGCTGGAACGTGCTCGCCGGCTACGGCGCGCTGCTCAAGCAGGGCAAATCCCCGGCCGACGCGCTCGCGTATCTGAAGACGCTGATCACCAAGAACGTCTCCGACGAGCCCTCGAGCGCCAGCGACGCGTTGGCTGCGTTCACCGGCGGCAAGGGCGACGTCCTGCTCGACTACGAGTCCGATGCGATCGCCGCCGAGCGGGCGGGGGACAAGGTCTCCTACGTCATCCCGAAGCAGACGATCCTGATCCAGACGCCGATCGCGGTGACGACCAAGTCCAAGCACGCCGCGCAGGCGAACGCGTTCCTGAAGTACCAGTGGTCGAAGGCCGGGCAGACGATCTGGGCGCAGCAGGGCTACCGCCCGGTCGATCCGGCGGTCGCCAAGCAGTTCGCCTCCAAGTTCCCCACGCCGCCGCAGCTGTTCACGATCGGGTACCTCGGCGGCTGGACGAAGGTCTCCGACCAGTTCTTCGACCCGAGCAAGGGCTCGGTGACCAAGCTCGAGCAGGAAGGCGGGTTCCCCACTGCCTCCAGCTAGCGCATACGCCGAGACGGGCACCGGCCAGTCTCCCGCGCCCGCGGCACCGGCCCCCTCGGGAGCCGGCCGCGCGCGACCGCGCAGCCTCGGTCGCGGGGCCGGCGGTCCCCTTGGGATGGGCGTGGCGACGCTCTATCTGAGCATCATCGTCCTCATCCCGCTGGCCGCGGTGGTGGCCAAGGCGTTCTCACAGAGCCCGTCGGCGCTCTGGCAGTCGATCTCCAACGCCGAGTCGGTCAGGGCGCTGGTGACGACGCTGCTCGCCGCGCTCATCACGGCGCTGGTCGCCTCCGTCATGGGCACGCTCGTCGCCTGGGTGTTCGTCCGTGACGACTTCCCGGGCAAGCCGATCCTCAACGCGATCATCGACCTGCCGTTCGCGATGCCGACGATCGTCGCCGGCCTGGCTCTGCTCGTCCTCTACGGCACGAGCAGCCCGCTGCATCTGCACCTTGCCTACACCCGCACGATCGTCGTGGTGGCGCTGCTCTTCATCACGCTCCCGTTCGTGGTGCGCGCCGTGCAGCCGGTGCTGCTCGAGCTCAACCGGGAGGTCGAGGAGGCGGCGGCGTCGCTGGGCGCCTCCAACCTGACCATCTTCCGTCGGATCATCCTGCCCGCGCTCCGCCCGGCGATCCTGTCGGGCGCGGCGCTCTCCTTCGCGCGCGCGGTGGGGGAGATCGGCTCGCTCGTGCTCATCACCGCCAAGGTCCCGATCGCCTCGATCGTCATCTACAACGACGTCGAGTCCGACGCCCCGCACGCCGCGGCGTCGCTCTCGCTGGTGCTGATGGTGGTCTCGTTGATCGTGCTGGCGCTCATCCGCCGCCTGGGAGGCCGCGTTGCTCATTAGTGCGAAGGCGAAATGGGGGCTGCGCGGGGTCGCGCTGCTCTACCTGCTGCTGTTGCTGATCCTGCCGGTCGTGATCGTCTTCATCAAGACGTTCGAGCACGGCTTCGGCACCGCCTGGTCCTACATGACGACGCCGGCCGCGATCAGCGCACTGTGGCTGTCGATCCTGATGGCGATCGTCGCCGTGCCGTTCAACACCATCTTCGGCGTCGGAGCGGCGCTGCTCCTCGTCCGCGGCCGCCACCGCCGGCTGGCCGCGGTGCTCGACGCGTTCATCGACCTGCCGTTCCTGGTCTCCCCGGTGATCGTCGGCCTGGCGCTCACGCTCGTCTACGGAATCCATGGCTGGTTCGGCAGCTGGTTCGCCAGCCGAGGCATCCAGATCATCTTCGCCCCGACCGGGATGATCCTCGCCACAGTGTTCGTCTCGCTGCCGTTCGTCGTGCGCGAGGTGGCGCCGGTGCTCGCGGAGATCGGCGAGGAGCAGGAACAGGCTGCGGCGACGCTTGGCGCCTCGAGCTGGCAGACCTTCCGGCGGATCACGCTGCCCTCGATCCGGTGGGGCGTCCTGTACGGCGTGATCCTCTCAACCGCACGGGCGCTCGGCGAGATCGGCGCCGTGCTGGTGGTCTCCTCGCTGGTCGCCGGATCGACCCTCACGCTTCCGCTGCTCGTCTACGAGCGCACCCAGAATCCGGGCTCCGCCGGGGTCACGGGGGCCTACGCCGCCGCCACGGAGCTCGCCGTCATCTCGCTCGTCGTCCTGCTGGCGATGACCGTTCTCTCGTCCCGGAGGACCGACTCCAAATGAGCATCCAGGTAACCGACATCTCCAAGCAGTTCGGCGACTTCACGGCGCTGGAAGGGGTCTCGCTGGAGATCCCGGAGGGCTCGCTCACCGCCCTGCTCGGGCCCAGCGGCTCGGGCAAGTCGACGCTGCTGCGGATCATCGCGGGCCTTGAGGTCTCCGACGCCGGGACCGTCGTCATCGAGGGCCAGGACGTCTCCGGCGTCCGTCCGCAGAAGCGTGGCATCGGGTTCGTGTTCCAGCACTACGCCGCGTTCAACCACATGACCGTGCGCAACAACGTGGCCTTCGGGTTGCAGATCCGCAAGCGCCCCAAGGCCGAGATCAAGACCCAGGTCGATGAGCTGCTCGAGCTGGTCGGGCTGACGAAGTGGGCCGAGCAGCGTCCGTCCCAGCTCTCCGGCGGCCAGCGTCAGCGCATGGCGCTTGCCCGGGCGCTCGCGGTGGCGCCCAAGGTGCTGCTGCTCGACGAGCCGTTCGGTGCCCTGGACGCGATCGTCCGCGCCGAGCTGCGGGCATGGCTGCGCCGGCTCCACGACGAGCAGGGCACGACGACCGTGCTCGTCACCCACGACCAGGAGGAGGCGATGGAGATCTCCGACCGGATCGCGGTGATGAGCGAGGGCCGCATCGAGCAGGTCGGCTCGCCGCGGGAGATCTACGACTCACCGGCCAGCGAGTTCGTGATGAAGTTCGTCGGGCCGGTGAGCCGCCTGGACGGGCAGCTCGTGCGCCCGCACGACGTCACGATCTCCCCGACGCCGGTCGAGGGCGGGACCGAGGCGATGGTGCGCCGCGTGGTGCATCTCGGCTTCGAGGTCCGCGTCGAGATCGAAACGGTCGACGGCACCCAGGCGCGCGCTCAGCTGACCCGTCAGCAGGTCGCCGAACTCGAGCTCTCAGACGGCGACATCGTCTACGTACGGGCGCCGGACTCGGCGCACACGCTCACGCCCGAGCCGGCCGCGCACGCCTGAGGCGCCGGGGGCGAGGTCTGAACGGGGCGCGGGGCGCGATGCGCCTCGGCGGGCTTGCGGCGCGTGGCGCCGCGGGGCTGCGCGGGGGTGCGGGGCTGCGGGGCCGCGGCACGTGGCGCTGCCCCAGGAAGCAGCGCTGTCGAGAAAAGTGCACTTACGGGACCATCATTTCGACCGCGCCTCGTCACGCGGGGGCGCCCGCGCCCCCGAGCCAGCCTGCCGGTGGCCGGTGGCCGGGCATGGCTCGAGCGTCCAGGCGCGGGGATCTTCCCGTACGCCCGTTGCTGGGCGACGCCGCGTGCGGGATTTGGTGCGCTCGGCGATGTAGATCCCGCAGTGCGCCCGGAGGGCCAGCGCGCTGTCGAGAAAAGTGTGCTGTCAGTACCTCCATCTCGACGGCATCGGCCCGCCGGGTCAGCCAGGGCGCCCGGGTCGCCCCGGGCGCCCGACGGACCACCGGGCTCGGCGGGCTGCGGGCGAGCGGCCGCTCAGCGGGTGAGCCAGGCGCCGGGGTCCTTGGCGAGCTCGAGCACGTCGTCGGGCAGCTCGCCCTGGGAGAGCTCGGCGATCGTGACCCGCTCGACCACGCGTCGCAGGTTGGCGCGTACCGCGATCCACACGGTCGGCAGCTCGGCGGCTGCACCGCTGTACTCGGCGTCCTCCGGCGGGCCGCCCCGCACGGAGGCGAGCGGACCCTCGACCGCGCGGATCACGTCCGCGACGGTCACCTCCTCGGCCGGCTTGGCCAGACGGAAGCCGCCCTCGGCGCCGCGCTGGCTGCGCACGATGCCCGCGTGGCGCAGCTCGCCGAGGATGTTCTCCAGAAAGTTGAGCGGAATGCCCTGAGCGCTCGCGACGCGCTCGGCCTTGACCGGCTTCTCGCCGTCGGCGGTCGCCAGCTCGGCCACAGCGCGCACGGCGTAGTCAGCTTTAGCCGAAATCCTCATTCCGGTGGAGATTATCCCCCAGCGCGGGGGAATCCGTATGCCGAGGCGAGCTGGGGGTCGCGAGCGGCGAGCATCTCGGCCAGGTCGACCATCACCTTCGCCTGCTTCCAGGTCGCGTCGTCCTGCATCTTGCCGTCGAGCATGTGGACGCCGGCGCCGTCCGGAATCGCCTCCAGCACGCGCTTTGCGAACGCGACCTCGCCGGGATCCGGGCTGAACACGCGCTTGGCGATCTCGATCTGGGAGGGGTGCAGCGACCACGCGCCGACACAGCCGAGGATGAACGCCGCCCGGAACTGGGCCTCGCAGCCCACCGTGTCGCGGATGTCGCCGAACGGGCCGTAGAAGGGGAGGATCCCCATCGCGGTGCAGGCGTCGACCATGCGCGCGATCGAGTAGTGCCACGGGTCCTGCTGGGCACCGGCACGCGGCGCGTCGGGATTGTCGGCGTCCGGGTCCTCGATCGAGCGATAGCCGGGGTGCCCGCCGCCAACCCGCGTCGTCTTCATCCGCCGCGAGGCCGCCAGGTCGGCGGGCCCGAAGCTCATCCCCTGCATGCGCGGGCTCGCCGCCGCGATCTCCTCGACGTTGATCACTCCGAGGCCGGTCTCCAGCAGCGCGTGGAGGAGGATCGGCCGGGTGATGCCGGCCTTGGCCTCGAGCTGGGCGAGCAGGCGGTCGACGTAGTGGATGTCCCACGGCCCCTCGACCTTCGGGATCATGATCACGTCGAGCCGATCGCCGATCTCGGAGACCAGCGTGGTCAGGTCGTCGAGGATCCACGGCGACTCCAGGCTGTTGACGCGCGTCCACAGCTGGGTGTCGCCGAGGTCGATCTCGGAGCCGACCTTGACCAGGCCCGCGCGCGCGGCCTCCTTGCGCTCGACTGGAACCGCGTCCTCGAGATTGCCGAGCATGATGTCGACGGTCGGAGCGATCCCCCTTACCTTGCCTACCATCTTGTCGTTGGAGAAGTCGACGAAATGGATCATCCGGCTGGGCAGCAGCGGGACCTCGAGGATCGGGGTGGGGGCACCGATCGCCAACGGCCTGCCGAAATCACGGGGGTTTCGCACGTCGTGTCTCCTGGTCGGGGCGGCGAACGCTACCGCTCGCCACCGGGTGGGCAGCGTGACGTATTTCACGCTCGGCGCGGCTCCACGGACGAGTCCTCGCTGCCATGCTCCACGCGCACCGAGCACGACACGAGGAGATCTGAGATGGCGACAGTCGACACCGATCAGCGCACGCGCGAGGAAAGCGGCGCGCACCCCTACGGCCGCTACCTCGAGGAGTTCGAGGTCGGCGACGTGTACAAGCACTGGCCGGCCAAGACGGTGACCGAGGCCGACGACCACCTGTTCTGCCTGATCACCATGAACCACCACCCGCTGCACATCAACGACCTATACGCGGCCGGATCCCAGCAGGGGCGCAACGTCGTGGTCGGACCCTACGTGTACTCGCTGGCGCTCGGCATGTCGGTCTCCGACGTGAGCGGCAAGGCGATCGCCAACCTCGCCACCGAGGAGCTCAGCCATCCCAACCCGGTGTTCCACGGCGACACCCTGTTCGCTGAGACCGAGGTGCTGGAGAAGCGCGAGTCGCGCTCCAAGCCGGACCGAGGCACCGTCAAGGTGCACACGCGAGTGCTCAACCAGGACGGCGTGCTCGTCGCCGAGTTCAAGCGCCTCGTCCTGATTCCCAAGCGGACCCCAGGCGATTCGTGAGGGTTGTGACGAGTTCACAGCGCGTGTGAGCGCTCACAGTGTTTGCATGCTGACTGTGTGAGATATTGGTGCGGCACACGCAAATTTCGCCTTTATGCTGCCGCATCCCTTTTTCACTCGGTAAGGAGTTTTAGCGAAAATGGACAATATCGCCGCGAAGCGCCAAGCGACGACAAATCACGCTGGACTTCTGTCGTGGGTCGACGAAATGGCCGCGCTGACACAGCCGAGTGACATCCACTGGTGTGACGGTTCGGCGGAGGAGTACGACCAGCTCGCGCAGGTGCTGGTCGACGCCGGGACGTTCCAGCGTCTGTCGGAGACCAAGCGTCCGAACTCGTATCTCGCACTGTCGGATCCCGGCGACGTGGCGCGCGTCGAGGACCGCACGTTCATCTGCTCCGAGGACGAGGCCGACGCCGGCCCCACGAACAACTGGCGAGACCCGGCCGAGATGCGCACGATGCTGGGCGGTCTGTTCGAGGGCTCGATGCGCGGGCGCACGATGTACGTGGTCCCGTTCTCGATGGGCCCGCTCGGCTCCCCGATCGCCGAGCTCGGCGTGCAGCTCACCGACTCCGCCTATGTCGCCGTATCGATGCGGATCATGACCCGCATGGGCCAGCCGGCGCTCGACGTGCTCGGCTCCGACGGCGACTTCGTGCCCTGCCTGCACTCGGTCGGCGCGCCGCTGGCGGAGGGCGAGGCCGATGTCTCCTGGCCCTGTAACGCCGACAACAAGTACATCGTGCACTTCCCCGGGAGCCGCGAGATCTGGTCTTACGGCTCGGGCTACGGGGGCAACGCGCTGCTCGGCAAGAAGTGCCTGGCGCTGCGGATCGCCTCGGCGATGGCCCGCGACGAGGGCTGGATGGCCGAGCACATGCTGATCCTCAAGCTCACCTCGCCCGAGGACGTCGTCAAGTACGTCGCGGGGGCGTTCCCGAGCGCGTGCGGGAAGACGAACCTCGCGATGCTGATCCCGACGCTGCCCGGCTGGAAGGTCGAGACGGTCGGCGACGACATCGCGTGGATGAAGTTCGGTGCCGACGGCCAGCTGTATGCCGTCAACCCCGAGGCCGGGTTCTTCGGCGTCGCCCCCGGCACGGGTGCGCGCACGAACCCCAACGCGATCGATTCGATCGGCCGGGACACGATCTTCACCAACTGCGCGCTCACCGACGACGGTGACGTGTGGTGGGAGGGGATGACCGGCGAGCCTCCGGCGCACGCGATCGATTGGCACGGCAACGACTGGACCCCGGATTCCGACGCGCCCGCCGCGCATCCGAACGCCCGCTTCACGGTGCCAGCCGCGAACTGCCCGTCGATCGCGCCCGAATGGGAGGACCCGGCGGGCGTACCGATCTCGGCGATCATGTTCGGCGGCCGGCGCGGCTCGGTCGTCCCGCTCGTGCACGAGGCGCGCGACTGGGAGCACGGCGTGTTCATGGGCTCGATCATGTCCTCGGAGACGACGGCCGCCCAGGCGGGCCAGGTCGGCAAGCTGCGGTTCGATCCGATGGCGATGCTGCCGTTCTGCGGCTACCACATGGGCGACTACTTCGCCCACTGGCTCGCGGTCGGCGAACGCGAGGGCGCCAAGTTGCCCCGGATCTTCTACGTCAACTGGTTCCGCAAGGGCGAGGACGGCAAGTTCCTGTGGCCGGGATACGGTGAGAACTCGCGCGTGCTCGCGTGGATCTTCGGCCGCGTCAACGGGGACTCCGGCGCCGTCGAGACGTCGATCGGGTTCGTGCCGCTGACCGACGAGCGCGGCATCGACCGCACCGACCTCGACGTGAGCGAGGAGACGATGACGCAGCTGCTCGAGGTCGACACCGACGGGTGGCTGGCGCAGCTGCCGCAGATGAAGCAGCACTACGCGGAGTTCGGCGAGAAGCTGCCCGCCGCGCTCCACGCGCAGCTCGACGCGCTCGAAGAGCGGCTGAAGAGCTCCTGAGGAAAACGCGTCCTGAGGGTGCGCCGCTGCGTACCCTCAGGATGTGTCCCTAGGCTTCATCCCGTCCGACGCGTGCGTGCTCGTCGTGCAGGCGGGAATGGTCGTCGCGCCCCGCCGGCTAGGCGCGCAGGATCTGCTCGGCCGGCTCGCGGCGCGGTGGCAGAGCCGGTGGTGGGCGCTCGTGCCGCTGGGCTCGATCGTGGTCGTCATCTTCGCGATCCAGCAGGCGTCGGCGACCGCCAACGGCCTCACCTGGCTGGCGCTGATCGCCGTGCCGATCCTCGCTGCGGCCTCGTTCGGCTGGGCGAATCGGGGGGCGCGCTGGTGGATGGCGGCGATCGTCGGGCCGTTGCTCGCTCTCGCCTGGCTGTCGCCGCACTCCCTCTGGGGGCAGGGCGCGGCCACCCTGCTCACCGCCTTCAGCTGCGTGACCCTCGGCGTCCTGTTGGCGAGCGTGTGCCCGCCGCGCTGGCTGAAGCTCGGGATCATCCTGATGGCCGTGGGCGACAGCTACCTGGTGCTCACCGACATCCTGCAGGCGCCGAACGACGTGCTGGTCGGCGCGGCGCCCGGGCCGGGCCTGCCCCAGCTGCAGGGGATCACGTTCGGCGACATCCTGCTCGGCTACGGCGACGTGTTCGTCGCTGCGGTGCTCGGTGGGGTGCTCGCCCGCGAGGGCCGCAGCGGTGCGGTGCAGCTCGGGATGGGGCTGCTCACGCTGTTTCTCGCCGGGCTGTTCGACCTGCTGTTCTTCGCGCTCTCGGAGTTGCCGGCGACGGTGCCGGTGGCACTCGCGATGATCGTCTCCGAGGGCTGGCTGTACTGGCGCCGGCGCGGGGCCCGCGCCGCCCCGGAGCAGCGTCAGTGGGGCTCGTCGCCGGTGGAGGCGGGCGGCCTTGACTCCTCGGCCAGCGACGTGATGGCGAGCGTGCCGCGAGCGGCCTCCTCCAGCACCTCGGTCGCCTCCTCGGCCGAGCGCGAGTAGAGCTCGACGAGCAGGTGCACGACGATCCGGTCCTCGTCGTGCTTGTGGAAGCGGACATGCGTGAAGAATTCGCGCGTGCCGTGGTCGCCGAACGCGGCATAGGAGAGGGCATCCCCGGCCTCGGGACCTGAGCAGGTCTCGACGTCGTCGGCGTCGACGGTGACCGTGCACGACGCCACCCATGGGGTCCCGGCGATCATCCGCTCCCAGCGGTCCTCTATCGGCTCGACGCGTCCGTTGTGGAAGCCCAGATGCGGCTGGTCGTGCATGCACTCCAGGCACTGCACGACGGCCTCCTGCATCTCGTCGACGACCTCGCCGCGCTCCCCGCTCTCGGGGTCGATGCGGTGGATCCCCTCGTAGTGCACCTGCACCTCGAGGTTCTGGGACCAGCAGCGGTAGCAACGAAGCCAGCTGCGGACCTCGGTCGAGCCCTCCATGCAGACTGAGTGTAGGAAGCGGAC
>DASXZK010000106.1:0-16245 GCA_036501965.1 Solirubrobacteraceae bacterium
ACCGAGGGCGTGCAGGCGGCGCTCGACCAGGCGCGGGCGGCCGCCGGCGACAAGGACGTCTCGATCGCCGGTGGCGCGAAGGCCGTGCAGCAGTTTCTGGCCGCCGGGCTGCTCGACGAGCTGTATCTCCACGTCGTGCCGATCGTTCTGGGGGCGGGGGAGCGGCTGCTCGAGAACGTGGGCGCCCCCAAGCTCGAGCCGGTGAAAGTCGTCGCCTCACCGGCGGTCACGCACGTCAAGTACCGCGTGACCCGCTGACCAACCGCCGCCGGGCGCGGATCACGCGGCGGCGCAAGACGTCAGCCGGGCGTCACGGTGCGCGAGACGCCGGAGCCCGTCGACCAGCGGAAGTTCGCGGGCAGGTCGGCTCCCTGCACGGTGCACGCGGCCCCTGCGACCGCGGCCGCGGCGGCCGACGCGCTGACCAGCGCATCGGGGTCGCCCGCATCGTGATCGGTGAGCGCGTGCGCCGTCCACCAGGTCAGGAACGCGGCCACGAACGCGTCCCCGGCTCCGATGGTGTCGAGGACCTCGACAACTGACACCGGAACCGATCGCTCGTGCGACTCGGTGTGGATCGCGACCGGTGCCCCGCCGTCGGTGACGAGTACCGCCGCCGGGCCGAGCTCGAGCAGGCTCCGGGCCGCCAGCCGCGACCGGGAATCGGGGCGCAACAGCCGGAGGTCGTCGGTGCTGACCTTCACGATGTCGACCTGCCGCAGGACGGTGTCGATCATCTCGCGATATGCCTCGAGATCGCCGATCGCCGAGGGGCGGCAATTCGGGTCGAGCAGGATCGTGGCGCCGGGTGGCTTGCGCGTGATCAGCGCGGTCAGGCTCGAGGCCGTCGGGTCGATCAGGAGCGCGAGGCCTCCGAGTGCGAGCGCGTTCGAGCCATCCAGGATCTCCGTCGGGACGTCATCGGCGGTCAGCAGTGCCGCCGACGTGCCCTCCAGGTAGAACCGGTACTCGGCGGTGCCGAGCTCGTCGAGCCGGGCGATCGCGAGCGTGGTCGGCGCGGTTGTGAGGTGCTCGACGGCGATCCGCACGCCGACGCGATCGAGCGCGGAGCGCAGCTGTTCGCCGAATCCGTCATCGGAGAGTTTGCCGAGATACTGACAATCGCCGCCGAGCCGCGCGATCGCTCGGGCGACGTTGAACCCAGCGCCGCCGGACAGGGCGGTCACCGATCCCGACGGGGCGATGACGAGGTCGATCAGCGCTTCGGCGCCCACCGTGATCATCGCTGCTGCTCTCCGAGCACGCGCGGCATGTTATGGCTGATCGCGGTGGTGGCGCTAGCCGTACCCCCGAGGACTCCGGCTGTCCGGCTTCTCAGACCCGGGCGCGGAGTTCAGGCTTACGTCCATGTTCACCACAGCCGACAACGAGCCGGGGTCGCGGGCCGCCCGCGCCGTCGAATTGACCAAGACATACGGAACCGGCGATGTCGCGATTCGGGCGCTGGACGGGGTGAGCGTCGAGTTCGAGCGTGGCCGGTTCACGGCGGTGATGGGTCCCTCGGGTTCGGGCAAGTCCACACTCATGCACTGCATGGCCGGGCTCGACGCGCCGACGTCGGGGACCACGTTCATCGGTGAGGACGAGATCGGCGGGCTCGACGACGGCGCGCTGACGCAGTTGCGGCGCGACCGCGTCGGGTTCGTGTTCCAGTCGTTCAACCTGGTCCCGACGCTGGGAGCCGGGGACAACATCACGCTCCCCGGCGATCTCGCCGGAACCGCCATCGACCGGGAGTGGTTCGACTATCTCGTCGGCCGGCTCGGGATCGCGGACCGTCTGTCGCACCGTCCGAGCGAGCTCTCCGGTGGCCAGCAGCAGCGCGTCGCGTGTGCGCGGGCATTGATCGGGAGGCCCGAGCTGATCTTCGCCGATGAGCCGACCGGCAACCTGGACTCGAATGCTTCGGCCGAGGTGCTCGAGTTCCTCCGCCGAGCGGTGAGCGAAGACGGTCAGTCGATCGTGATGGTCACCCACGACGCGCACGCAGCGGCATACGCCGACCGGGTCGTGTTCCTGGCCGACGGCGGCGTCGTGGGTGAGCTGGTCTCACCGACCGCCGACACCGTGCTCGAACGGATGAAAGAGCTGGGCAGCTGACATGCGGAAGGTCACCGTCAGCGGCCTCCTGGCCCGCAAGCTCAGGCTGGCGCTGACCGCGCTGGCGATCGTGGTCGGAGTGATGTTCATCACCGGGACGCTGATCCTCGGCGACACGCTCAACCGCACCTTCAACGACCTGATCGGCACCGCGTACGGCCACGTCAGCTTCGAGATCCGCGGCAAGGCGGTCCTCGACAACACGAGCGCCGCGGCCGTCAACGGCACCGAAAATCGCAAGCCGGTTCCGGAGTCGATCGCCACCGCGATCAGCCGCGTACCCGGAGTCGCCCATGTGCACGGGTCGGTGCAGGGCTACGCCCAGTTCCTGGACCGCAGCGGGAACGCGATCGGCGGCGGGGGCGGCTCGACCCTGGGGTTCTCGTTCGACCCCAACCGGCAGCTCTCGCCGTACCGACTCGTCGAGGGCTCCGCTCCGACGGGCGCCGACGACGTCGTGATGGACAAGACGACCGCGACCAAGCACCACTTCGCGGTCGGCGACAGGGTGCTCATGAATCTGCCCAACCGGGCGCAGACGTTCACGATCACCGGGATCGTCACCTACGGCAGCGACGACAACCTGGCCGGGGTGACGCTCGCCGGGTTCGACCTGGAGACCGCGCAGACCGCGTTCAACTCGCGCGGCTCCTACGACACGATCAACGTCCTGGCGGCGCCCGGGGCCGACAGCGTGAGGACGGCGCTCGCGATCGCCAAGCTCCTGCCGCCCGGCGTGCAGATCGTCAGCGGCCAGACGGTTGCGAACGAGCTCTCGAGTGCGGTCGACAACGCGCTCGGGTTCATCTCGACGGTGCTGCTGATCTTCGCGGCGATTGCGTTGTTCGTCGGCGGATTCACGATCTTCAACACGTTCTCGATCACGGTAGGCCAGCGAACGCGCGAGCTCGCGCTGCTGCGGCTGGTAGGCGCGAGCCGCCGGCAGGTGTTCGGATCGGTGCTCGGCGAAGCGGCGCTGACCGGGCTTGCCGCCTCGGTGATCGGGCTGGGTCTCGGGGTCCTCGCCGCACTCGGCCTGAAGGCGTTGCTGAAGGCGTTCGGCATCGAGCTGCCGTCGGCGCCGCTGGCGTTCGAGGCGCGCACGGTGATCGTGGCGGTCGCCGTCGGCGTTGGCGTCACCGTGCTCTCGGCGATCCTCCCTGCGCGGCGCGCCGTGCGCATCCCGCCGGTCGCTGCGCTCGTCGAACCCGGCGACGAGAGTCCGGTGTCGCTCCGCGGGCGGGTGACCGCCGGCGCGGTCTTCGCCGTCGCCGGCGTCGCCCTGCTCGCGGCCGGGCTGGCCAAGCCGGCGGTGATTCTGGTCGGCATCGGTGCGGTGGCGATGTTCATCGCGGCCGGCATGCTCGTCCCCGTGCTGGCGCGGCCGCTGTCGGGCGCGCTCGGGCGCCCGCTGTCCTCCGTGTTCGGCGTGCCCGGAAAGCTCGGGCGGCAGAACTCGATGCACAGCCCGCGCCGGACCGCGCAGACCGCCGCCGCGCTGATGATCGGACTCGCGCTGGTGTCCGCGATCGCTGTCCTGGGCGCGTCGCTGAGCACGTCGGCCAAGAACAGCGTCGACAGCGCGATCAGCGGCGACTACCTCGTCAGCGGCTCGGGCGGCTTCAGCAAGTCGGTCGTCCCGGCCGTGTCACGGCTATCCGGGGTCGCCACGGCGACGACCATCTATCAGGGTTAATTCGAGTTCCGGGGCGCGCTGTCCACGCTCGTCGCCGCATCGCCGGCCAACTTCGACCGGACGGTCACGCTGCACGTCACCGCCGGCAGTGGAGCTCCGGCGATGGCCGCCGGCCGGTTGCTGGTCGACACCACGACGGCGGCCGATGACGACCTTCGCGTCGGCTCGGCGGTCGCGGTCAGGTTCGCGCAGACCAGGCCCACGACGATGAGCATCGGCGGGATCTACAAGCCCAACCCGCTGGTCGGCAGCTTCGTGGTGGGCGACGGCTTCTTCCTGTCGCACTTCAACGACCCGCTTCCGATCGGCGTGCTGCTCGCGACCGCACCTGGCGCCGGCGATCTCGGTCCGGCTCTGAACCGCGCGCTGCTCCCCTACGCGAACGTCTCCTACAAGACGCGCGCCCAGTTCGAGCGCTCACAGCAGGACAAGATCAACCAGGAGCTCGGACTCGTCTACGTGCTGCTCGCGCTGGCCGTGATCGTGGCGCTGATCGGGATCGTCAACACCCTGATGCTGTCCGTGTTCGAGCGCACTCGCGAGATCGGCCTGCTCCGAGCGGTCGGGATGAACCGGCGTCAGGTGAGGTCGATGATCCGGTCCGAGGCCGTGATCATCGCGCTGTTTGGCGCCGTCGTCGGCATTGTCATCGGGACCGGCCTCGGGATCGCGCTGGCCTCGTCGCTCCGGCGCAGCGGGGTCACGACCATCGCGATCCCGATCCCCAGCCTGATCGGGTTCGTGATCCTGTCTGCCGTGCTCGGTCTCGCCGCCGCGAGCTGGCCGGCCCGGCGCGCGGCGAACCTCGACGTCCTGTCTGCGATCGCTACCGAGTAGCCGGCTGGGTCAGATAGCGCTGGATGGTCGGTGCGATCCTCGCGACCACGTCCTCTATCGGCAGCGACGCGAACGGCTCGAGCCGCAGGACATAGCGACACAGGACGAGCCCGAGCATCTGGCTGCCGATCAGCGCGGCGCGCTCGCCCGCGTCGTCGTCGCCGAGGGCGGCGATCGGCACGATGATCAGCTCGTCGAACGTGGCCTGCATCTGCGCGGCGACGGCCTCGTTCGTCACCGCCGTACGCATCATGAACACGAGCGTCTCGTCGGTGGCGGCTGATTCCCAGCGGTCGACGAAATGGCGAACGATGTGCTCGCCGCGCCGGCGTACCGGGACCGAGCGCAGATCGGGTGGATGCAGGTCCATCGTCGACGCTGCCGTGAACAGACCGGCTTTGGATCCGAAGTAGCGCATGACCATCGACGGATCGATGTCCGCCTGGGCGGCGACCGCCCGGATCGTGGTCTGCTCGTAGCCGCGCGTCGCGAACGTGGCGCGGGCAGCCTCGAGGATCGTCCGCCGCGTCCCCTCGGAGCGCGGCCCACCCACCCCTGGAGTCGGGCTGCTGCCGTGGCGCACGGTACCGATGATACTAGCCTCAACGCCTGTTTGCCAACAAGTGTTGACTTTCACAGAGATCGGCGCTATACCAAGTGCCAACAATCGTTGGCATCTGATCTGGACGAAGGGCATGACGATGGGAACACACCGAGAGATCCTCAAGCGGCATCGGCTCCCGATCGCGCTCGTGGCTGGGAACCTGGCATTCGCTTCGCTGTTCATGACGCTGGCTCTGAGCGCCTTCCATCAGCCGACGCCGCACGACCTCAAGGTCGGCGTGGTCGGGTCCGCGCCGGTGACGCGGACGCTCCAGCGCAAGCTCGACACCGCAGCCCCGGGAGGGTTCGAGCTGCGCGCATATCCGAGCGAGGCGCAGGCCCGGGACGGGATCGATGACCGGCGGCTGGACGGTGCGCTCATCACCGCGCCGCGCGATCCGCGGCTGCTGATCGCCAACGCCGGAGGAAGCGGCGCCGCTCGAGCGCTCACCAGCGCGTTCACCGCGGCCACGGCACAGGCCGGGCAGCACCTCGAGGTGGTGGACGTCGTCCCGCCGGTGAGCGGGGACTCGCAGGGACTGTCGTCGTTCTTCGTGATCCTGTGCGTGCTGTTCCCGAGCCTCGCCACCGGCGTCGCCGCGGCCCATCTGTTGCGGCACCTGCGCCCGGTGCCGCGGGTCGTTGTCCCAGTCGTTGCTGCGGTGGCGATCGGACTGGCCGCGGCGGGAATCGCCGACGGCGTCAGCGGGCTCGGCAACTACCTGCCGATCGCCGGCATCGTCGCCCTGTTCTCCCTGGCCATCTCGTTGCCGACAGCCGCTCTCGGCGAGATCAAGCCGCCTCTGGTCGTGCTGGCCGTGCTCCTGTTCCTGATCCTCGGGCTTCCCGTCAGCGGCGGTCCCGGCGGCCTGGCCCCGTTCGGTCCGAGCCTGCTCCGGTTCTTCGATTCCGCGCTTCCCCTCGGGGCGGCGGCCGACGCGGTGCGGAACACGGTGTACTTCGGGGCGCACGACATCGGGGCATACCTGCTGGTGCTGGCCGCGTGGGCCGTCGCCGGGGTCGTGGCGCTCGGGGTCGCCACGAGACTGAACCTGAGCCGACGTCCGGAGAACCTCGCGGCCATCGTCCCGGCGCGGTGAACGGCCATGCGCTCGGGTCTCGTCCGCCGCCTGCTGGCCCTTGTGGTGCTGCTCGGCGCGCTCGTCTCCGTCGTGTTCGCGGTCCCGTCGCTCGTCGGTGTCCGGCACGACCTGACGGCGATCGACGGGTGGTGGCTGGCCGCTGCAGTCGCGCTCGAGATCGCCTCGTGCGTCAGCTTCGTCGCCGTGTTCCGCGCGTTCTTCGACCGGGTCCCCTCGCGGCTGGCGCGGCGAATCGCCTGGATCGAGATGGGATCGGGCGCGCTGCTGCCCGGTGGAGGCGTGACCAGCTATGCGCTTGGCGGCCTGCTTCTGAATCGGGCGGGGATGGACGGCCGCAGCGTAGTGGTGCGCTCGGGGGGCGTGTTCTGGCTGACCTCCGCCGTGAACGCGGTCGCGCTGGTGATCGGCGCTCTACTGTTGCTCGCCGGCGTCGGCGGTGGGCCTCACGACTTCTACCGCGCGCTGCTCCCGGCGGTGATCGCGACGCCGGTTGCGCTCCTGATCGCGTTCTCACCGGCGCTCGCGGGTCGTCGTTCCCGGGGAGTCCGGCGAGCCCGGCGGGGGCGCGGGCGCGAGTGGCCGACGATGCTCGTCGACGGGGTCGCCGACGCGTGGCGGGCGGCGCGGCACCCGACCTGGCGTCTCGCCGGCGCCATCGGTTACCTCGGCTTCGACATGGCTGTGCTGGCCTGCATCTTCCGGGGGCTCGGCTACCGACCGGATGCGGGAGCGCTCATGCTCGGCTACCTCGTCGGCTACTGCGCCGCCGCGATTCCCGTCCCGGCCGCGATCGGAGTCCTCGAAGGAGGCCTGGCCGGCGCGCTCGTTCTGTATGGCGCGCCCGCGGACACCACGGTCGCGGCGGTCCTGATCTACCACGCGGTGGCGTTCGCGGTCCCGTCGCTCGGCGCGCTCGGCGCCGGTGCCGGCTTGGTCCGGAGCCTCGGGCCGCGATCTGGTTCGGCGGCTGACCTCGGAACGGCACGCGAATTGCAGCCCGAGCGGCGGGCCGGTGCTCTCCGGGCTGACGTCTCGGTCTGTACGGATTGAAGATTGGGGCAGGCTTCCCGGTGAGCGTGCCAAGACGCGTCCGCGGCCGACGTTCGGAGCGGTTGAGCAGCATCTGCCAGCGCCAGCCGCGGTGGTAGGAATCCCAGTCGAGCTCGGCGCGCTTCATGCCCGGCTGCGCGTCGTAGTGCGCGACGTGCCAGACCCGCTTGCGCAGGAACGTGAGGTACGCGCGCAGCTCGCTCAGCCGCTCGGACTGAGCGGCTCGCCCGCCGTCGTCGCGACGTCCTCGACGCCGGCTCTTCTCAAACGTCGGCCCGTTGACCGCGTTCGAGCATGACCAGGCGGTCGCCGATCCCGTTGCCCGAGAACGCTGCCTTGAGCTCATCCGCACCCTGGGTGAAATGCGCCCATCCTTCGAAATGCAACGGAATCGCAACCCGAGCTCCGAGGATCCGCGCGACGTCCGCAGCGTGGTCGGCAGACAGCGTCAGGTAAGCGCCGTCGAACTTCGACAACTGGACCGCGCCGGCGTTGAGGATGGCAATTCCGATATCTCCGGTCTTCTCGACGATCGAGCGCACCACGTCCCGGGAAGCGTTGTCGCCGGAGACGTAGACCTCCTCGGCTCCCGAGGCGGACAGCACGAATCCGAGTACCGGGCCT
The DNA here is from genome assembly GCA_036501965.1 of Solirubrobacteraceae bacterium. Lineage (GTDB taxonomy): Bacteria > Actinomycetota > Thermoleophilia > Solirubrobacterales > Solirubrobacteraceae > Palsa-465. The sequence goes on from DASXZK010000106.1 coordinate 8,035, forward strand.
TGAATCTCGTCGCTCCCGTCCGGGCCATGCTGCGCGTGCACAGCGGTCACCGTAACGATGCCTCCCCGAGGGTTCTCGACCTCGACGGTTGACCACGGCTCCATGCCAACAACGTTGCCGCGCAGCTCTTCAGCGGCCTTCGTGGTGGACAGGACCCGTCGCGCGGAGGGAAGGAACGCCCTTCCGGCCGGATCGAGGTTGTCGCTGTGGTGATGATGTGAGAGCAGCACGACATCGATCGGGTCGTGCTCGGTGATGTCGAACGCGGGTCCGGTCAGCTTGGTGAGACCTGCGTATTCACCGGGGGGCGAGAGCGCCGGATCGGTCAGCCAGCGGAGGCCCCCGTACTCGAGAATCGCGGTCGGTCCGCCTACGAGCTGAATGCCGAGTTGCGAGGCAGCTCGAGCGGAGCGCTGGTCTGCGGTGCCGGTCGACATCGGAACATCGTTACACAGGTCAGACGCCTGGCAATCCCCGTCGCGCCCGACATCCGCACCACCCACCAGGCCTGAGCGCCACCATCGCCCCGGTGACGCCGAGCGCGTCCCTAGGATCACGAGCATGAGAACAACGGAAGAGATCGTGAAGTCGATCGACAAGCGGCTTCGCGAACTGAACGACGAGATCAAGACGTTGGATGCTGCCCGAGTCGCGCTCGATGCCCAAGAGCGCAGGCCATCCCCACGCCCAGCAGCTCGGGCGGCAAAACGGCGCGGTCCGCGCTCGGTCGCAAGCTCCGGGACCAGGGCGTCCGCGGAGTCGCGGCGCGAGCCCTCTGCCAAAGCGTCCGTCCGGTCACGCGGGCGCGCTCGCCCAACATCTCGCACGAGGCGACCTCGGGTGTCGAAGGCCGTACCCGCCGACCGTCTGGAGTCCCTGCTCTCAAAGAACGGCGGGCTGACCACGGCCGCGCTCGCCGAGCAGGCCGGGGAGAACCGCGACCAGGTGCTCAGGCTCCTGCGGGAGTTGGAGACGGCCGGCCGGGTTCGACGGAGCGGCCAACGTCGCGGGACGCGCTGGCATGCGATTACCGACGAGGACCGCATCCGCGAGCGTACGGCCGAGCTCGAGGCGCTCCAGAAACGGAGACGTTGAGAACCGCGATATCCCCTGGCGGCGGTCTCTGGCTCAATGCCGAATCGACGGAGCACCAATCGCTCGCGGATGCTCAGCTTGTCCAAGTCGGGAGGTCGATGGTGTTGGTATGCGTGCCGATGCGTGTTGTGATCGTGCTCGGGGTCGCGGCGATGGTCGTCAGGACACCATCGGAAAGCTGCAGCGATCGAGTCTGACCCGAGGGCTCGCGGATCGTCGCGGTGGCGCCCTTGGGAAGAATGTCGACGACGAACACGCGGTGTGGGTCCGAGGCGTCGTAGGAGAGCAGGCCACCGGTGCCGTTGCGGGTGACGTCACGTGCGGAGCCGCAAGCGGCACCCCAACTGGAGCGGCGAAGGCCCGGGGCCGCGACGCACAGCACCCTTTCTGCCCTGTCAGTCACGACGTATCCGGTTCCCACCGGGGTGCCGAACGCTCGCGCATGGCGAGCATCAAGCCGGGCCCGCGCAGCCGAGAGCGTGGGCCCGCCGTTTTGGAGCAGGCTGACCAGCCCGGCTCGCGGGATCACCGTCTCGGGACGCGAGAGGATCGGAAACGCTTGCGCCAGGGTCGCGGTCGTCCCGGCGGCGATCAGTGCCCCGGTCGCTGCGCAGGCCGCGGCGATCAGGGTGCCTGCAGCCGCCACCCTGCGCCCGCCCCGGCCGCGCAGCCCGATGCTGATCGCGGGACGGCCGCGGGGCGTTCCCGCGGCGGCGCTGGCCTGACCGTTGGGTCGGTCATCGGCGCGCTGCTCGACGAACGCTCGTAGATCGCTCAGCAGCCGCTGCTCGCAGCCTCCGAGCGGGACATCGTGCTGTTGCTTGGTCATCCGGTCTCCTTCGGTTTCAAGCTGCGCGCCGAAGCTGGACGCGCGGCGTCTGCCTGCGCTAGCTCGAGCCATCTGTCGGCGTGCGCGGTGGTAGCGCACGCGTGCGGTGACTGACCGGATACCGAGCGCCTGGGCAGCTTCGCCGATCGATAGGTCATCCAGCGCGACCAGCTCGAGCACCGCCCGCTCGCTGGCCGCCAGTCGCCTCATCGCTGCGTACAGACGTCGGCTCTGCTGCTGGGCAGCCAGCCGCTGATCGATACGCGCGATGTCATCGGGATCCAGCGCTTCCCGACCACGCACGCGCGCGGTGGCACGCCGCTCGCGTCCGTCGCGCCGGACCCGCGACGCGACCACGTTGCGCGCAATCCCATACAGCCACGCCCCCGGCGCTCCCTGACTCGGGCGGTAGCTCCCGGCCGCCTCGATCGCGGCCACGAACACGTCCGCGGTCAGATCGGCAACCATTTCGCGGTCCGAGACGCGGCGTGAGATGAACCGCTCGAGCGCGTCGACGTGCTCACGGTAGAACACCTCGAATGCGTCGGGATCTCTCCCCCAATCGCCGCCTGCGCCGGAACGCATTGCGTCGCTACCCAGCTCCATATGCCTGGTCTTGGTCGACACCGCCGGATCGTTACACCCGATCCGGGATGCCCGTGGCCCCCCCGATCCCATGGCTTCGGGATGACGGCGGAGTCGTACGCGCAGCGATTCAGCGTCCCTGTGCGGATTCGCGTCACCGCCGTCGACGGGCGCTGAGCGCTCCACGATCAGTGGCGCCGGGCTCGCGGTTTAGTCCGCCCTGTCCCAGCCCTCCTCGCCGTGCGACCATGGAACGGCGGTGTCGCGGACGAAGACGAGGTCGTCTGTGGAATCTCCAGACCACACCCCGATCTTGTTGCTGTCTGGATAGACGGAGACCGCCGGCAGGCGCGAGTTGGAGAACAAGAGGGTTCGAGCCGGCGACTCGCTCTTGTTCATGATCTTATGCGCTCCGGCTGGACCGGCTGCGAAGCGGACGAGATCTCCGCGATCGAGCGTGTGCTCGCCGTCGGGGGTGCGAACCGTGACCGTGCCGGCAACAACAAGCAGCCATTCCTCTCCGTACTCGTAGTGGTATGGACACGAACTCGCGTCGGGGGCGATGTCGTAGACGTACATCGCGGTCTCGGAGGACCCCACCGTAGAAGCGACATCGAACCGGCCGGCGGGCTTCCCTGCGGTGAAGATATTGATCGTCTCGATCATGTGACACCTCCGCGTGGTAGGGAACTTTTGGAGAACCGCTGCGCGCCCCCGAGCAGTCCGACGACGCCAAGGGCGGTTCGGCGGCAGGGTTTAGTTAGCCGAGGTCGACCGCCGGGTCTCGATACGCAGCGATGAGCTCCTCCCATCGCGCCTTGATGTCACAGCGCTCACGCCCGGCGAGGTGGGCGGCGAGATCTTCGACGTGGACCTGCCACCCCGCCCCGTACGCGGCAAGATGCTCCAACGGTAGGCCCCGTTCCTCGATGACCAGGATCGTCTGCTCGCCGTCGGAGGTCAGCGTGGCCTCGATGACCTGGTCGTCCGGTTTGCCGGTTTCCGTGGTCACCACCAGCAACCGCCGCGGCGGCTCGCACACCTCCACGTGCCCCGTGCCTTCCCATCCGCTGGTGAAGCGTGCGCGGAACTGACCACCAAGACGAAGGTCGCCCTCCACCTCGGCGATCCAGCGGGCGAGACGGCGGGGATCAGTGAGTGCCGACCACAGGTCGTCGATGTCGGTGTCATACCGGTCCTCCATGCGAACGATGCCCTTCCCGTCTGCTGATCGCAGGGTTCCCAGGACGCGCGCGCCCGCACGTGCGCTGCCGGTCATCTGGAGCTCCGTCGTTCGCGCTTCCCCCGGGCCACCTCGGTGTGCAGGGCATCCAGTCGCTGCTCCCACAGGGCCCGGTACGGGCCCAGCCATTCGTCGACCTCCGCGAGCGGATCGGGGCGAAGACTGTAGATCCGCCGCTGGGCCTCCTGGCGGACCTCGACAAGCTTCGCCTCCCGCAGCACCCGCAGGTGCCGCGATACCCCTGGGCGAGCGATCGGCAGCAGCGCCGCCAGCTCCCCGGCGGTGGCCGGACCTCCAGCCAAGGTCTCCAGCATCCTCCGCCGGCTCTCGTCGGCAACTGCGCGCAGAACAGCTTCCATGGACTCAGAGTACCGAACTCGTTACGTAACCGTCAAGGTACATGGGGAAATGAATTTCGGTGGCAGCAGAGGCGTTTGCTGGGACGATGTGCCTTGATGCAGCGTCGGTCGGAGATCGGCCTGCGTCGCGCGGTCGGCTACGGCCGGCTCGAGATCGCCCGACTGATCGTGCTCGAGGCGGCAGAGGTCGGCATGCTCGGCGGGATCCTCGGCGCCTCGATCGGGGTGCGCGCGACCGCTGCGATCGCGTCCGGCGACCACTGGACGCCGGTGATGAACACCACGCTCGTGCTCGCCGCCCCATTCCTGGGCGTCGCCGTCGGGGTGCTAGCCGGCGGCTCCCCGGCGATTCGCGCCGCCAGGATCACGCCGATGGCAGCGTTGCGCTCATGAGGATTCAGTAGCGCGGCGTCCAGCCATCCGGGATGCGGGCGGGCGGCTGGCGCTCGGCTCGGGCGAGGGTCAGTATCCGCGGTAGTGGAGACTTCAATCGAGCTTCGGCAGTTACGGTATTTCGTGGCCGTGGCTGAGGAGCTGCATTTTGGGAGGGCCGCGGAGCGTTTGCACATGTCTCAGTCGCCGTTGTCGCGCGCGATCCGCGAGCTGGAGCACGAGCTCGGGGTGGTGTTGTTCGTGCGTACGACTCGACGTGTCGAGTTGACGCCGGCGGGGTCGCTGCTGCTCGAGCGAGCTCGGCGGGCGTTGGCCGAGGTCGACGGAGCGGTCGCGGATGTTCGCCGTTTGACCCGTTCAGGCGACGGCGTGCTGCGGCTTGGCTACGGTCCGTTCAGCGGAACGGCGGCGGGTCGCATCGTCGAGGTTCTGCGGGCTCAGCGCCCGGAGTTGGTCCCACGACTGGTGCAGGAGGTGACGCCAGACTCGCTTCGGCGGGTCGGCGCACACGAGCTGGCGGCGGCTGTGGTTATGGAGTCCCCTGCGGCCGCTCGCCGGCATGGGGTCAGGGTTGACGCCCTGAAGGACGAGCCGCTCCTCGCCGCGCTGCCCCCGGCGCACCGCTACGCGTCGGAGTCGGCGATCCCGATCTGCGAGTTCGTGGCCGAACCGGTGCTCGTCCCACGCGAGCCGGCGGGGTTGATGTTCAACGCATGGCTGCGGAGTGTGATGCGTGCGCACGGGTTCGAACTCGAGCAGACAATGGCGATCGCGAGCGCCCCTTGGGATCGGCGCTTGCCCCCGGTCGCGAACGGCGAGGGGGTGGCTGTGATGGTCGCCGACTGGACCGGAGAGCCGAGCAGCGGCCTCGTCGCGGTGCCGTTCGACCCGCCGCTGAACTTTCCTACGGACCTCGTTTCGCGGTGGCCCGCCACCGAGGAAGTGACTGATCTGGTGCAGACGGCCCTCGGGGTCCGTGATTCCGAAGGCTGGTTGACCGACCGTCCCGCACGAACTGAGCTGCCTGACGATTGAGTCCTAGACGGTCTGGATCCGGCGCCGATCAGACTTTGTCGCCGGCGCGGCTGCGCGTAGTGTCGCCGCTGTCAACGAAATACAGGAGGGACCGAATGGCAGCCAGCGACACTGAGAATGGGCAGATCCCGCTCATGCTGGTCCATGGCGCCTGGCTTTCGGCGCGCAGCTGGGAGAACTACGGGGCCTATTTCGCCAAGCGCGGGTTTGACGTCTCCGCGCCCGAGTGGCCGCGCAAGGAGGGCGACGTCGAGGAGATGCGTGAGACCGCCGCGGCTTCCGCGGGGCTTGGTGTGCAGGAGATCGTGGATCATTACGCAGGGCTGATTGAGGCCTTCGATCACCCGCCGGTGCTGATCGGACACTCGTACGGGGGCCTGTTCGTCGAGCTGTTGCTGGACCGCGGGCTCGGCCGGGCTGGGGTGGCGATGAGCCCGGCTCCGCCGAAGGGAATCCTCGCGCTGCCGCTCTCGACTCTCAAGTCGGGCGCTCCCGCGTTGGCGCACCCGTCGAAGTGGCACGGTGTGGTGACCTTGACGCCCGAGGAGTTCACCTACGCCTTCGTGAACACCTTCTCCGAGGAGGACGCGGCCGCGGCGTATGAGCGCTATGCGGTCCCCGAGACCGGCCAGATCTTCTACGAGGCCGGGTTCGCGAACTTCCATCTGCATCCGCCGACCGAGGTCCATTTCAAGAACGAGGATCGAGCGCCGCTGCTGATCGTCGGCGCCGCAGAGGACCACACGGTTCCCGCTTCGTTGTCGAAGGCGCAGTACAAGCGCTACGAGCGCTCCCCGGCCAAGACCGACTACCTCGAGTTCGAGGGTCGCCCACATCTTCACATGGTGGCTTCCGACTGGCAGGAGGTCGCCGCCGCCGTCGACAGCTGGCTCGACGGCGTCCTCGACGCGCCACTCGCAGCGACCTCGCAGGGAATGTAGGAGGGCGGAGGGATGGACCTTCAGCTGACTGACAAGGTCGCGGTGGTCACCGGCGCAAACAAGGGCATTGGCCTGGCGATCACCAAGGCGCTGGTCGCGGAAGGCGCGCAGGTCGTCGCAGGGTCGCGCTCGACGGACAACCTGGACGGCCTGGACCGCGTCGCGGCGGTTGCGGTGGACCTGCTGGCCGAGGACGGGCCGGCGCTGCTCGTGCAGAAGGCGATCGACGAGCATGGCCGACTCGACGTGCTCGTCAACAACGTAGGAGCGGTCCGGATCAGATTGGACGGGTTCTTGGCCACCAGCGACGAGGAGTTCGATTGGGCGCTCAAGATGAACTTCTTCACCAGCCTCCGGGCAACCCGGGCCGCTCTGGGACCAATGCTCGCGCAGGGTTCCGGATCGATCGTGAACATCGCTTCAGTGAACTCGTTCTTCCAGCCCGACGCCGCCACTATCGACTACGGCGCGGCCAAGGCCGCGGTCGTGAACCTCAGCAAGTCCTTGGCCCAGGAATTCGGTCCGAAGGGGATCCGCGTCAACTGCGTCTCGCCAGGACAGGTCAGCACCGACCTGTGGCTGGGCGAGCACGGCGTCGCCGCAACGATCGCAGACGCCACTGGGGTCGACGCCGACACGATTCGCACGACCGCAGCGGCGGGGATCGCAACCGGCCGGTTCTCGACACCGGAGGAGGTCGCGACGCTGGTCACGATGCTCGCGTCCGACCGCACCGCCAACGTCACCGGCGTCAACTACGTGCTCGACGGCGGGCTGATCAAGACGACCTGAGGCCGTTGCATGGTCGGTCCATGCGTCGGATCGTCATGCGCTCGACCGTAGCGACGCGGCGGCCCGCGCGCGGGCGGCCTGGCGGACCAGGTGATCGCGCTCGGCCACGTTCGTGGCCAGGCGGGCGGCCTCGGCGTAGGCCGCGCCGGCGGCTGGGAGGTCGCCGCTGAGTTCGTGCAGGTAGCCGCGGACGGCGCGCCAGCGGTGCCGCTCGCCGATCACGTCGCGCAGCCGGTCGGTCTCGCCCAGCCCGGCGGTGGCGCCGAGGACGTGGCCGATTGCGACCGCGCGTCCGAGCACCGCGGCGGGATCCTGGCGTACCGGGTCGTCGGTGAGCGCGACGAGGTCGTCTTACCACGCCAGGATCTGCGGCCAGTCGGTCTCCTCGGCGCTGGCCGCGTCGTCGTGCAGGGCGGCGATGGAGGCCTCGACCTGATAGCGGCCGGGGCGCCGCTGCACCGTCTGCATGGCCAGCGCCGACTGCAGGACGCGCACGCCCTCGGCGATCTCGCGGGTGTCCCACAGGCCGCGGTCCTGGCGGTCGAGCGTGACGATGCGACCCTCTGAGTCGAACCGCGCCGGGCGGCGGGCGTGATTGAGGAGCATCAGCGCGAGCAGCCCGCGCGCCTCCGCTTCCTCGGTGGCGAGGGTAAGTTGGCGGGCGAGCCGGATCGCCTCGTCGGCCAGGTCGACCCGGGCGGGCGGGCCGGTATGCCCGGCCGTGTAGACGAGGTAGAGCACGCGCAGCACGACGGCGAGGTCGCCGGGCCGGTCCAGGCGGCGCGCGGGCGGGCCGGTCAATGTGCGCTTGGCGCGGCTGATCCGCTGCGCCATCGTCGCCTCCGGCACGTAGAAGGCGTCGGCGATCTCCCGGGTGGTGAGGCCGCCGACGGCGCGCAGGGTCAGCGCCACCTGCGAGGCGGGCGCGAGGTCGGGGTG
>DASXZK010000107.1:0-69841 GCA_036501965.1 Solirubrobacteraceae bacterium
GCCGGTGTCGACGATCCCGAGCAGCGCTTTCGCCTGCGGGAAGAAGCCGTTGTGAGCTCCCTTCACCGTGATCGTCGCGAGCTTGGTGCCCATGCTGACGCGAGCCGCGTTGCCCAGGCTGCTTCCGTTGCGGGCGACCGCTTGGACGCCAGGGAAGCCGCGCAGCGTGCAGGCCGCACCGACGTTGGCGAATGTCACGGTCAGGTAGATGGTCCCGGCCGCACCGTTCGGGGAACCGATCGTCGGTACCAACTGCGAGGTCGTGCAGGCGGGCGGCGCTGCGGCCGGATGGGCGGCGCGGGCGCCTCCGGCCGCAGGCAGGACGAGTCCGCCGGCCGCGACGAGCGGGAGGGCGAGTGCGCCGAGTCGGAGACGGCGTGCATCAGCCGAGAACGTCACGTTGCTTCCTCACTTTTGTTGGTCGATGGGGTGGTATGCCCGGCGTGGACTGATTCTGTTCATTGGCCCACTGTGGCAAGCTAACCGCTATGGCCGCTCCAGGACCGAAACTGCTCGTGCTTCAGCACATCGCGTGCGAGCCGCCGGCCGCATACGAGGATGAGATGCTGGCCTGGGGGGTTCGGATCGAGCGGGTCATGGTCGATCAGGGCGACGCGCTCCCGGACTGGCGCGAGTGTGCCGGGATCGTCGCCATGGGTGGGCCGATGGGCGCATACGAGGACGAGCGTTTCCCGTGGCTTGTCGCGGAGCGGCGGCTGATCGCCGATGCGGTCCGTGCGGGAACGCCGTATTGGGGCGTGTGTCTCGGAGCGCAGTTGCTGGCCGCGAGCCTCGGCGCCAAGGTCTACCCGGGTCCGGGACCTGAGGTCGGAGTGCTGCCCGTGTTTGCGACCCCCGCGGCGGGCGATGACCCCGTGGGCGCGAAGCTACCGCCGGCGTTCAGGGCCCTCCAGTGGCACGGCGACACGTTCGACCTGCCGGAGGGCGCTGTCTGGCTCGCGCGCTCCGATGCCTATGAACAGCAGGCGTTCGTCTTCCAACGTGCCTACGGCCTGCAGTTCCATCTCGAGGTCGACGTCGCGCTGGCGACGGAGTGGGGGGAGGTGCCGGCCTACGCCGAGAGTCTGCGCACGACCCTTGGCGCCGCGGGGCTCGCGCCGCTGATCGGTGATCTGCGCCGGCACGAGGACGACTCGATCCAGCTGGCGCGGGAGCTGTTCGCCGCCTGGCTGGAGCGTGTCGTCGGCCTCACGCGCCAGACAGTCTCACGCTGACGGGTCCGAACCGGATCTGCGCGCGACCGGACCGCTCAAGACATGCGACGCATCATCGCTCGCGCGCGGCCGGACTGAGGCGGGAGCGCTCCGGCGCCGCCTCCGGGAGGCAATGACTCTGGGTCGTTGCCGACGCCGAGCAGGCTGCGGGTCAGCTGCTGGCCTCCGTCAAGCAAGTCGTCGAGAGCACGACCGACGTGCTCCGCGGTGACTGTCGTGAGTGCGGGGTCGTCGCTCAGGGCCTCGAGGGTCGCGCGCCGGAGCAGCTCTTTGAGAAAGGATGCGGTGACCCCTTCGGTGCGGGTGACGATCTGTTCGCGCTCGGCATCGGAGAGGTGCAGGGGCAGCGACCCGGCATACAGGAGCAGCAGCTTGTCGCGCGCGTCTGGCTCGGGCAGGGCGATCTCGATGGCCACATCGACGCGGCCGGGCCGCGCCGCGAGCGCCGGCTCCAGCAGGTCCGCCCGGTTGGTGGTGAGCACAAACAGCAGATCCGCGTCGGGTGCCGCCCCGTCCATCGCGTCCAACAGGTCGAACAGGACCGGGCTTGCCGCCGGCCCGGCAGTGCGGTGCTCCGCCACCAGGTCGACGTCCTCGAGCACGATCATCGACGGCTCGAGTTCGCGCGCCAGATCGGCCACCTCACCGATCACGCGCAGCGCGCGGCCGGTAAGCGTCAGACGCGTGTACCCCGCCATCTGCCCGACCAGGTAGCGAGTGGTGTGCGTTTTTCCCGTTCCGGGTGGGCCGTAGAGCAGCAAGCCACGCTTGAGATGCTGACCGGCCGCCAACAGCGCCTGACGATGAGACGAGACCCCAACGGCGTGGCGCTCGACCCGATCCATCACCGCGACCGGCAACACGACGGCGGCGCGCGCGATCTGCGGCGCCGCGGCGAACGACAGCGTCACGTTGCCCATCTCAGAGACCCCGACATCGAGCACTTGGCCGCGATAGACGTTGAGCTCGTGGCGAAGGCGCTCAAGCTCTGCATGAACCCCTTGTGCGTCCTCCACCGCGAGCCCCGCGATCTCAACCACCAACCGTGGATCATGTTCGCCGGGTGCCCGCACGAGCAACACATACCGGCCGCGGCCGTCGCTGACCAGCAAGACCGCGTACTGCAGGCACGCAAGGGTCGAACTCGGACCGCTGGGCAGATCCGCAAACGCCGGCGGCGACAGCCTCACGTGTCGCAACCCCTCCGCCATGATCAGCTGTTGCAAATCGACGGCACCGTGGTGGGGCGGCAGCGAAATCCCATGGATGATCACCTCACGCCCAGAGTCGTCCGACCACGCGTCGAGCGCCGCTTGGAGATTGACGTGCTCAAACGGCGGTAGGACCTTTGCCACCACCGACCTCTCCGATGCCCCAGGACCGAGGAAGTCCTCGATCAGGACGCTGACATCGCTGCGGTCGTCCGCCCCGGGAAACTCGCGGGCCCACTCCAGGAAGCTCTGAAACGCCGCCCCGAATTGCTCTGGGGAGAAACGCGCGTCGTCAGGCACCAGCCGAGTATTACGCAAATTCCTCCGAGCATCGCCTTCCTGTTCGAACGCCAATGGGCGCTCGGACTGCTCAGTCGTGCTTGACTAATGACCGCGATGAGCGGTGCAGGCTGGCCACATCATTTCTTCGCCGGAGCTTGATCGGACGGTCGACGCGATGACCTCCGACTCCTCCACTGACCCTGACGCACGCGCGGCGGTCTACGCGATGTGGCAGGGTGCCTACGCGCTGGGCGCAGAGGGACGGTTTCGAGATCAGATCGAGCGCGTGCACGAGATCCGACGCCGATTCGCTCAGTCTCCCGATCCCGAGGTACGGGCGATGTCGGTGCGGACGCTGGCGGGGCAGATGTACGCCGCGGTCTCAGCCGGCGAGCGCTGCGTCGCGCGTGCGGTCACGCGAGACGTCACCGAATCGCTTGACAGTGAGCGCGATCTCGTCGTTCAGGTGGCGGTCGCCGAGACCGCGCTTGAGATGGCGGGCACCCTTGCCTTTGCGCCGGCCGGATCGCCGAGTCCGGTCGCCAGCATCGCTCTCGCTCCGCTCGCACGCTGGCCCTCGCTGCGGCGACGGGCCCGGATCAGAGCCGCGCACGCGCGGCGGGAGCTGATCCTCGACGGCCTGGCCCTGGCACTGCGCCTCGTTGACGCGCTCACGGACAGCACCGTCCCTTCGTTGCGATCGGTCGCTGCTCAGGCGCAGATCCTGGCCGGGGCCGCCAACACGTTGCTCATGCACTGGCGGCAGGTCTGGCCGCTCTTTGAGCCGCTGTTCCAGGAAGACGGGGCCCGAGTGGCCAGCGTCATCGACAACGCCAAGCCGGGGTCTGACGGCAGCTACACGAGCACCGAGAGAGCGGCCGCCGCCATCGCCAGACGAACTCACATCGCCAGCCAGACGCAGGCACGGACAATTCTCCGGGGCTCACAGCGGCGCGGCGACTAGCGCACGAGCCGACATCGAACGACGGAGGACGGGGAGAGGTCGAACTCTCGCCAGGTCAATCCCGTACCGCCACCGCCTCGATCTCGACGAGCTGCTCGTGCCAGCCGAGCGCCGCGACGCCCAGCAGGGTGCTCGGCGGTCCGTCCGTCCCGAACACCTTCTCGTACTCGTTCCAGGCGTCGAGCAGGTCGTCGCGTGCTGAGGACGCGACGAAGATCGTCGTCTTCACGATGCCGGACAGCGCGCAGCCGGCGTCCTCCAGAGCGACCCGCAGATTCTCGATCGAGCGGCGGGTCTGACCGGCGACATCGCCGGCGGCGACGACGCGCCCCTCTTCATCAAGAGGGCAGGCCCCGGCAGTGAACACCAGGGTCCTGCCCGTCGCGGCGGACGCATAGTGATACGGCACCTCACGGGCGAGACGATCACTGCCAAACAGCTCTCGAGGCATCACGGCCCTTCCGTCGCGAACACGTTCGACTCAACAGAGTGCCGTACGCGGGCGACGCGCTGTGGGCGATCTGCTCCAGGGTCGGCGAGGCGCGAAAGTCTGAGGCGGATCCCCGCGTTTCTCTAGCAGCCGACTGCGTCTGCCGGTCGAGTGCCGAGCACTCGGGCATCCGTGGTTGGGGGATTCGAGTTGAGCGGCCATGGACTGGCCCCAGGAGGAGTAGCCAATGTCGGGCTTCAGGAGTGTCTGCGCTGGTGCGTCGGCCGAAGCGGCGACCGCCCGCGCGCGTCGGTGCGTCGGTTTGTTCGTTGGTCTCATCTCGGCGGTCGCGCTGAGCGCATGTCTGATCGCGGGTCCGGCGCAGGCAGCCGCGACCGGGACGATCACCAACTACACCGATCCGAGCATGGCGGTGCCCACCGGCATCGTGACAGGGCCTGACGGCGCCCTGTGGTTCACCAACGCCGCGACGGGCTCGATCGGGCGGATCACCACCGCCGGCGCCGTCACCAACTTCCCCGGGGCCGGGATCGACGATCCCCAGGGCATTGCCGGGGGAGTCGCCGGCGCCTCCACCGCGGGTCCGGACGGCTCGTTGTGGTTCGTCAACTTCTACAACAACTCGATCGGCGAGATCAGCACCTCCGGCGCGGTCACCAACTACACGGACCCCAGCATCAGTGGGCCGTGGGGCATCGCGATGGGCCCTGACGGGGCGATGTGGTTCACCAACGAGAACGGCAACTCGATTGGACGGATCACCACCAGCGGCACGGTCACCAACTACACCGGCACCGGGATCGACGAGCCCAACCAGATCGTGGCCGGGCCCGACGGAGCACTGTGGTTCACCAACTCGGGCAACAACTCGATTGGACGGAGCACCACCAGCGGCACGGTCACCAACTTCACCGCCGCCGGGATCACGAGCCCCCAGGGACTCGCTGTGGGGCCCGATGGCGCCCTGTGGTTCACCAACTTCTTCACCAACTCGATCGGGCGGATGACGACCAGTGGCGCGGTGACCGACTACACCAGCCCCAGCCTCAATGAGCCCCTGCGGATCGCGGCCGGGCCCGACGGAGCGATGTGGTTCACCAACTACGAAGGTAATTCGATCGGGCGGATCACCACCGCCGGCGCGATCACCAACTTCACGGGCTCCAGCGTCAGCGCCCCGGAGGGGATTACGGCTGGGCCTGACGGTGGCGTGTGGTTCACCAACACGGGCAACAACTCGATCGGGCGCATCCAGGCCTCCCAGGCTGCCGAGACGCCCCAAGAGCTGTGTGAGCTCACCGTCGGTGATGTCGAGGGCAGCAACCGGTACCAGGGACTCCCCAGGCTCACGAAGACCCTGGTCAACCAGATCCTGACCGGGGCATGCACCCAGCTGGGCACGATCACCCCGAAGCTGAACGCCAGGCAGTTCGCCCAGGTGGTCACCACCTACAAGGCCGCGGTCACGGTACTGACCGTCGGTGGCTGGCTGACCTCAAGCCAGGCCAGCAGCCTCACCACCCTCGCGAACGGTCTGACGATGAGCTGATCCGGGCGGAGCGGGCTCGCCCTCGAAGGGCGAGCCCGAGCCCCGCCGGCCTTCAGGCCTCGCTGTCCGTGGCCTCGCGGATGAGCAGCAGGTCGATGTCGATCTCCACCTCCCAGCCCAGAGCATCCCCGCCTCCGGGCAGTGGCATCTGCCAGGCGAACCCGAACTCGCGCCGGTCGATACTCGTGTGCAGTTCCAGTCCGACCAGCTCGCCGAAGGAGCTCGGTCGTGGTCCGGCGTACTGACCGACCGCGCTGACGGGGCGCGAGACCCCGCGCATGGTCAGCTCGCCTTCCAGCTTGGCCCCTTGGTCGTCGGTCACGCACAGCGACGACGACCGGAACGTGATCTCGGGATGGCGCTCGGCGTCGAAGAAGTCGGGCGCGAGCAGATGCGCCCGCAGCGGGGGCGGCTCCAGGACGGAGAGCGAGTCGACTCGGGCGGACCCCTCCAGTGCCAGGCCCTCGGCGTCGCCGCGCAGGGTCGCGGCGACGGCGTCCAGCGAGCCGCGGTACCAGAACACGTCCGAGTGGCGGACCCCGAACAGAAAGCTGGAAGGCAGTGGCTGGGCGCGGTAGGTGCCGGAGATGGTCTGAACGGTTGATGAGGACATGCGGTGCGCTCCGATCGGTCGTGGCTGTCGCCAGGTCTGACAGCTCACGGCCGCCATCTGTGACAGATCAGAGATGGCGCAGCTTGTCCGGGTTGCGCACGATGCGCACGGCCTGAATCCGACCGCCGACGACGTCGATGGTCAGCACGCTCAGCGCCCGGAGCTCACGCGCGGGCGGCGTGCCCGTGTCACGCGTCGTCGCCCACGACCGCTGGACCGCCGCCGCCAGGTCCGTCGCGTCGAGTTCGCACGACGCCACGCGCGCCAGTAGATCGCGGGCAATCTGACGCTGGTCATCGGTGAACTCCGGCTCGGCGGGCCCGCGCATCACGACCCCGGGTTGACCGTTGACGCGCGCTCTCCGGCGCTCATATCCGGGGGCAGACGGCCAGGATTGCGCGACCGCAGCGAGGAACCGCGCGATCAGCGCCGCCCCGACCAGCGGCTCGGGCGGGGCCATCGCCTTGCCGCCCGAGTCGGCGTACAGCACGGCGTCGGAGGCGAGCAATTCCTCAAGCGCCTCCAGGTCGCCATGCTCGGCGGCCGCGAGGAACCGCTCCAGCAACGCGTCGCGGGCCGCGTCATCGGGATCGAAGCGCGGACGCCGGGCCTCCAGGTGCTTGCGCGCCCGCGCCACCAGTTGCCGCGAGTTGACCTCGCTCTGCTCGATGATCTCGGCGACCTGCGCGTATTCGTAGTCGAACACCTCGCGCAGCAGGTACGCCGCGCGCTCGGTTGGCGTCAGGCGCTCCAGGAGCGCCAGAAGGGCCAGCGAAAGGGAGTCCGCGAGTTCGACCCGGGCGGCCGGGCCGGGCGCCGGGTCCTCCACCAGCGGCTCGGGCAGCCAGGGGCCGACGTATCCCTCCCGCCGTGACCGCGCCGAGCGCAGGACGTTGATCGAGAGCCGCGTCGCCACCGTGGTGATCCACGCCATCGGCTCCACCACGGGCTCTGCCTGGCGGGTCAGACGCAGAAGCGACTCCTGGGCGACGTCCTCGGCCTCGGCCACGCTGCCGAGCATCCGGTAGGCGATGCCGAAGCCATGGCGCCACAGCGCCGCGAGCTGCTCGTCGTGGATCCCTTCGCTCATACCACTCTTGACGTCGCAGCCCGCTCGGCTGTGACAGGCGGTGGTGCGGTCGCCCTGGCTTCAGCCCGTCAAGGCCATCGGGTACATCGAGTCAAGCAGGAAGCGGCGATCCAGGTGGGAGCGGTTCACGTCCGCGCGCCCGGTGTAGGAGGGGGAGCCGTTCTCTCCGCCCCAGGTCCAGTACACGTGGTCGCCGCCGACGGCGACCTGAAACGGACCCTGGCGGCTGTGGATGTGCAACCAGTGCGGGTTGACGCCGCGGCCGTCCAGGCTCGCCCGCCCGATGATTCCCTGGCCCAGCTCGGTCCAGAAGATATGACCGCCCGCGGCCGCAAGGCCCTGAGGGCAACGGCGCTCGCCGATCGATATGAACCGTTGATGGACGTGGCTGCCGTTCAGATTCGCCCGACCGATCGTGTCGTCCGCGCACCGGCTGAAGTACAGGTGCCGGCCATCCGACGTCAAACCGTCGGTCACGCCGCCGCCCGCCTCGGCCGGCAAGCGGATGAGCTTCGGCTGCGGATGCGAACCGTTGAGCGCCACGCGTCCGATCGCGGATCGATCGTCCCAGTACACGTGGCGGCCGACCACCACCACGCTGGCCGGCTCCGTCAAGCCACCGACCAGGCGGTGAGCCCGCCCGCCGCCAAGCGGGGCTTGCATGATCGAGCCGCGGTCCCGGGGGCCGCTCTGAGTGCTCCAGTAGATCGATCGCCCGCCGACCGCGATGCCGTACACGTTGTAGTTGCGCAATGCGACCACCTGGGTGCTGGGCCGATGCGCCGACAGGTCGCGCGCCTCGACCGCGAAGGTCCTCGGGCCGGTCTGCGCCTCGTAGTAGAGGGTGGTCGGCGCCGGTGCGGAGGCGGCGCGCGCGCCCGATCCGGCGAACACGAGCGACAGCGCGCCGGCGCTGCACAGCAGTGCGAGCGTCAACCGCCGGGCCAGGCGATTGGCGGTCCGGGATCGCGACGTCCCCATGTGGGCAGTCTACGGCCGCGGGCCGGGTGACGACGTCGGTCGCGTCGGAGAATTCGGCGGATCGCAGTACCGTCGCGCGGATGCGCATCGACAAGTGGCTGTGGACTGCGCGCCTTTCCAAGACGCGCTCGCTTGCGGCCGAAGCAGTCAAAGGCGGGCGGGTTCACGTCAACGGCGTGGCGGTCAAGCCGAGCCGGGAGGTCAAGGTGGGCGATGAGCTCGAGCTCACCCTCGGCCGTGACCGGCGGACCGTGATCGTCCGGGGCGCGGCGGAGCGCCGTGTGTCAGCGGCCGAGGCGGTGAAGCTGTACCTCGAAACGGAGACGAGCGTCGCGGAGCGCGAGCGCCAGCGGGAGCTGCGCCGGCTGGGTGGCCCGGTCGATCTCGGCGGCCGCCCGACCAAGCGCGATCGCCGTCGCTTCGACGCCGGCCGGCGCCAGTAGCGACCCTGCTTCGAGGGGTGGGCTTCGATTTCTCGGGTAGAAGCTGAAAGACTCATCACCAGGTTCAGCGTCAACCAAGAGAGGCAGACATGGCCGAGAGCGTGTATCGCGTCACCGAGATCGTCGGGGTGAGCAGCGAGTCGTGGGAGGCGGCCGCTCGGGTGGCGGTGGAGACCGCCGCCAAAACCGTGAGGGACCTCCGCGTGGCCGAGGTCGTGCGGCAGGATCTGACGATCGAGGACGGTTCGGTCGTCAACTACCGGGTCCGCCTCGGCATCTCGTTCAAGTACGACACGGGGGACTAGTCGACGGCGCTCGGTGAGCCGCTGTGGGGCGTGAAGCCAGGAGGCGCCTGCGCGGGCCCGTGACGTTAGGGCCGTGGTTGATGGCTGTCGTGTTGTGCTGCGCGGGCTGCGGTTCTTCGGTGACCCGCTCGACGGCGTCGACTGCTAGGAGCGCGACCCGCTCCACCACCTCAACCGCTCGGAGCGCGACCGCCGGCAGATCAAGTCCGCACTCCGCGTCGCGCGTCTCCGCCGACGGTTCGGACTGGACCACGTATCACGGCAATGCCGAGGCGACTGGGGTGGGTGCGGCGCAGACGAGACTGCGGCCCTCGCGGCGCGCCTGGACCTCTCCGGGCCTTGACGGGCAGCTCTATGGCGAGCCGCTCGTCGCCGACGGCCGCATTGTGGCGGCGACCGAGAACGACACCGTCTACGTGATGGCTGCGCGGAGTGGGCGCATCCTCTGGTCACGCCACCTCGCAAAACCCGTGCCGGCCGGTGACCTGCCGTGCGGCGACATCTCGCCCGAGGTGGGCATCACCGGCACCCCGGTGATCGATCTGGGGCGCCACGAGATCTTCGTCGACGCGGACACCCTGATCCGCGGCCCGTCCACCTCGAACGGTGTGGAGGCTTCGCACCGCCTGTTCGGGCTCGACCTGTTCACCGGGAAGGTCGAGCTGGACGAGCGGGCGATGCCGAACGCCGGCGAGGACCAGCTCGCGCAGTTGCAGCGGCCCGGACTCGCGCTCGACCACGGTTCGGTCGTCATCGCCTACGGCCAGAACACCGGCGACTGTCCAGGCCCCAACGGTCCCGCCCATGGGTACGTCGTCTCGATCCCGGAGCACGGAGGATCGCTTCACTATTTCCAGATCGGCAGCGGCCGGGACCGAGGGGCGGTGTGGATGGGAGGCAGCTCTCCGGTCGTCGACCCGCACGGGAACGTCTACGTGGCGAGCGCCGACGGCTACGACCTCGGCGCCGGCCAGCCCTACGACCACAGCGACGCGGTGCTCGAGCTGTCGCCGGCGATGCATCTGAAGTCGCTCTTCTACCTCAAGGACTGGCAGACGCTCAGCGCCGACGACCTCGACCTCGGGACCGGGGACCCTGCGCTCGTGGATGGTTTCGTGGTCCAGATCGGAAAGACGGACACCGCCTACCTGCTGCGCCAGGGCCGTCTCGGCGGCAAGGACGGCGAGGTCGCGTCCCTCTCGGTATGCAGCGGGAACCCCGACGGCGGACATGCAGTGAGGAACTCGGTGGTCTACATCCCCTGCCCCAACGGCGTGACAGCCGTCAAGGTGTCGGCCAAGCCTCCGCACCTGAAGCAGCTCTGGTCCGACAACGATGGCGCCGCCGGCGCACCGATCATCGCCGACGGGCTGATCTGGACGATCGGGGACGACGACGCGGTGCACGGCCTCAACCCCGCCAACGGCAGGCAAGTGACCTCGATCCCGTTCGGCGGCTCCGCGAACCACTTCCCGACGCCGTCAGTCGGCGACGGCCTGCTGCTGCTTCCCGGCACCGACCAGATCGTCGCCTTCATGGGTCCGGCGGGGCGCCCACCGTCGCCGCCGCGTCCCCCGGGCTGAGACGTCCTCGGAGGCGCGGGGGTGGGCTCAGCTGATCGGGACGCAGCTCCTGCCGGCCGGCGCGGTGGTCGCGTTCCCTCGGGGCCAGGCGGGAGTCCATAGCCTGGTCAATCGCTCCGACGCGCCCGACCAGAAACCCGTCATCGCCGAAGCGATGCGCACGGCGTCCGATCAAGACGCCTGACGCTGAGTGCGCCCGCGCGAGCCGGGACATGGGGGAGTGGGAGCAGGCGGGCTAGCTGAGGAGGTGGTTCCGGGGTCGATCCTCAGCGCCGGCTCCCGGGACGCGCCCGGTCGCACAGCAACGCAGGGCAGGTACCCGCATTGCGTCGGCGGCAGCAGAGCCGCACTCGCCACGGTAGACAGGGCACCGGACGGCACGCCCGTGATGAGAGACCCGACCAGCCACCCTTCGGCCGATGGTGACTGACGAAGCGGTCAGGCCCCCGGCGCTCCGTAGCAACAAAAACGCGGTCCGGGGGCGACGACCGTGCCTGCTCTCGCGCGTAGCCTGCGCACGGAATAAGCCTTGTCGTTCACCTCGAGAGCCGCTTCGCTTGGCTTTTGCGAGCTGTGCTCTCTCCCGAACCGCAAGCAGAACCCTACAGTGACACCCCACCCCAATGGCAAGTCCATCGTGGAGTTGATCCCGCAATTTGGCGGGAATTCATCTCTCGGGTCCGGTGCACTTCCGCGACGCATGCCACGAGCAGGGCAACCGCTCAGCCGCGGCGGGCGTTGTACACGGTGATGCCACCCGTGGCCACGGCGTCGCGGTAGGCGGCGAAGGTTTCGAGCGCCTCGTCGCGCAGCACGCCATCAAGCACGGTGATCCCGCGCGCCTGGAACTGCGCGGCCCAGTCCTCGCGCATCGGGCCTTCGTCGAACCCGGTCAGCTGCTCGAGCTCCGGGCCGGAGCCGGCCACGACCAATCGCCGAACCCCGGACCACAGAACCGCGCCGTAGCACTGCACGCAGGGGCGCCAGTTGACGACCAATTCATGATCGGGCCGGCCCTCGCCACCGAGATCCCAGTCGCCCACGGCCTGCTGCGCCAGTGCCAGCGCGGTGACCTCCGCGTGGGCGCTCGAGACACCGCTGGCGAGCACGACGTTGACGCCGACCGACACGACCCGGCCGCTGCCGGACTCGGCGACCAGCGCCGCGAACGGACCCCCGTTGCCCTCACGCCAGTTGCGCCCGGCAAGCGCGTGCACGAGGCGCATCCGCTCGTTGACGTCGTCGATCACGGGGGGTACGCCTGCGAGAGCGTCGTCGATCCAGGCCGGCAACGCGACCGAGTACTCGGTGGAGGAGAGTCTCACGACGATCGGATTATCGAGCCTCAGCGACGCTCGTGGCGAGTCATTCCAGCCACTCGGTCTGGAACGTCGGGCTGGCGTGGATGCAGACCAGGGACGCCGGCCGTGCGCCCCGGTTGGTGAACTTGTGTGGCGTGTCCGGCGGGACGATCACGATGTCGCCCGGCCCGGCCGTCAGCTGCTCCTCGCCGGCCTGGAACGCGACGTCGCCGTCGATCACCACCCAGGTCTCGTCATACGGATGCTGGTGCAGCCTTGGGCCGTCACCGGGCGAGGAGTGGTCGAGAATCACCGAGATGGTCGCGCCGTAGTCGGCGCCCCTGAGGTTCCCGCCTGGCATCGAGCCCGCACTGATCAATGGCATCTCTGATCCTCCTCCTGTCGGTCGACCTTCACCGGACCGCTCCGCGATCCACGAAACGACGACACGGAGCCTACGGCGCCCTTCGACCAAGCTGGTGCGATCCGGCGTCTGAGCGGCCGAGGGTCGGGCCGATGAGTTCTCGCGCAGGCAGCGGTCTTAGAGGTACAACATCTCAGAACCGCAGCCCGACTTCAGGAGACGATCGCGATCGACACTCACCCCCAGACCGCAGCGGCCAAAGTGCTGTGGCACTTCACGATGTCCCTCGACGGCTTCGTCGCCGGCCCCGGCCACGCGATGGACTGGGCGACGGGGATCACCGTTCGACCCGGACTGATCGACGAGTACGTGCAGACCACGGGGGCCATCCTCGGCGGGCGCGACGGTTGGGACGCCGCCGTCGACGGCAGCCGCCCGTACGGCGGCGCATGGCAGGGACCGATCTTCGTGCTGACCCATCACCCCGAGGACGCGACACCGGCCGACGGCGTCACCTTCCTGAGCTGCGACCCGGGCGAGGCGGTGCGGGTCGGCCTGGAGGCCGCCGGCGGAAAGAACCTCGAGGTGTTCTCGCCGACCATCGGCCGTCAGCTTCTTCAGATGGGTCTGATCGATGAGATCGACCTCCACATCGCGCCGGTCCTGCTCGGCGATGGGATCCGCCTGTACGACAACCCTGGCGGTGTGCCCGTGCGCCTGACTCACATCGGCGACCGCGAGGCGACGTCGGTTGTCAACGTTCGCCTTCGGCCGGCAACCTGATCAGGACCTGACACCGTCTACGCGAACAACATCCCCCTGGAATGGAGGGTCCGCGATGAGCGAGACGCACGTGGTGATCGATGGCCTGGGCTTTCCGGAGTCCACACGGTGGCACGACGGCCGGGCGTGGCTGTGCAACTGGGGTGCGGGCGAAGTGCTCGCCGTCACGCCCGACGGCGGCCGGGAGGTCATGGCGCGCGTCGCTGTGCAGACGCTTCCGTTCAGCATCGACTGGCTTCCCGACGGAAGGCTGCTGGTCATCGACGGCCCTCGCCGATTGCTGCTCGTGCAGTCCGCCGGCGGGACCCTCGAGGCGCACGCCGATCTCTCCGAGCTCAGCCCACGGCCGTTCAACGAGCTGGTCGTCAGCGCAGCGGGATTTGCCTATGTCAA
This sequence comes from Solirubrobacteraceae bacterium, assembly GCA_036501965.1. Taxonomy (GTDB): domain Bacteria; phylum Actinomycetota; class Thermoleophilia; order Solirubrobacterales; family Solirubrobacteraceae; genus Palsa-465. The sequence goes on from DASXZK010000107.1 coordinate 13,549, forward strand.
CGGAGGCTCGGGCAGCGTCGTGTGCATCGATCCTGACGGCACCGTCCGGCAGACCATCGGAGAGCTCAGGTGGCCCAACGGGATGGCGCTGCTTGATGAGGACCGGACGTTGGTGGTGGCGGACTCGCACGCCAATCGGCTGGTGGCATTCGATGTCGACGCCGACGGAACGCTGTCCGACGAGCGCGTCTGGGCGGAGGTGCAGGACGCTCCTGACGGCATCTGCGCCGATGCCGACGGCGCGCTGTGGGTCGCCAGCGTCCCGGGCGAGCGCTGCGCGCGCGTGGCGGAGGGCGGCGAGGTCCTCGATACGGTCGCCACGGATCGAGGCTGCTTCGCGTGCATGCTCGGCGGTGAGGACGGTCGGACGTTGTTCGTCGCCGCCGCGCGGTGGCGCGGCATGGAGGCGGCGATGACGGAAGGCCCGGGGGAGACCGGCCAACTGCTCGCGGCGCCCGCGCAGCCGGCGCCGCATGCCGGGCGCCCCTGACCGCGGGCCACCCGTGGGCGGTGATTATCGCGCGACACGCTCGCGGTTGTAGGGCGAGCGCTGTGACGCGGCTCGGATCGCGTCGATCACGACGGCAGCGGCCGGGGTGAGCTCCCGTCCGCGCCCGTGGCAGAGTGCCAGCGTGCGAGGTGGCAGCTCGTCGTTGATCGGAATCCGGCGAATATCCGGATCGATGAGATGCTCAACGGTGAGCGCGCCCAGGCAGGCGCATCCCAGCCGGTTTGCCACGAGCTGCTGGATCATCAGGTTGTCGTCGGTGCGGTAGATGATCCGGGGTCGGATGCGACGCCGGCGCCACAGCTGTTCCAGGTGCGTCTGGGCTCGCCAGCGGGCGTGCCAGGCGATCATGTCCACCCCGTCGAGGGCATCGAGCGCGATTGCGGCTTCCGCAGCCAGCGGGTTGGTGCGGTGGGCGATCACCATCCAGGTGTCCTCGAACAGGGTGGTGGTGACGACACGCTCGTCGGCCTCGATGTTGATGTACAGGCCGATGTCCAGTTGACCGCGGTCCAGCTGATGGGCGAGTGCCTCCGCGGTTGCGACGTTCGAGAGTGACACCTCGACCCCGGGACTGTGCCGGCCGAGCTCGGCGAGCGGCTTGGCGAGCAGATGTGAGGTGCTGGCCGAGGTGCCGATCCGCAGCGTTCCGCGCTTGCCCGCCAGTGCTGCGGTGACATCGCCCTCAAGCGCACGGTTGGCCGCGAGCACACGCTGCGCATGCTGGAACGCCAGCTGCCCGAGCGGGGTCAGCTCAACTTTGCGCCGGCCCCCGGGGCGGACGAACAGGGTCGTCCCGAGCCGCTTCTCCAGCGTGGCGATCTGGTGGGAGATCGCGGACTGCGTGTAGCCGAGCATCTGTGCCGCGGACCGGAAGGAGCCTCCCTCCGCGACGGCGACGAGCGCCCTCAGGTTTCTCGGATCGACCGGATCATCGGTGAGCGACATTGATCATTCCCTACAGGAAGGTTCATTTGATTCGATTGTAATTGGAACGTAGGTTGCTTGGAGATGTCGTTCGCTTCCTCCTACGACGAGACGGTCGTCCGGCGCACGCTCGCCGTGCTGATCCTCGGCGCTCTGATGTCCTCCGTCGACGCGACGGTCACCAACATCGCGCTGCACTCGATCGGCCGTGACTTCCACAGTCGGGTCGTGATGACCCAGTGGGTGATCTCGGCCTACGTCCTGACTCTGGCCGCCGTGATCCCGATGAGCGGTTGGATCGCACGACGTTTCGGGGCCCGCACCGTGTACAGCGCGGCGCTGGCAGCGTTCGCGGTCAGTTCCGCGCTGTGTGCGACCGCGACCTCCCTGCCCGAGCTCGTGCTGTATCGCGCGGTTCAGGGCGTCGCCGGCGGTCTGCTGCTGCCGATCGCGCAGCTGATCGCCGCGCAGGTCGGCGGACCCGCGCGGATGGGCCGGACGAGCAGCCGGATCTGGATGGCGAGCTCGTTCGGATCGATTCTCGGACCCTCGTTGGGTGGCCTGTTGATCAGCGCGCTGAGCTGGCGGTGGATCTTCCTCATCAACGTCCCGATCGGCGGCGTCGCGGCGTTCGCGGCCTTGCGGATGCTGCCGGCGACGCCGCGCTTGCGGGCGGGACGGCTGGACGTGTCCGGACTGCTGCGGTTGAGCGTCGCACTGCCGGCGCTCCTCTTCGCGCTCGAGCAGGTCGCGCTCAGCGGGAGCCTGGCCTCCATGCGCACGCTGATACCCCTGATCTGCGGGCTGGCTCTGCTGCTCGACTTCGTGCGGCACTCTGGCCGTACGTCACACCCGCTGCTCGATCTGGGCCTGTTGCGCCGGCGGCTGTTTGCGACCGGGGCCGCGTGTCTGGTGCTGACCAACGTCGCGTGGTCCGCGCTGTTGGTGCTCGAGCCGCTGTTCCTGCAAGAGGTCAGGCACATGAGCCCGGCGCTCGCCGGAGCGTTGATCGCCCCGCAGGGCGTCGGAACGGTGCTGAGCATGTGGGTCGCCGGTCGCATCGACGGCGGCACGCGCGCGGCCCAGGTTGCCAGCGGTGGCTTTTTCGTCGTGGGCTGCACGACGCTGCTGATCGGAGCCCTCGGTGGCGGACTCCCCGGCTGGACGATCGGCCTTCTGCTGTTCACCGGCGGGCTCGCGGGTGGCCACGCCTGGGTCTCGGCGACGGGCTCGAGCTACGCCGATGTCTCCGCGCATGACATCCCGCATGCCTCGCCATTGCTGACCTCGATGAGTCGAGTCGGTCAGGCGCTCGGGGTTGCCTTCGGGACACTTGTCCTGCAGGCGAAGCTGGATGCCACGGGCGCCATCGGCTCACCGCAGCTGATCGCCTCGGCATTCCACGGCTCGTTCGAGGATGTCGCTGGACTGGCGCTCGTCTGCGCCGTCGCGTTCGTGGTGCTCGCCCGCGCCTCCTACTCAGCCGGCTCGTGCTCGACGACGCGGTGCACGACGCCGTCCTCGCGCCCGACGATGATGTCGTCCACCAGTTCGGGTCCGAAGAGACCGTGCCCGAGCACCCCCGGGAGGCTGTCGAGCTGATCCGACAGCGTGCGCGGATCCGACAGCCGAGCGTGCACGTCGGCGACCAGCCCGCCGTTGATTGTCACCTCGGGCGACCGCAGCACCACCGCGCCGAACCGCTGCAGATCCTGCAGCGTGGCGGCGGCGCCGAACGCGAGCACCTCGACCGGCACCGCCCGCCCGAGCCGGGGGACCTCCTTGCGCGCCGAGCCGATGACCACGAACCGGCTGGAGTTGGCGGCGACGATCTTCTCCCGCACGTGCGCTCCGCCGCCGCCCTTGATCAGCCAGCCTTCGGGGGTGATCTCATCGGCGCCGTCGATCGAGACGTCGAGGTGGGCGATGTCGTCGAAGCGCACGATCGGGATACCGAGCTCGCCCGCGAGCTTCTCGGTCGATGCGGAGGTGGCGACGAACGTATGTCCGGCGGCGCGCTCGGCGAGCACCGGAAGCAGATGCGCGACCGTGGATCCGGTGCCGAGTCCGACGACCGATCCGTCGGGGACGAGCGCGGCGGCCGCACGGGCCGCGGCGGTCATCTGGGCGTCGTCGTCGTTTCCGGCAGGACGGTTGCTGCGGGCTCCGCTGACCATTCGTGCGAGGACGATAGACCGGCGGTCGCATAGTCGACGAAGTCGCGCGGGACAAGCGCCTTGGAGTAGAGCCAGCCCTGGATGATCGGGCAGGACAGCTCGCGCAGGTGGGCGAGTTGCTCGGGGTGCTCGACACCCTCGGCGACGATGTCCAGGCCGTCGCTTCGCGCCACGTCGATGATCGCCTGGGTGACGCGTGAGGCGGTCGCGCTCTCGCAGATCTCGTCGATCAGGGCCTTGTCGATCTTCAGGCGGTCGAGACGGCCCAGCCGCGCGAGCTGGGAGAGCGAGGACTGACCGACGCCGAAGTCGTCGATCGCGAGACGGACGCCGATCCGCTTGAGGCGCTCAAGCGTGATGTGGGAGACGGAGCGGTCGACGACCGCGGTCTCGGTGACCTCCAGGCACACGAGCTGCGCCGGCATGCCGGTCTCCTCGAGGATCTGCTCGATGACCGTCGGGAGCTCGTCATCGATCGCCTGGGGTGACAGGTTGACCGACACGACGAGCTCCTCCAGACGCGCGTCCGAGCGCCGCCAGGCGGCGGCGTCGGTGCACGCGACGCGCAGCACGTGGGCCGTGAGAGGACCGATCAGCCCGCAGCGCTCGGCGAGCGGGATGAAAGAAGCGGGAGTGATCTCGCCGCGCTCGGGGTGGTTCCAGCGAGCGAGTGCCTCGCACCCGACCACGCGGCCGTTGCGCACGTCGACCTGAGGCTGGTAGTGGGCGACGATCTCTCCGTGCTCGATCGCGTGGCGCAGGTCGGTCTCGAGCGCGCGCCGCTCGATCACCTCGGTGCGCATCTGCGCGTCGAACCAGCGCGTGCGGTCCTTGCCCTCGAGCTTGGCGTCGTACATCGCGAGGTCGGCGTCGCGCAGCAGAGACTCGATCGAGTCGCCGGTCGCGTCCGCCATCGCGAGGCCGATCGACACCGTGATCGGCCGTTCAACCCCGGCCAGGCTGAACGGAGCCTCGAGCGCCGCGGCCACGCGCGCGGCGGCCTCCTCGACGGTGTCCGCCGAGACTTCGGTGAGGCAGCACACGAACTCGTCGCCGCCGAAGCGGCCGAGCAGGTCACTGGATCGGGTCACTGAGCGCAGGCGGTCGGCAATTCCGACGAGCAGCTCGTCGCCGGCGCCGTGGCCGAGCGAGTCGTTGACCAGCTTGAAGTCATCGATATCGATGAACAGCACCGCGGTCTGTCCCGGCTCGGCGACCGCGAGCTCGTTCTTGACCTGCTCGGAGAACGAGCGGCGGTTGAGCAGCCCGGTGAGAGAGTCATGGCTCGCTTGGTGCATGAGGTTGGCCTCGGCCGCACGCCGGCGCGAGACGTCGACCGTCTGCAGGATCGCCTCGGCGCCCTCGCCGAGGTCGGCGAGCTCGAGGTGCTTGCACAGGAGCCAGCCGCGGGTCGCGTTGGCGCGCCGTACCTGATACTCGCGCTCGGGTCCGTCGAGCGACTCCGCCCATTCGCCGCGTGCTCGGATCGCGTCCTCGTCGGAGAGGAAGTCGAACCAGGAGCCGCCCGTCAGCTCGTTGGGCGTGGTGCGCAGCGAGGTCGCCAGCGCCCGGTTGGCATGCAGGATCGTCCCCTCGGCGTCGATCAGCGCGGCGCCGTTCGGGGCGGCGTCGAAGGCGCGCTGGAATCGCCCGGTGAGCGCCAGCGCCCGCTCAGAGGCGCGCTGCTCGCGCTCGCGCGACTGACTCGAGGCCCGCCAGACCGCAAGCTGCGTGAGTGAGAGCGCCGCGACGAAACCACCGTGGATGCCCGCCCACAGCCAGGGGTCGTGCATCTCCGCCATCGTCCCGAACACGCGGCCCGGCATCCACGTCGCCATCAGGCCGTGCTGCAGGACGACGAAGGCGAACGCGATCGCGTAGGGAAGAGCCGCCTCGTACAGGGCGAGCGCCCCGACCATCACGAAGTAGTGGAAGTGTGCCTCGGTCGTGCCGTGCCACAACCAGACCAGGGCGGCCGAACACGACAGCAGCGCGAGCGCGCAGGCGCACGCGCGGAACGTGTTGCCGAAGCGCCGCGGCTCCGCGAAGACCCCGAAGCCGGCGGCCGGCGCGCAGACGAGCAGCGCCTCCCAGAGCGGCCAGCCCATGCACACGCCGAAGATCGGCAGCGCAACCAGATGCGCGCCCAGCAGCCACAGCAACCCGCGATGACGAGAGCGGAAATCGGCGTCGGGGAGGGGCGGGCCGGCACGCAGTTTGAATGCGGACACATGCGGGTGGTCGGCAGGAAGACCAACAGCATGAGGTCGGGCTGTGACAGAATTCTGACAATGTTCGGTGGAGACTGACCCGTCAGTCAGCGCCGCGCGGCGTGCGCGCCGGCGATTCTGCCGAACACGATCGCGTCGGTGAGCCCTCCGCCGTGTTCGGTGAGGTGGCCCCAGATCGAGCCGGCGCCGCCTGCCGCATAGAGCCCGTCGATCGAGGTGTACCCGCCGCCGCCGGCGCGGAGCACCCGCGCGTGAGCATCACGCCGCGGACCGCCGGACGCGGTCGCCAGGCCCGGCACGATCGGCAGGGCGTACAGCGGCGGCTCGAGCGCGACGAGCGTCGCCGGTGGCCGGTTGAAGAGCCCGTCGCGGCCGGCCGCAACGGCGTCCCCGTACTCGCCGAGCGTTGCCTCGAGCACGTCGGGGTCGACGGAGATCGCGCGCGCGAGCGCGCGCGAAGACTGACCTCGGGCGATCCACCCCGCGTCCAGCTCGGCGGAGTTGTCGGCGCTCCAGTGATGGTCGTTGGGCGTGCCGACGATTCCGTTCAGCGGGCCGGCGAGCCGCGCCGCCTCGTCGAACACGACGAATCCCCGCGGGCGCGGCCGATTGGGACGTCGCGGCTGGTAGGCGGTCCAGGAACGGATCTGGTCGTGGACCTCCCAGCCCAGCTCGTCGGCGAACCGCCGACCGTCGTCGTCGATGAGGACGAAGCTCGGCGTGTGCACGTTGATCGTGAACGCCGCAGGGAAGTCGGGATGGGCGAACGCAAGCCAGCCGAAGTAGGCGGCCATGTGCCAGAGCGATGCGCCCGCCTGCGCGGCGAGTCGCACGCTGTCCCCGGTGTTGCCCGGATGCCCTACCGGGGTGAGTGGCAGCGGCAGGTAGGCATCGCGCATGTCCGCGTCGTGCTCCATCCCGCCGCTGGCAAGCACGACCGCGTCCGCTCGCACCGTCCGCGGACCCTGAGCGCCGCCGAGCACGGCGCCCCGCACCGCGCCGTCCTCGAGTACGAGCCCCGTGACCGGCGTCTCGGTGCGCACCTCGATCTCGCGCTGTTCTTGGGTTGCTGACTCCAGGAGCTCCCACAGCGCGATCCCTGGACGGGTGTCGCCACCGTTGAACTGGCGATAGGTGACATGCCCGGCGCCGGGGAACGATGGCCAGGAGGGCAGCAGCCCGCCGAACGCGTCCGGGTCGCAGACCGGCGCGTCGCCGCCGAGGCTCGTGAGCCACTCTGCGACCGAAGCCGTTCCGTCGGCGTAGGCCCCGAGCACGGCACGGTCGGTCTTGCCGAAGCAGAGCGCGTCGAGGTGGTCGATCGCCGACGGGCCGTCGACCGCGAACAGGAACCCGCCGGAGTGGCGGCAGTTGCCGCCCCCCGCCCGGGTCTTCTCGGCGACGAGCACGCTCGCGCCCGCCTGCTGCGCGGCGAGCGCGGCGCTTGCGCCGGCCGGCCCGAAGCCGGCGACGAGCACGTCGACGCGCTCGTCGGCCATCAGTCGACCGTGACGTCGAGCCCGTCGGCTGCCGTGCGCAGCGCGTCGGTGCTCAGCGCCACCGGCGCCTCGCGCGCGAACATGTGCAGCTCGGTCCGCTCGCCGGCCCGCTCGAGCAGCTGTTCGATGCCACCCGGCGCCGAGTTGAGGAGCGCCTTGGTGAAGAACGCATCGCCCTCCCAGCTGTGCTCGGTGCCCGCCGGGATCGAGACGTAGTCGCCGGTGGCGAGTCGGTGCTCGGCGCCGTCGAGCGTCACTCGCAGCGATCCCTCCAGGACATAGATGCCCTCGTGGGCCTTGGCGTGCCGATGGGCCGGCATCCCGGCGCCGCGCGGGAGCTCGAGCGTCAGCATCGAGATCTGCCCGTCGGTCTGGGCCGCTCCGCAGAGGATCGTCGCCAGGCCGCCGGCGAACAGGAAGCGCGGGCCCTCGCCGGCGCGCAGGAAGTACGGCTCACTGGAGCCGGGCAGCGTGTCGTCGGGCGCGTCGGTGGTGGGGGCCGCGTACTCGTGCTCGGGTAGATACTTCATGTCGAAGTCGTGCTCGGCCTGGCCGAACTTGGCGAACGGGATCTCGGGGCGGAAGCCGACCGGGAACGGCGCGGCGCCGTCGTAGGGGATGCCGGTGAGGTCGAAGAACCGCTCCCACCCGCCGGGGGTGATCGGTCCGAGGAAGCCGGCGTGGTTGCCGTGCAGGCCGTAGGCGTGGATCGCCTTCGGGGGGACGTAGCCGAAGTCGCCGCGCTGCAGGATCCGGCTCTCGTCGTTCAGCCACAGCTGAATCGGGCCGCGGTGGCAGTAGAAGAACTCGTGCTCCCGGTTGTGGAAGTGGAGCGGAATCGGACGTCCGGCGGGTCCATCGAGCGTCATCATCGCCATCGCCCCGCCGGTCTCCTCGGCGCCCGCCAGGCAGCGGCCGACCTGGTCGATCAGCAGGAACGCGCGGCCGCCGCCGTCGGCGAGCACGTACGGGGTCGCCTGGCCTGGCAGTTCGGTGGTCGTCTCGGTCATCTCTCTCCTCGTGTGGTGTCTCGGGGAACGGCGCTCATCCGCCGACGAGCTCGATCAGGTTGCCCTCGGGGTCGGCGAGGTACGACATCGCGCCGGTGGCGGGAGGCGGCGCCGGTCGCGCCGACCACACCTCCCGTGCGCCGGCGGCCAGGAGCTGGGCGTGCGCTTGAGCGACGTCATGGACGGCAAGCGCCCAGTGGCCGTAGCCGCGTTGCCGCATCGCGGCTGGCGGGTCGGCTGGAGCTTCGCCGGCGGAGTCGGCGTGGCAGAGCAGCTCGAGGCCGGTGCCGTCGGGGCGGCGGAGCATCGCGCCCGCGGAGCGGCCGCCCGGCAGCTCGAACGCGACCTCGACCGCGAACCCGAGCGCCTTGCCGTACCAGCCGATCATCGCGTCGAGGTCGCCGACCGACAGGCCAACGTGGTGGGCGCGGGCCCCGGGCAGCGGGTCGGCCCCGGGTGTCGTCATGCCCCGCCCGCGGCGAAGGCGGGACGCAGCGCCCCGACGCCGTCCCAGCCCATCGCCGCCTCCTGGACGGCGGCGTACAGGGAGAGGTTCTCCGGGCAGCGGCGCAGCACCTCGATCGGGTGGCCGAACAGCGCGCCGCCGTCGAACCAGTGGGCGCGCACCGGGCCGGCGCTGCCGGTGTGCATGAGCTCCAGGCCGAGCCGTTCGAGCCTGCTGGTCTCATCGTCGAGATCGTCGACCAGCCAGGCGGCGTGGCCGACGTGCGGCGAGCCGACCCGTCCCATGAACGCGTCGAGGCCGGCGGGCGCGGCCTCGTGGATCTGGCTGAGCTCGACGAGCGTCTCGCCCCACATGCCGAAGGCGGTCGAGTGGTCGTACACCGCCGGTTCACCGCGCCAGGTCGCGTCGGGAAGCGGGACATGGCCAATGGCCAGGAACGGCCCCGCGCCGAGCGTGCGAGTGAACCGCTCGGCCGCGTCCGCCAGGTCGGGGACGACGTAGCCGATGTGGTGAAACGGTCGCACGGTTAACGGGAGGCGCCGCCGGTGATGGCGACGAGCAGCCGGAAATGATTGTGCATCAGGTAGGAGCCGTCGGCTTGGGTGAACTGCTCAAGGCCCTCGGTGAGCGCCGTGCACACGCGCTCCTCACCCGCCAGGCGGATCGCGCGGGTTCCGCCGCCCGAGCAGAGCAGCCCGCGCAGCGCCTCCTCGAGCGAGCCGTAGTGCCAGTCGCCTGGCAGCTCGCGGTCGCTCTCCACGGAGAAGCCCGCGTCGCCGAGCGCCCGCTCGAGCGCCCCGGGCTCCGCGAGCGCGTAGGGGGCGTGGTCGCCATGGGTCGCGGGCGGCACGAGCGCCTCCATCACCAGGTGCAGCGCAGTGGACTCGCACCGTTCCGGCGCGGCGAAGCCACCGATCGCCAGGCGCGCGCCCGGCGTGAGCACGCGAGCGAGCTCGGCGAGTGCGGCGGTCGGGTCGAACGCAAACTGCAGCGCGTTGACCGCGAGCGCCGCGTCGAAGCTCTGGTCGGGGAACGACAGCTCGTCGATCCCGCCTTCGACGAGCGTCGCCTCGCCGGCACGCGCATGCGCGATCGACAGCAGCGTGGGTGAGATGTCGATCCCGCTCACCTGCGCCCCGCGCGCGGCGGCGCGCTGGAGCGCGAGACCCGAGCCGCAGCCGACATCGAGCAGTCGCGTCCCGCGGCCGACCCGGCCGCCGTCGAGGGCCGAGTCGATCAGGGAGAGGTTCTGGGGCTCGGCGAGCGTCGCCCAATCCCCGGGGCGCTGGCCCCACAGGCCGCGCTGGGTGGCCTCCCAGCGGGCGCGGTCGGAGAGGTCGGTGACGGCCATCACGCCAAGTCTATACAGAAACTCAATCTGTGTACAGTCATGTCGCGGGGGTCGGCTGAACGTTCTGGTTGAGCGAGAACACGTTGCCCCGGTCGTACGTCGCCTTGAGCTCGGCGAGCCTTGCCAGGGTCGGCCCGTAGGCGCGGTCGGCTCGCTCGTCGTCCTCCATGAAGTTGGAGTACGCGCCGCCGGCGAGGTGCGGCTCGAGCGCTCTGAACGTGTCCCGCACCCATGCCGTCTCCCGCTCGGCGATCTCCGGATCGGGGTCGGCCCATTGCGCGGGAACGTTGACCAGCCAGCGCGCGCCGCGGTGCGGGAAGGCGGTCGCAGACGGGTCGACGCGATCGATCGCCCCGCCCATGCTCAGCACCTCGATGACCGAGAGCGGTGAGCCGACCAGAGCTCCACGCTCAACCATCACCGCGGTCAGGTCATCCGTGATCTCGGCCGCGAAGCCCGCCTTCACGTACGCGCGGAGAGTGCCGGGGGCGAGCAGCTCGTCGGTCACGGTCTGCATCGCCAGGTATGGGATCTCGGCGAGCTCGGCTGACGGCGGCCCGAGCCGGCGCTCGATCTCACGCAGCCGCTCGCGACCCTCGGCGGGCTCGCCCGACCACTCGATCAGCGACATGATCCCGGGCTCGCCGACGAACCTCGGGTGCAGCCAGGGTGCGATCTGCGGCCCGCGGCGCAGGAAGCTCGTCCAGAGCAGCGCGTCGGGCGCGGATGGGTCGGCGATGACCTCCTCGCCGCGCCTCAGCACCTCGGCGGCGCGCTCCAGCGGATGGAATGTCGCCAGCACGGTCAGCGGCCCGAGCGGGTGCGCCCGGTAGGTGAACTCGGTGACCACGCCGAAGTTGCCGCCGCCACCGCGCAACCCCCAGAACAGATCGACGTTCTCGGTTGAGCTCGCGGTGACGATCCGCCCGTCCGCGAGGACCACCTCAGCTGACAGCAGCGAGTCGATCGTGAGTCCGAAGCGCCGCATCAGCCGCCCGACGCCGCCGCCGAGCGTCAGCCCGCCGGCGCCGGTGTGGGAGACGACGCCGACCGGGACGACCAGGCCGTGCGCCTGGACGGCCGCGTCGACGTCGCCGAGCGCCGCCCCGCCGCCGACCCGAACCGTGCGGGCGGCCGGATCAACCGACACTCCCGACAGCGCGCGCAGGTCGATCACCATCCCTCCGTCGACGGTCGAGTGGCCGGGGAGCGAGTGGCCGCCTCCACGGACGGCGATCCGGAGCCCGTTGTTCCGTGCGTGGGCGATCGCCGCCGCGACGTCGCCGGCGGACCGCGGGCGCGCGAGCAGCGCCGGCCGGCCGTCGTGCATCAGGTTCCACACCGCGCGCTGCTCGTCGTAGCCCGAGTCCTCGGCGGTGGTGATCGTGCCGGCGAAGCCGGGGATGGTCTGTGTGGCGGCGGGCAGTGGCACGGCGGATCGGGCTCCCTTGTCGCGGGCGAGTTGCGTATAGGATTATACCTATATAGGTCCAAACTGTACCGTGTCCCGGGTCCGTCCGCCACCCGGATACCGTGGCTTTTTGATGAGAAGACAGAGTCCGCAGACCGGGGAGGACGGTGCAATCGAGCGGACGTTGATCGCCGCGCTCCACGATCTCGCCTGGCTGTTGCCGCGCACCATCGACGCCCAGGTCGAGCAGGATCCCCGCCTCGACTCGCTCCCCCGCTCCGAGCTGGAGATCATGCGCCTGCTCGTCCGCCGGCCCGGGCTCACCGTCGGCGAGGTCGCCCGGGAGCTCGGCCTGCAACGCACGAACGCCTCAACTGGCATCCGCGCGCTGGTACGCCGCGGCCTGCTCGCCTCCGAGCGCGACGCCCTCGACGGCCGCGTCGCGCGCCTGACTCCGACCGCGCTCGCGATCCGCTACCGCGACCTGCGCGAGCAGGCCTGGGCGGTGGCGCTCGAGGAGCGCCTGATGGCGGTGGGGGCGGAGGAGCGGGCCCGCATCCTGGGGTGCGCGGAGCCGATGCGGGCGCTGGCGGCGGCGCTGGCGCGGGAGTGATCGTGGCCCGTGGCGTTCGCGAGGTAAGCGCCTACTCCCCCCGCACGTCGGGCGTCCCGTACGCCCCCCAGCTCGCCGGGAACGTGGTCCCCCAACCGACCCCCTGCCGCCGCTCCGCCGCGGTCCACGTCCGCGTCACCGGATCCGGATCGAGCACGAGGTTCGCGCCCGTCGTGATCTCGATGCGATTTCCGCCTGGCTCGAAGCCGTAGAGGAAGAAGCTGCGGCCGATCGTGTGCAGGGCGGGCGGCACCTCGATCTGGATCCCGTGGTCGACGAAGATGTCGGCGGCGCGCAGGACTTCGTCGCGCGTGTCGACCCAGAAGGCCACGTGGTGAAGGCGGCCGCCGGCGCCGTAGGGGTCGCGGGTGTAGACGAGCTCCAGCGGCCGCTGGCCGAACGTCGTGAACGCGCCCGCCATCACACCGACGTCGTCGATGATCTCGTCGAGCAGCGTCGCGCCGAGCGCCGACCAGGCGACAGACGCGGCTGCGCTCACGTCCGCGGCGAGCAGGTTGACGTGATCGAGGCGGCGAACGTCGATGCCGGCCGTGCCGCGGCGCCCGAGGCGATCCTTCGCCGGTGGGCGATCTGCCTCCGGCGCTGCGTAGCGCTCCGTCTCCCAGTAGAGCTCCGTGGCGTGGCCGCTCGGACCGGTGAAGCGAAACGCCGGGCCGTGACCGAATCCGTCCTCCACCCACTCGCCGGGAATGCCGGTGGCGAGGACCGCTTGCACGCGCCGTGCAAGTGCCCCGGCGCTGGTCGTGCGCAGTCCGAGGTGGCCGATGCCCGGGCGCTCTGCGGCCGTCAGGGTCAGTCCGGCACGTTCGTACTCCGACTCACCGCGCAGGAACACGTGCGTCGCGTCGCGGCCGACCTCGCGCAGACCGAGCACCGTGGTGAAGCAGCGAGCGCTCGCGTCGAGCTCGGGGGTGAGCAGCTCAACATGCCCGAGGTGAGCGACGTCGCCGAAGCTCGGTGACCGCCCCGACGGCTGGTCGGGGCCGGGACTGCGCGTCACGCTCATGCTGAATACACTCTACAGTCGTGCACTCACCCTGTCGCCGTGAGGAAGGACGTCCGCGGTGAGTCAGGCGCCGACGCTCGCGCTCGGGGGCGGCGAACTCCGCGGGGTCGGGCTCGACAACGGGGTGGCGGCGTTCCTCGGTATCCCATATGCGGCGCCGCCCTCCGGCGACCGGCGTTGGGCGCCACCCGCGCCGCCCGAGCCGTGGACCGGAGTTCGGGACGCGTCCCAGCCTGGTCCGGTGTGCCCGCAGCCCGCGCGCCCGTTCTCCGAGTGGGCGCACGGCCCGCTCGCCCCGACCGCCGAGGACAGCCTGTCGCTCAATGTGTGGCGCCCCGCTGACGCAGAGGACCGGCCGGTGCTCGTCTTTCTGCACGGCGGCGGGTGGACGATCGGCTGGGGCTCGAACGCGCTGCTCGACGGGCGCCACCTCGCGGCCGCGCTCGACGCGGTGATCGTCACGATCAACTACCGGCTCGGCTCGCTCGGCTGGCTCTATCACCCCGCGCTCGCCGCCGCAGCGGACGCGCCCGCCGGCAACTGGGGCCTGCTCGACCAGCTCGCCGCGCTGCGGTGGGTGCAGGACAACATCGCCTCCTTCGGCGGAGACCCGTCGCGGGTGACGCTCGGTGGCGAATCCGCCGGCGCGGGCAGCGTCCTGCACCTGATCGGCCACCCCGGCGCGCAGGGCCTGCTCCAGCGCGCGGTCACGCTCTCGCCGCCACTGCACGAGCTCGTCATCGACAAGGCGCTTGGCACGCGCTGGACCGCGGCACTTTCGGCGGCGCTCGGGCTCGGCGATGATGTCGCCGCCGCTCTTCCCGCGATGCAAGCCCTCCCGGCCGACGCCGTCATCGCGGCCCAGGAGCAGCTCCTCGCCGGCGAGTTCAAGGGCACCCGCGGCGGAGTGCTGCCGATCGCCGATCCGCACTCCCTCCCCGTGGACCCCGCGGCCACGCCGGCTGCCGCGCCGGAGATCCCGCTCCTGATCGGCACCAACGCCCAGGAGGGGACGTTCTTCTTCCGCGCCGGCGGCCGCCGCGTCGACCCCGGTCCCGAGCAGCTCCGGGCGATGGTCGCCCGCCTCGCGCACGTCGCTCCCGATGCGGTCTCAGGGCCGATCGCCAAGGCGTATGACCGACTTGCCGCCGACGGCATCCCCGACCCGACCGCCAACGACGTCCTCTGCGCGGTCGTCACCGACGCATGGTTCGCCGGCCCGGTCCGCCGCTACGCCGCCGCCCGAGTGGCGGGGGGCGCCACCGTCCACCGCTACCGGATCGAGCACCCATCGCCGGACCCGGACGACCTCGGCGCGTTGCACACGATCAGCGTGCCGCTGCTATTCGGCAGCTGGCGGGAGGGGGGCGTCCCGCGCCGGCTCGCGGGCGACAGCACGGAGACCTCCGAAGTCACCGCCGCCATCCAGGCCGACGTCCGCCGGTTCGTCCACAGCGAGCCGCTCGGCTGGGCAGCAGTCGAGGAGATCGTCTACGGCGGCCCCGAAGGCCCCCGCAGCGTCCGCCGGTCCGGCTGATCGCCGCCGACGGTCACTCCGGGAACCCCGAGCCGCCAAGCGCCGCACGAAGTTCCCAGAGTGCCGGCTCACCAGCTCAGCCAGAGGCCGGCGGTCGCCCACCGCGGCCGTCAGGGCCGAACCCGCCCTCCGTCCCAGCTCCGGAACGGAGCGGCGCCGGCCGCTATCTCGTCCGCCCGCGCCGCATGAGCCGCGGCCGTCGACAGGATCTCCTCGGAGTGCAACCGCTTCTCCTGCATCGAGATCACCGACTTGGCCAACCCGGCCGGATCGTCGAACACGATCGACACGCCGCCCGATTCATCGGCGAGCAACTGGCCCTCGGCACCACACGTGGCGCACTCCACGACGTCATCCTCTCGCACGTCGATCACGTTCAGGTGACACAGCGGGCACAGCCCCGGCTCACCGAGGTACTCGACGTCCTCAAACGGACGCCCGAGCTGCTCCGCGATCCGCTCACCGAGCAGCCGCGCCCGGTCCAGGGCCCAGGGCTGCAGGACCACAGAGGCAGGCGTCCCGGACCCCGAGAAGACCGCCTGGTCCACCACCCCGCATCGCAGCGAGAACGACAGTGAGTGCATCAAGGGCAACGCGAGCGTGTTCCACTGCTCCCCGAGCGCGCCACCCGTCACGAGGAAGGCCGCCACCCGCGGACGCAGCGCACGCTCGTCCGGCTTGAACGGCACCGGGACGGGCGTGCCCGCCCGCTCGCGTTCCATGAGCAGCTGGATGAAGCCCACGTCGGCGTGTGGCCCGAACACGCGGTCGGTGAGCAGGCGCAGCTTGCCCGCGCTCGTCCTGGAATAGATCGGGGAGGCGTAGATGACCCCGTCGGCGTCCATCACCTGATCGAAGAACCAGCGGCAGTCGTCGTCGGCGGGCTCGAGCGTCGGTCCGGTGGAGATCCGCATGTCGTCGAGCGACAGCCAGGACACGGTCGCGCCGAGCTCCGAGGCGGCCATCAGCGCCGCTTTCAAAAGGATCTCGGCGCTGCCGCCCTCTGCGCCGCCGCTCACCCCGAGCAGCTTCACGACGCGACCCCCGTCCACTCGTCGGGCATCAGGTAGGAGAGGAAGCGGCCCTCGGGATCGAAGCGCGCCCGCAGCTCCTCCAGCCGCGCGGCGTTCTCGTCGACGAGGTAGCGCGCGGGGCGGCGGACGAGGTTCTCGTCCGCGAGCTGGATCCCGCGCGAGAACGGCTCCAGCCGCCGCATCTGGTCCGCGGGCCACGCGAGCATCGCCTCGCTCTCGGCCGGGTCGGTCCAGCCGCCGAACGCGGCGAGGTAGAGCGTGCCCTGCACCGAGATCGCGGCGTCGGGCAGCTCCTGCTCGCGCCACGCGTACCAGAACACGTGCGAGGCGCCCTCGGGGATCGTGTCGTACAGCTCGGCCACCGCGGGCACGAGCTCGTCCGGCCCGGCGTTCGTCCACATCCCATCCGCGCTCCAGTGAAAGCCCTCGGGCTCCACCGAGTCCGGGCCGTCGTAGAGCTCGACGAACGAACGTGACTGGGCCGGCAGAGCCACCGTCGCGCGATCGCGCACCGGACAGCCGTCGAGCAGCCTCAAAGCGGCTGCGGCCTCCTCGTCGGAATCGGACATCACTGAGCACATGACGATCAGCGCGGGCGGGCCGGGCACCACCTCGCCGAGCGGGCCGCGCGGGGTGGTGGCCATGATCGCGAATTCGAGCTCGGCCGGAAACGACGGCTCCGCCTCGAGCGCCCAGCGCAGCACCTCGTCACGGACCTCCATCGGGTAGACGTGGTGCGTCTCCCAGATCGCGGCCGGGCGCTCGTGACAGCGCACGTGAAACCGGGTGACGATCCCGAAGTAGCCGGCGCCGGCGCCCCGGGCCGCCCACAGCCACTCTGTATTTGACACCTCGTCGGCATGGATGACCTCCCCGGAGGCGGTGACGACGTCGACCGCGACCACCGACATGCAGGCCGGGCCGATCTTGCGTGACAGCCAGCCCCAGCCACCCTGCAGCAGGAACCCCCCGAGCCCGACGGTCGGGCAGTGGCCGGAGGGGAAGAACAGGTTGTGCTCGGCGAGCAATCCGTTGAGGTCACGACCGCGGGCGCCCGGCTGCACGCGGGCGATCCCGGTCGCGGGATCGAAGTCGACGCCGTTCATCCGCGACAGATCGATCAGCAGCGCGCCGTCGCGCACGCTGGAGGCCGTCCAGGAATGCCCGCCCGAGCGGGCCTTCACCTTCAAACCGTGCTCGGCCGCGTAACGGACCGCATCGACGACGTCCTGCTCGGACTCCGCCAGCACGATCGCGTCGGGGTAGCGGTGCGGTTTCAGTCCGTTCCAGACCGCGTCGCGCCGCGCGATCTCGTAGCCATCGTCGTTACGCGCGAGCAGATTCTCCGACGCCACGAGACCCACGAGTCACGCCCCCAGCATCGAGTAGCCACCGTCGCAGATCATGTACGTGCCGGTGATGTGCGCGGCCTCGTCGGTGGCGAGGTACAGCGCCGTCGGCGCGAGATCCTCGGGCTCGGGAATCCGGCCGGCGGGCGTGTCGTGCTCGAGCTGCTCGCCGCGCCCGGCCTTCCAGTCGGCGCGATTCAAGACCCGCTCGGTCTTCATGAATCCGGGCGCGAACGTGTTCACCCTCACGTGCGGAGCGAACGCCTTCGCGTAGGACTTGGTGAGGCCGAGCAGGCCGTACTTGCCGGCGGCATACTGCGGTGCGCGCGGTGAGCCGCGGACGATCACGGTCGAGCCGATGTTGACGATCGTGCCGTGCTCGCGCTCCACCATCCGCGTGCCGAACTCGTGGATCATCAGCATCGTGCCCTTGATGTCGACCGCGAGCGTGTGGTCGATCAGCTCCTCGGTGATGTGGCGCCAGGACTCCTGCTCGGAGGCCATGTCGCCGACGTTGTTGATGAGCGCGTCGAGCGAGCCGAGCTCGTCGTCGACGGTGCTCGCCATCCGCTTGATGTCGTCCCAGCTGACGATGTCGCCCTGCAGCAGCAGCGCTTCGGACCCGGCCTCACGCACGCGCTCGGCGGTCTGCTCCGCGCCCGTTTTGGAGCTGCGGTAGTGAACGACGACGGTGCGGGCGCCCTCCTGGGCCGCGCGGACGGCGATCTCGGCGCCGAAGCCGGTACCGGCGCCGGTCACCATGACCGTCCGATCGGCGAAGCGCTGGGCAATCTGCGACATGTCTGTCTCCTTGAAGCTCTCTCTCGGGTACGAACGGCGTCAGACGACCGTGCGGCCGCCGTCGATGTACATCACCTGGCCGTTGACGAAACTGGCCTGCTTCGACGCCAGAAACAGCACGGGGCCGACGACTTCCTGCAACTGGCCGAAGCGCCCGGCTGGGATCAACGTGAGCAACCGCGCGCGCTCCTCGGGATGAGCGTCGAGGTACGCGGTGGTGAGGTTCGTCTCCATGTAGCCCGGCGCGACCGCGTTGACGGTGACGCCGTCGGCGGCGTACTCGTGGGCCATCACCTTGGTGAGCTGGTTGATCGCGCCCTTGGTGGCCGCGTAGGGGCCGTGCTGCTTGTGGCCCATCAGCCCGGCCACCGAGGAGAAGAAGACGACGCGTCCGTGGCCCTGGGCGCGCATCGGCTCCAGGGCCGCCTGGGCGGTGAAGAACGCGCTGGTCAGGTTGACCGCGATGAATCGCTCCCAGTCCGCCGGCGAGTACTCGGGGATCGGCCGGCGGTCGTTGATGCCGACCCCGTGGACGAACACGTCGAGCCCGCCGAGAGCCGCGCGCGCGGAGCCGATCGCCGCGGTCGCCGCAGTCGCGCTCGAGAGGTCGGCGGCAAGTGTCTGAACGCCGGACAGCCCCTCAGCCGACACGAGTTCGGCCAACCGCTCCTCGCTGACGTCGATCGCGCACACCTGCGCACCGGCGCCGGTGAACCCCTCGACGAGCGCGGCGCCGAGCGTCCCGGCGCCCGCCACGATCACGCGGGCGCCGCTGAGGCCCAGCCAGTCGCTCACGCCTCGGCGCCGATCGGAGACAGCTCCGGATGGCCCTCCGCCCAGGAGATGACCGGGTTGCGGAGCACGCCGATGCCCTCGATCTCCGCTTCGACCACATCGCCGGGACGCAGGTACAGCGAGGCCGCGTCCTCGGAGAAGCCCGCGACGCCCGACACAGTTCCGGTCGAGATGATGTCGCCGGGGTTGAAGCCCATCGCGGAGTAGTGGGAGATGATCTCCGGCACGGTCACCGACATCCGGTTCGTGTTCGACTCCTGTCGGCTCTCCCCATTCACGCGCAACGACATGTTCAGGTTGCGCGGGTCGGGAATCTCGTCGGCAGTGACGATCCAAGGTCCGATCGGGGAGAAGGTGTCGATCGACTTCGACAGGCAGAAGACGCCCGACTTCATCTCCTCGCGCTGGATGTCACGCGCGGTGATGTCGTTGAAGACGATGTAGCCCGCGATGTACTCCTCGGCCTCCTCAGGCGAGAAGAACTTGCCGCGCTTGCCGACGATGACCGCGAGCTCCAGCTCGTAGTCCATCTCGTTCGTCATCCCCTCGGGATAGATGATCGGCTCGTCGGGGCCGATGATCGCGTCGAGGTTCTGGAAGAACACGATCCACGGCAGCACCGGGTGCGACCAGTTCACGCGCGTCGACTCCTCATGGTGCTCACGGAAGTTTCCGGCGGTGTGGAAGAACTTCTTGGGGATGATCGGCGCGCGCAACGTCACATCGGCGAGCGCGCTCGTCTCGCCGGTCTCGGCGACATCGCCGCCGCGCTCGAAGTACTCCCGCATCGTCGGGACGTCGAACGCGACCACACGGTCGCCGTCGACCCGCCCCACCTTGCCGTCGTCGTAGGTGACGAGCTTCATCAGTCTGGCGTCTTTCTCCTGGAATCCTTCGGCCCTCCCGGGGCCGCCACCGGACGCATAGAATACAGAAAGCCAAACTGTATGCAACTCGAACTTTGGGATCGTGTCTGTTGTGGCACGTGCCAGCATGGAGAGAACGACATGAGATGGAGAGAGGCAACGACGACGCGGGGGGATGACGTGGGAGACCTCCGCGCGAGGGGGACGCTGTGAGCGACCTGGTGCCGGAGGACGACAACGGCGTGCCGGCTCGGCAGAGCGCCGAGTATGTGTACCGCCGCGTGCGCGGCGCGATCCTCAACGGCGAGCTGGCGCCGGGGGAGACGATGTCGCAGGTGGCGCTCGCCGATGAGCTCGGGGTGAGTCGCACGCCGCTGCGCGAGGCGCTGCGAATGCTCCAGGGCGAGGGGTTGATCGAAGCCCGCATGAACCGCCGGGTCCGGGTCGCGCCGGTGAGCGCCGACGATCTGGAGGAGCTGTACGCGGTCCGCGTCGCACTCGAGGCCCAGGCGCTGCGGTTGTCGGTGCCCCGGATGCGTCCCGAGCACATCGCACGATTGGAGGGCTCGATCGCCGAGATGGCCCACTACGCCGAACAGCAGGACATGAGCCGATGGCTGGTCCCGCACGCCGACTACCACCGGCAGCTCACCGAGCTTGCGGGCGGACGCTTCACCGTGCTGCTGTCACAGCTGTACGACCACTGCGAGCGCTATCGCCGGCTGCACATCGGGGCGGGCCCGAGTGCGTGGGCGATGGCCGACCATCGGACGATCCTCGACGTGGTCAAGACCGGGGACGAGAACCTCGCCGCCGCCCATCTGGCGCAGCATCTCTCGCGCATCGGCTTCGAGGTCGGAGAGCTGCTCGAGCCCGGACGTGACCTGGCAACGCTGCGCCGGGTGCTCGCGGATGCCGGGGCCGTACCGCCGGTCTCCGTCGACTGAGTCGGCGCGGCCTCTGAAGCTCGCCGGATCGGCGCCCACCCGGCCGGGAAGGCTCGTGTGCACCCCGCGCCTCCCGGCGCCGACCGGAGTGATCCAGTCGTCCGAAACAGACGGCTAACTTGCATACACTCTGAGGAAGTGCGTATACTCCGGCGAAACGCACACCGGGTGTGCGGTGGTTGGTTTCATCCACGTGGGGCCGTAGGGGTCCAGCGACGAGAGAGGGAAGAGTGATGACGTCACAGCTGAGGATGCGTGGTGCCGTGTTCGGCATCTGCGCCGTGGCCGCGCTCGGCACAGCGGCCTGTGGGAGCTCCTCGAACTCCGGGTCCGGATCCGGGAGCACGACCTCCGGCGGGGGCGCGACCACGTCGAGCGGCTCAACCGCGACGACGGGCTCCAGTGGCGGCAGTTCCTCGTCATCTGCGCTCGGTTCGCCGAAGCCCGCCAAGGGCTCGCCGGTCACCTTCGGGATGATCAACATCGAGTCCAACCCGCAGGCGTCATTTCCCGAGATCCGCGAGGCGGCGCAGGCTGCGGTCAAGTACGTCAACGCGTACGGTGGCGGCCTCGACGGCCACCCGATCAAGCTCGACGTCTGCATCACCGACAGCTCGCCGGCGACCTCGACGCAGTGCGCCAACAAGCTGATCGCCGCCCACCCGACTGCCATCCTCGGCGCCGGGGACCTCGCCGCGGCGAACACCCTTCCGCTGTACGCGAAGGCCGGCCTGGCCTACATCGGCGGCGTCGACTTCACCCCCGCCGAGTCCTCGGCGAAGAACGCGGTCATCTTCAACGACGTCGCCCAGACCGGAAACTCCGACATCGGCGTCTACGCGGTGAAGACGCTCCACGCCAAGAACGTGTCGGTCATCGACCTCGACAACACCCAGGGCAACAGCCAGGCCAACGCGTTCGAGATCCCGTCGGTCAAGGCGTCGGGCGGCAGCGCGAAGCTGTTCTCGATTCCGCCGAACGCGTCCAGCGCCTCCTCCACACTGGCAAGCGCCATCGCCAACAAGCCGGATGCCTTCCTGCTCGAGGATCCCTCGCAGTGCGTGTCGATCCTCACCGGCCTGAAGAGCCTCGGCAACACCAAGCCGGTGCTGTCGATCGACCCGTGCTCCGCTCCCCCGGTCATCAAGGCGGCCGCCGGTGCCGCGGAGGGGATGTACTGGTTCGAGCCCTTCCAGGATCTGTTCGCCTCAGACCAGACGCCGGACGTGAAGCTCGCCAAGGCGATCCTCGCGAAGTACGCGCCGGCGAACATCGTGATCGACTCCCCGGCGCTCGCCGGGCTCTCGACCGTGATGAACGTCTGGAGCACGTTCAAGACCACGCCGACGAGCAAGCTGAAGACCGCCTACATCCTCAAGACGCTCCGGACGGGGACCCACAAAGCGTTCCTGTCGACGTCCTGGAACTGCTCCGCGCATCCGATCAAGAAGGAGCCGGCGATCTGCAACGCTGATCAGTACCTGTATCAGATCAAGAACGGGACGCCGACCCTGCTCAAGAGCGGGTACAGCGCAGGTGCGAACGTCGGCTGATCCCCGCCAGGGCGGACGCTGAGCACCATGTCCTCATACATCCTGTTCCTCCTACTGGGCCTCGGCTCGGGCGCCGTCTACGCGGTGCTCGGGCTGGGCCTGGTGCTCAAGTACCGCAGTGCGGGCGTCGTCGACTTCGGCCACGGCGCGGTCGCGATGTTCTGCGCGTACGTCTACATCGAACTGCGCTCGAGCGGCGAGCTGCAGTTCCCGTGGATCATCATCCCGCACCAGGTACGGATCGCCTCCGCGGGCGGGCTGGGGACGGTCCCCTGCATCCTGATCACGCTCGCGTACTCGGCGATCCTCGGCCTGTTGTTCTACATGGCCGTGTACCGGCCACTGCGCGCCGCTCCTGCCCTGGCCCGGGTGGGCGCCTCGATCGGCGTGCTGCTCGCGCTGCAGACGGTCGCGCTGCTCAACTACTCGACGTTCGCGGTGAGCTCGCCTCCGATCCTGCCGGACACGACGTTCCACTTCGGCGGCCTGTTCGTCCCCTCTGCCCAGCTGTACCTGGCCGGACTGACGGTGGTGGTCGGACTGGTGCTGGCGGCCGTGTACCGGTTCACGCGGTTCGGCGTGATCACACGGGCGGCCGTCGAGAACGAGCGCGGCGCGGCGCTGCTCGGGCACTCCGCGAGCCGGATCGCGGCCTACAACTGGGTGCTCGCGACGGTGCTGGCGGCCGCTGCGGGCATCCTCATCCTCCCCATCACGACGCTCAACCCGGGCACGTACACGCTGTTCATCGTGCCCGCGCTCGGCGCCGCGCTGCTGGGACGCTTCTCGTCCTTCGGCGCGGTCGTCTTCGGTGGCCTGGCCATCGGGGCGATCCAGTCCGAGACCGTCAAGCTCCAGACCGTCTGGACCTGGCTGCCCCAGACCGGTCTTCAGGACGGCCTGCCGTTCATCATCATCATGCTGACGATCATCGTGCTCGCCCGGCGCCTGTCGGCGCGCGGAGCGATCTCCGATGTGCACAACCCGATGGTCGGGCGCCCCTCCCGGCCCGCCGCGAGTGCGGGCGGTGCCGTCGTCGTGGGGATCATCGCGCTGCTCGTGCTGAGCGCGCAGTACCGCGCGGCGGTCGACTCCTCGCTGATCACCGCGTGCATCTGCTTCTCGGTGGTGATCATCACCGGATACACCGGCCAGATCTCACTGGCACAGAACGGCATGGCCGGGGTGAGCGCGTTCATGCTCACCCACATCGCGACGGGCCTCGGGATCGGCTTCCCGTTCGGGCTCATCCTCGCCGCCCTGTGCGCGGTCGTGCTGGGGGTCGCGGTGGGTCTGCCCGCCGTCCGCGTGCGCGGGGTCAACCTCGCGGTCGCCACCCTCGCCGTCGCCACGGCGCTCGATGCGCTGCTGTTCAACAACACAAGCTTCTCCGGCGGGTACACCGGGCGCAACGTGAAGGCGCCTCATCTGCTCGGCCTCAACCTGGGACCGGTCGGCTCTGGCCAGGACACGCAACGGCTCGCCTTCGGGATCGTGGTCGTGCTGATCGTCGCCGCGATCGGGCTGTTCGTCGCGAGGCTGCGACTCGGCCGGCTCGGCCGGGCGTTCCTGGCGGTGCGCTCCAACGAGCGTGCGGCCGCGTCGGTCGGGATCGACGTCGCGCGCACGAAGCTGTTCGCCTTCGGCATTGCGGCGTTCATCGCCGGCATCGGCGGCGGCCTGCTCGCCTACCAGCAGCAGAACGTCAACGCCGCGACGTTCACCACGTGGACGTCGCTCACCATCCTCGCGATCACCTACGTCGGTGGCGTCGGGCGCATCACCGGGGCGCTCGCCGCGGGAGCGCTGCTCGCGTCCAACGGGCTGGTGCCGACGCTGCTCAACAACCTGTTCAACTTCGGCCAGTACCAGAATCTGATCGCCGGAATCCTGCTGACCATCACCGCCGTGGCCAACCCGGACGGCATGACCAAGGAGATGGGGGCGGGATTCACCAAGCTCAGACGCGCGGCGATGGGGCGAGCCGGGATCGGCGGCGGCGGTGACGGCGGGGCGAGCCCGGACGCTCCGGTTGCGGCCGAGCCCACCGCGACCGCGGCCGCCCCGGCCCAGGCCAAGGTGGCCGGCCGATGAGCGCCTTCGCACCGGCGGCCGCGTCCCCGCCGGCGGGCGCCGAGGACGTTGTCCTGGGCGTCGACGGCCTGACCGTCCGCTACGGCAACGTCGTCGCCCTCAACGACGTCTCGTTCTCGATCCCGCGCGGCGCGGTCACCGGGCTGATCGGTCCCAACGGCGCCGGCAAGACGACCTTGATCGACGCCCTCTCCAACTACACGCGCGCCAGCTCGGGCTCGGTCGTGTTCGAGGGCGTGTCCACCCACTCGGTCCGCGCCCACCGGCTGGCGCGCCGCGGGCTGATCCGCACGTTCCAGTCGGTCGAGCTGTTCGACGATCTCACCGTAGAGGAGAACCTCGCGGTGGCCGCCCAGCCGCCGAGCCTGCTGGCGGCGCTCGGCAGCACATTCGCCGGTCGCCGGGAGACGCGCCACGAGGACGTCGAGTGGGCGCTCACCGTGACCGAGCTGCACGACGTCGTCGATCGTTACCCGACCGAGCTCTCTCACGGGCAGCGCAAGCTCGTCGGCGTCGGCCGTGCGCTCGCGCGCCGCCCCTCGCTGCTGCTGCTCGACGAGCCCGCCGCCGGGCTCGACACCGCCGAGACGCTCGCGCTCGGGCAGCGGCTGCGCACGCTGCCCGATCACGGGGTCACGGTCCTGTTGATCGATCACGACATGGGCCTGGTGCTCGGGACCTGCGATCACGTGATGGTGCTCGACTTCGGCAACCTGATCGCGTCCGGGACCCCGGCCGAGATCCGCGCCGACCGGCGGGTCGTCGACGCCTACCTGGGCAGCAGCCACACCGAGGCCGCCGATGAGTGACGAGCTCCTCAAGGTCGACGGGCTGCATGCCGGCTACCTCGGCATCCCGGCGGTCCGTGACCTCTCGCTCACCGTCAACGCCGGCGAGGTCGTCGCGCTGCTCGGCCCTAACGGCGCGGGCAAGACGACGACGCTGTCGACGATCTCGGGACTGCTGGACCCGATCTCCGGCTCGGTCCGGTTCGCCGGCGAGGAGATCACCGGCCGCGCGGCGTACAAGGTCGCGCGCCTCGGCCTCTCGCTGGTTCCGGA
Source organism: Solirubrobacteraceae bacterium (assembly GCA_036501965.1). Classification (GTDB taxonomy): domain Bacteria; phylum Actinomycetota; class Thermoleophilia; order Solirubrobacterales; family Solirubrobacteraceae; genus Palsa-465. The sequence continues at coordinate 38,806 of DASXZK010000107.1, forward strand.
GGACCGGGCGCTGTTCTACGGCCTGACCGTTCGGGAGAACCTGCGGATGGGCCGCGGCCGCGACTCGGGGCTTGGCCAGGGCGAGCTGCTGGAGATGCTTCCCGAGCTCGAGAAGTGCCTCGGCCGCAAGGCCGGGGTGCTCTCAGGCGGCGAGCAGCAGATGCTCGCCGTCGGCCGCGCACTCGTCGGCCGCCCGCGGCTGCTGCTCGTCGACGAGATGAGCCTCGGCCTCGCGCCGGTGATCGTCGAAAGGCTGCTGCCGATCCTGCGCCGGATCGCCGACGAGCTCGAGACCGGGGTGCTGTTCGTCGAGCAGCACATCGCGATGGCGCTCGAGATCGCCGACCGCGCCTATGTGCTCAACCACGGCGACCTCGTGCTCTCCGGCAGCGCCGCGGAGCTCCGCGGCCGGCGTGACCTGGTGGAGGCGAGCTATCTCGGCGAGGCGAAGATGGAGGACATCGAGCCCGCCCACCCGCTCGCACCATGACCGCCACGGACCCGACGGCGGCAGAGCCGGACGCAGAGGCCGGGGAGGATCGCGCGCTCATTGCGTCCGAGGCGATCGTCGCCGGGCTCGTCGCCGCCGGGGTGAGCGACCTGTTCGGCATCGCCGGGGGGAAGTTCGCGCCGCTGCTCGCCGCCGTCGACCGCGAGCCACGGCTGCGCTTCACCGGAACGCGCCACGAGGCGGCCGCCGCGTTCATGGCCACCGCGGTCGCCCATCGCACCGGCCGTCCCGCCGCCTGCGTCGCCGAGATGGGGCCGGGGGCGCTCAACCTGGCGAGCGGGCTCGACACCGCGCACACGAACCATCTGCCCGTGATCGCTCTGAGCGTCGGGACCCCCGCGCGGTTGACCGGTCCCGCCCATGGCCAGCTGATGGAGCTCGACGCGCCTTCGGTGTTCGGTGCGGTCACCAAGTGGCGCGCGACCCTGTCCCATCCCGAGCGGACCGGCGAACTGCTCGCCCGTGCGCTGTCCGAGGCGCTCGGCGGCGGTCGCGGCCCGGTCCACCTCGAGATCGGCTACGACGTGCTCGCCTCCGCGTCACCCGCGGCCTCGGCAGCCGATGTCGTCCGCTGGGTCGGCGCGGCCACGGAGATCGACCGACCGCAGCCCGATCCCGACGCGCTGGCTCGCGCTGCCGGGCTCCTGCAGGGCGCGCGTCGGCCGCTGATCGTGGCCGGCGGCGGCGTCGTCGCCTCCGAGGGCGGCGCGGAGCTACGGGCGCTCGCGGCGCTGCTCGACGCGCCGGCGATCGTCACCCAGATGGGCATCGGGCTGCTCGCCGACGACGACCCGGCGCTCGTCGGCCAGGGTGGCCTGGTGTTCGGCGAGCAGGTGCTCCGCGCGCTGCGCGAGGCCGACGTCGTGCTCGCCGCCGGCTGCCGGTTCTCCTCGTGGCTGTGGGACGGTGCCCACCCGGCCGGTGCCGAGAACCCGGCGCAGCGACTCATTCACCTCGACATCGAGCGCGCGGAGATCGGACGGCTGCGACCGGTCGATGTTGCGCTCCTCGGCGATGCCCGCGCGGGGCTGCGAGGCCTTCGTGACGCGGTCGGGGACGGCGGCGGTGCGGACCCGAGCTGGCGGGCCGGGTTGGCGGAGGAGCGCGCCGCGTACGTGGAGCGGCTCAGCGAGCTCGGTCGCGACGGCGACCCCGGCGAGCCGATGCACCCCGCGCAGCTCGCTCGCGCGCTCGGCGAGGCGATCCCCGACGAGGCGCTCGTCGTCTACGACGGCGCCCACACGAGCTTCTGGTCCAACGACCTGACCCCGGTGAGCGCCCCGCGGACCCGGTTCCACGACCCGGGCTCGGGCCACCTCGGCTTCGGTGTCCCGTACGCGCACGCGCTCGCGATGCTCGAACCCGGCCGGCCGGTGATCGACATCACCGGCGACGGCGCGTTCGGCTTCTCGGTCGCCGAGCTCGACACCGCGGTCCGCCTCGGTCTGCGCGTCGTGCACGTCATCCACGACAACCAGGCATGGGGCGTGATCGGCTTCTCCCAGCGCCGCCTCGGCTTCTCGCTCGGGACCGAGCTGGCCGGCACCGACTACGCGGCGATCGCCGGCGGCTTCGGCGCGCGCGGCGAACGGGTGGAGACGGTCGACGAGGTCGCGCCCGCGCTCGCCCGAGCGCTCGCGGCCGACGGGCCCTCGGTGATCGACGCACGGGTCTCGTTCGTCCCCCACCCCGGCCTGCCGCGCTTCGGCGCAATGGGACGGTTCGAAAGCTCATGAGCGATTCTTCCAAGCCATTTGGCGAAATCGCGCACCTGGCCCGGCCGGGGACTGCGACCTGCGAGACCGCGTGAGCGATTCCATTGCACCACTCGATGAAACTGCTCACACCGCCCTCGTCACCGGCGCGGCCGACCCAAGCGGCATCGGCGCCGCCTGCGCCCGCGCGCTCGCCGAGCGCGGCTGCGCGGTCGGGCTGCTCGACCGCCGCCCGTGCGACGAGGTCGTCGCCGAGCTCACCGCCACCGGCGCCCACACCGCCCAGGTCACGGTCGATCTCGCCGACGCCGCCACGATCGACCCCGCCGTCGACCGGCTCGAACACGAGCTCGGCGGCGCCGCGACCGCGATCCTCGTCAACTGCGCCGTCGACCTCACGCAGGGCCGCCTCGAGGAGCTCGACGCCGCCACCCTCACCCGCGTCCTGGCGGTCAACGTCGTCGCGGCCGCGATGCTCGCCCGGCGCGTCGCTCCCGGCATGGCGCGCCGCCACTTCGGGCGCATCGTGAACATCGCCTCGAACACGTTCGACCGCCCGCCCGGTCCGGCGATGAGCGCCTACATCGCCTCCAAGGGCGGGCTGATCGGCCTCACCCGCAGCCTGGCGGTCGAGCTCGGACCATCGGGGATCACCGTCAACGCGATCTCTCCGGGTCTCACCCACACCGCCGGCGCCCGCGCCGGCCAGGCCGACGAGCACTTCGAGCGTGTCCGCGAACAACAGGCGCTGGGGCGCACGCTCCAGCCCGCTGACTACGCCGGGATCCTCGCCCTGCTCGTCTCCGAGCAGGGCGGGGCGATCACCGGCCAGACGATCCGTGTCGACGCTGGCGTGGTGATGGTGTGAGCGCACACGGCCGGCTGCAGGGCAAGGTTGCGTTCATCAGCGGCACCGCCGGCGGCATGGGCCGCGCGGCCGCCCAGGTGTTCGCCGGCGAGGGCGCGACCGTCTTCGGCTGCGACGTCGAAACCGGCGGCCAGCGCGAGACCGAGCGACTGGTGCGTGAGGCCGGCGGTGAGATCGACTCACTCGCCCCCATCGACCTCTCCACCCCGGACGGCGCGGCCGCGTGGATCGCCAAGGGGATCGAGCGCTACGGCCGGATCGACATCCTCTACAACAACGCCTCGCGCCTGCGCCTGGGCGCGTTCGGCGAGCAGTCGTTCGAGGACTGGGAGTTCACCATCGACAACGAGCTGCATCTGCCGTTTCACTGCACCTACGCCGCCTGGCCGCACCTGATCGCCGGAGGGGGCGGCGTGGTGATCAACGTCGGCTCGGTCGCTGCGATTCGCGGGGCGCTGTTCGCACCGATGAGCGCCCACGGGGTCGCCAAGGCCGGAATGGTCTCGTTCACCCGGCACCTGGCGGCAGCCGGGGCGGATCACAACATCCGCTCCGTCGCGATCAGCCCGGGCATGACCCGGACCCCCGCGACCCAGCAGCACTTCGACGACCCCGCCCGGCCGATCGAGGGACTGAAGACGATCACGCCGTCCCGGCGTGCGGCCGAGCCCGAGGACATCGTGCGGGTGGCCGCGTTCATGGCCTCCGACGAGGCCGCCTACGTCAACGGAGCGAACATCGTCGTCGACGGCGGCGTCAGCGCCATGGCCGGGTGACTGCGCCGGTGACCTGGACCCCGATCGTCGACGTTCACGCCCACGTGCTGGAGCCGGTGGTGCTCGACGAGGCCGGGCCCCACGGGGTCGCCTCCGGGTTCGGCGCGCGCCCCCATCGCCCGCCGCCCGGCAGCCGCTTCGCGCTCATCAACGAGCTGATGATCGATCCCGACCGCCAGGTCGCGGCGATGGACGAGTTCGGGATCGACTTCCACGTGATCTCCGCGATCCTCGCCGTGACCCCGACGGGCTGGGCCCCGCCGGCTGTCGCTCAGCGGCTCAACCGTCGCTACAACGACTTCATCGCCGAGGCGGTGCGGCGGCACCCCCGGCGGCTGGTCGGCTGCTGCACGCTCCCGCTCCAGGATCTCGACCTCGCGCTCGAGGAGCTCGACCGCGCGAGCAGCGAGCTCGGCCTGCGCGTCGTGCAGCTGCCGGCACAGATCGACGGGGTCTATCTCGGCGAGCCGCCGCTGCGCCCGCTCTGGCAGGAGATCGACCGACGCGGGCTGGTGGTCTTCATCCACCCCGACGGCGTGCGCGACGCGTGGTTTCAGCGTTACGCGCTGTGGAACTCGGTCGGCCAGCCGATCGAGGAGGCGCGCGTACTCGCCTCGTTGATCTACGACGGCGTGCTGGAGGACCACCCGGACCTGACGATCGTCGTCTCCCACGGCGGTGGCTACCTGCCCCACTACTACGGGCGCCTCGACCGCAATGTCCACAACATGCCCGATTCGACGGTGAACATCTCCCACGCGCCGAGTGACTACCTGCGCCGCCTGTACTACGACACCTGCGTCTACGAGCCCACGACGCTGGAAGCGCTGATCGCACAGGTCGGCGCCGATCACGTCCTGATGGGCAGCGATTGGCCGGTGGGCGAGGCGGATCCGGTGGGCTTCGTGGAGCGCTGCACGGCGCTCGACGACGCGGGACGGTTTGCGGTGCTCGGCGGTAACGCCGCGCGCCTGCTCGGACTGGGTGAACAGTGAGAGGAGCACCGATGCATGTCGTCATCGCCGGAGCCGGCCTGAGCGGCCTGTGCCTCGCGCAGGGGTTGATCAACGCGGGGATCAGCTGCGCGGTCTATGAACGCGATCCCGACCTCACCCGCCGCGCCGGGTACCGGATCACCATGAACGGCGACGGGGGCGACGCGCTGGAGCGCTGCCTGGCCCCGGACCTCTACGAGCTCTACCTGCAGTGCTCGCGTGTGACCCCGCCGCGCCGGGTGTCGGTCGTCATCGACGAGCAGTGCGTCGAGCGGACGACCGCTCCCCACCTCGGGCCGCCCAACGACGGAGAGCGCCCGCACACCGCAATCGACCGCCGGACGCTGCGCCAGATCCTCGCGGCGCGCCTCGGCGATCGCATCCATCCCGGTGCCGCCGTCGTCGACTGGGAGCGACGCGACGACGGCATCGTCGTCGAACTCTCCGACGGGTCGCGGGTCGCGGGAGACGTTCTGGTCGGCGCCGACGGGGTGGCCTCGGCGGTCCGTGCCCGGCTGCTCCCGGAGGTCGAGATCATCGACACCGGCGTTCGCGGGCTGGGCGTGTTCGCCAGAACCCCGCTCACACCGGAGATCCACGCGACGCTGCCGCCGATCCTGCTCGACGGGTTCGTCATCGCCAGCGACACGAACGGGGTGACCCTGGCGCTCGGCGCGATGGACCCGCGCGAGGCGCCCGAGCGCGCGGCCGCGCGACTGACGCCCGATCTGACACTCGATCCGGTCGTGCCCTACATGATGCTCAGCGGCGGTGTGCGGCCCGGGACCGTGATCCCGGCGCCGGGGGAGTGGGGTCCCGAGACGCCCGCCGAGGTCCACGCGCAGATGTGCGATGCGGTGTCCGGTTGGCATCCGGCGCTGCGCGGCCTGGTCGAGCGCATCGACCGGGCCACGCTGTTCTCCGCGCACTTCAAGCGGCTGGACCCCACCCCGGCGTGGGAGAGCTCCAATGTCACCGTGATCGGTGACGCGATCCACGCGATGCTTCCCACGTTCGGGATGGGAGGCAACACCTCGCTGCGCGACGCCGCCCTGCTCAGCTCCGGTCTGCAGCGCGCTGCCGCCGGGGAGTTGCGCGTCAGCGAGGCCGTCGCCGGCTACGAGGACGCGATGCGCGAGTACGTCTATCCGATCATGGAGATGTCGGCCGATCACGACCGCTTCGGCGGTGGGGGCCTGCGCCGGTAGCGCGATGAGAATCGCCCGTATCCAAGAGGGCGCGTCCGGGGTCCGGACCGCGATCGTCGCCGTCGATGACACTGTCCGGGTGCTGGAGGCGGAGATCGACGTCACCGCGCTGCTCGGCGCCGACCCGCTCGACCGTGAGCGCCTCTCCGGGCGGGTGACCGCGGAGCGGCCACTCTCCGAGGTCGGGCTGCTCGCGCCGGTCCTGCCCCCGACGATCCGCGATTTCTCGGTCTTCGAGCAGCACCTCGCGGGGGTGGTCCGCAACTCCAGGCCGGACGCGACGGTGCCGGCGGTGTTCTACGAGTCGCCGTTTTGTTACTTCACCAACCCGCATGCGCTCACCGGTCCCGGTGACGAGATCGCCGTGCCGCCCGGGTGTGAGCGGCTCGACCTCGAGCTCGAGGTCGCGGCGGTGATCGGGACCGCCGGCCGCGACCTGTCGCCTGCACACGCAGGCGCCCACATCGCCGGTTACACGATCTTCAACGACTGGTCGGCGCGTGACCTGCAGATGGCCGAGATGAAACTCGGCCTCGGCACGTGCAAGGGCAAGGACTTCGCCAACACGCTCGGGCCGTGGATCGTCACCGCCGACGAGCTCGAGCCGCGGCGCGACGGCGACCGGCTCGCGCTCTCGATGCGTGCCGAGATCAACGGGACCGCCCTCGGCACCGATTCGCTGGCGAACATGGCGTGGTCGTTCGAGGAGCTCATCTCCTACGCCTCGCGGGGGACCTGGGTGCGCCCGGGCGACGTGCTCGGCTCCGGGACGTGCGGCTACGGCTGCCTGTTCGAGCTGTGGGGGACCGAAGGCCTCGACGCGCACCCGCCGCTCGGGCCCGGCGACGCCGTCGCCCTCCACGTCGAGGGGATCGGCACGCTTCAGAACACGATCGTTGCCGGCGGCGAGCCGATCCCGCTGCCGCGCGCGTCGCCCGCTCGCGTCCCGAGCGCCCGCGCGTGAGTGCTCCGCCGGGCACGTTCTCACGCGGGCTGCACGAGCTCGGTGACGGCCTGCATGCCTTTCTGCAGCCCGACGGCGGCTGGGGCTGGTCCAACGCGGGTCTGATCGTGGCCGACGGCGCCTCGCTGCTCGTCGACACGCTGTTCGATCTGAAGCTCACTGCCGAGATGCTCGAGGCGATGGCGCCCCACCTCGAGCGCAACCCGCTCGCGGTGGCGTTCAACACCCACGGCAACGGCGACCACTGCTACGGCAACCCGCTGTTGCCCGACGGCATCTCGATCATCGCCAGCACGGGCGCCGACGCGGAGATCCGCGCCGTCCCGCCGGCGGCGGCGCAGCTGCTCTTCAAGGAGGCCGACCTCGGTCCGGAGTTCGCCGCGTTCGCCGCCGACGCGTTCGGACCGTTCGAGTTCGCCGGCAACCAGCTGCGCCCGCCCACCGAGACGTTCGACGCCGAGCGCGTCGTGACCATCGGAGAGCGCGCCGTGCACCTGATTCGTCTCGGTCCGGCGCACACCGACGGCGACGCGATCGCCTGGGTGCCCGACGCGCGAGCGGTCTTCACCGGCGACATCCTGTTCATCCGAGGCACGCCCGTGACCTGGGCGGGGCCGATCTCGCGCTGGGTGACGGCCACCGAGCGGGTGCTCGCCCTCGACCCCGAGGTGATCGTCCCCGGCCACGGACCGCTCGCCGATCCCCAGATGGTCCACGAGATGCAGGATTACCTGCGATTCGTCGAGCGCGAGGCGACGCTCCGCTTCCAGGCCGGCATGGACGCGACCGCCGCCGCCGACGACATCGACCTCGGGCCCTACGCGGACTGGAACGATCGCGAGCGGATCGCCGTCAACGTCGATGCCGTCTATCACGAGCTTGACCCGGCGCTTGCGCCGACCCCGGTGCCGGAGCTGTTCGTGCGGATGGCCGAGTGGCGGGCCCGCCACTGACCGCTCGCGTCGCATGACCGCGTTAGGGTGGTCGTCGCGATGGACTCATCCGGCGACTCGACCGACGTCAGCGTCACCCGCCCTGGCCTCTCGGACCGCGCGACCGTCCTGGCCAACCTCGGGCGGCTGATCGACGAGGCATGGAGCTCGTTCGACGAGCCGCGCATCTCCGAGCCCGAGCTCTCAGCTGAGCTCACCGCTCGGCTGCGCACGCCGCTGCCGGAGGCGCCGGGAGAGGAGGACCAGGCGCTCGCCGATGCGGTGGCGACGCTCGAGGCCTCCGTCTCGCCCTCGCGCCCGCTGTACGTCGCCTACATCGGCTCCTCGGGGCTCGAGGTCGGCGTGCTCGCCTCGGCGCTGTCGGCGACCTACGACGCCAACCTCGCCTCCGCGGCCGGCGGTGCGGAGCTGATCGAGCAGCAGACGCTCGAGTGGCTCGCCCAGTTCCTGGGTTTCCCGCTCGGGGAGGGCACGTTCACGAGCGGCGGTATGACGTCCAACCTCACCGCGGTGCTCGTCGCGCGGGAGCGCGCGCTGCCCGGATCGCGCGCCGACGGCCTCTCCGGCCGCCGCGCCGCCGTCTACTGCTCCGACGAGGCCCATTACTCGGTCGTGCGCGCGGTCGAGGCAGTCGGCCTCGGCGCCTCCTCGGTGCGCCGCATCCCGATCGACGACCGGCGCCGGCTACGGGCCGACGCGCTCGCCGATGCGCTCGCGCGCGACCGCGCGGACGGTGTCGTGCCGGTCGCCGTCGTCGCCACCGCGGGCACGACGCTCACCGGGGCGGTCGACCCGATCGACCGGGTCGCGGACCTGTGCGCCGAGTACGACACGTGGCTGCACATCGACGGCGCCTACGGGCTGCCCGCGGCCGCGACCGAGAGCGCCGGGCCGCTGTTCGCCGGCCTGCCGCGCGCGGACTCGCTGACGGTCGACGCGCACAAGTGGCTGGGGGTGCCGAAGAGCTGCAGCGCGGTGCTGTTCCGCGAGCGCGGCTCGCTGGTGACCGCGTTCGGCCACCACGAGCGCTACATGCTGCACGAGGGCGACATCGCCAACCCGGTCGACCGCACGTTCGAGTACTCGCGACCGCTGCGATCGCTGCGGCTGTGGATGGCGTTCCGCATCCACGGCGCGGCGCAGTATCGCCGGTGGATCGAGGGCACGCTCGCGCACGCGCGTGAACTCGGGGCGCTGATCGAGGCCTCCGATGATTTCGAGCTGCTGCACGCGCCGATGCTCTCGACCGTCTGCTTCCGCCACGTCCCGACTGGGGTCGCCGACCTCGACGCACACAACGCCCGGCTCGGCCGTGCGATGCAGACCGATGGGCGCGTCTTCCTCGCACCCGCCGCGATCGACGGCATGACGTGCCTGCGCGTCTGCTTCGTGAACTTCCGCACCCGTGCCGACGAGGTGATGACGGTGCTCGAGGTCGCGCGGGCGATCGGCGACGCTCTGACGAGCGCAGGCAGCTGAGCCACCGGAGCAGCGCGCTGGTAGCGTTCCATCCGATGTCTGATCGGCCATCTCCGCGCGATCCCGCGGATCAAGCGACGGGATTGCGCTCAGACATCGGATGTGTTCGCCGATCGTACCGCCGCCGCTGCGCCTGATCCGATGCGCGCTTCGCTGTTCGTCACCTGCCTGGCCGACACCATGTTCCCCGATGTCGGCCGCGCCACCGTGATGCTGCTGCGGCGGCTCGGCGTCGAGGTCGACTTCCCTATGGAACAGACGTGCTGCGGGCAGATGCACGTCAACACGGGCTACGCGGACGAGGCCGTCGAACTCGCGCGCCGCTTTGTCCGCGCGTTCGCCGACGCCGAGCTGATCGTGGTGCCGTCGGCGTCGTGCGTGGCGACGGTCCGTGAGGAGTACCCGCGCCTGGCGGCGATGGCAGGCGACCCCGGCCTCGAGCACGCGGTGGCGGAGATCGCCCCCCGCACCTGCGAGCTCACCGAACTGATCGTCGACCATCTCGGCGTCACCGACGTCGGTGCCTTCTTCCCGCACGCGGTGACCTACCACCCGACCTGCCACTCGTTGCGCACGCTGAAGCTCGGTGACCGGCCGCTGGCGCTTCTGCGTGCAGTCCGGGGCCTAGAGCTGCGCGAGCTCCCCGGTGCCACCGAGTGCTGCGGGTTCGGCGGCACGTTCGCAGTCAAGAACGCCGACACCTCGCTGGCGATCGCGGCCGACAAGGTGTCGGCGATCCTCGAGACCGGCGCCGAGTTCTGCGTGGCGGTCGACAGCTCCTGCCTGATGCACATCGGCGGCGCGCTTGACCGACGTCGCCCGCAGCGGCCGCGGGCGGTCTCGACGATCCACCTCGCCGAGGTGCTCGCACACACCGGAGGTGTCCCGTGACCGACCTGCTCGCCCACGGTGGAGCTCTCCCATGACCGATCCGGTCGCCCCACCGCGCCCGTTCCCGGCCGCTGCGCGTGACGCCCTCGCCGATGATCAGCTGCGCCGCAACCTCGCGCACGTGACCCACACGATCCGCGCCAAGCGACTCGCCGCGGTCTCCGAGCTCGCCGACTGGGAGGAGCTGCGGGAGGCTGGACGCGCGATCAAGGCGCACACCATGCGCCACCTCGATCACTACCTCACCGAGCTTGAGGCCTCGGTGACCGCGGCCGGAGGCGTCGTGCACTGGGCGCGTGACGGCGCCGAGGCCAACCGCATCGTCGGCGACCTGGTCTCGGCCACCGGGGCAAGCGAGGTCGTCAAGGCGAAGTCGCTGACGACCGAGGAGACCGGCCTCAACGAGGCGCTCGCCGAACGCGGCATCCACGCCTGGGAGACCGACCTCGCCCAGCTGATCGTCCAGCTGTCAGGTGACACGCCCTCGCACATTTTGGTGCCGGCGATCCACCGCAACCGGACACAGATCCGCGACCTGTTCCGCCGCGAACTGCCGGGAGCCGCGCCGGATCTGCCCGACGACCCGCACGCGCTCGCCGAGGCGGCGCGGCTGCATCTGCGCGAGCTGTTCCTGCGCGCCCGGGTCGGGATCAGCGGCGCCAACTTCGCGGTCGCCGCAACGGGCACCGTCGCCGTCGTGGAGTCCGAGGGCAACGCGCGGATGTGCACGACGCTGCCCGAGGTGCTGATCACGATGATGGGCATCGAGAAGGTGATCCCGAGCTGGCGCGATCTCGAGGTCTACCTGCAGCTGTTGCCGCGCTCTTCGACGGCCGAGCGGATGAACCCGTACACGTCATTGTGGACCGGGGTCGACCCGGACGACGGTCCGCGCGAATTCCATCTCGTCCTGGTCGACAACGGCCGCACGACCGTGCTCGCCGACGAGGTCGGCCGACAGGCGCTGCACTGCATCCGGTGCTCGGCGTGCCTGAACGTCTGCCCCGTCTACGAGCGCACCGGCGGTCACGCGTACGGATCGACGTATCCAGGCCCGATCGGCGCGATCCTCACCCCGCTGCTCTCCGACCTGCGCCACGGCAGCTCTCTGCCCTATGCATCCAGCCTGTGCGGCGCCTGCTACGAGGTCTGCCCGGTGAAGATCGACATCCCGCGCGTGCTCGTCCACCTGCGCGGACGGGTGGTGCGCGAGGGGGCGGAGCACGACCCGGCCGAGCATCTGGCGATGCGCGCACTCGCGCTCGTGTTCACACATCGCAGGCTGTACGAGACCGCGCAGCGGCTCGGAGCGCTCCTCACCGCACCGCTGCGCCGGCGCGGCCGGGCGATCACGCGTCTGCCAGGGCCGCTGCGTGGCTGGACCACCGGGTCGGACGGCGGGGCGGCCGGGCGAGACCTGCCGCCGCCCCAGCCGAGCTTTCGCGACTGGTGGCGGCGCAATCGGGGCGGGGCACCGTGAGCACCGCGCGCGAGGAGATCCTCGGCCGTATCCGCACGGCGCTCGCCGACGTCCCGGTCGCCCTGCGCCCGCCGTCGGTCGACGACGACGTGCCGCGGGAATACGGCCGCGGCACGCTCCCGGACCCGGGTGCACTCGCCGAGCTCCTGTGCGAGCGGATCCGGCACTACGCCGCCGAGGCCGAACGCGTCGCGCACGAGCATCAGATCGCCGAAGCGGTCCGGGCCGGGTGCGTCCGCCTGGGGATCGAGCGTCTGCTGTGCGCGCCCGGCGCGCCGGCGGGCTGGCGGCCCGATGGGATCACGGTCGCGGAGGACGACGGCGTCTCCGTCGCCGAGCTGGATCGGGTCGACGGCGTGCTCACCGGGTGCGCGCTGGCGATCGCCGAGACCGGCACGCTCGTGCTCGACGGCCGCCCCCCGTGTGGGCGCCGCGCGCTCACGCTCGTGCCCGATCGCCACCTCTGCGTCGTCCGCGCGGAGCAGATCGTCGAGCGCGTGCCCGAGGCGATCGCCGCGCTCGAGCAATCGGTGGCGCGAGCGCGCGTGCCGGTCACGCTGGTCTCGGGGTCGTCGGCGACCTCCGACATCGAGCTCGAGCGGGTGGAGGGCGTCCACGGCCCTCGCCGCCTGCTCGTGCTCATCGCGGGCTGACTCAGAGCCAGGCCCACCGCCCGCGTCCGGCGGCGTGGGAACTGCGTCGCCAGCCGAGCCGCTTGACAGCACGCTCTCCGTCTGGTTGGGTGCAGACATCCGATGAATCCGCGAGAGCTTCGGCTCGAGCGGCGAAGCCCCCTCGCGGGAGGGGGGAATCATCCGACGTATCGTCGGACGAGGTGGAAGAGAGGCTGAAGTGTTGAAGACCGCATGGCGGCGGATATCCGTCGCGGTTGTGCTCACGGCCGCGGTCACCGCGGCTCCGGCGGCGGCACACGCGAGCGCCGTGACCCTCCACGCGGCGCCGGCGGGGACGGGCACCAAGTGCTCTGCGCAGGCGCCCTGTTCGCTGACCGCCGCGCAGCGAGCGGTCCGGAACCTCCATCCCGCCACGAGCGGCGACGCCGTCACGGTGCGCCTGAACGGCGGGACCTACGATCTGGCGCACACCTGGAAGTTCACGACCGCCGACTCCGGCTCACCTGCCCATCCGGTGCTCTGGACCTCGGCGCCGGGCGCCCAACCGGTCATCTCGGGCGCGCGGCCGGTGACGGCCTGGTCGCCCGTCTCGGGAGCCGCGAACGTCTGGCAGGCGCGCGTTCCCCGCGGCAGTGCGACACGGCAGCTCTACGTGGACGGCCAGGAGGTGCCGGTCGCCCAGAAGACACCGTCACAGCTCGGCTTCTCCGGCGGGTGGAAGGGCACCTCGTCCGACTACGACATCTCCGGTGATCCGGCGGCGATGCAGTTCTTCTCCGGCCTCACGCATGCGCAGCTGACGGGTGTCGAGTTCGTGTACCCAGGTGGCAACGGCGCCTGGACGCAGTCGGAGTGTCGCGTTCACGCATACGCGGCCGGGACGCTCACCATGGATGAGCCGTGCTGGCGCGACGTCACCAACCGCGTGCCGTTCTCGGCTGGCAGCGGCGGACTGCCGAGCATGTCGACGAGTCAGATGCCGGCGTCGATCCGCAATGCCTACGCGCTGCTGTCGGCGGGTCAGTGGTTCCTCGATTCGAGCTCGCGCACGCTGTACTTCGACGGGCCGCAGTCGATGAGCGGACTCGACGTAGAGCTCCCACACCTGCAGGGTCTGCTGCGCGGTGTGGGCTCGCTGTCCGATCCGGTTCACGACCTCACGTTCTCCGGTATCCAGTTCTCCTACGCGACCTGGAACGCCCCCTCGAACCCGGCGGGGTTCGCCGACGTGCAGAGCAACCTGCGAATGAGCCTCCCGGGCGGCAACCAGGGAGAGTGCACGTTCTCCAGCCCTGCTGGCACATGCCCATGGGGCGCGCTCACCCAGCCGCTCGTCAACGTTGGCTTCTCGGGTGCCGACGACATCACGGTCTCCCACGACCGCTTCGAAGATCTCGGTGGGGCCGCGCTCGGATTCGAGTACGGCGACAGGAGCGACACTGTCAAGGGCAGCCTGTTCGACCACATCGGCTCGACCGCGGTTTTGCTCGGCTGCACGTACGACCCGAATCCCACCGATCCGGCGGATGCCCAGGAGATCGTCGATCACTGCAGCCTGAGCCCCACGGTGGCCGCCGGGGACTCGATCGGCAGTGACGAGATCCTCCGGCACACGACTGTCGAGGACAACGTCATCGAGAATGTCGGCACCGATTATCCGTCGGCCTGCGGGATCACCCTGCTGTTCTCACAGCACACCACGATCACGCACAACGACATCTTCGACGTGCCCTACACGGCGATCACCGCCGGGGTCATCCAGGGTCACGTCGACGATCAGACGCACCCGCAGAACTCAACGAACATCAACGGGTTCAACACGATCTCCGACAACCTCATCCACGACTACCTCGAGACTCTCAACGACGGCGGCGCGATGTACATCGAGGGTCACCAGGCGCAATACGTCGAGGACCCGGACGGTTCGGTCAACCAGACGCAGACACTCGCGGACGGCATGCAGGCGGTCGGGAACGTCGCCTATGACAAGGTCGGGTTCTCGCCCGTCATGTACGACGATGCCGGCTCGGAGTACATCAATTGGCAGGACAACGTCGCCTTCAAACTGAACGGCAACGCGGCTCAGGGGGGCTGCGACCCGACCGGTCCGTTCGGGCTTGAGGACAACATGGCCTCCGGCGGGTTCGAGAGCTACGGCTGCCTGCCCTCCGGAGTATCGATCACGACCTTCGCATCGGGGAACACGTCGATTCCCGACGCGCCAGGCCCGAACGAACTGCCCGCCTCGGCGATCGATGGCGCCGGGATCGACGCGGCGGATGCCTCGCTGATGCTCTCGCGGCCACAGGCCTTCTATGTCTCTCCGGAGTCCTCGGCGACGGCGGCGATCCCGAACGCCGTGCTCCTCGGCGGTGAGGGGTTCACCTCCTCGACACCGGTGACCTTCTCCGGAGTGCCGGCCACGAGCACCAAGGTGCTGTCGCCCGGGTTCCTGATCGCCACCGTTCCCGCGGGGGCGAGCCCTGCCGATGCGGTGGTGGGAACTCCCGTCACTTCCCCGGAGATCACCTCGCCCGACCCCGGAGCTGTCAACGTGAGTCCGAGCGAGGTGCAGGTGAGCGGCACCGGGGGGAACGGCACGTCGGTCGCCGTCGAGGTTGACGGTACGCAGTTCAGCGGCTGCAACGCGACGGTGACGGGCGGGACGTGGTCGTGCACGATCGGCTCGCTCTCTGAGGGTGAGCACACGCTGACCGCGACTGCGACCGAGGCGAGCGGTGGCACCGCGACCTCCTCGCCGACGTTGATCGACGTCGGTGGGTCTCCGCCCGCGAGCGATCGCATCAATGACACCGACCCGTCGATCGTCTACTCCGCAGACTGGAGTTACTCCGCGAACCGCGGCCTCGGAGACTACGAGGATGACGTCCACTACACGACGACGAACGGCGGGATGGCGAGCTGGACGTTCCTCGGGACAGGGGTCAAGGTCTACGGCGAGCTCTACACCGATCAGGGCAACGTCGGGATCAGCATCGACGGCGGCCCGGAGCAGGTCGTGAGCACGCTGCCGCCGGGCAGCCAACGTGAGAGCAATCAGGTGATCTGGCAGGACAGCGGCCTCGCGCCGGGACAGCACACGGTGACGGTGACGAAGCTCTCCGGTACCTACACGACGCTCGACGGGTTCGAGGCGGACTACTCGGTCTCCGGCGGTTGAGCTGGGCCGGGCCGGTGCCACTTCTCGCCGCTGCGTCGTACGCAGCGGCGGGGAGTGACCCGCCGCGTGCTCACGCCCGGGCGGGTGGGGGCAGCTCGGCCCACAACTCCTCGGGCAGCGGTGCCTCCAACCACGCGCGGTTCGCATTGACCTCGACCGCCGTGCGCATACCGGCGAGCACGCAGGCGGCCGCCGGGTGCCGGAGCCCGAAGCGGAGCGCCGCCGCCGGCAGGGGAACGCCGTGTCGGGAGCAGACGCGCGCACATTCCGCCGCGCAGGCCACCACGTCCGCGGGGGCGTCGCCGTAATCGAAACGCGGCTCACCGGAGCTGTGGTCGTGGGCGAGCAGTCCGGAGTTGAACGGAGCGGCGACGATCGCCGCGACACCATGATCGCGGCACTCCTCCAACAGCGCCGTCGCCGTGCGATCGACAAGCGTGTACCGCCCGGCGACCAGCACCACATCGATGTCGGTCTCGCGCACGAAGCGCCGCAGCGGCTCGACGAGGTTCATGCCGACGCCGACCGCGCCGATCACCCCCTGCTCGCGGAGCGCGGTGAGCGCGGGCAGCGTCTCGCCGATCGCCTGCGTCATGTGGTCCTCCGGATCGTGGACGAGCAGTACGTCCACCCGGTCCAGGCCGAGCCGCTCGAGGCTGTCGTGCAGGGAGCGCCGCACGCCGTCGGCCGAGTAGTCGCGGCGGCGTACGAGATCATCGGCGACCGCGAACCCGCCCCGGCCGAGGTCGCTGCCCGCCGGTGCCGGATTCGGGTCGAGCACGCGGCCGACCTTCGTCGAGACGACGTACTCCTCGCGGGGGAGTCGGGCGAGCGCGCGACCGAGCCGACGTTCGGCGAGCCCGAGGCCGTAGTGGGGCGCGACGTCGAAGTAGCGCACGCCCCCGTCCCAGGCCGCCTGGACCGTCGCGGCGGCGTCCTCGTCGCTGACCGGGACGTACAGGTTGCCGAGCGACGCTGCACCGAGCGCGAGCTCGGTGACGCGCACGTCCGTCCGGCCGAGGGTCCGCGCCCTCATCGCCCCCCCGGCCCGAACCCGTAGACGCGCGCCGCCGTGGCGCCGAACACCAGCTCGCGCTGCTCCGGGCTGCACCCGCCGAGCCACGCTCCGGTGGCGTCGATCGTTGCGTCGTAGCCGCCGCCGAGCAGGCAGACCGGCCAGTCCGAGCCGAACATGAGCCGGTCCGCAGCGAACGCTCCGATCAGCGCCTCGGCGAACGGGCGCAGGCCCTCGACGGTCCAGTTTGCACCCCCCTCGCTGGTGAGGCCTGAGAGCTTGGCCGCCATGTTGGGCAGGGCGCCGAGCTCCGATATCGCCTCTCGCCACCGTGGCGAGGGCGAGCCGGAGACATCCGGCTTGGCGCCATGATCGAGCACGAAGCGCAGCCGCGGAATCGCCCGCGCGGTGTCGAGCACCGCCGCCAGCTGCGGTGGTCGCACGACAAGCTCGTAGGCGAGTCCGGCGTCGGCGACCTCACTCAGGCCGCGGCGCACGTCCGGCCGGCACAGCCAGCGCGGGTCGTCCTCCTCCTGGACCTGATGGCGGATGCCGATCAGCGCCGCGCCGCCCTCAGCCGCGCGCAATGCCCTGAGATGCGCGGTCACGTCGGCGGCGGTCAGGTCCACCCAGCCGACGACCCCCGCGACGCGGGGCTCACGCGCGGCGAGCGCGAGCATCTCCGGAGTCTCTTCGGCGACGCACACCGTCTGCACGAGCACGACGGAGTCGATTCCGTGGGTGTCCAGCGAGGGCGCGAGGTCGTCAATCGAGAACGAACGGCGCAGCGCAGGGAGTGACGCAGTCCACGGCTGGTCGCGCACGGCGAGGTCCCAGAGGTGCGCATGCGCGTCGATTCGCATGTCCGCGATCAGTCGAGGTGGAACAGCTCTCGGGCGGGTGCCCACCGCTCGCCGGGCGCGGCCGTCGGCAACGGCTCCTGGCAGGGATCGGTCAGCTCCCACCAGCGTCGGGTCGCCTCGTCTCGCGCCACCGCCGCCATGTCGGCGTCGTAGTCCTCGCCGTCGTATTCCAGGTAGCTGAACAGCAGTCCATCGCGCTCAAAGATCGAGTAGTTCCGCACGTGGGCGCGCCTGAGCGCTGCCAGCACGCCGGGCCACGCCGCCGCGTGCAGTCCTCGGTATTCGGCGGCATGCTCGGGCCGCAGGCGGATGACCGACGCGAGCCGCCGCATCGGCCGGGCTACTGGTTGCGCGGTCGCAGCCGCAGGCCGGACATGCCGCCGTCGACCGCGATCCAGGTCCCGGTCGTCGAGCCCGACGCGGGGGAGGCCAGGTAGGCGATCGCCCCCGCGACCTCGTCGGCGGACACCATTCGGCCATGGGGCTGGCGTGCATTGAGGGCGGCACGCTCGGCCTGCGGATCGTCGGTGCGCTCCAGCAGCCGCCCGATCCACGGGGTGTCCGCGGTGCCGGGGTTGACCGCGTTGACGCGGATCCCCTCGGGGAGCAGGTCGGCGGCCATCGCGAGGGTCATCGACAGCACGGCCCCCTTTGTCGCCGAATACAGGACGCGGTCGGGCAGGCCGGCCGTGGCAGCGATCGAGGAGGTGTTGACGATGGCGCCGTGAGAGGAGGCGCGCAGCGCCGGCAGCGCCGCCCGCGCGACGCGCACCATCCCGACGACGTTGACGTCGTGGACGCGGTGCCACTCCTCGTCGTCGTTGTCCTCGACGCCTCCCTGCGCGCCGATGCCCGCATTGTTGACGAGGATGTCCAATCCCCCGAGTGCCTCGGTCGCCTGGGCCACCGCCGCGCGGACGGCCGCATCGTCGGTGACGTCGGCCTGGACCAGGGCGAGCCCTTCGGGCGGCTCCCCGGCGAGATCAAGTACCGCGACCGCCGCACCGAGCTCGGCCAGCCGGCGCGCGGTCGCCAGGCCGATGCCCGAGGCGCCGCCGGTCACCAGGGCCCGCAGGCCGTCCATCTCACCCATCGTCCGTCCTCTCGTTCGCTGACATCACTCAACCGTCTCCGCGCCACCGACGACTCGTGCGAGTACGAGCGCGACCAGGATCACGCTGCCATAGATCGCGTCGATCCAGTAGCTGGATACGTTGGCCAGGTTGAGGATGTTGAGCAGGATCCCGAGCAGGATCACGCCGCTGGCCGCCCCGACCATGTTGCCGCGACCACCCTTCAGCGACACCCCTCCGATCACCGCGGCGGCGAAGACGGGGAAGATGATCCCCTCGCCGTATCCCTGCGTGGAGGTGACCGCCGAGACCCGCCCCGCCTCCATCAGGCCGCCGATCGCGGCGAGCACGCTGCCGGCCACGTAGCAGCCGATCCGCACCCGGTCGACGTCGATGCCGGCGGCGCGCGCGGCGCCGAGGTTGCCGCCCAGCGCGTAGATCGCGCGGCCCGCACGGTGATACCGCAGGAACACGCCGACCCCGGCGAAGATCAGCGCGCAGGCGATCAGCGAGACCGGCACGCTGCCGAGCTGGGCCGATCCGAGCCACACGAACGCGCTCGGCATGTTGAACAGCGACTGGCCGTGCACGATCCCGTTCTGCAGGCCCTCGAGCACGATCGTCATCGCCAGCGTGACGATGAAGCCGTTGAGCCGGCCCTTGACGATCAGCAGGCCGTTGACGAGGCCGACGGCGACGCCGACCGCCACCAGCACGAGCAGGCCGAGCACGGGAGCCCAGTCGGTGCCGAGGCCGTAGGCGTTCTTCGGGACGAGCAGCCACGCGGCGACCATCGGCGCGAACCCGTAGGTCGACTCGAGCGAGAGGTCCATCCCGCCGGTGAGCAGCACGAGCGCCTCGCCGACGACGACCACGCCGAGCGACGAGATCTGCTGGCCGATACCGGTGAGGTTGGAGCTGGTCAGGAACGCCGGGCTCACGATCGAGCCGACGATCAGCAGCACGATCAGCGCCGGCAACAGCGTCACCTGTCGCAGGACGGTCATCGTCATGCCCCCCATCCGGGCGCGCGACGGTCGCCTGGGCCCGCCGCTCGCGGGGCCTTCGCCCGGCGCCGCCGGGGACTGCTCGCTCGCCTCTGTGGACATCTTGGTCTCGGCCATCGCCTCCCTCGTTTTCATCCGTACAGGTTGTGGTGCCCGTCCTGGCGCTCGCCGATCCCCTCGGTGGCCGCGATCAGCTGCTCGCGGTCGTAGGGAGCGGTGAGCTCTGCGAAGACCGCACCCCTGACCAGCACGATCACCCGGTCACACGTCATCACATCGTCGAGTTCGTCGGAGGCGATCACGAGTGCCGCACCGGCGCGCCGCGCCTCGTCCCCGAGCGCGTCGAGCACCAGCGCCTTGGCGGCGACGTCGACGCCGCGGGTCGGGGTGACCGCGATGATCACCGACGGGTCGTGGATCAGCGCCCGGCCGGCAACCACCTTCTGCTGGTTGCCGCCCGACAGCTCGCCGACCGGCTGGCGCATCCCCGCGGAGACGACCGACAGCCGCTCGGCCATCGGCGCAGCCGCCACCTCGCGCGCGCGAGGGCGCAGCAGGCCCAGGTGACTGCTCAGGCGATCGACGATCGTCATCGTCTCGTTCTCGGCGACGCCCAGCAGGCCGACGAAGCCCTCGGCGGCGCGGTCGGCGGGCACGTAGCCGATCCCCGCGCGCTGCGCGGCCCGCCGGTTCCCACTGGGCACGCGACGCTCGCCGACGTGGACCTCGCCGGCGTCCGACGGCTCCATTCCGGCGACCA
Source organism: Solirubrobacteraceae bacterium (assembly GCA_036501965.1). Lineage (GTDB taxonomy): Bacteria > Actinomycetota > Thermoleophilia > Solirubrobacterales > Solirubrobacteraceae > Palsa-465. Next base: position 59,180 of record DASXZK010000107.1, read on the forward strand.
CCCGGCCGAGCGTGGCCACCCCCGCGCTCAGCAGCCCGGTTACCCCGACGAGTTCGCCCTCCGCGACCGTGAACGACACGCCGTGAAGCGACCCCTGTTTGGAGGCTCGCTCGAGCCCCTGGACCGACAGCCGTACGGGGCCGCGTGACGAGCGGGTGGCGCCGGCAGATCCGTCGTCTCCGGCGGTCACGGTCGCCGGGGCCTCGCCGACCATGGCGGCGACGAGGTCGTCCTTGGTGAGCTCGGATGTCGTCGCGTGTCGGACGACGCCTCCGTCGCGCAGCACGGTGATCTCGTCGCAGATCTCGAACACCTCCTCCAGGTGGTGGGAGATGTAGAGCACCGCGACGCCCCGCTCGGTGAGCGCGCGGACGCGTTCGAACAGCGTCGCAATCGCCGAGCGCTCGAGCGCCGCGGTCGGCTCGTCGAGGAGGAGCACGCGCGAGCCGGTGGCAAGCGCGCGTGCGATCTCGACGATCTGTCGCTGGTCGACGGACAACTGCTCGCAGCGCGCCCCGGGATCGATGTCGAATCCCCACTCCTCCATGATCTGCGTGGTCGCGCGCCGCATGTCACGCCAATCGATCACCCCGGCGCGGGTGCGCGGATCGCCGAGGAACACGTTCTCGGTGACGGTCAGCGCGGGGATGACCATCGAATGCTGGAACACGGTCGCGATCCGCTCTCGCCAGGCGCGGATGTCGCTGGTGCGCGGCGCCGGCGCCCCCGCGAAGCGGATCTCGCCGGCATCCGGGGAGAGCAGCCCGGAGAGGACCGCCACCAGCGTCGACTTGCCCGCGCCGTTTCGGCCGACCAGCCCGAGGCACCGGCCGGCGTGCAGGCGCACACCGACGTCACGCAGCGCCTGCGTGGGGCCGAAGCGCTTGGAGATCTCGGTGGCCTCCAGCGCCGGCGTGTCGGTGTGCGCCGGCGGTGCTGTCATGACGCGGCGCACACCCCGCCATGGGCCTTGCCGAACTGGTTTCCCCACAGGCTGCCAGAGCTCACCGGCGTCGTGGAGAACGAACCCGGCAGCCCGTCGACCGGATGCGAGACGTTCAGCGTCGTGCCGCCCTTGGTGACGAACGGCGCGACGATCGGGTCGGTGATGTTGGTGTCTCCCTTGTAGCTGACGTTCTCGAGCTTCGGCGCTCCGCCGCCCGGCATCCCGGCCTTGAGCGTCTTGCCCTCGGCGGCGTCCTTGGCGTAGGTGAGCGCGTACTTGGCGTACAGCGTCGCCGGCTGTGACTGGGAGGCTGCCAGCGAGCCCTTGCCGATGTCGCACATCTCGAACGGCACGCCGTCGTCGGAGATCAGCATCGTGTGGGTGAGGCCCTTGCGCTTGAGGATCGGCACGATTCCGGTGTCGGGCGAGGACCACTGCGAGTAGATCGCCTTCAGCTGACTCCCGTGGGCGTTGATCGCGTTCTGGGCGTCGGTGACCGCCGTCCCGTCGACCCACACGGTCGGGCTCGAGAGCACGTGGACCGCGGGGTCGTTGGCCTTCATGCAGGCGTTGAAGGCGTTCGTGCGGTCGGCGCCGTTGGACGAGGTGAGGTCACCCTCCAGGTCGAGCACGTACCCCGACTTCACCTTGGAGGCGATCTCCGCGCACGCGTCCTGCCCGTAGAGCAGGTTGGAGGCGCGCACGACCATGTACACGTGGCCGGAGCCGACGATCGTGTCGACGGAGACCAGCTGGACGTGATGAGCTGCGGCGTAGCTGATCGCCGGGCCGAGGCTCGTCGCGGTCTCCGGGTTGACGATGATCGCCTTGGCGCCCTGATTGACGAGCTCGTTGATCTGCTGGTTCTGGGTCGACGCGTTGGCGCCCGCGAGGTCCGGTCCCAGCAGCTTGATGCCCATCTGCGAGGCGTACTGCTTCTCGTAGCCGATATAGGCCGACCAGAAGTCGGTGTTGTTGTACGTGAGGTCGACGCCGATCGTCACCGACTTGCCGGACGAGCTCTTCCCGCTCGTCGACCCTCCCGAGCCCGATCCGCTCGATGGGCTCTTGCTCGATCCGCAGGCGGCGACGCCGATGGCGGCGAGCAGACAGACTGCTGCGGTGCTGACTGTCTTGCGCAACGTTTACTCCCCTCTCTCTTCGAGGACGATGGTTGACCCACGGTCCACGTGGCGGAATTCCTCGACCGTCTCGGACCGCAGTTCGGCCCCTGAGCCGGGCGACAGCGGTGCCCGGTACCGACCATCGGTGACTCGCACCGGGTCGGTGAAGTGCTCGTGTAGGTGATCGACGAACTCGACCCAGCGTCCGCCGTGCTCGCCGCTCAGCGCGACGAAGTCGAACATCGACAGATGCTGGACGACCTCGCACAGCCCGACGCCGCCCGCGTGGGGGCACACCGGCACGCCGTACTTGGCCGCCAGCAGCATGATCGCGATGTTCTCGTTGACCCCGGCGACGCGGCAGGCGTCGATCTGGCAGACGCCGATCGCACCGGAGGCGAGCAGCTGCTTGAAGACGACGCGGTTGGCGACGTGCTCGCCGGTGGCCACGCGCACCGGTGAGACCGCGCGGGCGACCGCCTGATGGCCGAGCACGTCGACCGCGCTCACCGGCTCCTCGGCCCAGTACACGTCGTGGGCGGCGAGACGCGCGATGTCGTCGATCGCCTCGGCGACCTCCCACCGCTGATTGGCGTCAATCGACAGCAGCAGGTCGGGGCCGATCAGCTCACGGACCATCGCGACGCGCCGGACGTCGTCCTCGATGTCGGCGCCGACCTTGAGCTTGAAGTGGCGAAAGCCGTCGGCGAGCGCCGCGCGGGTGAGGCGCACGACCTTCTCGTCGGAATACCCGAGCCAGCCGGCCGACGTCGTGTACGCCGGCAGCCCGTCGCGCAGCAGCGCGAGCTCTCGTTCCTCGCGGCCGGCGCGGGCGGCGGTCAGGAGCGCGAGCGCCTCGTCTGGGGTGATCGCGTCGCTGAGATGGCGGAAGTCGACGAGCGCGACGAGGTGCTCGGGGCTCATGTCGGACAGCAGCTTCCACAGCGGTTTTCCGGCGCGCCGCGCGGCGAGATCCCACACGGCGTTGACGACGGCGCCGATCGCCATGTGCACGACTCCGCTCTCGGGACCGAGCCACCGCAACTGGCTGTCGTGCACGAGACGGCGCGAGAATCCGCCCATGTCCTCGACCGCCGCCTCGACGCTCAGCCCGACGACCAGCTCCTCGACCGCGCGGATCGCGGCGACCGCGACCTCTGTCCCACGCCCGATGGTGAACACAAATCCATAGCCGGCGCCGTCCTCCGAGGTGTGGACGGTGAGGTACGCGAGCGAGTAGTCGGGGTCCGGGTTCATGGCGTCGGACCCGTTGAGCTCGACGGAGGTCGGGAAGCGGAGGTCCACCACCTCGAAGCGGCTGAACACCTCTCCGCTCACGTACGGTCGTTCCGTTCAGACATCGGGCCTCTCCTCATCAGCCTGCACCCTCGCACGGGCTCCGTGGCGACGAAGCGTGTGGGCGCGGCCGGCTGTACGTGACACATGCACCGGGGTCTCCTCCTCGGTCATCGGATGTATAGCGCATCGTCGCGGTACTTGCACGGGTCAAAGCGGCCATCTGGTCCCCATAGGTCCGAGGTATGTTGGGAACCGTGCCGAACACTTCCCGATCTGCGGCGAGCCTCTGGCGATCGCCGCCCGGGCGGGATACGCTCTTGCCACCGAAGGCATCCGATGTCCTCACCGGGGGCCGCGACGCCGCCTTCGCCACGACCGTTCTCGCACTCCTCGCTCCTGCCATCACTGCTCTCGCCAGGACCGCTTCGCCATGACCGTCACCGACGACGCCATCGACCGCCTCAAGGAGATGATCCGCTCCGGCGAGATCAAGCCGGGTGACCGGCTGCCGCGTGAGCCCGACCTCGCCGAGTCGCTCGGGGTCTCGCGCAACTCACTGCGCGAGGCGGTACGGGCCCTGTCGCTGCTGCGAATCCTCGACGTCCGTCAAGGCGACGGCACCTACGTGACGGCCCTGGCGGCGGACACCCTGCTGGCGGCACTCAGCGTCGTCGTCGACTTCCATGGCGACGCGACGTTGCTCGAGGTGGTCGAGGTCCGCCGGATCCTCGAGCCGGCGGCCACCGCCCTGGCCGCGACCCGGATCGACGACGACACCCTGGCCGAGCTCGAACTGCTGATGGAGCGCACGACGGGCTCCTCGACCGTCGAAGAGTTGGTGGCCGCCGATGTGGAGTTCCACCGCCTGATCGCGACTGTCGCCGGCAACGCCGCCCTCGGCGCCGTGCTGGAGAGCATCTCGGGCCCGACGCAACGCATGCGCGTGTGGCGGGGTATCGCCGGCGAGGGCGTGATCGACCGCACGATCGCCGAGCACCGCGCGATCCTCGATGCCCTCCATCGCCGCGACCCGGAGCTCGCCCGCAGCTGGGCGACGGTCCACGTCTCCGGTGTCGAGGAATGGGTCCGCAGCGCCCTGGAGGCCGGCCGCGCGCTCGACGCCGGGAGCGGCGCCGTGGCCTGAACCGTCTCGGGGGCGCGAGCTGTCGCCCACGCGTCGCGCCCTCGGCCGAAGCGTGCGAGATCCGCCGCCTCAGCGCGGCCCGACCACCACCTGCCGTTGCGACCCCAGCCCCTCCACCCCGAGCTCCATCACGTCCCCGGGTGCCAGGAACACCGGCGGGTCATAGCCCATCCCGACGCCCGGCGGCGTCCCCGTGTTGATCAGGTCGCCCGGCTCCATCACCAGGAACTGGCTCAGATAGTGGACGATGAAGAACGGGTCGAAGATCATCGTCGAGGTCGAGCCGGTCTGGCGCCGCTCACCGTTGACATCGAGCCACATGTCGAGCGAGCGGACGTCGCCGACCTCGTCGGGAGTGACCAGCCACGGCCCGCACGGGTTGAAGGTCTCGGCCGACTTGCCCTTCGACCAGGTGCCGCTGCGCTCGGCCTGGAACTCGCGCTCGCTCACGTCGTTGGTCACGCACCACCCCGCGATGTGGTCCGCCGCCTGCTCCACCGAGTCCAGGTAGCTCGTCCGTCGCCCGATCACGATCCCCAGTTCGACCTCCCAGTCGGTCTTGCGCGACCCGCGGGGAATGCGGACCTCGTCGTTGGGTCCGATCAGCGAGTTCGGCGACTTCGTGAACAGGATCGGCTCATCGGGAACCGTGGCGCCGGTCTCCGCCGCATGGTCGGAGTAGTTGAGGCCGATGGCGAGGATCTGGTGCGGCCGTGCGATCGGGGCGCCGATCCGCCTGCCCTCCAGCGCCGATGTCTGGCCAGCCGCGATCCGCTCCTCGACGACCGGCCGGATCCGCTCCACGCCCTCGGCGCCGAAGAAGCCCTCGTCGAAGTCCTGCACCACGTCGGAGAGATCGATGTAGGTCTCGTCATCCACCCGCGCCGCGGGGGTCTCCGCGCCAGGGGCGCCGATGCGCATCAGGTACATCTCACAACTCCTCGTCGATCACGATTCCAGGAGAAGTTATTCACGTCTCGCTGACGAGCGCGGCCACCTCGAGGGCGAGCGCGGTGAACTCGTCGAGCAGCGGCTCGGAATCGCCGCGGCGCCGGGCAAGCGCGAGCAGCGACGGGGCGGTGTCGACGAGTGGCACGAACGCCACGTCCGGCCAGGCGTAGTAGCGCGCGATGATCGCCGGGGCGGTGTCGACCCCCTCTCCCTGGGAGATCAGGGTCAGCCAGTCCTCGAGCTTGTCGGCTGTCCGCGGGCTGATCCGGGGACGCTCTCCGAAGTCGTCGACGAGCAGCCAATGGTCGCGCCAGACCTCCGGGACGTGCTCCGGTTGCATGATGAACGTCTCGTCGCGCAGGTCGCGCGGCCGGATCTGCTTGCGCCGCGCGAGACGATGGTTTCGCGGGAGGACGACGACGCGCGGCTCGGTCATCAGGGGGATGAACTCGAGGTCTGGCTCGTCCAGGGGCATGTAGATGAACGCGAGATCGACCTGGCGCTCGCGGACCGAGTCGACCATGTCTGAGAAGTCGAGGTTGCGGATCTCGACCCGCATGCCCGGGTGGCGGCTGGAGAACCGTGCCAGCAGCGGCGCGAGCAGGCCGCCGGCGGCCGGCCCCATCGAACCCAGCACGATCGCGCCGGCCTCGCCCCTCGCCAGCGCCCGGGCACGCTCGAGCGCCCCGTCGGCGGCGGCGAGCACCTCGCGCCCGTCGCTCAGCAACCGCTCCCCGGCGGGTGTGAGCTCGACACGACGGGTCGAACGCACGAGCAGCGGCCCGCCGACCTCGCGCTCGAGCGCGCGCACCTGCGAGCTGAGCGCCGACTGCGCGAGGTTGAGCCGCGAGGCGGCCCGGGAGAAGTGCAGCTCCTCGGCGACAGCGACGAAGTAGCGAAGCTGGCGGAGATCCATCGCACCCCGCAATCTATCTCGTCACGCGCACAATCGTGCGTGAAACCCTGTTGCGACATCCGCATCCCTCACGGAAGATCCATCGGGATGACGGAACCGAGGAGAGTCCGCGTCGCCCTCGATGGTTCCGTGCACACGGGCCGTCGGGAGAGCGAGGAGATCGTGCTTGACGACGGCCGCACGATCGCCGAATCCGACGCCGTGTACCTGGCGCCGGTCCAGCCGTCGAAGATCATCGCCGTTCACCTCACGTACCGCTCGCGGATCGATGAGTACCAGGCGCGGGTCCCGCCCGAGCCGTCGTACTTCATGAAGCCGCCGACAGCGCTCAACGGCCACCGGCGGCCGGTCAACCGCCCGCACGGCGCGAAGTTCCTCAACTACGAAGGCGAGGTCGCTGTGGTGATCGGCGAGCGGATGAAGGGCGTCCCGGTCGACAAAGCGCTGGATCACGTCGCCGGTTATCTGGCGGCAAACGACGTCGGGCTGCATGACTTCCGCCACGCCGATCGCGGCGCGATGTTCCGGGTCAAGGGCCAGGACGGCTTTCTGCCGCTGTCGCCCGAGATCGTCCCGGCGTCCGAATTCGACCCGACGAACTTCACCATCACCACCACGGTCAACGGCGAGGTCGTCCAGCGCGCCACCGCCGATGATCTGATCTGGTCGATCGCCTACCAGCTGGCCGATATCTGCCGGCTGATCACCCTGGAGCCCGGCGATGTCGTGCTCACCGGCACACCGGCGAACTCGCGCCCGATGGAGCCGGGAGACGTCGTCGCGGTCACCGTTGCGAGTGGGGACGCATCGGCGCGGGTCGAGAACACGATCGTCGACTGGGACGTCGACCTCTCCGCGGCCGGCGACCAGATGCAGACGTCCGCCAACACCCTGCATGTCGCGCTCGCGATCCCCGAGGAGGAGGCCGAGCGCATCGTCAACGAACAGGAGGCCCAGTGAAGGTCCACGTCGACATGAACCTGTGCCAGAGCCACGGCGAGTGCGTGCTCGCCGCCCCCGACGTCTTCGAACTCGGCGACGACGACGTCCTCAACTGGCAGGAGGACGTCGACGAGTCCAAGCGCGCCGAGGTCCAGGAGGCCGTCGACGTGTGCCCGATGATGGCCATCCGGATCGAGGACTGACCAGGGATGACCCGCATCGTGATCGCCGGTGCGGGCCTCGCCGGGTTGCGGGCCGCCCAGGCGGCGCGCGCCGCCGGATACGAGGGGGAGATCGTGCTCGTCGGCGACGAGCCCCATCCGCCCTACACCCGCCCGCCGCTCTCCAAGGAGCTGCTCAAGGGCGAGCAGACCGCCGAGGGCTGCGCGTTCCCCGGCCTCGACGTGCTCGACGCCGAGCTGCGGCTCTCCACCGCGGTCACCGCCGTCGACGCCCCGCAGCACGCGGTCACGCTGAGCGACGGGTCGACGCTCGAGTACGGCCGGCTGATCCTCGCCACCGGCGTCCGTGCCCGCGAGCTGCCCGGCGTGACCGGCGGCCACACGCTGCGTGACCTGGCCGATGCCGCCCGGCTCCTCGACGCGCTTGGCGACGCCCGGCGGTTGGCGATCGTCGGAGCTGGTTTCATCGGCTGCGAAGTCGCCGCGTCCGCCCGCCATCGCGGGATCGACGTCGCGCTCATCGACCTTGCGCCCCAGCCGCTGCTGCCGCTCGGGCCCGAGCTCGGCGAGCGGGTGGCGCAGCTGCACCGCGACCGCGGTGTCGAGCTTCACCTCGGAGCCGGGATCGGACAGATCGACGACGACGGTGTCCGGCTCGCCGACGGCACAAAGATCTCCGCAGATCTCGTCCTGATTGCCGTGGGAGCTCGGCCGAATACCGAGTTCCTCGCCGGCAGCCCCATCGAGCTCGCCCCCGACGGCGGCGTCGTCTGCGACGCCACCCTCACGTCCGTCTCGGACCCCGACGTGCTAGCCGCCGGCGACATCGCCTTCTGGCCCCACCCGGGAGCGGGCGGTGAGCGGGTGCGGGTCGAGCACTGGACCACCGCCGCCGAGCACGGCCGCCTCGCCGGCGCCAACGCGACCAAGCACGCGGCCGAGCGCGCCGCGCACGTCGCGCCCCCGTATTTCTGGTCCGACCAGTACGAGCTGAAGATCCAGTCGGTCGGCTTCCCGGCCCGGGCCGCGCAGATCGAGATCGTCGAGGAGGACGGCGAGACCGGACGTCTCATCGCCGAGGCACTCGGCGAGGACGGCGAGCTGGTCGGCGCCGTCGCCTTCAACAACGCCCGCCGGCTGGCCGAGTACCGCCGCCGGCTGGCCGTCGAACACGCCTAGTCATCAGAGGAGAGCCGATGCACACCGACATCCATCCCGCCGTCGCGCCATCTGAGCTCGACGGCCGGCCCGCCCTCGACGGGTCCGCGCCGCGTTCGGTGCGAATGCTGTATTCCGACCTGCACGGCGTTGCGCGCGGCAAGGACATTCCCGTCGCCGAGTTCGACCACGTGATCGAGCGCGGGCTCTGCTTCTGCGCGGCGGTGATGGGGACCGACCTGCGCCACACCCCGGTGTGGGGCGGGGAGCAGGGGTACCCCGACCTCGTCGCGCGGCCCGACCTGGCGACGATGGCGACGCTCCCGTGGGATCGGGAGGTCGCGGTCTGCCTGGCCGACCTCTCCTCGGCGGAGGGCGCCGCGCCGATCGCCGACCCGCGGGGCGCCGTGCGCGTGGCTGTCGAGTCGCTGCGCGCACTCGGCCTCGATCCGATCGTCGGCCCGGAGCTCGAGTTCTTCCTCGTACGCCGTGACCCCGATGCGCCGAACGGGATCGCGCGGATCGTCGACAACCTCTCGATGGTCTACACGGTCGGCCGCCAGGCGGACCCCGACGCGCTCGCACGGCATATGAGCGAGTACCTCGCCGAGCTCGGGATCGGGGCGTTCGCGGTCAACCACGAGTTCATGAACTCGCAGTACGAGATCAACCTCCGTCACTGCGGGGCGCTCGCTGCCGCCGATCGCGCGTTCCTGCTCAAGGCCTCGGTCAAGGACATCGCCGCGATGCATGGCCTGCTCGCCACCTTCATGGGAAAGCCGTTCAACGACCAGGGTGGCTCGGGGACACACCTGCACGTCTCGCTGAACCGGGACGGCGCCAATGCGCTGGACTCGCTGGGAGCCGACGACGGGCTCGCCCCCGAGGCCCATCACTTCATCGCCGGCGTGCTCGCCCACGCCCCCGCGCTGATGGCGTTCCTCAACCCCACGATCAACGCATACCGCCGGATCCTGCCCGACTCGCTCGCCCCGACCCACGCCAACTGGGGGTACGACAACCGTTCGACGCTGATTCGCATCCCGCCCGAGCGCGGCGCCGCGACTCGCATCGAGCTGCGCGTCGGAGACGGTGCCGCCAACCCGTACCTGGCGATCGCGGCGACCCTCGCCGCGGGCGGCGACGGGATCCGCCGCGAGCTCGCGCCCCCGCAACCCGTGTCGGGGGACGCCTATCACGCCGATTCGGAGATCGCCGGCGACCGGCTGCCCGCGACGCTCGAGACCGCGCTTGACGCGCTGGAGCAGGATGCGGTCCTCACCGAGGCACTCGGCGGACCGATCGTCGACACGTTCCTCACCGTGAAGCGCTTCGAGGTTCAGCGCCACCGCGAGTGGGTGTCGGACTGGGACATCGCCGAGTACATCCACCACCTCTGAGAGCGACATGACAGAGACGACCTTCATCGACCTCTCAGACCACGACGCCTTCCTGGAGGAAGTGCCGCACGCGGCGTTCGCGCAGCTCCGTGCCGAGGAGCCGGTCCATTGGAATCCAGAGCCGGACGGCGCGCCGGGCTTCTGGGCAGTCACCCGGTATGAGGACATCCGCACCGTGCACCGCGACGTGGAGACGTTCTCCTCGGAGATCGGCGGTACCTCGCTGGAGGACCTCGACCCTGACCAGATCAAGGCGCGCAAATCGATGATCGACATGGACCCGCCGCGCCACGACGAGCTGCGCGGGCTGATCGCCCGGCGGTTCACGCCCAGGGCGGTCGGCGTCTGGGAGGACCAGGTGCGGACGGTCACCCGGGAGGTGCTGGACCTGGCGCTGCCCAAGGGGGAGTTCGATTTCGTGCACGAGATCTCCTCGGAGATCCCGATGCAGGTGTTCGCCGAGATCCTCGGCGTCCCGCACGACGAGCGGCGGGTGATCATCGACATCGGCGATCGGCTGCTCGGGAGCCAGGACCCTGAATACAAGGTCGAGCCCGAGCAGTCGCACCGCAACCTGCCGTTCTCCAGTCCCGCGGCGCT